>JBBACQ010000001.1:0-177679 GCA_041656935.1 Patescibacteria group bacterium
TATTAGAATTAAAAAGAGCTATTAAAAAATGGAACCAAAATTATAATAATTTAGAACATTGCTCCTTAGACGGCCTCAGTCCAAATGAGGTTTTAGCTAAAGTGCAAAATGTATGTGCCTAAAACAGTAAAATTGGATTTAAGGAAGAAAAAGCTCGGGATTCTATCGTTATTTGAAATAAAAAAATAATCAAAAAAATCTTTTAAATCTGGGCCTAAAGTAAGATTGGTATTAAAAAACCGCTCTTTTATAGAGCGGAAATGTTAAAACGGTTAGTATTTTTTAGCTCAAATACTAACAACAAAAATCAATAAGAATCATTTTAACTGCTTCACGAGTAGCGGTCGGAAAATTTATTTGCATTTCCTTTGATTCACCGATATCCTTAATATCTCCGAAAGTGATAAATAGATGAGATTTTATCTCAAGTATTTTTTTAAGACTGAGGATAGATTCTTCGTCCCCTTTCAAAATTAAACCGCTGATATCCGGAAGAACTGTGCTAATTTCTAAACTCATATCCCTCCTATTTTTAGTTATAAATTGTTAATGTGATTTATTAAATTAACATAGATTATTTAAAAAATCAATAGTTAGTAATGGGTTCTAATTACTATTCAGGGTACAAAAAAAGACCTAATGAAGTTAGATCTTTTATCTCTGCTCCGAACGTGGGATAATGTTCGAATGAGTATATTAAGTAGAAAATAAAAAGACACCATTGGATTACCGCAGGTGTCTTGTCTTTATTAAATCTTCTATAGTTGAATCGTCCCCATAATCAACTATGAGATATCTTCCATTAAAAAAACAGTACTGATGTAGTCCTGTCGTTTCTGGAGACAGCTTTCTGTTTTTTATATTTTCAAAAGGGCTCACAAAACTGTTTTTAAAAGACTCCCCTTTATATTGCACAATTATCCATCCAAATATATATTTCTTGATCACAGGCATGATATCTGGATCATTAAATTTTTTTGAATAATTGTATTCATTTAAATTTGCATAAAAACTATATAATGCATATCTTTTAAATGAATTAAAAGAAGGTCTACCGTATGTTTTATAATATCCATCTCTACTTCTTTTAGATACAAAATAAAAAGAAAGTATCCTAAAAAACAATCTTATGAAACGTGGTTTTGCAATTTTAATTGCAAAATTATCGACAAGAAAAACTATTCTTGTCTTTCCTGTTTTTATTTTCATAATTAAAAATTTTATTGGTTACCACAAAAGACGCAAATCTACTCTGGAAACCAATAAAACTATTGTCAAAAAGCTATATATTTACCTAAAATCTACCATTAACGAACAAAAAAAGCAATGGTTTAGGAAAGTTATCGTTTCCCCCACAGTGAGTATCACTATATATTTAGGTTCGAACTTCTACAAAGGTAAAAAAAATAACCATTGTAAAATATGGTTTAAAATTTTGCTCCGAGCGTTGGAGGATATTGAAACCCGTTTAGTTTATCCCACACCTTAAATCACTACTGTTTTTAGCTAAGGGGTAGCCCCCACCCTGCCCCTGTATCGATTTATAATATAAACACTGGGAAAAAATTTATACTACATTTTTGTATAAAAAAGCCGAATGTTATTCACAATCGGCAATATCAATTGAGCCACGCTAGCGTTGATATGTCACTTCATTCATAAAAAAGTATACATACTTCCTATTTGTAGCCTCTGGCGTTAAAATAAAAGAGATATATCCATTTTTGGTTTTAATTTTAAGATCTCCATTATCTTTATTCGCCTCTAAACCTTTTTGTTTGTAGTAATCTATTATCAGACTTTCCAATCTTTGATACTCCTCAAAAGAGTCATCCTTTAGTTGAAGAAGTATATTGACAACATTTTGAGTAGGATCATCATAGTGCTCCACGCTATTAATAAAGAAAGAAAACCAGTTTGAGAGAATATTTGCATCCCTTTGCAGAGTCAAATGCTCGATATCATTCTCAATCAATAAATAATTAAATATGCTATCGCCCTCCTTTTTAATTGCACTATTTCGAAGCGCTATTAGAGAACCGAAGAAATATTCAGGGTCCTCTTTCAAATCCCAACATCTATCCACAATATTACTGATATTATAGTCACCCTCCTTAACCAGTCTCTTAAAATGACTTACGGTTCCAAGCCAACACTTCAAAACATCAGCCTGTTTACGAGCAGTAATTAAATCAATGAATATCTGGGCAATTAGCCAAGAACCGCCTCTTACGTGAATAGCGACATTAAGTCCAGTTAATATGTAATGAGTAGCCTCACTGTGAGCTATACGAATACTTTCAGTTTCAGATTTATATCCCATTTTTAAAATTTTTAAAGTTCAACAATAATTTTAACTATTAAAAAATAATATCACATTGATATACTTTTGTCAAGCTCGCTCCAAATACTATAGGATATTAGAACCTGTTTAATTTACTCCGCCCCTTAGCTAACTGTATGTTATCTTTTAAAATCAAGCAACAACAAAATAATCCCTATCATTTTTTCTTTATCTTTTGGATTAGATTCGGCTATAAGTATGGTAAGAGTAGCTAAAGATTCTGGATTAATTCTGTCTTTAAAATTAAACTTAGCCTTATTTAAAAACCAAATAAAAGCGAAAGCTCCGCTTCTTTTATTCCCATCATTGAAAGGATGATTTTTTATTACGAAATAAAGAAGATGAGCTGCCTTTTCTTCTATAGTAGTATAAACCTCTCGGCCAAAAACAGCCTGAAAAACATTTCCAATTATTCCCTCTAAATTTCCAGAGGTTTTTTCTTGAGAAAAAATTTCACTAGCCTCTCCCCTACCAATTAACTCCTTTTTAAGTTTAGCCAATCCTTGATATAACTCCTTAGAGGTAATATTAATTTTTTTCTTGATACCTGTTTTAGGAAATGAGCTCTTATCATATTTATTCAAAGAAAACCAAGTGTAGGAGAATGATTGAATTAACTCTAAAATATCCTCTGTTTGAACATTTTGATTATCCTTGCTTAATAGTTTTATATCTTCTACTGCCTTCAAAAATTCTTGGCGGTTTTTATTTATTATCTTTTGATTAATAGTAAAACCTTTGGTAATGTGTTGCTTTAATATTCTTGTAGCCCATTTGCGGAATTCAATGGCTTTAATTGAGTTTACCCTATATCCAACAGCCAAAATAATATCTAAAGAGTACAATTCTACTGGTTTATCTGAATTTGCAATATGCATTTTTTGCATATTACTTCTTTTATTTATTTCCTTATCTTTAAATATATTATTGATATGACGAGAAATCACTGATTGATCTTTTTCATAAATAATAGACAGATCTTTTTGGGTGGCCCAAAAAGTTTCTTTATCAAAATCTTGGCGGAGCTCTATGGCGCCACTTTTACTTTGATATATAGCTAGTTTTTGTGATTTATTTTTGTTTTTTACGGACATATTGCTTTATATGATTAAAAATAAAAATACTACAATCATAGTTGCATATTCAATATAAATTTAAAGCAAATTTTTCATAACCTTGCTTTAAACAAAAAAAGCAGACACCTTTGTGTCCACTTTTTGGGGTACAGATCAATGCTCCGAGGGTGGGATTCGGTCACGGTCACTAAGCTTCGCTTCCTCGCTTCGCTCGTCGCTCGCTAAGTGCCCCGACCCGGCCTCGCCTGTGCACTTCGTGCACATGGCTCCGGCTTTCGAATCCCAACGCAAGACGCGCAGGCGTCTTGCTCCCTCTCCGCTCGCATCAAAAAAACACCCCAAAGGGTGTTTTTTCAATGCTCGCTCCGAGGGTGGGATTCGAACCCACGACCAATTGATTAACAGTCAACTGCGCTACCGCTGCGCTACCTCGGAATAATTAGTTTCTGAAAAACTAATCTATATAATATCAAAACTAAAAAATATGTCAATCCAAAAATCTATCTTTTCTCTATTAAATTATCATCATTCCATAAATTACCTTCGAAACAATTCCAGCCCTTCACATAAACCTTAGTGCCGTCGTTCATATATACCGGATAAGATCTATTTCTCTCGCTCTCATAACTATCAGTTCTAAAATTAGCACATAATTCAAAATCCTTATCCCCTTTTTTATTATACTCAATTTCTTGATTTGTTAAGGGGTCTCGAAAAATCTTATCATCAAAATTATTGCCCATCAGATTTTCTTTCAAAACCACCAAATCTTCCGGCAACGTTGCATTTTCATCATAGTAATTATTAATATAGCTTTCCATACTATAAATATTATTCAAAAGAATATTATCAACTTTTCTCTCTCGAGCAACTTTTGGCGAATCAACAAAAAACCAAGCCGATACAAATATAGCCGTTACTAAAACCAAAGAAATTCCAAAGAAAATTCGGATAACATTATCTTTCTTAGAAATTTTTTCCCGCTTAATATCATAAAGATAAAAACTAAAAACTAAAGCTGATATCAAAATAACTACTAATAGTTTCAAAATCGATTTAAAAGTCATCTCTCCAGATAAAAAATCATTAATCACCCCAATTATTGAACCTAAAATAACAACAGCGGAAACCGCTAGAATAAAATAAGTTAACCAATTTCTAAGTAAAGAATCCTTATCTAAAATCCCTCGCTTTAAACCCTGATTAATAATATTAGCACAAACGAAAAAGACTGGAGAAGAAATCAATAAAGCTGAAATAGCAAAACGCAATAAACTTTGGTTGTTATAAGAATCAACCATTGATAAAGCATCATAAATACTTTTATCAATAATATGAAAAACAATTACTGCTGAAAAAATAGCCATAAAAATTAGGGCTACTAAAGATAGCAAATAATAAAAAGCATATTTAGGATTATTGTTTTTCATAATTTTAAAAATTAAATATTAAAAATCTCTTAATTTAGTTAAACTTTTATTTTGCATCTTTCTAATTTTTTCTAAAGCCTTAGCTTCAATTTGACGAATACGTTCACGAGTCACCTCAAATTCTTGTCCAACTTCCTCTAAAGTATGAGCTACGCCGTCAACTAAACCAAAGCGCATTTCTAAAATCTTTTGTTCTCGTGGTGATAAATTAACTATAACCTCTTTAACGTAATCGCGTAATAATTGCAAAGCAGCAATTCTATCCGGCGAGTCATTTTTAATATCTTCAATAAAATCTTCTAACGTAGAGTTATCATCATCGTCACCAATAGTGGTTTCTAAAGAAATTGTTTCTTGTGATATTTTAATAATATATCTAACCTTATCCAATTCCTCGCCCATTTCAGCCGCAACCTCTTCAGCCATTGGTTCACGTCCTAATTCCTGAACCAAGAATCTCCGAGCCTGCTGATAACGATTAATCGTTTCTACCATATGAACAGGAATTCTAATAGTTCTTGACTGGTCAGCTAGGGCCCGAGTAATAGCCTGCCTAATCCACCAAGTAGCATAAGTAGAAAACTTATAACCCTTCTGATGTTCAAATTTATCAACCGCTCTAAATAATCCAATATTACCCTCTTGGATTAAATCTAATAAACTCAAACTTTTAACCCCCGAAAACTTCTTGGCAATAGACACAACTAGTTTCAAATTAGATTCAATCATTTTTCTTTCGGCGTCTTTATCGCCACGGTCCTTTCTCTTGGCTAACTCAACTTCTTCTTCACCTGTAAGCAAAGGAATTTTACCAATTTCTTTTAAATATATCTGAATAGAATCAAAGGTTAAGCTATTAAAATCAATTGTAAGCTTGGAAGGAATTTTTTCTTTTTCTGGTTTAGACAACTTTTCGCCCAATAATGTTCCAGAATCTTCAACTAACTTAATACCAGCATCGAACATTCGACCTAAGAAAATCTCATATTCATAAACACAATCTTCAACTACTGGAAACAGATGCAAAATCTCTGTTTCGGTTAAAAACCCTCGTAAACGCCCCTTCTCAATAATTTTCAAAATCTGCTCTTCCGTCGGCATTTGACTATTAATTTTCTCGTTTTTTCTAGAAGAAGAAATTAAACGTTGCTCCTTCTTATTCTTTTTAGGAGCTTTCTTTAAAACAACTTTTTTCTTTTTTAGGTTTTCCTTAGAATTACTCTTTTTAACCTTTTTATCTTTCGAAAAGACTGTTTTCTTTTTATTTTTCTTTTCTCCAGAAACAACAACTTTAAGTTTCTTCTTTTTAAAAACTTCTTTTTTAAAAACCTTCTTCTTATTTAAAACCTTTCCACCTTTTTTCTTTTTTTCTATTTTTTTAGACATAGTATAAAAATAAATAGTTTATAAATTTACATAATTTTTCTAAAATCGTCATTTAAAATCTTAAGGTTATTCATTATTTCATTAACTTTAGAACTATCACCATTTTTTTCAGCTATTTTTAAAAGCTCATTTTCCTTATTAATAGCCTCCTTAAAATAATTTCTCTTAATCTCTAAAATATTCCGAACAATCTCCTCTTTAACCTTAAATTCTTCAACCTTGAACTCTGACCAGTTAAAATCAGCTAATAAGCTTATCTTTTTCAAGAGATCAACTAAATCAACTCTTCCCTCTTCAGCTAAAAAAGAAGCTAAACCTTGATACTCAATATTCTTGCTCTTATTATAATAAATAAGAAAGTAATTGTAAAACTCCTCATATTTACCGGTTAATAAATTAGGACTTAAATTATTAAAAACATACTCACAAAAAGTGTCAAATTTTAACATTAAAGATAGTAAATTCTCCATCAATTTATTTTCCCAAGTATCAATTATTTTAGCATCTAAAGAACTATCAGCTCCTTTAGCTTCTCCCTTCGATTTAATAATTTTCCTTTCTTGATTTTTAAGGCCAACCCGTTGTAATTCCTCTCTCAAGAATAACTCATCAACTTTAGCTTTTTGACCTAATTCTTTTAACCAAAAGTCCTGTTCAATTTTATTGTACAGCTTAGCAATAACATTTAGAACCTTAGAAACAGCTTTATTCTTTTGATAAATATCGTCAATATCAATCTCCTTAAATTCCCGAATCATATAATACTCTATAATGTTTTGCGCCTCTTTAAGGGCGGTAGCAAAATTATCAGGATTATCCTTAATTATTTCATCAGGGTCTTTACCTTCTTTTAAATTAGCTATTTTTAAATTAAAACCCATTTTTAGAGCTTCACTAATCCCTCGGTCAGTAGCTCCTTCACCGGCCGAATCTTGATCAAAGGCCAAAACAATATTCTTAGTATATCTGTTTATTAAATTCAATTGATCTAAGGTTAAAGCCGTTCCGGAAACAGCTACAACATTAGAAAAACCTTTTTCATGGGCCGAAATAGCATCCATCTGCCCTTCCACTAAAACTATCTCATCTTTTTCCTTAATCTTCATTTTGGCCCTATCTAAAGCGAATAAAATTTTACTCTTATCATAAATATCACTCTGAGGACTATTTATATATTTCCCTAAACCTTTATCATCTTTTACATTAGGATTTATTCTGGCAGTAAAAGCGACTGTTCGGCCATTAACATCATTTATGGGGAACATTATCCTATCTCTAAAGCGATTAAAAAGCTTTCCTCGATCATTTTTATAGGCCATTCCTGATAATAAAATATCATTATCACTAATTTTCTTATTTCTTAAAAAATTTAACAAATCATCATAATTATCTAAACTATACCCAATCTGCCAATTCTTAATCCCCTCATCATCTAAACCACGTTTTGATAAATATTCACGAATTTCGGCTACTTTCTGATTTTTATCCTGACCAGACATTAAAATTAAATGAAAATACTTTTTGCTCAAATTTAATATCTCTAATAATAAGTCTTTTTTAGAACTTTTAGAAAAATCATTTTTATCTAAAACTACCCCCGCTCGAGGAGCTAATAATTTTAAAGCTTCTAAAAAATCAAGTCCTTCCATCTCCATAACAAAAGATATAAGGTCACCTCCTTTTCCACAACCAAAACAATGCCAAATCTGTTTGTCGGGTGAAATCATAAAAGAAGGAGTTTTCTCATTATGAAAAGGACACCGAGCTCTAAAATTAGATCCAGCGCTTTTTAAACTTAAATACTCTCCAATTATATCAACAATATCTAATTTATTTTTAATTTCTTCAGAATGATTCATAATATATCTTTAAAAAAATAAAAAACGTTTCCTTTTCTTATCTTCATTAATTTTAACTGAATCTCCATCTAAATTACCCGAACCAAGACGATCTAAAAAATCAATCGAATTATGAGATTCCCCCATTGACTTAATATCAGACAAATCAACTTCTCGATTAATATTATCAGTTCCTGGCCCCAAAATAGCTTTTAAACGATTAATCTCTTGGGAAACAATATCATTATCATATTCAGCGCTATGTCTGGCAAACCCACTATAACTAGCTTTTTTCTGATCCAGATGTAAATTAAAAAAATAATAATCGCCTGATTCTTCGGCGTATAAATGCAAACGAGGATAATAGCCCTCCCCTAAACGCCTAACGAAACTTTCTACCCCTTGGCGACGATCAAAAATTAAAGCATAACCAGCCCGACGTAAAAAAACCTTGTAATTTCCAACTTCATTTTTACTGGCTTTTAATTTCATCGAAATAAAATTAATTATTATAAAAATTATAAAGCTCTTCAACTATTCTTCTGGTATCAGCAAATCTATTTTTTAAAGTAGAGGCATTTAAAACCACACTAATAAATTCACGATTATTATCTAATAAAAATTTAGTGGTTAAACAATAACCGGCTAAATCATTATAGCCAGTTTTCCCAGCCAGCACCTCAATTCCATTATTTGTATAATTTAAAAGTTCATTAGTTGATTGGATGTTTTGCACTCGACCGTTTTTAGTCACTACCTTATAATTATACTTTTTCAATAATTCTAATATTTCCTCTCTTTTCAAGGCTTCTTTTAATAATAAAGAAACCTCTTTAGCGGTGGAAACATTCAAAGAAGAAAGACCCGAAGCATCGTAAAATTTAGTTTTTTCTAAATTCATTTTTTGAGCCCGAGCATTCATCAAATCAACAAAATCAGTTTCCTCTAGCCCTGCCGAAGAAATTAAAGCTATAATAGCCGTATTATCGGAAGCGATTAAAGATAGGGCTAATAAATCATAATTAGACAACTCATCTCCAACAAAGATATAATCTCGCCCTCCCAAACGACGATCTTCGGCTGTAACTTTATAATCTTCCTCTAAGTTTATATCTACATCTTCTAATAAAACTAAAGTTGACATTATCTTACTAATACTAGCGATTGGCCAAACCTGTTCCGAATTTTTCTCTAAAACAAAAAAATTATTATTTAAATCTAACACCGCAATACTTGAAGCTGAAACCTCAGGATCAGGTAAAGAATTTATCTTATCTTTAAAATAGCCACTTTGATCAATTTTTATTATTTCACCATAACTAAACTGAGGCCAATTTATATTAGCCCAAATCCCACCGGAAAAAAATAAAAAACTTATTAAATAAACTAAAAAAGAATTAAACATACTACTCTTATTAATTATCTAAAGAATCTTCGTCGGCTTCTTCTTCTTTTTTTTCTTTTTCTTCTTCGTCCTCCCCTAAAATTGCTGATTGCCACAAAGGATCAGTCTTCCCTAATAATTTATCAATTTCTTCATTTTTATTAAATTTTTCATATTCAGGTAAATCTTTTAAATTATCTATGCCTAAAAACTTAACGAACTCTAAGCTAACCACATACTCATTATCATCGTCTTCTCGTCCAGCCTTCTCTTCTATTAAACCCTTAATCAATAAGTTTCTTAATATTAAACTACAATTTATTCCTCTAATTTTTTCCAGTTCTATTTTTTTAATAGGCCCCCGATAAGCAATAATGGTCAGAGTTTCTAAACTAGCTGGGGTTAATTCTCCGCTAACTTCACTCTGAAGAAAAGCTTGAATTAATTTAGCATTTTCTGGTGAGCTCGCCATCTGATATTTCTTATTATTTTCAATAATTCTAAGACCACGATTATTATTAGAATATTCTTCACTTAATTCCTTAATTGCCTCTTCTACTTCTAGAAGATCTTTCTTAGAAAAATCAACCAATTCCTTAATTGTAAGTGGCCGATAAGAAACGAAAAATAATGATTCTAATAAATTTTTTAATTCCATATTTTTATAACTTTAATTTATAATTTCAAGCTCTTGATAGCTTTCTAAAAAAATCTCACCAAATAAATCATCCTGAGTAAAAATAATTTCCTTTTGTTTAACTAACTCTAAAATGGCCAAAAAATTAACAATAATTTCGGTTCGAGAAACAGCTTCTCGCAAAATATTACTGAAATTTATTTTTATCTTCTGACTAATTATGTTTTTTATAAAAACGATGCGATCTTCTATCTTAACCTCGTCAAGGATTGTCTTCTTTTCCAACTCTTCTTCTAAAAAATTAATATTTTCTAAAACTTTTTTAAATTCCGTCCACAAAACATCAGTCGAAACATTTTTTGGCGGAAAGAAACAATCGGATAAGATATTAAGACGGCGACCACTTTTAGGCAAAGATCTAAAAAAGGAAAATCTTTTTCGGCCAATAATTTTATTTACTTTTTGACTTAAATGGACGAAGTCTTTATACATTTTCAACTTACCAGCTAAATCATCTAACTCGGCCTGATCTTCTTCGGAGAATAAATAAGGCAGTAAGGCTTTTGATTTTATATATAATAACTTAGCCGCCATCAATAAAAAATCAGCCATGGCTTCTGGTCGAATTTCTTCTGATTTCTTGATATATTCTAAATATTCATCAGCTATTTTAGCTAAATTAACCGAGGTTATATCTAATTCTTCCTTCTCAATAATCTGCAATAATAATGACAAAGGACCGCTAAATTTATCAATATTAATAGTCATCATAACTTAAAAATCAGCGCCTTCAAAAACGCTTTAATTATAGGTAAAATTATCTAAACTTACCTTATTATCTTAACTTATTTCAGCATTTTAAGCAATAGCTCTCCAAGCTAAAAAACGGTTTTTCTAATCGTCTCAATAAACTTATCCAGGTCTTTTTTCTGAGATTGGCTAATTTTTAAACCAGAAAACCCTATTTTAGCTGATGACAATATTTTATCCTTCCAAGCCAAAACCGCTGAACTCAGCTTAATAGAATTATCTCTTAAAAAGGGGCTGGCGCTAACACAATCGGAGCATAAAACCTCCTTATTATAATAATCAAAAAAACTAGCCTCAGCTTTACCGCAAGAAGAACAAAGAGAAAAATCAAAATCGTAACCTAATAAACGAAGCAATTTTAATTGAAAACAAGTCAGATAAAATTGAGCCAAAAAATCTCCCTTCTTTAGATTATCAAGTGAAGATAAAAAATCTTTTAAAAGCAAAAAAATATCATAATCAACTCCATTTTCATAAGTTAAATCTAACAAAAAGCGCACGGCTTGACTAGAAATATTTATTAAATCATAATCACTCTTAATATTTAAAAATGAATTTTCACTAATAACACTACCAACATAATCCCTCTCCCGTCCCTTTATTATCATTAAATTTACTAAATTAAGAGGTTCTAAGTGACCAATTAATTTAGAGGTGCTCTTCTTAGTTCCTCGAGCAATTAAATTTATTTTACCGAAATCCAAACTATAAAAACAGACCAAGCTATGGTGGTCTTTATAATCTTTTCTAGTTAAAACAATTGCTCGGGTATTAACCATAATACTTATCTAAAAAAGCTTGTAGAATTATCATAGCTGAAACACTATCTCGTTCCTGTTTTATCTTGCCAATTTTTAAAGAGTCAGCCTGAACACTACTAAGTCTCTCATCAATAAAGTTTAGACTTATTTTTTTATCCGCTAATTCTTTTTCTAAGACCAGAACAAAGCTTTTAAACTTAGGATTTCCAACCTGACCATCTATCATCTTTTGCGGTGAACCAATAATAAGATCAGAAATCTCTTCTTCCCCAATTATTTTTATTAATTCTTTTATATTACCAACAACCTTAAAAGGAGTGGCCAACCTGTTCTCACTGTCAGCTAAAGCTAAACCAATTCTTTTCTCTCCCCAATCAATTCCTAAATATTTTTTCATTTCTTTAAAGATTAGTTAAAATTAAATTCCCCTTTTCTAATATAGCGACTGAATGCTCAAAATGAGCACTTAAAGATTTATCAGCTGTAAGAATTGTATAATTATTTTTACTCACCCGAACATTAAATCGGCCCTGATTGATCATTGGCTCTATGGCAATAACCATCCCGGGCTCTAAGGTTATATTTTCCGGATCATCCTCACCAATTTCATAATTAAAGACATACGGGTCTTCATGGGCAAAATAACCAACCCCATGACCAACTAAATCTCGCACCGCACTAAACCCCTGTTTTCGAACAAAACCATCGATAGCCCGTCCAATGTCGTTTAGCGTATTACCTGCGATTGCCTTAGAAATGCCTAAATTTAGGGCCTCACGGCTCGCCTGGATCAATTTTATAGCCTCTGGGCTAATTTTACCAGCTGGGACAGTTATGCAAGTATCGGTGTAAAATCCGCCCCCCGGAGAATATGAATTAAAGGGTCTCTTATTAGCTAAGGCCTCTTCTTTGGTCTGAATTGGCCACTCCATACCAATATCTAGATTCACTATATCTCCTTCCTTGATAATCCTATCGGGTAAAGAAGCTCCATGGACTACCTCGTCATTTATTGAAACACATAGAGCCGAAGGAAAAAAAATATTATCCCCCATATCATAATCCTTGAAAGCCGGGCGACCACCAACTTGGGAAATCAAACCTAAGGCCAATTCTTCTAATTTAGCCGTCGAAGCTCCTGACTTAACCTGATGACTAATTTTATATAAAATATCAGCTAAAATTTTCCCACCCTGACGAAGAATTTCTATCTCTTCTATTGTCTTATGATAAATCTTCATCCTCTAATTATTATATAAATTAAATAGGCAATATATAGTCCTATTAAAACAAAACCTTCTTTCTTGGTAAAATGATATTTTTTTCCAATAAAAATTAATGGGAATAAAATTACACTAACTATTATTAAAAAAATAATATCAAAATTCATCGCGGGGTTATAACTAATAGGGCTAATTATAGAACTAAGACCTAATATCCAAAGAATATTAAAAATATTAGAACCAACCACGTTCCCGATCGCCATATCAGCTTGGTTTTTTCGCGCCGCCATTACTGAAGCGGCCAATTCTGGCAAAGATGTTCCTACCGCCACAATAGTTAAACCAATTAAAGCCTGACTCAATCCCAAAGAAGAAGCAATAAAGACAGAGCTATCAACAATAAATTTTCCACCGAAAAATAAAGCTACTACTCCTGAAATAATCATTAAAATTGAGGTCCTCTTACTTAACTGTTTTATTTCCTTATTTTCCTCTTTTAAGACATCGCTTTTTTTAGCGACGCTAAAAGTATAATAAAGAAAAATACAAAAGAATAAAATAAGTATCAAACCGCCAGATCTCATTAATCCATCTTGTCCAGTTTTATTTAAAATAGTACTGTTGATTAAAATAAATAAGGCCACTACCGCTAATATGGAAAATGGAATCTGTTTTTTAATAATCGAACTATCTACTTTTAAATTGGAAAATAGGGCGGCGACTCCTAATATTAATAAAATATTAGCAATATTAGAACCAATAACATTTCCCATTCCAATATCAGAATTGCCATTAATGGAAGCAATAATATTAACAATTAATTCTGGAGCCGAAGTTCCAAAGGCAACAATTGTTAAACCAATAACAACATTAGAAATACCGAATTTTTTAGCGACAGAAGAAGACCCATCGACTAACACATCGGCTCCCTTAATCAATAGAACGAAACCAACAAGTAATAAAACAATATTTAAAATCATAAAAAAATAAAAATATTAAATAAAAATATTTAATATCTAAAATTATTTATAAAAGTCTAAAATTTCTTTGAAATTCCTTTCATCTATTCTAGTAACCCCTGGAATCTTAACAAATTTCAAAAACATTCGATATCTAGTGGAATATGGTATTTTTCCATTTCTCCTAATCGTGCTCTGTAGTGATCTGAAAATGTCTTCAATCTGTTTTTTATTGTCTTTCAAGCTAGAAAACTTGCCATATCTAATTAAATTAGAAAAAGCCCGATTAAAACCACTTATTCCCTGAAGTCTAAAATCGTTGTCTCCCTTAGGAAGTCTTTTATTTAACATAAATTTTATAATAAATACTACTAATATACTATCTATTATAATAATAATTGGGAGAAAAAACAATACAAGGCCGAAAAAGAAAAAACTAATAAAAAAAGGGATTTTGAAATCCCTATAAGAAACGTTTTATTTTGATAATTAACAAATTTTATTCCAAAGAGCATAAATTAGAAGATAGGCCAAATAGTATAATATTAAATAAATAATTAATATTATAATACTCCAAAAAGCTGGAATAACTGACACGAAAACTAAATTAAGTGCCAAAGCTGACCCCAAGCCAATTGACAGACCCATATAATAGTCCAGAAAAACTCCAATTACTAAACCAGTTCCTATAGCTGTTAATAATAAAAAAAGGAAAGAATCGGCTAAGCCTAATTGGGATTTTAAAAAACAAACTATTAGTATCCCGAATACTAGAGAAAAATAAAAAGATTTTTTTTCATCCTTTTCATCGTCTTTTATGAATACATAAGAAAGTATCCAGAAAACTGATAATACCGGCATAAAAAGTAAATCCCAGATTCTAGAACTAAAAAATGGGATCTTTATTTTTAGGGGTAAAATTTTTGAAGCATTTTCTGGATCCAAGTATAGACCCAATATTTTAACCTCAGGAATGTAGCCAAATCTTAAATAATAAAAAATCAGAAAAGCCGAAACCAAAACAAAAGTCCCTCCTAATAATAAAACTAATCTTTTCATGTCTATCTTTTTAAAATGTTAATGAACTATATATTTATAAATAAAAAACAATTAAATTCCATCGTAATCTCTCATACTAATCTGAGCTTCAACTTGTTTTACCATTTCAATCACAACTGACACAACGATAAGCAAACTGGTTCCACCAATGGCTAGGGCCTGCATTCCGGTAAAGTATCTCATAATTAAAGGTAAAACCGCAATAAGACCTAAGAATAATGATCCGGTAAGTAAAATACGGCGACTAATATAAGATAGATATTCGCTAGTATGTCTTCCTGGTCTAATACCGGGAATAAAACCACCTTGTTTTTGTAAATTTTCAGCAATATTATCTGGTTTAAATACAATTTCAGTATAAAAATAAGTAAAGGCCACTACTAACACAAAGTAGAAGATTCCGTAAAATAATTGATTCTCAAAAAGATTTATAACAAAATACGACATTTTAGAAATAACTTCGGATTTAGCTGATGTAAAAAATTGAGCAATCATCGATGGAAAAACAACTAAGGAAATAGCAAAAATTATAGGGATAACACCAGCGGTATTTACTCTTAATGGTAAATGAGTAGAGTTTCCACCAAAGGCACGGTTGCCTCTTATTTGCCGAGCATATTGCACGGGTATATTTCTCTGGCCTTCATTAATAACAACTATTCCAACTACTGTGATTACAGCAATTATTAAAAATCCTAATAATAAGTAAATTTGAGATAAATCAAAGGTAACTAAAAGTTTCTGAACGGTAGAGGGCAAAGATGAAATAATACCAGCAAAAATTAATAATGAAATACCATTACCAATCTTCTTCTCTGAAATTAATTCTCCAATCCACATTAAGAAAACGGTTCCAGCTGTTATAGTGATAATAGTTGCCATTAAATCAAAGGTGTTAATATCACCCAAAATAGCAAAAGATGATCGTCTTAATAATGAAATCATTCCATAAGCTTGGACTATCGACAAAGGAACGGTTGCTAAACGGGTCCAAGAATTTATTTTTTGTCGTCCGGATTCTTCTTTTTGCATCTCTTCTAATTTAGGAATTATCATGCCTAATAATTGAAAGATAATAGAAGAGGTAATGTAAGGACCAATACCCATCATAACTATAGAAAAATTGTCCATACTACCACCAGAAAAAACATTTAATAAACCTAAAACTTGATTAGAGGAAAATAATTCTTTAAGCGCTAAAACATTTACTCCCGGAACTGGAACATGAGCAAATAAACGAAAAATGACCAACATAAAAAGAACGAAGACAATACTATTTCTTAGATCTTTTATGCGCCAAATTTTTTTTATCTTTTCAATCATATTTATTTTTTATCTGTAACTACTTCTACTTGTTCTTTAACACTAGCACTTAATAATATCTTTTGAAATTTCAAGCCCTTAGGAATTAATCTCTCTTTACCTAATATTTTAACTGGGAGATCTTTCTTGCTTACTAATTTTTTCTCTAATAATGTTTCAATATTAACAATTTCATTATCTTTGAAATTTTCATTTATTTTAACTACACTTACAACTTGATTTTTAGGTTTAGGCGACTTGAAACCTCTATTTTTAGCAATTTTCAATAAATTAGCCTTCATACCTAATCTTTTCAACTTTAAACGACTAACACCAGCTCTCGCCTTCTGCCCTTTCAAACCACGCCCACTATAAGTTCCCTTGCCCGAGGAATTTCCTCGACCAACTCTCTTCCCTCGACGAGAAACACCAGAGCTTTTTTTGATGTTACTTAATGAAATTGACATATTATTATAATTTTAATATTTAATATTTATGCTTTAGGATTCTTTCTTTTCGCTATCTACACTTTTATCTTCTTTATTAGGTGAAGAAGTGGTTAAAACTTTTTTCTTTAAATTATTTAAAGCCAAGACGGTACATTTAGAGTTATTAACTTTATTATTGGTTCCTAAAATTTTGCTACTAGCATTTTTAACTCCAGCCAATTCTAAAATTACTCTAACTACTCCACCAGCAATAACTCCTCGGCCCTTAGAAGCCGGCTTTATTAATATTTTAGCAGACCCAAATTTCTGATAGATTTCATGAGGTAAGGTCTCATTAATAATCGGAACATAAACTATATTCTTTTTAGCTTTATTAACAGCTTTATTAACGGCCAAAGTAACATCAGCTCCTTTTCCTAAAGCCACGGCCACTCTTCCATTTTTATCTCCAATAACCACGCAAGCACGAAAATTCATTCTTTTTCCACCTTTCATAACTCTAGTAACTCTAGCAATATCTAAAATTCTTTGCTCAAATTCTTCTTTCGGTCTATCAGCAAAACGTTTTTTACCAGAAAAATCTCTTTTTTTTCTATCAAAATCTCGTCCAGCATTATTTTTCGGACCCGTTGAAGCTGGGGCTGATTCGTTTTTTTCTGTTATTATATTTTTTTCATCTGACATAATATTTTTTATTTATTTTTATAAACTAAAAAACTAATCCACCCTTTCGAGCTCCATCAGCTACCGCCTTAACTCGGCCATGATATTTATAACCTCCTCTATCAAAAACAATTTCCTTAATATTTTTTTTAATGGCTTTTTGAGCTAATAATTCTCCTAATTGGAAAGCTTTCTCAATTTTCTTCCCATTAACATTTTTTAACTCTTTAATATTAGCGCTAGCTACAGTTTGACCATTAGAATCGTTTATAATTTGAATAAACATCCCGCGATTAGAACGAAAAACATTTAATCTTGGTCTTTTTTCGGTACCAACAATAATAGAACGAATCTTATTATGTCGTCTGGCTAATTTTTCAGTTTTTTCTTTTACTTTTTTGTTCATATTTAAAAAATTAAAAATCAAAATAAATTCTTTTTATTTGGCAGCTGTTTTTCCGGCCTTACGTCTAATAATTTCATCACTATATTTAATACCCTTGCCTTTGTAAGGCTCTGGTTTTCTTAATTTTCTAATTTGAGCTGATACCTCCCCAACTACTTGCTTATCTGTTCCTATAATAGTTAAAGTATTAGCTTCAGCCACAGCTGATATTCCAATTGGTAAACTAAATTCTATGGGATGAGAAAAACCTAAATTTAAATTTATTTTATCTCCATTAACAGCCACCTTATAACCAACCCCTTTTATTTCTAATTTTCTCTCATAACCAGTATTTACTCCAATTACCATATTATTAATTAAAGTCCTAAAAAGACCCCATAAAGAACGTTCTTTCTTATCATCTAAATTATTAATACTAACCAAAATCTCATCTTCCTTAATATCAACTTTAACTGCTTTATTTAGAGCCTGTTTTAATTCTCCCTTAGGTCCTTTTACTATAATAAAATCATTTTCAATTTTAATTTGATTTCCGCTTGGTATCTTTATGGCTAATTTTCCTAATCTTGACATAATATCTAAATTTAAAAATTAATAAATTTCACAAATAAATTCTCCACCTAAATTAGCTTTTCTAGCTTCTCGACCAGTCATTATACCTTTAGAAGTAGAAATAATAGAGAATCCTAAACCATTTAAAACTGTCTTTATTTCTCCTTTATTAACATAGACTCTTCTACCCGGTTTACTGATTCTCTTTAGGGAGCTAATTTTAGGAGTCCCATCTTTTTCATATTTTAAAACTATTTTAATTTGATCAAATTTAGAAGTACCGTTTTTTTGTAAATCTTCACCAGCTGGAACAATAGAAACACTAGAAACAAAACGTTCTTTTTCTATTATTTTGGCAATATTAAACTTAACCTTGCTCATCGGCAAAACAATTTCATTCTTTTTAACCATAGAAGCATTTCTGATTCTGGTTAACATGTCTGCTATTGGATCTATCATAATAATTAGATTTAAAATTGAAAATTATTTCACAAAGAATTAAACAATTCACAATTTTACATATTTTACATAATTTATTTTAATTATTTTTACCAACTTGATTTTTTTACTCCTGGTAGATCACCATTATCAGCTAGCTCTCGAAAACAAATACGACATAAATCAAAATCTCGCATATATCCTTTATTTCTACCACAACGCCAACATCTATTTATCTTTCTAGTAGAAAATTTGGGTTTTCTTTTTGCTTTAACTATTAATGCTGTTCTAGCCATAATTATAAAATTAATTTTTTTTATTTTTATTCTTTCTTAAAGGGAAAGCCCATTAATCTGAATAATTCTAATCCCGACTCCTTATCCACAGCGGTAGAATGAATTACAATCTCTAAACCATGAATATTATTAATATCATCAACTTTAACTTCGGGAAAAGAAGTATTTTCTTTAAAACCAATACTTAAATTTCCTTGACGATCAATTGACTTAGCGGAAATACCTCTAAAGTCCCTAACCCTAGGAAAACTTACATTAACTAACTTATCTAAGAAATCATACATTCTTTCGCCTCTTAAAGTAACCATTGCCCCAATAATCATTCCTTCTCTAACTTTAAAAGAAGAGATTGATTTTTTGGCCTTAGTGAAAACTGGTTTCTGACCGGAAATTCGAATTAAAGTTTTTTCAATATTAGCTATATACTCTTTCTCTTTAGAATGATGACCGAAACCAACATTAATAATAACTTTTTCTATTTTTGGTACCAAAAAATTATTAGAATAAGAAAACTTTTCTTTAAGTTGCGGAATTATTTCTTTTTTATATTTCTCTTTCAAATTCATATTCAAAAAATTAATTATTCAATAAAATTATTTAATCTAAGGTTTCCTGACATTTTTTACAAATTCTAAATTTTTTATCCTTATTATTTTCATCTTTTACATTTTTATAAGAAACTCTGGTAGTTTGACCACATTTCGGACAAATTAAAATTACATTGGAAATATTTATTAAACCAGGAAATTCAATTCTTTGGCCTTTCTCTCCTCTCTTCTGGGGTCTAAGATGTTTAATCAAAATATTTAGACCTTCCACGCTTACTCGGCCCTCTTCTGGAAAAACTTGCAAAACCTTCCCAGTCTTACCTCGATCTTTTCCGATTAATATTTTTATTTTGTCATTTTTCTTTATTTTCATATTTAATCTATTAATAAAATTATAAAACCTCTGGGGCTAAAGAAGCGATTTTGAAAAAACCAGCTCGACGAACCTCCCTAGCTATCGGTCCAAAAATACGACTGCCTTTAGGATCTTTCTTCTCTTTATCAATAATTACACAAGCATTATCGTCAAATCTTAAATAAGAACCATCTTTACGACGAATTTCTTTTTTAGTTCTAACTATAACCGCTCTAACTATATCACTTTTTTTAATCGGCATATGAGGTGAAGCTGATTTAACGGAAGCGACAATAACATCGCCAACACCGGCATATCTTTTTTTATAACCACCTAAAACTCTAATACAAAGGACTTCCTTGGCTCCGGAGTTATCAGCTACTTTAATTCGGCTTTCTGTTTGTATCATATCTTTAAAAAATTAAATAATAAATTAAATTACTCTCCATTTTTTATCTTTACTAATCGGACGACACTCTACAAAAACAACCTTATCTCCAGTTTTATAAGAATTCTTAGGATCATGAACTTTATATTTCTTACTAACTACATATCTCTTTTTATACTTTTTATTTATTTTTACCCGTTCTACTTTTACAACTATAGTTTTATCATTTTTATCACTAACAACAACTCCAGAAAATTTCTTTCTAATTACTTCTTTAACGGCGCTATCTTTTGGTTGTTTTTCTTTTATACTGGTCATATTTATATATTATTTATTTAAATTATTTTTTAGTTTGATTTTTTCGGTCTTTATTAATCAAGGTTAAAACTTGAGAAATTTCTTTTTTTATTTTTCTAATACTTCTTACATTTTTCAATTGTTTATTGGAATCTTTAAATCTAAACTCTCTCAACTTATCTCTAAGATCAGCTAAGATAACATGTAATTCCGAAACATTTTTTGTTTTTAATTCTTTTAAATCCATACTATTAATCTTTTTTAATAAATTTACATTTTATCGGCAATTTATAGGCTGCCAATTCTAAAGCTTCTTTAGCTATTTCTTCGGTCAATCCTTCTAATTCATACATTACCATTCCAGGTTTAACTGGAAAAACATAATGGTCAACGCTACCTTTACCTTTACCCATAGGAATTTCTCCACCTTTCTTAGTCACTGGCTTATGAGGAAAAATTCGAATCCAAATTTTTCCACCCTTCTTGGTATATTTAGTAATAACTCTACGAGCAGCCTCAATCTGACGAGAACTAACCCAACAAGCTTCTAAACTTTTTAAACCATAAGAGCCAAAATCAATCTTAGTCAAACTGCTGGCCTGGCCACCTCTTTTGCCTTTATGTGATTTTCGATATTTAGTTTTCTTTGGCATTAACATATTTTATTCTAATTACTTATTCTTTATTTATTAAAAACTTCTCCTTTATAAATCCAAACCTTTATTCCAATGCTTCCAAAAGTGGTATGCGCTACTCCTCGAGCATAATCAATATTGGCTCTTAAGGTACTAAGGGGCAATTTACCAGAAATTAATTTTTCCGATCGAGCAATTTCAGCTCCATTTAAACGTCCAGCAATAATAACTTTAACTCCTAAGGCTCCACCTCTTTCTATTCTAGAAATAGCCTGCTTCATTACTTTTCTAAAAGGGACACGTTTTTCTATTTCTAAAATCATTGATTGAACATTCACTTGAGCGCTTAAATTAGGATTTTCAATTTCTTTAATATTTATATTTATACTATTTAATCTGATTTCCATTGGATTAGACAGAAACTTTCGATGTAATTTTCTTTTTAACTCTTCTACTCCATTTCCACCTCGACCAATAATAACACCCGGTCTAGCAGTATAGATATCAATATTTATCTGATCAACATTTCTAAAAATCTCTACTCTATCAATACCAGCTTCCCGAAACTCTCTGATAACATATTTTCTAATTAAAACATCCTGCTTAACACTTTTAATATATTTCTTACCAGAACCAAACCAGATTGATGGCCAAGTTTTTGTAATACCTATTCTTATTATTTTTGGATTTACCTTTTTACCCATATAAATTTATAATAATTATTTAAATCTAAAATTAACCTGATTTTCTTCTAAACATCTTACCAGCAAAACTCTTAGCCGAAGATTTACCCTCTATTTTGCTATTTTTCCCTTTACCCAAAGATCTTGGATCAACTACTTCTACTCCCTTTTCTTCAGTTTTTTCGGATTTATCAATTTTATTCTCAGCCACTTTTTCTTTTTTACTAATTTTTTCAGACTTTTCTGATTTTGGTTTTTTGGCTAAATCATCTAATTTGACCGGATCTTCAACTTTAATCTTTTTAGCTTCTTTTTTACCACTATCAACAATTTCCGACAAAGTTAAATAAATATGACTCATTCTTTTTCTAATAATAGTAGCTCGACCATGAGCTCTCGGCATCCATCTTCTTAAGGTCTTACCGTCTTCAATTCTAACTTCTTTTATAATTAAATTATTTCGATCTAGATCATAATTATTAACTGCACTGGAAATAGCTGATTGTAATAATTTTAATATTGGTCCGGCTGATTTTTTATTTAAAAACTTAAGCTGTCCAAGAGCTTTATTGACTTCTAAACCACGAATTAAACCAGCTACTAAGCGAGTTTTTCGTGGAGCTATTCTTAAGTGTTTTAATGTGGCTTTCACTTCCATATATTTTTATAATTTATTTCTATATTTTACTTTCCTTTAATTTGAGTTTTGGCCATCTTACCACCATGTCCCATGAATTTCTTAGTTAAAGAAAATTCGCCTAATTTATGACCAACCATGTTTTCAGTAACATAAACCGGGATATGTTGTTTGCCGTTATGAACACCAATAGTGAAACCTACCATTTCTGGAGTAATAGAGCAAGCTCTGTCCCAAACTTTAATAATGGTTTTATCTCCAGGAGTTAAAGCCTTTATTTTTTTCATTATTCTAGGATTAACATAGGGTCCTTTTTTTGCGCTTCTAGCCATATTTTTAATTAATAATAATTATTTTCTTTTTTTATTAACTCTTCTCTTTATAATCAATTTATTAGAACGTTTTTTTCTTCTAGTCTTAACACCAAAAGCAGGTTTACCCCACTTAGTTTTAGGCCGTTTCAAACCGATAGATTGTTTTCCTTCTCCACCACCATGAGGATGATCAACTGGATTCATAGCAGTTCCTCTAACGGTTGGCTTAATACCTAAATATCTCTTTCGTCCAGCTGAACCGATCTTAATATGCATTTTATCGGGATTACTAATTTGTCCAACAGTACATAAACATTCTTTTTTTATTAATCTAATTTCACCAGATGGCATTTTAACTTGAGCATGTTTTCCTTCCACGCCCATCACTTGTACAGAATTTCCGGCTCCTCGAGCAATTTTTCCACCACTTCCAGGATTATTTTCAATATTACTAACAGCAATACCGGCGGGAATAAATTTTAAAGGTAAACAATTACCAGCTTTAAGCTCAACTAACTCTTTAGAACTAACAACTCGATCATTTTCCTTTAATCCAACTGGGGCAATAATATATCTTTTTTCACCATCAAGATAAACCAATAAAGCAATTCTAGCTCCTCTATTAGGATCGTATTCAATACTTTTTACTACAGCTGGGATATCAAATTTATCTCTTTTGAAATCAATTAAACGAAGATAATTTCTATTTCCTCCACCTCGATGACGAACAGTTATTTTTCCCTGGTTATTTCGACCACTCTTCTTTTTCTTTATAGCTATTAATTTTTTTTCGGGTTTCTTTTTCTTGGTTAAATCAGAAAAGTCATCATAAGTAGCATGACGTCTTTTAGGGGTATTTGGTTTTACTTTTTTAATAGCCATATTATTTTTCTAAACTTTTATCTTTTATTTCTAAAAAAATTAATTATTACACTCCCTCATAAACCGAAATAGTCTCGCCTTTTTTCAAAGTTACGATAGCTTTTTTGAAATCTTTTCTCTTACCACTAATTCTACCACGATTTACTTTTTTACCTTTTACTTTAATAATATTAACATTTATTGGCTTAACACCATAAATTTCAAAAATAGCTTTGGCCACCTCTATTTTATTAGCCTTATTATCAATCATAAAAACATATTGATTTAATGCTCCTAAATTAGTGGCTTTCTCGGTAACCATCGGTTTTGTTAAAACTCTATAGGCCTGACCTGATATTTTTTTACCCTTATCTTTTTTAATCTTACCAGTCGTATCATATAATTCCTTCATGCTCTCTTCTTTTTTAACCTCTTCCGCTTTTGGAACTATTTTATCCTCTGTTTGGGCCTTCTTCCCATCTTTAACAACATTATCATTTTTTGATATTTTTTTAGGGCTAGTTTTTTTATCTGATTTGTTTGTAAATAATCCCATATTATAGATAAATTAATTTCTTACTTACTATAAACTTCATTAATTTTTTTAATAGCTGACTCGGTAACTACTAAATTTTTATATTTTAATAAATCAACTATATTAATATTTTCTAAATTTATAATACTTAATCCAACTAAATTTCTGCCGGATTTTATTGTTTTTTCATTCTTATCATCGTTAACAAATAGAACACTTCTTTTTTTATTTTTAATATTTTTATCTCCACTATCAGAAAAAATATTTTCAATCTTTTTTAAATAACTATTAAAAATTTTAGTTTTAAAATCCTTAACTTCAAATTTATCAATAATAGCCAAATTATTAGTAGCTAGACGATCTGACAAAACCATAGTAAGAGCTTTCTGTTTCATTTTCTTATTTATCTTTTTACTAAAATTACGATCTTTTCTCGGCCCAAAAGTAACTCCACCACCAATCCAGATAGGAGAACGACTAGAACCAGCTCTAGCTCTACCAGTTCCCTTTTGCTTCCAAGGTTTGCGACCGCCACCACGAACTTCAGCTTTATTTTTAGTATGTGCCAAAACTTGTCTTTCGTTAGAAGTCTGAGTAATCATCGCTTGATGTAAAAGATCATCATTTATTTTAACAGCAAAAACCTTATCAGATAGTTTTATCTCTCCAGTTATTTCTCCATTTTGATTATAAATATTTGTTTTTACAGACATATTGTTATAAGATATTTAAGATATTTAGGACGTTTACGAATTTTAGGATATTCAGAGGCCACATGGTTTTACGGGAGCGCCACGTGAGCTTGAAGTTATGCGAAGCATAACGAGAGCTTTTACGTGGCTTCTTCGGTTTTATTTTCCTCAATTTTTTCTTCGGTAGCTTCCTCAACCTTATCTTCAATTTTTTCTTCTTTCACTTCTTCTTTAATTTCTTCTTTCGCTTCAATTTTTTTTTCTTTCTCTTCGGTTTTTACTTCCTCAGTTTTAGTTTCTTCGGTTTCTACCTCTTCGGATTTAATTTCTTCAGTTTTTACTTCCTCAGCTTTAATTTCTTCGGTCTTAGCATTCTTCTCTTTTATAATTAAATCTCCTATTCCCTTTATCATTATTAATCCATTTTCTGCTCCGGGAACAGCTCCTTTTATAAACAAAATATTATTTTCTAAATCTATATCAACTACTTCTAAATTTTTAATAGTTACTTGATCACCTCCCATGCGTCCTCCCATTCGAGTTCCTTTAAATACATGAGCTGGACCTTTGGCTCCAATTGAACCCGAAGCTCTAAGTTGATCTTTATTACCATGAGTCTTCTTGGTTCCAGAGAATCCATGTCTTCTGACTACTCCTTGAAAACCCTTACCTTTTGAAACTCCAACCACATCAATGACATCACCTTTATTGAAAGTAGCTAGATCAATAACGGATCCGACCTTCATAGAGTCATTTAATTCGGTTAAACGAAATTCTCGTAAATATTTAGCATTTTCCTTTTCAATCCCAGCTTTTTTTAAATGACCACGAACGGGCTTAGAAATGTTTTTCGCTTTCTTTTCACCATAAGAAATCTGAATAGCCTTATAATTATCAGAATTATCATCTTTAACTTGAGTTATAATACAAGGACCAGCCTGAACCCTAGTTACTGCGATAACATTATTATTCTCCCAAATTTGGGTCATATTAAGTTTTTTTCCTAGTATAAATTTCATATTTTAAATCTCTAAATAACAAAAAACTGGCTTCAACAAAAACCAGCATAAAAAAAGAAACTACTCAATTTTATTTAAATGCTATTTTGTTGAAAACTTACCTCCTTTATATTTTATTTAACCTCGATTCCAGAACTTTCCTAAATAGGAGTTTCTAAAAAATTAGTTAAATAATTTACGTTTAAAAAAACTTTTTACTATTTTTTAAAATAATATCTTTAAATAACGAAATGACTTTGTAATAGAACTATCTTAATCCATTTTTATCTCCAAGTCAACCCCAGCTGGCAAGCTTAAACAGGTTAAATCTTCAATAGTTTTAGCTGAAGGTTCAAAAATATCAATTAATCTTTTATGAGTTCGAATTTCATACTGATCACGAGCATTTTTATGAACAAAAGTCGAACGATTAACGGTATATTTTCTCTTCTCTATCGGCAAAGGAACTGGACCAGAGATTTGGGCATCACTTCTCTGAGCTGTTTCTATTATTGTCTTAGCAGCTTGATCAATAATTTTATGATCAAACGCCTTTATTTTAATTCTGATCTTATTTTTAAAATCAGAATTATCACTCTTAACAGATTTTTTTTTGTTTTCGACCATATTTAATAATAAATAAAAATTTTAAATAAACATTACAACCCCACTAAAAGATCAGTGGGGCAAAATACTTACTTGATAATCTTAGCTACTACTCCAGCACCAACAGTTCGACCACCCTCACGGATAGCGAATCTCATTTTTTCTTCTAAGGCAATTGGAGCAATCAATTTAACTTTTAAATTAACGGTGTCTCCTGGCATAACCATTTCAACTCCAGCTGGTAATTCAACTTCACCAGTTACATCAGTAGTTCGGATATAGAATTGAGGCTTATAACCTTTAAAAAATGGTTTGTGTCGGCCACCTTCGTCTTTGCTTAAAATATAAACTTCAGCTTCAAATTCGGTATGAGGAGTTACAGTGCCTGGTTTAACTAAAACTTGACCTCTTTCAACTTCGTCTTTCTTAGTTCCACGAAGAAGTAATCCAGCATTGTCTCCAGCTTGTCCTTGATCTAAAGACTTGTTAAACATCTCTACTCCAGTAACAGTTGTTTTTTTAGTGTCCATTAAACCAACTAATTCCACCTCTTCTCCAACTTTAATAACTCCTCTTTCGATTCTTCCAGTACAAACAGTACCACGACCTTCAATTGAGAAGATATCTTCAATCGGCATTAAAAATGGTTTGTCTAAATCACGTTCTGGAGTTGGAATATAGTCATCTAAAGATTTAAGTAATTCAATAACTGGTTGAGCATCAGGGCCACTAGGATTTTCTAAGGCCTTTAAAGCACTTCCTCGAATAATTGGAGTAGCATCTCCAGGGAATTCATATTTCTTTAATAAATCACGAATTTCCTCTTCTACTAGATCAATCAACTCTTTGTCCTCAACCATATCGCATTTGTTTAAAAATACTACGATATAAGGTACTCCTACCTGTCTAGCTAACACAATGTGCTCTCTAGTTTGAGGCATCGGACCATCAGTAGCTGAAACTACTAAAATAGCTCCGTCCATTTGAGCGGCTCCTGTAATCATGTTTTTAACATAATCAGCGTGTCCCGGACAATCAACGTGAGCATAGTGACGAACTTCAGTTTCATACTCTTGGTGAGAAGTAGCAATAGTAATACCTCTTTGCTTCTCTTCCGGAGCATTATCAATATCGTCAACTCCTTTTTGAGTTGCTTTCATACCTTGAGCATTGGCTACACTTAAAATTGCAGCGGTCAAGGTTGTTTTTCCATGATCAACGTGGCCAATAGTACCAACGTTAACATGGGGTTTACTGCGTTCAAATTTTTCTGCCATTTTTTTAAACTTACGACCCCTCAAAGTGAAGGTTATCTGCCTAAAAGGCAACCAGTCGTTTAAAATTAATTATAAACAACTAAAAATAGCTAAAAATATAACTATTTTATTTTTTAATCTATTTATTTAATTGGGTTATTCCTCTGACTCTTCCTTAATCTGAGATGGGATTTGCCAATTGTTTTTTTTATCCCCATTGTCTGTTTTTCTATCCCTATCGTCATTGCTGTTAATTTTATCAATTATTTTTTCTTCTGTCAAGGACTTTTTATTGGAGCCCAATAATTCCTCATATTGATCTAGAGTCATTAAAACAAAAGAGTCTTCTGGCTCACTATTATCAAAAACAATGATGCGATCATTGGTCTTTTTAGATAAATTTATAACTTGCTTTAATTGCTTAGACATAATATTAAAAAATTTAAAAAATTAAAATAATATTGATTTAGGATTATAGCATATTATTTTAGAAAAGCAAGAGAATTAATTTGGAGAGATAAAATAAAAAAAATATGGAAAAAAGAAAAAGTGATAAAATATAGTTAGATAGTTTAGAGAAAAATTATAAGCCAAAACGTGATTTAGTGGCATTGAAGTTTTGTAGGACTTCTTCTGGGGAAAGAGCGCTATCATAGATACGAACTTCTGCTATTTTACCATCGAACCATCGATCTGTAGTTTCATTATTTGTAACACCAATTCTCGGTAATACCCCTGTTGTTTGATTAAAAAGTGAATCTATTGCTGCTGTTTCTTCGTGCTGTGATATACCATTGAGATAAATAATACGCTTATCATTAACCGCATCATAAACAATAGCAAGATTATACCATTGGCCCGCTGAAGGTAAAGGGATGGATATAGTTTCTAAAGTACCCAAAGCCCCAGTAGTATTCGTTCTTGTATTTAATGTTAGGTTTGTTGTTGTTTGACAAATTGCATATTTTATGCCTGTTCCAGATGTATTCTCACTATAAATTGTTCTTGCAAAAGCAGGGCTACCCGCAACCCATGAATCAGCTAAAAACCAACTTTCAAAAGTAACTTGAGCTTTATTAGAAAGAGAAAACCCATTCCCAATATCTACTTTACCATTTGATCCATTAAAATCAAAAGTTCCACCACTATCAGTTATATAAGAGACGCCACCAACCAAAGTACCATCATTATTATTTTCTGTTAAATCATAAACCGTTGTCCCAGTACCGCCATAAGAATTAGAATTAGATAAATCATAGTACAAAACTAAGCCCTCTCTAACTATTCTAAAACTAGAACAATCAAAATCTAAAATACTTCCCGAAACAGCACACTTATTTCCCGCTAAATAATTCTCTACATTCCCTTCTAAACAAAAATAAATACTATAATTTTCCAGCTCTTCATTATAAAAATACGAATACTCATCAGCGGGACAATCATAACTATAATAAGGCTGATTATTCGGAATTTTATCTAAATAAACATTACCCGTGCTAGAGCCAATTAACTCCTCTCCCGGAGTTAATGTAGCAGGATACTCCCCTTCAAAAAACTTATAACTCTCTAAAGCTAATTGGATTTCATAAATATCATTAACCCGCTTATTATCCCGATTCTTTTTTCTAATCTGAAAAAAAGAAACAGTCGCCAGGGAACTAATTAAGGCAATAATAAAAATAACAACTAACAATTCTGTTAAGCTAAATCCTTCCCCGTTTTTATTCTTTCTTCCTAAAAACATAATTACTAATTAGAAATTATTATAATGGCGGGAGCCCCTGCATTAATCTCACAATATTGGGTTGCGATAAAACTTCCTCAAAAATATATATTTCATCTAAAATTCCCTTGAAATAACGCGGATCAGCTGGGTCAGATAAAGATCCGATACTTGTAAAATCAGCTCCGAAAGAACCAAAAGTATTATTAGAAGTAGCGACCTCAACCCCATCATAATAAACCTTGGAAACCGAACCACTATGAGTTACAGCCATATGATGCCAACTATTATCATAATAATAAGTAGAGGGAGTATCATAATAATTTAATCTCCAAGTTGAGCCGTCATTATAACCAAACTGAATTCTTTTAGTTGTTTCTCCTAATATCATTGTGGCTCCCGAAAGTCTAGCCCCAGAATCAGATCGAACCATGGTTATAATTCTACCCTGAGCTGTAAACGCCCCAGTATGATCTTTATCAGTTTTAAACCAAGCTCCAATAGTAAAAGGGGCTCCTGACAACATGGAGTTAGATGATGGTAATTGAATATAATCGCTGGTACCGTTTAAAATATACCCCTGACCATATTTTCCAGTAGTTAAAACTGCTCCATGAACTGTTCCATCAAAATCGTTCCCTGAGGAATCATCAGCGTTGCCTTCGAAACTATATCTAGCTATTAACCCCTCCCAAGAAAGACAATCTGAATTTAAAATACCGGTCGGAGTAGCGCATTTAACACCGGCTGTATAGCTCTCAACCGCTTCTTCTAAACAAAAGGCAATACCGTAAGAATCATTAACATCATCGTAAACATAATCATAAGCACTATAACTACAGACATAATTATAGTAAGGTGAATTTTCTGGAATTTCATCTAAAAAAGTTATTCCCGTAGTCGGGCCTGTTAAAGATTCACCCGCCGTTAAGGTATCAGGATAAACTCCCTCTAAACGATGATAGTTTTCTAAAGCGATCTGAACTTGATTAATATCAGACACCCTTTTAAAATCTCTGCCTTTTTGACGAGAATTAAAAACCGAAACTACAAATAAAGAACTAATAATAACTATTATAAAAATAGCTACCAATAATTCTGTTAGAGTGAAGGCTGTTTTTTTAGTTTTTATAAATATCTTTAAAAACATAAGATGATTCTAATATTAAATATTATATCATAAAAAAAAATATTAGAAAATAAAAAAAATAGGCCTAAGCCTATTTTTATAAAATATAGAAAATAAATTATTTACCACTCTTTTCTTTTATCTGCTCTAAAATATTTCGTGGTACTTCATTATAATGAGAAAATTCCATAACATAATTAGCTCGGCCCTGGCTCATAGAACGAAGCGAAGTAGCATAACCAAACATTTCAGCTAAAGGCACCTTAGATAAAACTACCTTGGCATTCCCTCTTTCAGTCATTTCTTCAATTTGACCTCTCTTAGCATTTAAATCTCCAATAATATTACCCATATATTCTTCCGGAGTAGTAACCTCAACTTTCATAATTGGTTCTAATAATACTGGACTTCCCTTTTGACAAGCCTCTTTAAAAGCAAAAATAGCCGCCATTTTAAAGGCAATTTCAGAAGAGTCAACTTCATGGTAAGATCCATCATAAACTGTTGTTTTAACATCAACCATCGGATAACCAGCCAAAATACCGCTTTGCATAGCCTCTTTAACTCCTTTTTCTACAGCCGGAATATATTCTTTAGGAATAGAACCACCCTTAACTTCATCAACGAACTCATAGCCCTTACCAACCTCTTGGGGCTCAACTCTTAAATAACAATGACCATACTGACCACGACCACCAGATTGCTTGGCATATTTATGTTCAGCCTCAGCTTTTTGTTTTATGGTCTCACGATAAGAAACTTGAGGGTTACCAACATTAGCTTCAACACCAAATTCTCGTTTCATTCTATCTACAATAATATCTAAATGAAGCTCACCCATTCCTGATATTAGAACTTGACCATTTTCCTCATCAGTTTCTACTCTGAAAGTTGGATCTTCTTCGGCTAGACGATTTAAAGCTACTCCCATCTTTTCTTGATCAGCCTTAGTTTTCGGTTCTACAGCAATTTTAATAACTGGTTCTGGGAAGATTATAGATTCTAATAAAATTGGTCTTTTTTCATCACATAAGGTATTACCAGTAGTTGTATCTTTTAATCCAATAACAGCGGCGATATCTCCAGCTTTAATTTCTTTAATCTCTTCGCGATGATTAGCGTGCATTCGGACCAAACGACCAATTCTTTCTTTATTGCCACTAGAAGAGTTGATAATATAAGAACCAGAGGCTAAAACTCCGCTATAAACACGAACGAAACAAAGTTTTCCAACAAAAGGATCGGTAGCAATTTTAAAAGCTAAACCAGAAAAAGGTTCTTTAATATCAGCCTTAACAATTATTTTTTTAGATTCATCTTTTACATCGCTAGCTTCCAATTCCGGAACATCTAAGGGAGATGGTAAATATTCACAAACGGCATCTAAAACTAATTGAATACCAATATTTTGTAGAGCTGTCCCACACATTACCGGATAAATACCATTAGCAATAACGCCTTTTCTTAAGGCTTTCTTTAAATCTTCCAAGCTCATTTCTTCTCCGTTTAAATATTTTTCAGTTAAAATATCATCAAATTCAGCTATTTTTTCTAATAATTCATTATGATATTTATCTACTTCGGCTGTCATATTTTCTGGAATTGGAATCTCTGTAATTTGTTCACCAAAGTTTCCTTCAAATTTAAAAGCTTTTTTTTCTAAAACATTTATTATTCCAGAAAAACTATTTTCAGCTCCAATCGGCAATTGATAAGCTACCGCCTTAGAATTTAATCTCTTTTTAATAGAATTTAAGCTCATGTAAAAATCAGCTCCAGTTTTATCCATTTTATTAATAAAACAAATTCTAGGAACGTTATATTTATCAGCTTGGCGCCAAACAGTTTCGGATTGAGGTTCTACTCCTTGAGAAGCATCAAAAACAGCTATTGCTCCATCTAAAACTCGAAGTGATCTTTCTACTTCTACTGTAAAATCAACGTGACCAGGAGTATCAATAATATTAATTTTATTATCTTTCCAAAAACAAGTAGTCGCCGCTGAAGTAATGGTTATGCCTCGCTCTTTTTCCTGTTCCATCCAATCCATATCAGCTGCTCCGTCATGAGTCTCGCCAATCTTATGTTTTTTTCCAGTGTAAAATAAAACACGCTCAGTAAAAGTAGTTTTACCGGCGTCAATATGAGCCATGATTCCAATATTACGAAATTTATCTAATGTATAATCTTGCGACATAATTATTTATTAAGACTTTTAAGAGTATTGAAGATCTTAAGAGTCTTGGGAGTTTATTTTAATTAATTTATTATTTTTTTTACCTGCCAGCTTCGAAAAATTTCAGAATAGATATGAGCGTAAAAAGCGTGTAAAATTTAGCTGTCTGAGGATGAGCGGAGCTCATCCGAGTTCTAAATTTTACTAGCTTTTATAGCGAATATCCTGAAATTTTGAGTTGCTGGCGATTTTTGGGCCACTTTTTCTAAAAAAGTGGCATGAAAAAAAAATTCACAAAAATTTAAACTTTTACTATCGGGAAAAGTGGGCAAAAGCCTTATTAGACTCGGCCATCTTATGAACAGTCTCTCTTTTCTTAACAGCATTACCTTCACCATTAGAAGCATCCAAAATTTCTCCAGCCAACTTTTCTGACATTGACTTCCCTTTTCTAGCCTTAGCCGCATCTATAATCCAATGGCAACCTAAATAAAAACGACGTTCGCCTCTAACTTGAAAAGGAACTTGATAATTAGCTCCACCAACTCTTTTACCACGAACCTCTAATAAAGGTGAAACTCTTTTTAAAGCTTTATTAAAAATATGGCGAGGATCATGTTTAGTCTCTTGTCTAATAATATCAAAAGTATCATAGACAATATTTTGAGCGACCGATCTCTTACCATCAACCATTAAATAATTTATAAACTTAGCGACGCTTTTGTCGCCGTATTTCAAATCACTTTCTATATCTCTTTTAGGGGCTTGTTTACCTCTCATATTTTTTAAAATTGCCAGCTATAGCAACTTATTATAAATTTATTAAATACTTAACTTATCCCAGCCTTCGCTGGGAAAACAAACAAATGAAAATCTTATTTCTTACTCCAGCTTTCGCCGGAATAACAAGCGAGTAAAAAATCCTATTCCTTCGGTTTTTTAGCTCCATAACAACTTCTTCCTTGACGACGTTTTTCAACTCCTTGAGAATCATAAACTCCTCTAACCACCTTATATCTAACACCTGGTAAATCTTTAGTTTTACCACCTTTTATTAAAATAATAGAGTGCTCTTGCAAATTATGTCCCATTCCCGGAATATAGGCTGTTACCTCCATGCCATTAGACAATCGAACACGAGCTATTTTACGTAAGGCTGAGTTCGGCTTTTTAGGAGTCATGGTAGTAACTTTAATACAAACCCCTTGTTTAAAAGGAGCTCCTTTTTTAGAAACTTTTTTCTTACGATGCAAAGAATCCAAGCTGGTTCTTAGAGCTAAATTTTTCTTTCTTTTAGTAGATGACTTTCGTCCTTTTCTAACCAATTGATTAATTGTTGGCATAAACAAATATTAATTAAAAACATAAAGACCTATTAAGTCCTTACTATAAAATAAATCTAACAAAATTATAAAAATAAGTCAAGGAAAAAAGGGACAAGTAGAGACTCGCCCCTTTAAAACAAAGGAGGGTTGTTTATCTTTATTTACTATTACTATTAGTAAATTTTTGAATATCGTCAAAATGTACCGTACACTTGGCACAAATATAATAATCACAAATAGGAACGAGGTCCGCTGATTTTATTCCCTCTCTATCAATCGGATCGAAAACAATTTTCTCATCTTTTCTTTTGTAAATGGGGATATATCGGTTACATCCACAAATTGGGCAACAAAAATTTATCTCAGAAATTGGCCTTTTTTTCGCCATAATTAAATCCTCCCTAATTTAAAAACACATTAAAAGAACAAATTATAATAACACAAACATTGTAAACAAAAATAAACTAAAAATCAACTCCTGCCGAGAATAGTATGGAATAAAGCCCCTAATATTGATTTTTTTAAAAGGATAAAAAGGGTAAAAATCAGAATTATCTAGAGCATCTAATAAAAAATGACCTAAATAAGCCAGTGAAAAAACCAAGCCGAATCTAAAATTAATCAACATTATGACCAAAGAAAAAAAGGCCCAAGAAAAAAAACTATGAAAATAACTACGAGAGCTATCTTTAGAACTTTTGCTCTTTAACCAAATTTTCTTAAAATTAAAAATATTATTTTGCCTAATAGCTGGGATTAGATGATCAATATCGATTGCTAACGACCCAATTAAGGAAGCCGTATAATCACCGGTAATCTCCCCGATTATTAACCCCAGAGCTAAATGAGTAGTGGAATACATATTCTAATAAAGTTAAAATAAAAAATAATTAAATACCTGTTAAAAAGTACAAAGAATACAAGATGGGAAAAAACAATAATCTAAAAAAACCAAACACTAAAAGAAATAAGACAATTAAAAGACCATAACGCTCGATTGCTAACACCTTGTACTTATATTTATCAGGTAAAAAGTTTAATAGAATTTTAGAGCCATCTAGGGGTGGAACCGGAATTAAATTAAATATGGCTAATAGTAAATTCAAAAAACAAAAGATAATGGACATTAAAAAAATCGTTACCCATAAATTACCCGCCATCTGAGACACCAAAAAAGGAAAATCTCCAGTTAAATAAGCCGACAATAAAGAAACCTTTAATTCTGCTAATATTGGTAAAAATCTGGCCATTAAACCAAAAAAGACAGCTAATATAATATTGGCCCCCGGTCCAGCAATGGCGACCTTTAGATCTCCGTATTTTTTATCCCTAATATTAAAAGGATTATAAGGTACCGGTTTAGCCCAGGCTAAAATAAAACCAGTTCCGGAAAAAATAAAAAATAAAGGCAATAAAATAGAACCAAAAAGATCAATGTGAGGAATTGGATTTAAAGTTAATCGACCCAAATCTTTAGCGGTAGAATCGCCCAATTTATTGGCCATCCAAGCATGACCATACTCATGAACTATTATAGAAAATATTAAAATTATAATAGACAAAATCATTATCGACATAAAAAACAAATTAGGCAAACTAACTTAAGTTTAGCCTAATAAAATAAAAATTTAATAATTTTAGTATAACAAATTATATTTTTTTTAGCAAAAAAATGTTTTTATCTTTAAGTATTGATTATTTTAAAAATTATGCTACAATTAAAGAGAAAAAATAAAAATAAAGCTAACTCTTGTTAAAGTGCCTCTCTAAAAGACCAGTTAATCCTGAAAATCTCGGGAATTTAGAGAAAAAACAGTTTAATAGAAAAGCTATAAAAAAAATATGGGAAAGAAATGTGATGTTTGTGGCCGAAGTTCAACTAAGGGTGTCAGCCGATCTCATTCTAATATTAAAACTTTGAAAAGGCAAAATATAAATTTGCAAAGTAAAAATATTATGGGAATCAAAACCAAAGTTTGTACCAAGTGTCTAAAAACAATGAAAAAGAACGAAGAAAAAAAATAAAGACAAAAAATGAGAATAAAAAATAGAGATGTTATCCATCTCTGTTTTTTTTATAAAAACTATTTTCTTTTTCTATATTTATAAAAAAAATAAAACAACAAAAAATAATAAATAATACTCAAAAACAAAGACCAATTGGCTATATTAATTGAAGCCCCGGGAATTTTGATGCTCCAAACAGCAACTAAATAAATATATCTTAGAAACAGTTCAATAAAAAAATATACGAACTGAGCTAAAAAAGGAATAAGAAAAGAGATAATCAGGGCGATGATAGATAAGGAAATAATGATTGGTAAAAGAAATAAAACTAGCAAATTAGAAATTGGAGCTATTAAAGAAAATTGTTCGAAATTAGAAATTAAAATTGGAGCGGTTATTAATTGAACAGAAATTGTTAAACTTATTATATCAATAATAGATTCCCTAATTTTTATTTTCATATTAATTTTTGACAGAATAGCATCTTTAACTAGAGGATGAAAATAAATTATTCCTAAAACCGCCAAAAAAGAAAGTTGAAAACCGATGTCAACAAAAACCAAATAAGGATTAACTAATAATAAAATCAAAAGAGTTAAAAACAAAGCATTAACTAAGTTCCCAACTCGCCCCATATAAATAGCCAAAAAAGAAAAGAAACCCATAATCGAAGCCCTAATAGCCGAAGCCGGAAAACCAATTAAAATTAAATAAAGAAACAAAAACAAAACACTTAAATAAAAAGAACTTTTTCTAGATAAGCCAATAAACAACAATAGGCTTAATAATAAAGAACATAATAGGCTAATATGCAAACCAGAAATAGCAATAATATGACTGAGTCCCGCCCGAGAAAAGATTTCTCGATTTTCAGTTGTTAAATCGCTCTTATCACCTAAAATCATCCCTTTTAAAATAGCCGAAGAATCAACACTTAAGAAGAGATTAAATTTCTCAGCTGTTTTAGATTTAAAATCATAAATATAATTTAAAAAATAAATTCTTAACTTAGTAAAAAAATTGTTGCTAAAACAAATGGAAGGCAGACTATCGTTAGAAAAATTTTGGAGTTCAAGCAAATCAATCTTCTTAATTTTAGGATAATAAGCAACGGCTGTAATTTTATATCTTTTTAAATACAAAGAATAATTAAAATCATCAATAAGTCCTGGTTCTAAATATTGTCCCTCAACTTCTAAATAATCACCATAGCTATAAGTTGGATAAAGAAAGCTACTCAATAAAATATTACCTTCCAATTTAAAAAAATTAGCCAAATTATCCTGGCCACAAATAATTTTTAGCTTTATTTTTTGTTTATCATTTTTTATCTCTGGGTCATTAATAACTCCGCCAAATATCTTAAATTCATAATCATAATAATTCTCAATTTTACCGGAAAGATCGTCCCCTAACAAAAAAGAATAACGCCAAATAGCTAAAAATATAAAAAATAAGATTAAATAAATTTTAGAATTAAATTTTATTAAAAAAAATAGAAAAATTAATAAAAAAGAAAAATAAAATAAACTAGGAAGATTTTGAATAAAAAATAAATAGTGGGCTAAAAATAAACCCACCACGAAAGATACCCCAGCTATTAAAAAGAAATTATTTTTACTCATAAAAACTAATAAATTAATATTAGTATTTTATAAAAAGTAAAATAAATTCTAACTTAAAAGATAATTAAATAAAAATAAATTAATTATTCTTATTTTTTAATAAATATTTTAGGTAAGACTCAATAAATTCATCTAAATCACCATTAATTACCTCATCTAACTTATTAGAGGAAAAACCGGTGCGATGGTCTTTAACCATTTGATAAGGTTGAAAAACATAAGATCTAATTTGTTTTCCCCAAGTCCCCTGCCCAGCACTACCCTTTATTTTTTGGAGATCAGCTTGATTTTTTTCTTCTTGTAATTGATAAAGTTTAGCCCGTAAAATTTGAAAAGCTTTTTCCTTATTTTGATGTTGTGATCTCTCACTTTGGCAACTTACACTAACGTTAGTTGGTAGATGAACAATCCTAACAGCTGAATCTGTGGTGTTTACTCCCTGTCCCCCCGGACCCGAAGATTTATAGACATCAATCCTAATATCTTTTTCTTCAATTTTTATCGCCCCGTCATCTTCAATCTGTGGAATAACCTCTACCCCCGCAAAAGAAGTATGACGTAAATCCTCCGAATCAAAAGGAGAAATCCTGACTAAACGATGAACTCCATTTTCACTTCTCAAATTTCCATAAACATACAACCCATTAACTTTTAAAATTGAGTTTTTAATACCAGCCTCATTGGCTGGGACTCTATCTAAAATTTCCACTTGGAATCCTTTTTTCTCAAAATATCTTAAATACATTCTTTCTAAAATCTCAGCCCAATCTTGAGCATCAACTCCACCACTACCAGCATGAATAGATAAAATAGCCCCCTTGTCATCATCTTTCCCAGAAAATAATAAAAAGAATTCTAATTTTTCAAACTCTTTTTCTAAATCAATTAATTTAATTTCAATATCATTATAAATATTGTCTCCCTCGTTTTCACCTGACAAAACCGCCAACTCTTCTAAATTTCTAATTTCTTTCTCTAAATTTTCAAAACGATCTATTTCTGTTTTAAAAAATTCAGCCTCTTGGCTAACTTTAACAGCTTGGTCATTATTTTTCCAAAAATCATCTTTAGCCATTAAAAAATTAAGTTCATTTAACTGAACTTTTTTTCTCTCAATTCCTAAAACCTCTTTAGTCTTTACCACCTTTTCTCGTAAATCATTTATTTTTTTGATTAAATTTTCCATTATATTTTTAGTTTTAAAAATTAACTCCACTGAGAATCTTGTCGCACTAATAATTCTTCGGCTTGACTCGAATTATTCATAATTTCTTTTACTAATTTCTCTAAACGCACCCCTTGAGAAGCTTTTAATAAAACAATGTCATTAGAAGAGATTCTGTCTTTAACAAAATCTTTAGAGGACGAGACATTAGGAAAGACAAAAATATTATCGGGATTAAATCCTTTTTCTTTGGCTCCTCGGCCAATATCTCTGGCCCGTTCTCCAATTAAAACTAAGAGATCAGCTTTAATTTCGGCTACTTTTTGACCCACCAATTGATGCCCCTCTTCCGTGTAGTGGCCCAACTCTAACATATCACCTAATATAACTATTTTCCTATTTTTGGTAGAAATGTTTTTTAAGGTCTCTAGAGCACTTAAAGCTGATTCCGGCGAAGAATTATAAGTATCATCTATCAAAACACTATTTTTCAGACCCAATAAGATATTCATCCTACCTGGAAGAGGATATATTTTATTTAAATATCCAGCCATTTCAATAAGGTTCAAGCCCAAATGAAACCCAACAACTAAGGCTGCTAAAGATGAATAAATTGAAGAAAAACTAATAGCTCGAGGCAAAATAATAGGCACCACCGATCCTCCATGTTCTAATTTAAAATTAATTCCGCAAAAACTATCAGACAACAAATCACCTGACAGAGAAAAAGAAATATCTTTAGCTAAAAAATCGGCTCCGTCATTTGTCCCGTAATAAAAAGCCTTACTTTTCAATTCTGGAGAGGCATCTTTTAAATATTTATTATCAAAGTTTAAAACTGCCAAGCCATCTTTTTTCAAATTTTTAACCAATTTTATTTTTTCTTTTTTTATCTTTTCTAAACTACCGAAATATTCAACATGAGAATGAGAAATATTGGTGATTACTCCAATATCTGGTTTAACAATAGATAATAAATAATCCATATCACCACTACGATCAATCCCCATTTCTAAAACTAGAATTTCGGGATAATTTCTATCCTTAAAAAGTAATAGTCTTTTAGCTTCATAAAAAACCTTCAACCAACCCCAAAAATTCTTCCCAGGAGACTCTCGGCCAATAATAGATAAGGGCAAACCAAACTCATTATTATAATTTTTAATACTAGATCTAACCCTAAATCTATTCGACAAAACTAAGGTAATAAATTCTTTAGTACCAGTTTTACCAACACTACCAGTAATACCTACTATTTTAGGTTTATATTTTTTAATAATGGCTCTAGCAAAAATAGCCAATATTTTTAAGATTATTTTCTTCATATTTTTAGATTATTTCCTCTCTTTAGGAATCTGATAATATTTTAGCAGAAAATCAGTAATTTCGCCAAAGACCGGCACAACTGTCCCCTCGGCAAAAACCGAAGTTTTAGGTTTATCAAATTTTACCAACATTACAAATTTAGGATCATTGATTGGACCATAACCAACAAAGTTATGAATATATTGATTGGCTAGATAAGCTCCAGAAGGAGATGGAATTTGAGCCGTACCGGTTTTACCCCCAATATAATATCCCTCAATTTTAGATTTTTTAGCATGCCCCTCTTCAACGACATTAACTAACATGGCTGAGACCGCTTCAGCCGTCTCGGCTGATATCACCTGTCTAACTACTTGAGGCTCAACCTTTTTTATTAATTCTCCTTGTTCATCTCTAATTTCATCAACTAAATAGGGTTTCATTAATACTCCTTTATTTGCTATAACCGCATAAGAAGCTAACATTTGCAAAGGAGTCACCGCTATCCCCTGGCCGAAAGAAGCCGTAGAAAAATCGATCTCCTTAACTTTATCAGATAATAGGGTTTGTATATTCCCCGGACTCTCGGAGCTAAGTTCAATCCCGGTTTTTTCTCCGAAACCAAATTTTTGTAAATATTCAGAAAAAACTTTTGCCCCCACCTGATTAGCCGCGAAGATAGCTCCGGTATTTAAAGAATTTTCTAAAACATAATTCATATCTACCCAACCATGACCGCCACCCTTAGTAGAAAAATCAGAGTTTTTAATCGGCTTAGGCCAGCCCTTAATATTAACTTGTCCTCGATCTTCATAGTAAGTATTAGGAGTAATCTTCCCTTGGTCAATAGAAATGGCCATAGTGATAGTTTTAAAAACCGATCCCGGCTCATACTGATAAGAAACAACTTGATTATCAAAAATATTAGGGTCTTCAATAGCTTGATAATTATTAGGATCAAAATTAGGCCAAGTACACATAGCTATTATTTTTCCAGTTTGAGGCTCCATAATAGTTATACTCCCACTCTCAAACTTATGTTTATTATAGGCCTCCTCTAGTTTTTGACAAACATACAGTTGAACGGCGTAATCAATGGTCAAAACCAAGCTCTGACCTTCTGTCGGAGCTTGATACTCTCTTTTATCAATTACTATTTTAGTGCCACGATAGCTTCCTTTATCGCCTAGTAAAAAACCATCATCGCCCTTAAGCTCATAATCAAAAAAACCTTCTAAACCATAATTTCCAACATTTTCTAAATTAGAGAAACCTAGGACATTTGATAAAAAATTTTTCTCAGGATAATATCGTAAAGACTCCCATTCATAATAGAACCCTGTTATTTCGTTAGAAACATCGCGATCATCAGATAATAATATTTTTTTATTCTTTATAAGTAAATCAGAAGAAGTACTTAAGGAAAAATCGTCTTTTAAAATATTAAAATAAAGTTCTATTAAATCGTCTTTTTCTATTTTTCTTCGAACCAAACGGGAATATTTATCAGATACATTAACCTTAAGAAAATATTCATTAATAATATTTTGCTCCCGCTCTTTTATTTCTAAATCCCTTTTCATATTACGAAATTCCAACCATTCGGGGTTAAGTTTTAAATCATTATACTTATTCAAAACTTCTTGTTTTCGAATGACCTTATCTTCTTCACCTAAGGACAAAGAATCAATATAACCTAAATCATTTTCTATTTCTTTTTTCTCTTCTTCCTCTAAAAATTTATCTACCTCGGCTATGACTGTTTCTCGGTGAAAGACATTAAAAACCTCGCCTAAAATAGATAAAATATCCTCTTCACTCAAAGCTCGAGGATTAATATAGATCGAAGCATAGTCTTTGTTCAGGGCTACTGGATAAAGATCAGAACTATTTTGTTTTAAATAAATTTCTCCTCGGCTCGCCTTTAACTCATTAAAGATTCTATGCTGAGAATCAGCTTTAGCTAAATACTTATCATGATTAGTAATTTGAACTGAATATAATTTTCCAATCATTGATAAAAAAAATAAAAAAATAATCGCTATTAAGGTATAAAGGCGATTATTTTTAAATTTTATCTCTGATGGTTCTTTTCTTTTTGGAATAATCGAAGCCATGGTAATTTTTTATTTAATCTAATCTAATTATTTTTTAGCTAAAGAATCTTCACCGATATTAATATAATCAACACTGGCAATTTTAACCATATTTAATTTGTCTAACCTAGCACTAATATTTTCATAAGATTCTAAGGTATTCTTCTTTAATTCCATTTCCGCTTTTTCTTCTTGTAATAAATTTAAATCAGCTTTTAATTGTTCTAACTCTATATTTTTAATCATCACGTCATCCATGCTTTTCAAAAAATAAAGTCCCCCTAGAATAAATAAGGTTATTAAACATAAGTTAAAGGCCCCCCATATTTTGCTTTTTCTATTTTTTTCAGCTGACATAATTTTATTTTTAATTTATTATAATTTTTCAATGGCTCTTAATTTGGCGCTACGAGATCTGAAATTTTCTTCTATTTCCTTAGCTTGAGGAACGAGCGGCTTAGGAGTTAAAATTTTTATAATTCCTTCTTTCTTCGGACCTAATTCTTTAAAAAAATTCTTTACTATCCGGTCCTCTAAACTATGGAAAGACACTATTACTAAACGCCCTCCTGGTTTCAAATATTTTATCGCTACTGGTAAAAATTTCTTTAAATTATTTAATTCATCATTGGTTTCTATTCTTAAAGCTTGGAAAGTTTTAGTGGCTGGATGAATCTTTCTTGACCAAAATTTTCTAGGAATCGCTTGGGCAATTATTTCGGCCAATTGTTCACTTTTTTCAATCTTCTTTTTCTTTCTCTCCAAAACTATCGCTTGCGCTATTTTTCTAGCCCAAGACTCTTCTCCGTAGTTTTTAATGATATCCTCTAGGTCTCTCTGAGAATAACTATTAACTATATAATAAGTAGTTTCTGAGATATTAGGACCGAAAGACATATCTAATGGTCCAGGTTTATGGAAAGAAAACCCCCGATCGCTATCATCTAATTGAGCTGATGATAAACCAAGGTCTAAAACCATACCGGAAAAAAGGGCTTCTCCTTTTTTATAGTTTTTCTTTTTACAAAATTCAGAAATGATTTTATTTTCAAGAACAATATTTTCTAAATTGGAAAAATTATCATTAACAACTACTATATTTTTAAATTTCTTTAAAGCAAAATTATCTATCGCCCAAGGATCTAAATCAACTGATAACAGTAAACCGGACTTCCCTATTTTTTCAAGAATTTTTTGGGAATAACTTCCCCCGCCTAAAGTTCCGTCAAAATATAACTCCCCTTCTTTTATATTTAAAAAATCTATCGCTTCTGAGAGCATTACTGGAAAATGAGAATATTTTTTCATATTATCAAAAAACTAAATTCCTAAATCACCTAATTCTTCGGCAATAGCATTAGTATTCTTTTCTGATTCTTTTTTATAATTATCCCAAGAATTTTTATCCCAAATTTCTAAATGATTATACAAGCCCGCAATAATCACACTCTTATTCAAATTAGAAAATTGTCTTAAATATTCTGGTAATGTTACCCTCCCCTGATTATCAAATTCTAAATCCATCGCTCCAGCTAATAAGTGCCGGGCAAAAGCTCTGGCTTTAGCTTGGCTTATTGGTAAGGTTGATAATTTTTGAGCAATTTTTGTCCACTGATCTTTTGTATATAAAAACAAGCAGTTATCTAGTCCCTTAGTAACAACCCCGCCCCTCTTTAATAAAGAGCGGAATTTAGCTGGAATAGCTAATCTGCCTTTGTCGTCTAAATTATGATTATATTCTCCAATAAACATATATTCGATAATTAATAAATTGGGGTTAAGAGATTAATCACCTCTGTTCCCCACTTTTCACCTTATAACTACAATTATACACCACTTTTCCCCTAAGGTCAATAATAACAAAAGCCTTATAAAATAAGGCTTAGAGTAAAAACATAAAATAAAGACCTGAGTTATACACACTCAGGTCTTTATTTAGGAGAAAATTACTTCTTTTCTATCAACAATCTGTTAACAGTTAATCCCCAGATAGCTATATATTTTCTTTTAAGTTTTCTTCGAAAAAATTCCAATTTATAGAATTATTTATTAACATCTCTAGATATTCGGCTCTGTTATTACGATAATCAATATAATAAGCGTGCTCCCAAACATCAATACATAAAAGAGGTTTCTGATTATTAATAAGTGGAGAATCAGCATTAGGAAGAGAAGTTATTTTTATTTTATCATCTTCCAGAATCACCCACACCCAACCACTGCCAAATTGGCTTAGGCCGGTACTTTTTAAATTTAATTTAAATTCATCTAAAGATGAAAAGCTCTCAATTATCTTTTCTTTTAAAAAATTAGAGATTTCTAGTTTATCGGGTGATAAACTCTGCCAATAAAAATCATGATTAAAAACCTGGGCGGAATTATTATAAATACTTTTCAATTGGGGGTTATTATACGAAGCTTTTATTATTTCTACTAGACTCTTCCCTTCGAGCTCGGTCCCTGAAATTAATTTTATTAAATTATCGAAATAGGTTTTATGATGTTTATCATAGTGATAAGAAAAAGTTTCAGCCGAAATAAAACCGTTAAAGCTACTAGGATTGTAAGGTAATTTGAAAAAATCTAACATCTAATTAAAATTATTGATATTTAATATAATTATCATTATCTAAAATATTTAAGTTGGGCACTATTTCAGCTTGATCAACCGATCTAACTGAGTTAGACCAAAAAAGCTCAATGTTCTTATCGGTTAAAGACATAAATTCCGAAACAAGATATTTATTAACTCCAACAATAGAACCCTGACTATACAGAATTATTGATAGGGGGACCTCCCAATAATTATAAGGGCTGTTATTTTTAATATTAAAGGATAAATTATTAACGCTCTTCATATATATGTCAGTTGATTGAGAAATATTAAAAACAATATTAGAAACGTCAAAATTAACTCTTTCTGAATAATAATTTTTCCAGTTAGAATATTTTTTAGCATCAACCCTCTCCCAACTAAGGTTTTTAATCATAAATCTAAGATTATTCGGAGCAGAATCTAATTCCACCGATAAAACTACTAGATATTTGTTTTCCTCAGGAAAGACGATATCATTTTGACATAGTAATTCTTCATCGCCATCAAGAAAACAATAATTAATGCTAGCAAAAAAGTTGAGATTAGGATTTTTTACCCGAGCAACAAAATCATAGCTATCATTATGAAAGAAAACAAGCGGTCGTTCATTTTGTAAGGGTTCAGCTACCCGAGAAGATCCTAAATTTACTCCAATAATTGACAACTCTTCTAGGGCCATTTTATCATCAGGCGAATATTTTAAATAATCATAAACATTATAAAAAAGGTAGATATACAAAATAATTAAAGAAAGAAACAAAAGAGAGATTAGGCTAATAAAAAAATTACGGCGGTTTTTTAAAAACCACAAACCAAAAATAAACTTTTTCAAAGCCCCCTTTTCTTTCTCATTATAATTGGCTAAATTTATATTAGTATCTCTTTTTTCTTTTTTATTGTCCATATTCTTTAAAAATGTTATAATTTAGATGTCCTTAATATTATAACATAATTTAATAATAAAAAAAATATGACAATTAATGTTCCCTTGGCCGTGCCTAAGAAATATTATAAGACCTACAAAAAGAACTTTAAAAAAGCTACTCACAATACGGGTAATTTATTTCTTTTCGCCGGTGATCAAAAAATAGAACATCTTAATGAAGATTTTGCTGTTAAATCTAAAAACAACAATAGCGACCCGGAGCATCTTTTCCAAATTGCTCTAAAATCCCCCATCGGAGTTTTTGCCGTTCATTTGGGATTAGTTTCTCGTTATGGAAAAAAATATAAAAAGATACCTTACTTAATAAAATTAAATGGTAAAAGTAATCTAGTAAAAACATCGGATCCCTTGAGTAAAGCTTTGTGGACGGTTGAAGATGTGGTTAAATTTAAAAAGGACTCGGGCTTAGATATTTTAGGTGTTGGTTATACTCTTTATCTAGGTAGCGAATATGAAGCAAAAATGATGAAAGAGGCCAGTCAAATAATTTGGCAAGCTCATCAAAACGGACTACTCGCAGTTTTATGGATTTACCCTCGAGGAAAAAATGTTAAAAACGAAAAATCGTTGGAAATTTTGAGTGGGTCGGCTGGAGTTGGTTTATGTTTAGGAGCTGATTTTATAAAACTAAACTATCCTTTCGGAGAAAAAGAAGAAGATGCTAAAAAATTTAAAGAAGTAATTATCGCTGGAGGAAATAGCGGGATAATTTGTTCAGGCGGAAAAAAAATTGACTCTAAAAAATTATTAAAAATTATTAAAAATCAAATTAAGATAACCGGAGCTCGAGGTTGTGCTATTGGCCGAAATCTTCATCAAAAAGATTTAAGTTCGGCTATTAAATTGGCTACGGAAATAAATAAGAACTTAAAATAGAAACTATAACAAAAAAGAGCTAATAAATTTAGCTCTTTTTTGTTTTTATAGAAAATATTTTGAATAAAATTATTGACCTAGCAAATATAACTCCTCTATTTCTTCCTGCGATAATATTCTATTATAAACACGGAAGTCAGCCATAGACCCATCTAAAAATAAGCTATACAGATTAGGATCATTCGAATCATTTCTGGCACCAATAATAAAAGGAAATGAATTAGTATAAGAACCAATACTATCGTTACCGGCAGTTATCGATTGTAATTCAGTGTTAATATATAATTTTAAACCACTTGTCGCTGCCGGGATTGTTAATGTATAAAAAAACCAGCCTTCACCTAAATAATTAGAAACCGAATATTGAGCTGACGATCCCCCAACTTGAACAACTATTTCCGATAAACTAAAGGCAAATCTGTATTGTGAGTTCGCTTGTAGGTTATTTGCGGTTTTGGCCCATAAATAAGAAACCCCTGAATCCACCCTAGACCACCAAGTAAAAGTCATATTATCCACTCTTGGTACTAAATTTATATTATTGCTAAAGTCTATCACATCATCTATATTATCAAAGCTAGTTGCTCTACCACTTCTCCCTAAATAATCAGTTGCTCCGCCAATAGTTATTCCACCTTTGGCGGTCCCGTTATTACCATTACCACTCTTGTCATTTAGACCATCAACATTATCTAAAGCCCACCAAGCAACAAGACCATCAGTAAGCGTTGGCTTAGAGCTTTCGTATAATAGTGCTACTTCATCTGAAGATAAGGTACGATTGTAAATACGAACATCGGAAATTTCCCCGCTAACATAATTTAAAACGGTCCAAGACCTAGCACCTATTCTGATAATTGGATTTGCAACAACATTACTGGCGCTAATGTTCTGACTCTCGACTACCCCATTAACATATAATTTTTGAGTAGCAGTGTCATAACTCATGACAATATGCCTCCAGCTATTAATATAATCAGTATCAGTAAATAATAAATCATGCCCTTCTAGTCTAAATGTAAAACCAGATGAAGATTGGAATAATGTGAAACCAGAAGAAACACCATCTCTAGCGTCAATAATATTATCAGATCCTACTGAATCTAATCTAACCCATAAAGAAATAGTGAAATTATTTACTCCATTCAAAGACATTGGAACATCAATATAATCATTGCTTCCGTCAAAACTCGTAGCTCCACCAGCCTGTATATATCTATCTATAGAACTACCAATAGTAATACCACCAAAACCTGTTCCGTCATTACCACTTGAAGATTTATCTTTTAGACCATCAATGTTATCCAAAGCCCAATGACCCACTAGCCCCCTTTGTAAGCCTACTAAGGGACCATGCTCAATTCCCGTTGGATTAGCAATGGCTAAGCCAGCAGATAAATTAGAATTTTCTTCTCCTAAACAAAAATAAATTGAATATGATTCATTATTTTCTCCTAGCTCGCTATAAACATATTGATTATCACTAACCGTGCAATCTCCATCCGGCGGAGTCGGAGCTTGGGGTAATCTATCCATATAAACGGTGTCGCCAAAATATATTGAGCTAGTAACCGTGCTGGAGGACGGATAATATCCCTGATCACTAAAATACAATCTTAGAGCAACCTGCATTTGTTTGATATCAGATATTCTTTGAGAATCCCTAGCTTTGGCTCGAGTATCCCCTAAAGAAACAACAACCAAAGTTGCTAAAATTCCAATAATAGCAACCACAACCAAAATCTCTACCAAAGTAAAACCAGATTTTTTAAGCCTTGTGCTTTTAAACATAGCTTTTATTTTTTATAATTATTTAAAACTTAGCAGAAATATGCTTAATAATTAAAGAATGATATAAAATTATTTTTTAGCAAAAATTTCTTTTTGTAAATTCTTGAAAAAAATATCTTTCTTAACTTCTTCAATTTTTTGTTCACCTCTTTTTCTAACAGCTAAAATCTTACCCTTAGCTTCTTTATCTCCAACAACAATAATATAGGGGACCCTTTCTCCAACCGCTTTTCTAATTTTATTAGCTACAGTTTCATTATCAATATCTAATTCTGATCTTAAGTCTAAATCTAAAAATTCTTTTTTCAATTCTTGACAATAATCAATATGCTTTTCTCCGACCGAAATTATTTTAACCTGAACTGGGGCCATCCAAACTGGGAAAGCTCCACCATAATGTTCAATTAAAACTCCAAAAAATCTTTCTAACGATCCTAATAAGGCTCGATGAATCATAATGGGACGCTCTTCTTTTTCTGGCCCTTGATAAGTCATATTAAATTTCTCTGGTAAATTAAAATCTAATTGGATGGTTGTTAATTGCCATTCTCGACCAATAGAGTCTTTGGCTTTAATATCTAATGATGGACCATAAAATTTAGCTCCACCCTCTTCTACTTCGTAAGGCATATTAAATTCACTCACTAACTCTTTAATAGTTTTCTCAGCTAAATCCCAAATTTTATTATCCCCCATATAGTTCTTAATGTTCTTAGGATCACGCACCGCTACATATCCCTTTAAATCAGTAAAACCAAAAACTTTAAACATATCAAAGCTGAACTTTAGAACTTCACGATATTCATCAACAAATTGATCAGGCCGACAGATAACATGGGCATCGTCTTGAGTAAGACCTCTAACTCTTAACATCCCATTTAATTCCCCACTCTTTTCATAACGATAAACTGCCCCTAATTCATTCCATCTAAAAGGAAAATCTCGCCACGAACGTGGTTTGGATTTATAAATTTCAACATGAAAAGGGCAATTCATTGGTTTAACAAAATATTTATCACCATCAACTTCTATCGGTGAATACATAGAATCTTTAAAAAATCCTAAATGACCACTAGTCTCCCATAATAAAGACCGACCAATATGTGGAGTATAGACAGTGTCGTAACCTCTTTGGCGATGAAATTGACGCCAAAAAGATTCAACCGCTTCCCTAACTTTAGCCAACTTAGGATGCCATAATATTAAACCAGGGCCAACTTTTTCACTAATAGAAAAAAGATCTAACTCCTTCCCCAAACGACGATGATCTCTTTTTTCAGCTTCTTTTAATAAATTTAAATAATCTTTTAAATCTTCGGCCTCAGGAAAAGCAAAGCCATAAATACGAGTTAACATCTTATTCTTTTCATCTCCCCGCCAATAAGCTCCGGCAATTTTATTTAACTTAAAAGATCCCTCTTTTACCTTTCCCGAAGATTCTATATGAGGACCACGACATAAATCAGAAAACTCCCCTAACTCATAATAGCTCACTTTAGTTTCTCCCTTCTCTTGGAGTTCTTCTAAAATTTCTAATTTATAAACATCTTGCCCAGACCGAGCTTCTTTAATGGCCTCAACAATGTCTTTTTCTTTTCTAACAAATTTTAAATTTTGTTTAATAATGTGCTTCATCTTTTTTTCGATAATTAACAAATCAGCTTCGCTGATTTTTTTATCAAAAAAATCGATGTCATAATAGAAACCATTATCAACATCAGGCCCAATAGCAAACTTAACATCAGGATATGTTCTTAAAACTGCTAAAGCTAAAATATGAGCTAAAGAATGACGAACCATAATTAAATTTTCTTTTTCCATAGTTTTATTTTAATATATTTATATTATAAAAAATCCCGTTCCAATAATTCAAAGATTACAAAAAAGTAAAAAATTGAATTACTAGAACGGGATTTCCCGCGGTTCCATCTAGTTTTCTCTTAACAAAAAGAGACTCCTTGATTATACTAATAAAAACTTAGTTTCTAATGAAATTGCCCTAAGGCAACTATAGTTGGTGACTACAGCAATCATTTTTAATTAGTATTTATATTATACTATTATTTTTTAGAGAGGTCAAATAGAAAGGTTAAAATACGACGAACGAGCGTCGCAGTTTTTGACGAAAAAATTTCCTAAAATTTAGATCTCAAGAGTAAAAGCTTAAATTTTGGAGAAAGTTTGAGGAAAAAACGAGAAGCGAAGTGAGTCGTATTGAAAATACGACGAACGAGCATCGCAGTTTTTGACGAAAAAATTTCCTAAAATTTATTTTAGACCAAAGAGTAAAAGCTTAAATTTTGGAGAAAGTTTGAGGAAAAAACGAGAAGCGAAGTGAGTCGTATTAAAAATACGACGAACGAGCATCGCAGTTTTTGACGAAAAAATTTCCTAAAATTTATTTTAGACCAAAGAGTAAAAGCTTAAATTTTGGAGAAAGTTTGAGGAAAAAACGAGAAGCGAAGTGAGTCGTATTAAAAATACGACGAACGAGCATCGCAGTTTTTGACGAAAAAATTTCCCAAAATTTATTTTAGACCAAAGAGTAAAAGCTTAAATTTTGGAGAAAGTTTGAGGAAAAAACGAGAAGCGAAGTGAGTCGTATTGAAAATACGACGAACGAGCATCGCAGTTTTTGACGAAAAAATTTCCCAAAATTTAAGCTTTTACATAGTGCGCATTTGATTGGTGGCCTGTAAATCCAAAATAGTTTTCTTTAAACCATTTTCTAAAGTAACTACTGGCATCCAATCTAAATCATTCCGAATCTTATAAGTATCAGGGATATTTAATTGAGTCATAAAAATCTTATTAGGTTGAAAAACTATTTTCGATTTAGAAGAACTTAATTCAATAACTTTTTGGGCGACATCATAAAGTTTGATATCCTCTTCTGAACCAACATTAAAGGGGCCAGAAAAATCTGATCTAATAACTTTAACGGCCGCATCAATAACATCATCAACATAACAAAGAGAAGACGAAAAATTCTCATCACCAAAAATAACGATATCTTCATTATTCAAAGCACTATTAATAAAATCTGGCAACATCTGATCATCTTTCAAGGCCATTCTAGGTCCATAAGTTCTAAATAATCGGATAATTTTAGCATCTATATTAAAAACCTGGCGATAATTACTAACTAAGGTTTCAGCAAAACGCTTTCCCTCATCATAGCAACTTCTTTCATTTAAAAAATCAACTTCTCCATTATAATCCTCTTTAGTTTTTAAATTTGGCGACGATTCCTTTCTTAAGCCATAAACCACTGAAGAAGAAAATTGCAAAAATTTAGACTTATATTTAACGGCTATGTCTAAGGCATTTTTTACCACATAAGAATTAGCTAAAAGAATCTTTTCTTTATTATCAATAAAACTTCGCGCCGACATTGGACAGGCTAAATTATAAATCTCCTGGATGCCCTGAAAAGAAATTTTAAATTTATTTAACTCTACCAATTCCTCTAAATCTAAAGGAGAGCTTAAATCATGATTAATAAAAACAAAATTAGGATTTGATAATAAATGATCGATATTTTTGTGATTGCTACTAGAAAAATTATCAATACAAATAACCTTATTTTCTTTAATAAGTTCATCACATAAATTAGAACCGATAAAACCAGCTCCTCCAATTACTAAAATGTTTTTTTTATCAAAAATTACTGGAGACATATGTTTAATAAGATTCCTAAGATATTTATAATTCTTGAAACCTTCTAAATTATTTAAAGTTTATAAATAAATATTAATTTTCTTAATATATATTAACACAAAAATCAATTCTCTCCAATATCGGTTATTTTTTCGACTACTCTTTGATTTCAATAAAATCAACCACTACTCCTCCGGTATAAGAACTTTCTAAACCATAAAAAGAATCTACCAATTCACCTTTTCCGTTAAAAGCCCTAACATGAGGGGCTCCTCCGGGGCCAGCTCCGGTAATTACTTCATCTAAACCATCTTTATCTAAATCACCGACGGACAAATTAACCCCATTTCTGAAATTACTGGAATAAGCCAAAAAGCTTTTTATTTTTTGCCCATAAATATCAAAAATTCTTATTTCTGGTTCCCTATTAGCACCGGGAGAAACTACAATGTCTTTGTTCCCCTTGTTATCCTTGCCATAAATATTAGCCGTTTTAATTTTAACACCACCAAAATAATCCTCTTCATAAGCGAAAAAATGCCCAGTTAAATTACCCTGCCCGTCAAAAATTTTAACATGAGGTCCACCATTAGAAGCTGGTACCGTTATAATTTCACTTTTATTATCGCCGTTTAAATCACCAACGGCCAGATTAACTCCCCCATTAAATTTAGCATCATAGGCAAAAAATTGCCCCTGTAAAATTCCCTGATTATCAAAAATTCTAATATGAGGTCCACCGCTAGGACCAGGCGAGGTAATTATTTCTGTTTTTCCATCACCATTAATATCTCCTAAGGCAACATTAACTCCGCCTCTAAATTTAGCATCATAAGCAAAAAATTGACCAATTAATTCTCCTTGGTTATTAAAAATTCTAACATGAGGACCACCACCTTCACCCGCTCCAACAACTATCTCTTCGGAACCATCATTATCTAAATCTCCGCTGGTAATACTTATTGTCCCATTAAAGTCCGGACTATAGGCAAAAAAGCGCCCGGCCTCCTTACCTTTTTTTCTAACAAAACGAATGGTATTAAAAAGTTCAAACTCATTTTTATATTTTTGAATATTAGATTGAGGGAAAAGTAAAAAATAACCACCCAAGTTTTCCCATTTTTCCAAAGCCCAATTAACTGAATTTAACAAATTCACTCGACCACTGCCCAAAGAGGAACCATAATCAGGATTTAAAGAATTAATATTATCAGAACTTTTTAAAAGCACCTCTAAAACTTGGTCATTATTTAGTTTAGGATTGACTCCTTTAATAACAGCTAAAGATCCACTAACCACCGCCGTTGACATAGAAGTTCCCGACCAATAGCCATCATAATATTTATTTCTTTGATTATCAATATCGTAAAAATAAGTGGAAAAAAAACTTATTCCTGGGGCTGAAATATCTACACATTTTTGCCCATAAGATGAAAAAGTAGCTTTCTGATCTAAAGTGTCAGTTCCGGCTACCCCTAAAACAATATTTTTATCTCCTGAACCGGTAAAACAAGCTGGGTATAAAGGATTAGTGTCTAAGTTTCCCCCATTATTACCAGCGGCCGCCACTACAATAACACCGGCCCGATGAGCCCTTTCAATCGCCTCTTTAAATCCTTGATTATAGCTTAAACCTGAAAAACTAAGATTAATAATGTCTGCTCCATTATTTATAGCATAATCCATAGCTCTAATAACATCATTTATTTTACCCTCACCCCATTCATTTAAGGCTCGTAGAGGCATTATTCTGGCATTAGAAGCAATTCCGCTAACTCCAATCCCATTATTACTTTTAGCGGAAATTATTCCAGCAATAATAGTTCCATGATTTAAACCATCAGAACTACTAAGAGCTCCCTTCTTAGGACTAGGATCAAAATCATTAAGAACAAAATCCCAACCATTAACATCATCAATAAAACCATTATTATCATCGTCAATACCATTATCTGAAATTTCAAACTTATTAAGCCAAATTCTTTCTTCTAAATCAGGGTGGTTTATATTTACCCCCGAATCAATAACGGCCACAACAATTTTTTCGCCTAATAAAACCTTATCCCAAACAAAATTATAACCAATTTTATTTAGATACCATTGATTATTATAATACTGATCGTTAGGCTTATTTTGAGCATTAACATTATTAGCTAAATATAAATTTACCAATAAAAAAAATGCTAAAATTAAAACAGTTTTCTTGTTCATACTGGTAAATTTTAGCATAATTTTATAAAAAGGCAAAATGATTAAGCTTTGTTTTCTTTAGTGTTTTTAGAATCGTCACTATCTTTATTTTTGTTAACTTCTTCACTGATCGGTAGCTCTTCAACTTTAACTTCAGGCGCTTCTTCTTTTTGTTGTTCTATAATAGTCGCCACTGAATCTTCTAGATTATTTAAAACCTTCATACCCTTAGGTAAGTTGATATCACTAATTTTAATAATATCTCCAACTTCTTCTAAGACAGAAATATTAATATCAATATGATCAACTAAATCACTTGGTAAACATTCCACCAAAATTTCGTTTATATTCTTAACTAACATCGCTCCTGACTCTTTAACAGCCTTAGACTCTCCTATAAACTCAAGTGGAATTTCAGTAGTTATCTCTTTATCCATATCAACTTTATAAAAATCAACATGGTTAATAAAATCCTTAATTGGATTCCTCTGGACCTCTTTAACTAAAACATTTATTTTACCTTTATCACCAAGTTCTAATTCAATTAAATTAGACTCACCAGCCAAATCATAAACTTTTATGAAATCATTTAATTTTAAAGACAAAGAAGTACTCTCCAAGCCTGATCCATAAACGACAGCCGGAATAAAATCTTTCTCTAATTTTTCTTTCTGGTCTCTGATTTGAGACTTTAAATTAATAGTCATAGTTTTAAAATATATCAAAAATTATAGATTATATTTTTGATTTAATTATAATATTTTGAATAATTCCAATTAAGGTAAACTTAGCTAAAAGAGCACTTCCTCCATAACTAATAAAAGGTAGGGATATTCCTACCACTGGAATTATTCCGACGTTCATACCAATATTAATAAACATTTCAATAAAAATCAAGACCATGGCCCCTAAGACGAAGAATATAGCGAAATCATCCTTCATTTTGCTAACATTTGATAATAAGCGCCAAAAAAGAACAAAATAAATAAACAATAAAAGAGACACCCCCAGAAATCCCAATTCTTCAGAAATAACTGAAAAAATAAAGTCATTTTGCGCTTCCGGCAAGAATTTTAATTGTGATTGCGAACCAAATCCGACTCCCCGCCCCATTATTCCACCCGAACCAACGGCGATTAAAGCTTGATTGACATTATAACTACCGCTTAAAGAATTCTGCCCCGGATTTAACAAGGTTGAAATTCTGGTTTTTTGGTAAGGTTCAAAATAAAAATTCCAAACTAAGAAGGCTCCTAAAATTAAAGGTATTATAATCAATAAAAAATAACGACGCTCAAAACCAACTAAAATTAATATAACAAACCAAATTGAAAATAAAATAATAGCTGGACCAAAATCGGGTTGGAGCAAAACTAAAAAGACAAAACCAAAGGTCCCTAAAAAAGATAAAATTAATGATTTTAAAGGTCGCATTTTAACAGCCGAGTTAGAAAAGAAACGAGCTAAAAATATTATTAAAATTATTTTAACAAATTCTACCGGTTGAAAACTAAATCCAAAAATTTCAAACCAACCAGTTGTTCCCCGAACAGTCTTACCTAAAAATAAAACTAAAATTAATAAAAAAATACCAAAACCATAAATAATTCTATTAAAACTTTTAAAAAAATTATAATCGATAAAAGAAAAAGTAAAAAAAGAAATCAAGGCTAGAACAATAGCAATAATTTGTTTTCTGAAATTTAATAAACTAACAGTCTCCTGCCCTAAAGCAATACTATATATTTCAATCAAACCAAAAAGCGACAATAATAAAATTGCGGAAAAAATAATCCAGTCAAAATTAAGAAAATAATATTTAAGTTTGTTTAACATTTTTTATTTCTAATTTTATTAATTGAATATTACCAAGGTTTTGTCCTTTAATTGGAATGAAAAAATAAATTAAGAAAGATCATTAAACTTAAGCCAATAAAAATTCCTAATAATTGTTTTAGCGACTCCTTTATTTTATAATCCTTTTTCAACTCCGGAATTAAATCAGAGGAAGCAATGTAAATAAAGCCTCCAGCGGTTATAGGAATGATAATTTCGATAAAACCATCTAGATAACTACCTAAAACCATCATAACGATAGCTCCCAAGATTGAAAAAGAGGCTGAAATAAAATTATAAAATAAAGCTTTTTTAACTTTATAGCCAGCATGTATTAAAACACCGAAATCTCCAATCTCTTGCGGAACCTCATGACTGATAACGGCAATAGTGGTAAAAACTCCTAACCGAACATCAATTAAAAATGCTCCGGCAATAACCATACCATCAATTAAATTATGCAAACCATCACCGACTAAGTTCATCGGACCAATAGGATGAGGATGATCGTCGCAAGTAGGGACATGACAATGTCGCCAATGAATTATTTTTTCTAATATAAAAAATAAAACAATTCCTCCTAACACTCCAAGCCAAACCCCATTATCATGGTGATCTGACATCTCAACGGCTTCTGGAATTAAATGTAAAAAAGCATTCCCTAACAAGGCTCCAGTCGACAAACTAACTAAAAACATTATAATCTTTTTTAATCTCTTGATGGAAAAACTTAAGAAAAAAACACCCACTAGAGAAATTAGTGAAGTTAAGAGTGAAGCCAATAAAATATAAAGATAAACTTTAGGCATATTATTTAATTTTAGATACTAGCTAAATTATTTGGGAATTATTTTTCATCTTTTTTCTTCTCGTATTCGGAAATTACTTTTTTTAACCCTTCTACTGCTAAAACCGAACAATGAACTTTCTGCTGAGGCAGACCATCAAGTTTTTTAACTATTTTATTCCAATCAAATTTTTTGGCCTCTTCTAGAGTCATCCCCTTAACCATTTCGGTCATAACTGAAGCGGTGGCAATATTAGAAGCACAACCAAATGATAAAAATTTAATATCTTTAACTTTATCATCTTTAACTTTAAGAGTAAAAGATAATTGATCTCCACAAACCATGTTCCCTACTTCGGCTCGAGCATCGGGTTTTTTTATTTCTCCGATATTTTTAGGATAACGGAAATGTTGCATGGTTTTTTTGCTATAATTTAAGGCCATATATTTTAGATTAATTCTTAAAAAAATTATTTGTTATTTTCCGAGCTTGTAAGGCACTCCGCTCCTTATCTTTTATTTCTAACATGATATCGAAATCTATTCCTCGAGTTTCCTCTAAATACCGTCTGAAATCACTCACTACTAAGCTTTGGGTGTGTTTCCCCTCTTTAGCCCCTTTTTCTTGGCTACTATAATCAGACATGATTATTCCATCCTTTTTACTCCAAGTTTTTTGAACAAGTTTTAAGGATTGATAAAAGCTCTCTCCATTATTTAAACAAAAATGATGAAAAGAGTCAAAAATAACTGGAATAGCTATTTTCTTAGAAATTGCTAAACAGTCTTTCAACGAATAGGATCGATCGTCGTTTTCAATGACCAATCTTTTTTTTATTGACGACGGTAATTTTAAATAATTTTTAATAAACCGATCTATGGCTGAAACTTTATCTCCGTACACTCCCCCCACATGAATTTGAACTTTATGCTCAGGGTTTAAATTCATTAAATCTAGAACCTGACAATGCCACTTTAATTCAGCAATACTATTTCTCACAATTTCCTCTTGTGGAGAATTAATTACAGTAAATTGGCTAGGATGCATGGAAATCCTAAAATTATTATCCTTAATAAATTTTCCTAATTTCTGAAATCTTTTTTTAAAAAAAGACGGCCAATCGAAAGTGCAAATTGGATGGCTAGCAAAAGGAACTAGATTAGATCCAATTCTAAAAAATAAGAGATCGTTTTGGAGATTAAACTTTAAAATTTTCTCTAAACAATCTAAATTGTCATTAACTTTTTTTATTAAATTTTCCTCCGAATAATTAGCTAGTCTAAAAGTAGTATTAGAAGTGCAATTTATTCTGGTGTTAATACAGGGATAACCTATTTTCATTTTTGTAAATAAAAAATAATACTCTTATTATATACTTTTTTTCATAAAAAAACAAAGCCAAAGATTTAGCTTTTTTAAAAAATACTTTAAAGATTATTAGCGTAAAGTCCAGCCACCATCTACTACTAATACTTGGCCGGTAATATAATTAGCTTTATCAGAAGCTAAAAAAACAACCGCTTGAGCAATATCATCAGGAGTGCCCATTTTTTTCCAAGGGATAAGGGCTAAAAATCCTTTTTTAGCTTCTTCTGTCATTGTTTTAGTTGCTCCGGGGGTTTCAATAGCTCCGGGGGCTACAACATTTACATTTATTTTTTTATCAGCTAATTCTAAAGCCAAAGCTCTAGTTAATCCGTTTACCCCGCCCTTAGAAGCACAATAATGGACCAATCCTTCGAAACCAACTATTGAGGCAATTGATGAAATATTCACAATTTTGCCACCAGCCTTCATTTTTTTAACCGCCGTTTGAGAACATAAAAAGATACTCTTTAAGTTGACATTAATTACTTCTTCCCAATTAGCTTCAGTCATCTCTGAAAAAGGGGTAAATGGAAAAATACCAGCATTATTTACTAAGATGTCTAGCTTACCAAATTTTTTTATTGTTTTGGCTATCAAATTGTCGACCTCACCTTTTTTGGCGACATCACAGGCCACGGCTAATACTTTTACACCAAATTTTTTTAATTTTTCAGCTGTTTTTTCACAGTCCTTCTGTGTGATATCACTTACAACAACATTACAGCCCTCTTTAGCAAAAGCTAAGGCAATTCCTAGACCAATTCCCTGTTTGGCACCGGTTACTATAGCGACTTTATTTTTAAATTGCATATTTTTATTGTTAATTATGAGATTTAATTAGATAGAATAACGAATTCCAAAAAAGTTAAAAAAAGAAGAATATTTAACTTAATGTCGCTAGCCAAACTCCGATATAATGAGTTAAGATAATTACTATAATAGTGATTAATAAATGTTCTAATACTACTGGATAAGGATTTATTTTTTGTTTTTTGGCCAGATAATAACTAAATATTATTATTAAAAATAAGCCCCAGACAACACAAAAAATAATGGCTGTAGAAAGTTCTAAAAATAAAATAGGGATAACAAACATTAAAGCAAAAACAAATTTAGATAAAAAAGTGGCAATTGTTGACTCCCAAACTTCTTTGGTTGTATTTTTGTTATCAACTTCTTCTGACATATGAATTCCTAACGCATCTGACATGGCATCAGCTATTGCTATTACCAGTATGCCACTAATAATAACAATATCAGAGCTAGTACTAGAATGTAACCCGATGATCAAACCTAAGGTTGTTATTACACCGGATGTTAAGCCGAAACTAAAGCCTTTTTTTATTGAAATTTTCATAAATAATAGTCAAAGTTAATTTATTTGGTCTAAAATTTATTTTAGCTAACATCCACCGATATCTGATATTTTGTTGAAATACCAATTAGCCGACGGACAAATAGAAATTATTTGGTTGCTTCAATCTTTAAACTTTCAAGGGGAATGCCTTGGTATTGTCTTTTACTGATATCTTTATCTTCTGACAAAATTTTTATTTTAAATCCAGCATCTTCAATAATTTTTAAATATTCATCTTTTAATAAAGCTCCACCTACACATCCAGCAATTAATTCATCGTTACTTTTCTGTTCGTCAGAGATGTCTCCTAGTAAAACAATATCTGAATTATAAATTTTACCACCTTTTTTAAGTACCCGGAATGCTTCTTTGAAGACTTTAGACTTATCTGGTGCTAGATTAATAACACAGTTACTTATAATCACATCAATAGAATCACTTTCCACGGGTAGTTTTTCTATATCTCCCAATCGAAATTCAACATTATTATAATTAAATTTTTCAGCATTTTTCTTTGCTTTAGCAATCATCTCTGGCGTTATATCTATTCCGATTACTCGTCCAAGTTTACCTACTTTTTTAACAGCAAGAAAACAATCGAAACCAGCTCCTGAGCCTAAATCTAAGACAACATCGCCCTCCTTGATATTTCCCATCCCCGTTGGATTACCACAACCAAGACCAAGATTAGATTCGGAAATAGCTTCTATTTCCTGATCAGAATAGCCAATACTTTTGGCAATTTGTTTATTGACATTTTTATCGTTACAACCACAACTATTACTACAACATCCAGCACCGTTTTGAGTTGCAATTTTGCTATAATGCTTTTTAACGATTTGTTTAATATTATTTTTTTTCATAAGTTTGTTTGATTTAAAATTTTCGTTGTCTGGTTCGGTTTTCTAGATATCTCTCAATGGCTTCTTTGGAGGTTAACCAATCCCGGCCCTCTTTATACGCCTCCAGCTTTCCTTGTCTGGCAAGTAAATTAAGATATTTGGCAGAAAAAGGAGCGGTTTTAGCTATTTCCGCAAGCCTCAAAAATTTTTCCTGTTTTTGTGTTGACGGAGTTAATGTCTTTAGATAAATATCCAATGAACGCTCGATGGACTGAGCAATAAATTTTACCAGTGGTTCAAACTTACCCTTATCCGATTTATCCAAAACATCATAATATTTTTTTCGGTCAGTTTTCATGATCGTGACCAATGGATATCCAGCTTGCATCAAAAATAGATTCATCGTTAAGCGTGCCGTTCTACCATTGCCGTCAAAAAACGGATGAATATAGACTAATTTATGATGCAATAAAGCAGAAAGTTCAATAATATTCAGTTTGTTTTTTTGTGAGTTTAACCAAATAATTAATTCTCTCATTTTATTTGGTACTTGTAGCGCATTTGGTGGAATATGGTCTGCGCCACCAATAATTACATTAGCATTTCTATATCGGCCGGCCCATTCCTTATCCGTTTCCTGCAAAATAATTTGATGTAAGTTTTTAATAAGCATTTCGGAAACAGTGTGTTTTTTGTCTTTATCTATTAAGTCATACAAATATTCTAGTGCGGCATGGTGGTCTTTCGCTTCCAAATGGTCTTTCAAAGGCTTACCTTTCACTGTCAGGCCTTCATTAATAACTAAAAAGGTCTCTTTTAAAGTTAAAGAGTTGCCTTCAATAGCATTTGAGTTATAGGTCATTTCAATTTGGAATTTTTCTCGAAGTTTTTGCACTGCAGACTTAGGTAAGGGGCGCAGTTTGTTGAGTTTGGACAGTTTTTCTTCCAAACGATTTTTTACGATTGATGATAAGTAAGTCATAAAATGCTTAATATGGTTTAGTTAATTATTTACATTATACCATATTAAGGAATTTGGTCAAGACTGTATATTCAGCTTAGTTTTTGAATAATTCAATGCTTCAAGCGCCGTTTGATCTCTTGCCAGATTAAACAATTTTTTACTCACGCTCAGATCAACGTTTGCGTATATCTGATGTGCGAAGCATGTGGGCGGAATGACCGCAGGGAGTGGAGCCAGATATACGCTGTTAGGCGATGTAAATTTTAGACTTTTTTAAATCTCGCGACAAATTCATCTCTTGTCATCACAACTTGTCTTACTTCCGGCTTCTCTCCCGTTGTTAGATATTTTTCCAGAGATCTCTTGTTGTATTGCAATGCTAAATGTTGAACGGCGGTAACGTCACTATCTTCAGGTGAAATGTCCTGTATTGAAATTTCATCACCCAATAGCATTCTAGCTTTCGCCTCCATTTTTTGATTAAGTAACCAAGATTTCATAACAATTTTATCTGCTGTGATTTCACCCGCTTCTAATTTAGCCCCTATGGACTGAAAGCCATCTATGATTTTAGAAATTAGTTCTGCGCTTTCCACGCCCGTTGGCCTGATGTGTAATGAAATTTCATTATTGTTGTCTTTTTTATATGCGATAACATCATTGACATGCACCATGCCAGACCCTTCTTCCACCTCATCTCTTTTTCTATTCCATTCAGTGAGTAATAGATTGGCGATCGGTGAAGTAGCTAATCTGTCGGCAAAGCTATCTCTGGAAAAATTATTTTCTTGACATTCCTGTAAAGAGGAATTAATTATTTGATACAATTCTTGTTTTGCTTTGGACTGTTGAGTTTCTTCGCTGGAGCCACTTAATCTAGAAACGTAAAGATCAACCATTCTTTCTGTAATTGCATTCGTATCTTCAGCACCTTCGGTATGGAGTAAATTTTGATATAGTTCAAATCCACCAACAAATCTAATAAACGCAGGATTTGTTAAGATCATATCCCTTGTTCCTTCTTGATGAATTTGTCGCGATTGTTCACCTTCTATCATATTGGTATTTAAAAAAGTCTAAAATTTATTTCGCCTAACATCGGGCTTAAGGGAAGTTTGATTTTTTCAGAGCTGGAACGCAGATTTTTTGAGGCAACCCACAAAAAATCAAGTGACCTCGAAAAAATCAAATTTGGGTCGGAGAAACCTGCAAGGTTTCGGAGCCCTTTAAGCCCTGTTCTATTCGTCCGTTAGGACTTGATTTTTAGTGCAACGATGCCGAAGGCAAAAAATCAAAGTAATTTCAGGGGCGTATTCAATCAAGCGAACACAGTGAGCCATCAAGAATAAGTATCAAGGGGCAATTTTCAGTCCGTCGTAGGGGGAATTCCGTTTATTTTTTGCTTTTTTTTCTCTAAAAAAGAAGATTTGTTTTAAATTTCTATTTGAAATATTGCAATAATTAACATAAGAACACATGTCAAGGCAAGCGTATAATAATAAAGCCAAGATTGTTTTTTATTATACAGATAATAAATAATTCCAAGAGTCAACATTGTAATTATTATTCCAGCAATCCAAGGTGTTTGATATAAAAATAGACCTATTGTAATGAACAAGGTCATTAATGGAACTGTCATAAAAGTTGACTTGTAAATATCCTTTAATTTTAATCGAAAGAAAAAATAAGAGATTGCCATAATAATAACAAGAAATGAAATATGTAACAATGGTGGAAGCCAGAATAATTGCGAATCAGGATTAAAAGGCATAAATAACCCAATAATCCTTCGAATTGTATTTTGATAAAGAGCATCAAAAAGGAATGTTAGAATTAGCAAAATATATCCGAAAACCGCTATGGCTAAAGCTGATAAAAAACCTTTAATCAAAGGATTCCTAAAAAAGTGCTTTAATTTTCTCATATATTGAATGGTTTAGTATAAATAATTTCCTATCTATATTTTTTATTATATTTTGAATTCTCCCCAGTCGTTTTTGTTTTTAGAAAATTGCCCCCGTCGTTAGCCCCTGAAATTATTGAATAGAACGTTTCGGCATATCTGATGTTTGCCGTAGCGTAGCGGAGGCAAATATGGGTGGAGGCTTTTGTATAAAAGCCGTAACCAGATATGCCGTGTTATGTGATGTGCATGTTTTACTTTAATCCCGATAGCAATCGGGATTGCTCTAAAAAAGAATTTTAATTTTGTTTTTTTGTTTTGAAAAAATGAAAGAGGGGTTAGGGGTGAATTTCATTTTTTCAAAACTCCTTATTTTTTAATGATTATCTATCAGCATCCTTTGCTGCTTTTTCGATCCAGTTTCCCATATTATTATATCCGTCATCATTATTCCATAAATAAAAATCATATCCGCTTGGGATTCTTCCACATCTTTCAGAAGTATTGCCTTGGAGATCTTTTATTTTGCTTACATCTATTCCTAAAAGTCCATTTCCTATTTCTTTGCTTTTTTCTATTTCATATTTTACCCACCTGCTGCTACAAGTTTTTTCTCCCACAAGCACAACCGTAACAGATGTTCCTTTTAATTGATTATCAATCCAATTTTTAATTGCTTGATCACCTTGTTTTTTTATCTTTTCAAAATCAGCTGCGTCTATAAAGCCCGCAGCTTCTTTTCCTTGTGTTACCCAGCTGTTTCTAACGACCATAGCTCGAGAGACATCTTTATATTTGAAACTAAAAAATACTTTTCTCATAATTTTAAATTTAATTTATTAAATATATTATAAATAGGGCGGCACTGATTAAAGGTAAATAAAAAATTAAAAGAGTTGGTGAAAACATAGAGTAGATTTGAGTATTTTTCTTTAATTTTTTATATTCTTCTACATCCATAGAAAAATCTATTTCTTCCTCTTTTAGTTTTCTAACATGATTATATAAATCTCTAAACAATCTTTCTTGCGAAAGAAAGTATCCGTCCAAAATCCAAAAAACCAAGGTAATAACTATAAGAAAATAAATGACATAATCAGAATTATTTGCCTTTGAAAACAAAGCAAGAAGTGCGCCAATCAAAGTAATAGTCCATCCTCTTAGAAAAAACAAATTTCCAGCCATTCGGCTAATTATATTTTGTATAAATTCAAGATGTTTGCGTTTATTTTCCATAGTTTATTTTAAATCAGCCATTATTTTTTTTGCTAAATGATGAGCAAAATTTACAGCAACAGCATTTCCGATCATTTTATATCCGTCAGCGATATCACGATATTTGAAAATAAAATCATCAGGGAATGTTTGAATCCTTGCACATTCACGAACAGACAAGCGACGATATAAATGTTCTTTTCCGGGAACAAAAATTCTTTTATTTTGACTGATGAATTTCATTTTCGGAGCTTGCGGATGAATTGGGGCGTGGCGACCACCAGCTTGAATAGTAAAAGAAGGTTCATCCCATGAGCGGACACGATTTCGTGACATATAAATTGAAGAAAAACCGCCATTCATGTATTCGTGATTTGGAATTTTTAACATATCACCATTTGTTTTATTTTTATCTAACGCAGGTTTTGCTAAACGCAAATCATAAATAGCGTCTTTTAATACGGGTTTATATTTTTGCGGTTCTGGAAATTCAAATTTTTTCTTTAGTTTTTTATTATATCCCACAATAATGACACGCAATCTATCTTCAGGAACATCATAATCATTTGCATTCAATAATTTGCAAGAAATATTATATCCAGCATTTTCAAATTCCTTTATTATATTTTCAAAAGCTTCCTTATGTTTTGGATGAAGGATTCCCGACACATTTTCTGCAAGAAAAAATTTAGGTTGTTTTTCTTTTAACAAACGAATATAATCATAAAATAATTTTCCTCGCTTGTCATTTATCCCACGCCCAGCTCCAGCTTCACTCCAACTTTGGCAAGGTGGTCCGCCAATAATTCCGTCAACATCAGGAATTTCAGAAGCGGGAACATCAACAATACTTCTTTTATCAAGTTTTGTTTTTGGAAAATTATGTTCAAAAGTTTCCCAAATTGTGGGGTCATATTCATTTGCCCAGACGACATGAAAACCAGCTTTTTCAAAGCCTAGATCAAGTCCTCCTGCACCTGTAAACAATGAAGCTATTTTCATAATTATTCGTGACTAATATTTAGTGTATTTTTAAATAATTTTTTCGGCGATTTCAAAAGGTTTATATCAAATTTCAATGACGATTCAACCCTTGAACTTGCATTATGAATACGAAAAGAAAGAGTCCAATCATTATTCATGGTTACTATCGCAGTTGTTTGGCTATCGGTTTTGAAACAAATATCAATAATTTCTGTTGGTAGTGGTACTTTGGGGGTTTTATATTTCGGAAGAATGTCGTCAAAAGGCAAATTTAATGTTCCATTCAAATTGTAGGCGTGTATTTCTACACTATTTTTGCCTTTAATAACTTTGTAAAAATCTTTATTTCCAACGAGGTATGCGACTAAATTGGACGCTACTTTTTTAGAATCTTTTTTATATAGATTTTTCAGTTCTTTAATAAAGGCTTTTAAAATTGGAATGTAGATTGATGAATGATAATCACCAAGCTCACTCCACTTTTTCTTTGCACCACTTTCTTTTCTAATTTTTTCCAAATTGTTAAAAATAGGTGTAACTGTTTCAAAATATTCTTTTGATGTTTTTATTCCAAGCCACTTTTCGCCAAAATCAATATTTGAAGATAGTCGGGAATGTTTTACTGCATGATGATTATTTTTTGCAGATACTCCAATTTCCCATTTTTGCAATAAACGAATTGCTAAAACGTCTCTGACATCGCCTGATTTTCCATGTTGATCTGATAAAATTTCAAGTTGCAGAATATCATCTTTGCCAATATCGTTTGTGAGGCGTGGCTCTATATCCATTAAAAAATTAACCGCAAAACTAGCGGTGAGCAAATAATCGCTCTTTTCTGTTTCGCTAACATTTTCAAAACAACCTTTTGCAATTTCAAAAGAAGAATTTTTGATAACTTCAAGATTTGTTTTGTCTTTCAATTTTTCTTCAAATTGAACAAGCAAAGCATACTCAAAAGATTTTCCAGTTGTCATTTGTCTTGATGCAGTAGTAGTCATATTTTTATTATTACATTTTTCCCCTTATAAATAAATCGTTTTCGTAGCGGAGCGGAGAAAACACCTTATACCCCCTTTTAATAAATAAAAAACAAAATTCAAATTCTTTTTTAAAGCTGGGCGATAGCCCAAAAGTAAAACATGCATTTCACATAACTGGTTATTATACGAACAATACTTAAAAAATACATTAATTTAAGCATTGTTTATTTAAGATATGCTATAATAATCAAAGTTAAAACTATTAATATTTTAATATAATTCAAATAAATATGCAAACTCAATTAAATCTCCTTGAAAGAGAGTTAAAAATTAGAAATTATAGCCCTAAAACCATTAAGGCCTATCTTTATGGTTTAAAAGAGTATCTAATATTTAAAAAGGTAAATTTAGATAATTTTGATGAAAATATCATTAAGAATTTTCTTTTAACTTCTCGAATCAAAGCTTCTCCTCAAAGCCAAAATATATATCTCGGAGGGATAAAATTTTATTATTACAATATCATTAAAATTAATAAAAAAATAGACATAAAATCAATCAAAAAGACCAAAAAGCTCCCCGTTGTTCTATCTCGCCAAGAAATTAAAGAAATATTAAATTCAATTTCAAATGAAAAACATAAATTATTAATAGCAGTATCTTATGGAGCTGGATTAAGAGTAAGTGAAGCTATTTCTCTGAAAGTCAAAGATATTGATCTAGAGGAGCTGACTATACACATTAAAAACGCTAAGGGGCAAAAAGATCGCATCAGCGTATTACCAGAAAAATTAATAAAAAATTTAGAAAAAATAATTAAATTTAAATCTTTAAATGAATATGTTTTTGAGAGTGAGAGAGGCGGGAAATTAACCTCTCGAACTGCTCAAAAAATTTTTGAAAATAACTTAAAAAAGGCCAAAATAAAAAAAGACGCCACCTTCCATAGCTTACGTCATAGCTTTGCCACTCATCTATTAGAAAACGGCGTTGATGTTCGTTATGTTCAAGAATTACTTGGTCACCAAAATATCAGAACAACACAAATTTATACTCAAGTCACTAATCCTAAATTAAAAAACATTAAAAGCCCCTTATAACGACTATCTAATCACACTAAACTTCCTCAACCGCTCCACCGTCTTAACTAATTTATTAATCACATAATCAATTTCTTTCTTATTATTATATCTCCCCCAAGAAAACCGAACATTACTGTTCATATATTTCGGATCAATCCCCATAGCAGTGATAACCGAAGAAACTTTTAAATTTTGAGCTGAACAAGCCGAACCCGTAGAAACACAAATACCATTTAATGATAAATCAATTAAAATCGCCTCTCCCTCTATTCCCTTAAACATAATATTCAAATTATTAGGTGCTCTATTTTTAAAATCTCCATTAAGACGAATATTTTTTATTTTTTTCTGTACCTCCTGCCAAAAATAATCACGCAGTCCTTTAACTTTTTTTAAATAATCATTTCTCTCTAGATAAGATAATTTTAAAGCCTCAGTTAAACCAACAATCCCAGCCAAATTATGAGTCCCGGCCCGTAATCCCTTTTCCTGTCCCCCACCAACAATTAATGGTTTTACCTTTATCTCCTTGTTTATATAAGCCAAACCAACACCCTGTGGCCCATAGAACTTATGAGCTGATAATGACAAAAAATCAATCCCCCATTTTTTGATATCAATTTTTAAATACGGCACCGCTTGGACAGCATCAGTATGAAAAAATATCTTCTTGGCCCGAGCAATTTTCCCAATTTCCTCTATCGGCTGAATACTACCAATTTCGTTATTTATTGCCATAACTGAAATCAAAACTGTGTCTGGTCGAATCTTTTTCTTTAACTCCTCTAAAATTACTACACCATTTTTATCTACTGGAATATAATCAAATTCAAAACCTTCATCTAATAACTCTCGAGCCGATGATAAAATACAAGGGTGCTCAATAGCCGAAACTAAAAAATGCTTGCCCTTATCAGAGTTAGCCCGCAGTACCCCTTTGATAATCAAATTATTAGCTTCCGTAGCCGAAGAGGTAAAAATAATATTATCAGCTTGACCACCTAAAACTTTGGCAATATCTTTTCTACACTGGGCAACTTTAATATCATTTTCCTGCCCCATAAAATGAATAGAAGAGGCATTACCATATTTAACAGCAAAATATGGCATCATTTTTTTTAATACCCTTTTATCAATTTTAGTAGTAGCTGAATTATCTAAATATACTTGCATAAATTATTAAATTAAAACTTCTTTTATTTTTTAACAACCATCTTGAGACGAAACCTCTAGACTTATTTTAAACTTATTTTATTAATTACCACTGGAGTCTCGGGCCGATCATTTAATTCCGTTTTAACTTTAGAAATTTTATCAACCACATCCATTCCACTAACAACTCTACCAAAAACTGGGTGCTTGCTAGATAAAGGTTCTTTGTCAAAATCTAAATAAATATTATCAGCTAGATTAATAAAAAACTGAGAACCACCAGTATTAGGACCAGAATTAGCCATAGAGATTGTTCCGGAAACATTACTTAAGCCCTCAGTAAACTCATCTTGAATCTTATAACCTGGGCCTCCCATTCCCCAAATGTCTTTCATGGAATTATCCTTACTTAATGGATCTCCCGCCTGAATCATAAAGCCTTTTATAACTCGATGAAATTTAATTCCATCATAAAAGCCACTATCAGCTAGATTTAAAAAATTAGCCACCGTAATTGGCATTTTTTCATTATAAAATTCAATAGTAAAGTTTCCTAAACTAGTTTGAAATTCAGCTTTGGAATATTTTTTTAAAATTTCTTGATTCATATTTTTTTCTAAATTATTTTCTAAATTATTAGTATCAACCACTAAATCACTAGGGTCTTCGGTCGAAAAACCATAACCCAAGCCATTAGAATGATCAAAAGATATTTGTTTTTTAGTACAACCCGACAAAGTAATTATTAAAAAAGAAATTGAAATTAAAAATAATATTTTTTTATTCATAAGCTTTATATTCTGTAACACCATTAAAAATTGGCTTCCAGATAATTAATTATTTTATTCTTTAATATAAATAAGAATTCTGCTCCAAGAATGCCCCTTTATTTTTTCTCCATTTTCATCTTGATCGGTATGATAAATATCACATTTTTTACCATCCAAAGTAATATCATTTAGAACTAAATGATAACCTGACCCAGGATGAGGTGGTATTTTTTCGGTCACAACATCATTGAAAAATACTAACCTTTCAAAAACTCCAGCTTTTTTAATTTCTGCTTGCCAAAAAGAAAGGCCTTTCCAAATCGCTTCTTTATTGTCTTCTAATTTAAAATTATCACTTTTCATATTTTTTGATTTAAATACTAGTAATTTTTAGGCCACTTTTTCTAAAAAAGTGTTTTAATAGTCTATACTTTAAACTTCCTCTTAATATCCTTATCCTCCTCTTCCCGCTTTTCTTCAATAACCTCCTTGGCCTTAAATCGAAGTTCTTCTATATTTAGTTTATCTAATTCCTTCACTCTTTTCAAGAGTGTTTTTTTGTCATTTAATTGAGGCTCCTCTAACACCTCCGCCAACAAAACATCTAAAATAGCCCCCATTTTAGGACCAGCCGTCATTTTTAATTCCGAAATTAAAATATCACCATTAACTTTTAACATTTTAACTGAAACCGGATCATTTTGCACCTTCTCCATCATATATTGCAAATGACGTAATTTATATGGCATGGCCTTGGGCGTACCCGAACCCAAACGATCAGCCACCCGCAAATCAATCAAATCTTTTAAATTTTCTCGACCAGTTTTGGCAATCAAACGTCGAACCGAGGAAGCCGTCACCTCGCCGACATTATAATAAAACATGTGATTTCGAACCAAATTAACCACCATATCAATATCTTGATTTGAAAATTTCAACCGCGTCATTATTTTTCTGGTAATTTTAGCCCCAATATATTCATGATTATAAAAAGTAGTTTGGCTGTCAATAATTTTCATTGATTGCGGTTTTCCAATATCATGCAAGAGCGAAGCTAAGCGTACCTGCCATTTAGGACTGGGGCAATATTTTAAAGATAATAAATTATGCTTTAAAACCGTATAAATATGATGATGATTCTGCTTCATGTCAGAGCCAATTAATAATTCTGGTAAAATATATTGCAATAATTTAGTTTTCTGTAAAAGAACAAACCCCTCATAGGCCTTATCTGATTTTAAAATTTTTACCAATTCATCTTTAATTCTTTCTTTGGCGATAAATTTCAGACTGCCGGCCATTTTAGAAATTGCTCGTTCAGTTTTAGGTTCTAAACTAAAACCTAACTGAGATAAAAACCGAATAGCTCGCATCATTCGTAAGGCATCCTCCTTGAAACGATCAATCGGCTCCCCAACCGCCCTAATTACTTTTAAATTCAAATCTTTCAATCCACCAAATAAATCAACTAAATAGAAATCCATCTTAGCTACCTCAATCTTTTCAGAATTGTATTTTTCTCTATTTTTACTACTAGCCAAACATAAGGCCATGGCATTAACCGTAAAATCACGTCGCCTTAAATCTTTTTCTAATTCCTTCTCAAAAACAACTTCATCGGGACGACGATGGTCATGATAACCACTTTCACTACGATAAGTAGTAATCTCTAAAACTAACAAAACATTATCAAACTCATCTTTCACTGGAAAAATAACCGTACCAAAATCATTTTCATATTTGGCATCAGGAAAAATTTTTAAAATTTGCTCTGGCAAAGCTGTCGTAGTAATATCAAAATCAATTGGTGTCTTCCCCATTAATAAATCTCTAACGCACCCGCCAACCAAATAAGCTTCAAAGCCATTTTTCTCTATTTCTTTAATCTTGTCTAACGCTATTTTTAACATATTTAATTCGATAAAAATTTTAAAAATTAAGAAGCTCTGGGGCTCCTTGATTAATACTAAATTTTTTCTAAAAAACTAGTTCTCATTATTCATTAAATTAATTTTATCTTCAATAATCTTAAATGATTCTTTAAATTTATCTAAATTATCAAGCAACTTCCGATACTTAATATTCTGATCTGATTTTTCTAATAAATCTTCAGCTGTTCTCTGCTGTTTTTTTATAGAAATTAAAATCTGATTTAAAATTTTCTTAGTCACTCCGCTAGAATCAGAATTATTCTTTAAATCTAACAATAAATCCGATAAATCTTTTTTAGTTATTGCCAGAAAAAAAGCCGGGATATTACCTATTCTACCTCTCTTAATTTTTTTATCTTCATCTAAAATAACACCATATTCTAATATAGCTCCACCCCGCAAAAGCATCTTCTCCATTTTCTCTTTCTTCTTATTATCCTCCTCGTCTTGCCCCATCACTAAAACTTGGTCAAAACCACAAATAACCGAACCAGTCTCCTTATCTAATAAGACATTATCCATCCCATATTCATAATCATCATAGGCCGAAGCTCGAGCGACTAAAAATCGATCCTTTAAAAATCTATGTAATAAAGTTACTACTGCCATTTCAGCAATTATAGAAGGATTTTTCTCTCTTTTTCTTTTCCATTCCTCCACTCCTAAGCCAATATTGCTCGCCCAGTTTTTTTCTTTATCTCTGATTATATTCTGATGACTTTCAGCTTCTGGTCCCTCCATAGTTAATAACCCTTCAGAATCCAAAATATTTCCATAGAGAAGATTAGTTTCTTTGCTCATAGAAGAAAGTTCCTCCCCTAAAAAACCAAGATATTTTTCCGGAAGAATAGCTTCTTTTTTAAGATCAAATTTAGATAAATCAATTTTACCTACTATTTTAAATTCAGCCATAAAAATATTAAAAAGTTTCATTAAAGAAACAAATTTTAACGCTTGTTTCTGAAATCTTTTCTAATTCAGTAAATAACCCCTTTATTTTTTCTTCTTCCCCTTTTAAAGATAACAAAATCATTCCGGGACAATTTTCTGAACAATTTTTTTGTACATTAACTCCCATTCGAGCCATAATTAAACTTCCATTTTGAGTTAACAGATTATTTATTTCACTAGAAACCTTTTGTCTATTGGTGGTTAAAATTGTAATACTAGCTAATTTTTCCATATTTTTAAAATTAATAATTTTATTTTTATTTTCTTGTTTTTCGAGAAAATTTAGTATGTAAAACCCCGGAAGCTAATTTATTATCCTTAATCCACTTCACTGCTTCTACTGCCCCCTTATTATCATGGGCGGTTCTTATTTTACCCTTTTTATCCTCTTTATACAAGCCTTTAGTTCTTTGGGCGACAATTTCCATAGAACTAGGGATAGGTTGGCCTCCTCCGCCAATACAACCCCCTGGACAAGCCATTACCTCAACATAGTCATATTTATCTAAATTTTTTAATAACTCACCAATATTACCAATCCCATTAACCACTGCAATATTTAACTTTTTACCAGACAGATTAATCCGAGCCTCTTTAATTCCCTCTTTTCCTCTGACCTCCCGAAATTCTATTCGAGAATTACAAATTTTAGCTTGAGGAGAATTACAAATAGAATAATGAGCGGTTCTCAAAGCTGACTCCATAACCCCACCGCTAGCCCCATAAATCAAACCAGCACTACTACCATCATTTATTAAATCGTTAGACTTGGTCGGCTTTAAATTCTTAAAATCAATATTATTCTTCTTTATTAAAAAAGCCAATTCTCTGACCGTTAAAACTTCATCAACCGGATAATTTTTACCAATTTTTAATTCTGTTTTTTTAGCCTCTACTTTTTTAGCCGTACAAGGCATAATAGAAACTACTACGATATTTTCTGGCTTAATCTTTTTCTTTTGGGCCCAATAGGTTTTAATTATTCCACCCAAATGAATCTGAGGAGATCTCGAGGTTGTTAAATTAGGGATTAAATCTGGTCGATAAAACTCGACATATTTTACCCAGGCCGGACAACAAGAGGTCAGCATTGGTAATTTAGGTTTTTTTTCACCTAATCTTTCTAATAATTCCTCAGCCTCTACTAAAGTAGTAATATCGGCTCCAAAAACCACATCAATCACCTGATCAAACCCGAGTTTCTTTAAAGCTGAAACCATTTTACCACTATTATTCTGTCCGTAGGGTAAACCAAACTCCTCTCCAATAGTTATTCTAGAAGATGGTGCTATTATGGCTACTAAAGTTTTATTTTTTTTATCTCTGAGAATTCTCTCAATTTTAGACCAATCATATTGTTCTTGAGCTGAAGCTACCGGACATTTGAGCGTACACTGACCACAATAAATACAATCAATCTTTTTATTTTCGGTTGGGACTATCTCTTGTTTAGCTCCCTTACCTTTTATCTCTAAATAATTTATTTTCTGAACATTAGAACAAACATCTACACAATTCTGACAATCAATACATTGAGTTCCATCGATTTCTACTGAATTAGAAAATTTATATGTCTTCCTATCTCCCTTTCTATCCTTAAAATTGGTTATTTTAATATTATATCGTTTAGCTAAATTTAATAACGTACAATTATATTTAAGAGTACAATCAAAACACTTTTCAATATGTTCTGCAAAAATTAATTTCAAATTAGTATCTCGGGCTATTTTAACTTTTTTAGAATTAGTAAAAACCTCAATACCATTCTCAGCTATAACTGAACAAGATGTCATTAATTTATTGCAACCCTTAACCTCAACCACACAAACACGACAATTGGCTTTAGTTTTTAAATCGGGATGATGACATAATGCGGGAATAAAAATTTTATTTTTCTGAGCAATCTCTAAAATAGTTTGACCACTTTGACCAAAATATTCTTTTCCATCTATTTTTATTTTTATTTTTTTATTTAACATAAATATTTTTTAAATAACTAGAAACCGCAATTGGAGCCGAAGCGCCCAAAGCACAAAAGGACGACAGGGTTAAATTAGCGCAAATCTCCAAAAATTGTTTATTTTTTTCCAAAGAACGAAGCGAATTATTTTTTTTAGAAACATAATTATTTTGAAAAAGTTCTAATAATCGATAAGTTCCCTCTCGACAAGGAGTACATTGCCCACAGGTATGATCAACAAAAAAACTTAACCAGTATCGGATTAATTCTATGGGTTTATGTTTGGCTAGATTATAAATAGTGATAGAACCAGCGCCTGATACTTTTTTCCCTAACTGTTTTTCATTTAGAACCTCACCCGAAGCATCGCCACCGATCTGAACGAAAAATTTATATTTAGGATAATTACCAGATTTTTGTAAAACCTCTCTAATGCTCAAATTGTCAGCTAAACAATAGACTCCGATATTTTTCCGTTCTAAGTTTATAGAATAAAACCGTTCCCTTTTAAATTTATTTTCGCTAACCAAATAAACATTATACAGGGTCTCAATATTATTTATAAGCGTCGGGAAACCAAATAATCCTTCCTCGGTTGGAAAAGGTGGTTTTAAACGAGGCTCAATCCTATTACCCTCAATAATATTTAAAATGGTACTTTCCTCTCCCCCAATATACCCAGCTTCTCGAGGTTTTTCTATTAAAATAAATTTCCCTTTAAGACCAACCGAATCGAAGGCCCTAATAATATTTTTTTTATAAGCTTGAAAATATTTACTATTCAAATAAAAATATATTTTTTCGGCTTTAATAAAATCAGAGGCTATCTTTACGCCTCCAGAAAATTCCTTTAAAAAATTCTTAATAATAAAACCATCTTTAAAAACCCCCGGTTCGCCTTCGGCCCCATTTATTACTAAATATTTCTTTTGGGATGATTTTTTTTTGACCGCCTGCCATTTAACATGGGTTGGAAAATTAGCTCCACCACGACCAACCAAACAAAAATCTTCTATTTTTTTTATTATTGACATGTTGTGTAATTAATAATATTTTTATCCCTCGCCGACCGCATGAATCTTTTATTTATCTCCTTTGTTCCCTTTATGCTTCTCCTTGCGACTATACTTTTTTTTATTCTTATGTGGTCCGCCCTTAACGGTAAAAGCTCCGACTCCAGTTTCAATATCATTTTCTCGGCTCCCCTTCTTTAATCCCTTAGCTAAAGCTTTTTTCTTCTCTTCCTCTGACAAATTAAAAAAGATTTTTTCCTTCATATAAAAAAATTAAAATAAATATTTAATTAAATCAGCTAAACGGCAAGAATAACCCCATTCGTTATCATACCAAGAGATAACCTTAATCATATTGCCACCGACTACTTTAGTTAAAGATAAGTCCACGATAGCGCTATGACTGTTCTTAATAATATCCGAAGAAACTAAAGGCTCATAAGAAGCCTCAACTAAGTTTTTGTACTTAGTTGTCTTAGTAATTTTTATAAAATGATTATTAATTTCTTCTATACTAGTTTTTTTCTTTGTTAAAAAAACAATATCACACATTGAGCCAACAACAACTGGAACACGAACCGCCAAACCATCAAAAACTCCCTTAAGAGACGGAATAGTCTGATTAATAGCAATAGCGGCTCCGGTAGTAGTTGGAATCATATTAACTCCAGCCGAACGAGCTCGACGTAAATCCTTATGTGGACCATCAACTAAATTTTGATCAGCCGTGTAAGCATGAATTGTGGTCATTAAAGCATTTTTTATACCAAACTTCTGTCTAATAATATCAGTAACCGGAGCTAAACAATTAGTAGTGCAGGAAGCACAAGATAGAACTTGGTCTTTCTTGCCTATCTTATTTTCATTTACTCCCAAAACAATAGTTTTCACTTCAGACTCACCCTTAACTGGGGCCGACAATATCACTTTTTTAGCACCAGCTTTAATATGCATCAATAAGCCCTCTTTAGTAGTAAATCTGCCAGTACATTCTAAGACTAAGTCAACCTTCATTTTCCCCCAAGGAAGAAGGCTCGGGTCTTTTTCCGACAACACTGGAATTTTTTTGTTTCCAATGATTAAATTTTTGCTATCACTGGAAATTTTTTTATCATAAATTCCATAAGCCGAATCATACTTCAAAAGATGCGCTAAGGTCTTAGTATCAGTTAAATCATTAATAGCGATAATCTCATAAGAAGGATATTTTTCTAAAATAACTTTTAGAACTGCTCGGCCAATTCGGCCAAAGCCATTAATAGCAATGTTTATTTTTTTTGACATAATTTTAATTTTTAGTTTCTCTAAAAACAAAACTAAAAAATAATTAATAAATAATTAATATAGATAAATTATACCATAATTTTTAAAAAACAAAAAATCGCCCCAAACGGCGATTTTATAATATTTAAATCTAAAAAGGTTGAAAAATTACCCCTTTTTTTTATGTCGATTAAGATCTACTTCTATTACCACGTTGTTTTCTCCCTCCTTCTCTCCTCTAAATAAAACATCAACCGATTGTTTTAAAACATGATGACCCAGCACTTCGCCTCTTCGACCATCAACATTAACCTTAGCTCCAATAGCTGGAAGTTTTTTGTATAATTCTAAATAACCTTCATATTCATAAGATAAGCAACACATCAATTTACCACACATTCCCGAAACTCTATCACTACCACGATGAACAACCTGTTGTACTTCGGCCATTTCTGAAGTAATAGAAGAAAAATCTTTAATAGAACCACGACAACATAAACCTCGGCCACAATGACCAAAATCTCCATCCAATCGAGCCTCATCTCGGCTACCAATCTGAGTTAAACGGATAATCCCCTTAAAATGGCCAGTTAAATCCTTAACTAAAACTCTAAAATCTACTCGATTATCAGAATAAAAAGCAAAATTAATTCTGTTTTTATCTAAGGAAAAATGCACATCAACCAACTTCATGGGGAGATCATATTTTTTTATAATTTCCCGACAATAATCTAAGGCCTCTTTTTTCTCGTCATTACTAATTACTTTTTTTAAATCACTATCATTAGCCAAACGAATAACCGGTTTAATACTTTTGCGATCTTCCTCATCTTTGATATCAGACAAATCTTTAAAAGAAGAAATCTGCCCAATCTCTTGACCAAACTCTGTTTCCACTATAACAACATCACCAACGCTTAAATTAAGATCATTGATGCTAAAATTATATTTTTTATCCCAAGAAGCAAATTGTATTTGAGCAATTTTCATTTTTATAAAGAGAATCTAATGAATTTTAAAATGTTTGTTCCACCTAAAATATCCTTAACTGTTTTTTTATCGTCCTTAATATATTCTTGATCAACTAAGCAAACCTCGGAATAATACTTTTTAACCTTACCTTGCATAATATTATCAATAATATTTTCTGGTTTTCCTTCTTTCGAAAGTTGAGCTCGATAAACCTCTTTTTCTTTTTCTAGCTCTTCCGCTGGAACCTCAGAACTTTCTAAATAACGAGGATTAGAAGCGGTAATCTGCATAGCAATTTCTCCAGCTATTTCTTCTTGATTAGATTGATCTAAAGAGACCAAAACTCCAATTTTACCACCTAAATGTGAGTAAGCTGAAACTGTTTGACCAGAAACAAAAGCTATTCTCCCTAAGGCCAATTTTTCACCAATAACACCACTTAAACCATTTATTTGGTCTTCAACAGTTGATCCATTTAATTCGGCGGATAATAAATCATCCCTATTATCTGATTTTACCTTTTTAAGTGTTTCTAAAATTTTTTGGGCTAATTCTTGAAATTTTTCATTTCGAGCAACAAAGTCAGTTTCTGAATTCAACTCGACAAGATAACCCTCATTTTTATCACCATTAACGCCAACTAGAATAAGCCCCTCGCTAGCTTCGCGCTCGCTTCTCTTAGCCGCCTTAGCGATTCCTTTTTTTCTTAGAATCTCGATGGCTTTTTCTATATCACCACTAGCTTCATCTAAGGCCTTTTTGCAATCAACCATTCCAGCCCCAGTTCTCTCTCTTAATTTTTTTATCTCTTCCATATTTTTAAAACACTAGGCCATCCTATTTAATCTAAAACTAATTTAAATAATATTAAGATGACCGAGAGCAAATAATTAATAATTACTTTAAAACGATATTTTTAGCATCTAATAAGTTTTCTTTAATTGACCCTAAAATTAATTCTACTGTCTTACTAGCATCATCATTTCCAGGAATAGGATAATCAGCCAAACTTGGATCAACGTTGGTATCGCAGATAGCAATTATCGGGATATTTTTTTTCTGAGCTTCAGCAACAGCTGTTTTCTCTTCTTTTAAATCCCAAATGAAAATGGCATCGGGCAACTTTATTAACCCCACCAATCCCCCAACTCTTTCTTCTAGTCTTTTTATCTCTCTATCAAAATCTAATTTTTCTTTTTTGGTATATTTATTTAATTTTCCAGTTTCTCGGTCAGTTAACAAATCCTGATATTTTTTGATTGATTTTTTAATAATCGCAAAATTAGTTAATAAACCACCCAACCATTTACCAGTGATATAGGGCATTTTTATTTCTTGCGCCATGCTCTTCATTATTTCTTTAACCTGTTTCTTGGTACCAACAAAAAGAATATTTTTGTCTTCTTTTTTTAATCGGATCATAAAATCCAAAGCTTCTTTAAGCTTTTCCTGAGATTTTTCTAGATTAATAACATAAACACCATTTTTTTTAGTAAAAATAAATGGTTCCATTTTAGGATGCCAACGATTGGTACGATGACCAAAGTGCATTCCCGCCTTCATCATTTCCTCTAATTTAGGAATGTTCATAGTTTTCTTTTTTATCTCATTTTATTTAAAAATGAGCGACTGCTTACAAAATTTATATTTGTTTTAATATAAACAAGAAAATTGGAGTAAGCATGTTTTATGATTAATAAAAAGCTTAAATAGCTGAGTTATTTAAGCTTTTCATATAATACCGATATTTTGTGAAAAAGTCAATATTAAAAACTAATTCTGATAAAAATCCTTAACCATTTTATTCAATAAGGCCAAATTATCATTATAAACCCTAGTTTTTAGATTATATTCATCTAAAGTGCTATTATATTCAGCTACTTTAATATTGTATTGAGCGACACTTAAATTATAATTATAATAATCTTTATTCTGATTATACTCATTTATTTTAACTAGCAATTGATCTAATTCATCGCTTAGAGCGTCTAATCTTTGTTGGACAAGATTTAATTCCGTCTCTTTTTGATCAACAGCCGTTTCCATTTTAGAAATAGCACTTACCATATTAACAACATCGGTCATACCCCCATAAATTCTTCCATTTCCTTGTTGGTAAACTTCTAACAAACCTAAATATTGACCATCAAAAACATCTTCCCAAGAGAAATCACCTAATCTAGCCTGACCGCCAGATAATTCTCCCGGAAAAACTCCAACTGGAAAATAATTAGTTGTTTCTATAAAACAATAACCAGAATTATAAGAAGATTGCCCCGAGCAAGCTACGGCCACCGCCGAATGTTTAGAGTTAGGATAATCAAAAATAGCTCCACCATAACCCATTTTTCTGAGCATTAGGAGAGCCAAGAAAGCCTTATCAGAACAGATACCCGAATTTTTATAAAGAGTTTCATAAGGAAAATTTTGCGGACTGGTTTCTAACTTAGAGGAATCGTAAGGAATATATTGAACAAAAGACATAACAAATTCTAAAAACTCATCATCATCGAAACCATCTCGATCAGCTATTTTTTTTAAACTTATTAATAATTTCTCAACATAATCATCACTACTCTTTAAAGTTAAAAAAATACCATAATAACTATCTCTTAAATTTTCCGGTGGATTATCACCTGAATAATAAAAAGTTTTACTCGAATTTTTATATTCATTATAAATATTAGTATTTAAAACCTGATCTAAAGTATATTGTTTGTTTTTATATTTCCAAGAGAATTTAACCAATTTTTCTTCTGGCCCAACTTTTATCGTTTCTGGAATATCTAAATCATAACCCGCTAAATATCCCAAAGGTATTTGGCTTAGATCAGAGTTACTTATTCCTAACCCCAACTGACGCATGATATTAAAAGCATCGGCTGGTCGGCCTAAATAATAAAGGTTAAGATTTGTCGGATTAATATAATAAGCCTGCCCCTTGTCCTCTACCTGAAGAAGTATTCTCCCAGCTAAATTAGGCCGAGCTTTATTTTTAATAAAATTTAATAAATCACTGTTAGAAACTCCCAAACCGAAAGAGCGCATGATGTTGAAAGCATCATTAGGTCTTCCTAGATAATACTTTTTCTTATCAATCGGATTAATATAATAAGCCTCACCATAACTTTCTACCTGAAGCAATATTCTACCTGAAAGTCGATCTGATATGGCCGAAGCCTCTACTCTAAAAATAGGTAGTAAACAGAAAAACAATAAACTTACTAAAAATAACTTTTTCTTCTGACTAATAAACATTTTTTTATTATGAATTATATTTTATATCTAAATCTCTATTGTAATCAGGAATTACAATGTTAAAATTTTTAAAAGATTTAATTTTCTTCTGATCTTTTTCAATCGTCTCTACTGGAATTTTCAAAGCATAAGCTAAGGCATTGGCCGTTAAGATACCAATGCGCAAAGCGGTAAAACTACCACCTCGATGAGCCACCTTTATTTTCTTGATACCACTAAATTTAATTTTAGAAACTTTAACTAGAGCTTCAATAGCCGGTAAAAGTTTTTCCGCCTGAGAACGATAAGCTCTTATTCTCTTAGATTTAAAAATAGAACCATCCTTTTCTAGCGCTAATTTTATCTCTTCATTATTAGAAGTATCAATTATTAAAATCATAAAAAAATTAAGAAATTATAATAATCATTATATCATATTTCTATATTTTAAAAAGTGTTGACAAAAAGATGTTTTTGTACTTAAATATTAAGAAGTACCTAAAAAATTAGATTATGAAATATGTAACGATATTGTTTTTTTCAATAATTATGATTATTTCTTGTCGTCCCGTTAGAGAATTAACTCTAAGCAAAAAAAGTTTCTTCCTAGAGATTGAAAATCGCAGTAAATACGATTTAATTATAACAATCAACGAAAAGGAAAAAACAAAACTTGGAGCTCGAAAAAAAATGGTGCTATCGGAAAAATATTTTGACCAAGGAGATGAAGTTCGTTTCGAAATTTATTATAACAAAAGGAAAAAAATTGAAAGACAATATTTTGTTATAATATTTTCCTCCCAGGCCAATAGGAAAAATAAGGTTGTAATAAGAAATCGAAACCTCTAAATTAAAAGCGTTTTAAACGCTTTTTTTATTTATAGAAGATTAATTTATTTTTTTTAATAATTTAATAATTTCTGAATAGGTTTTTGCTAACATAACTTCATTTCTCAAAACTGAGGCCTCGGGAAAATTTTTTAAGTAATGCGCTAAATGACCTTTTAACTCTCCCAGTCCTAATTTCCCTTTGTTAATCTGGACTAATTTTAAATGCTCTAAACTAGTTTCCCTTATTAATATTTTTCTATCGTCTAAATCTAAATTATCTAATTTTTCTGAAAAGATCCACGGCCTACCCAAGGCTCCGCGACCAATACCGACACCATCAACTCCAGTCGCTTGGATAATCTTATTAACCTCAGATAAATTATTTATCCCACCATTAGCTAAAATGATACCAGAAAAATATTTTTTACTCTCTTTTATTAATTTTAAATCAATCGGACCGGAAAATAATTGTTTAAGAGTTCTTCCATGAATCATTAAGGCTGAAATTGGCAAATCAGAAATATTTTTTAAAAAAGGAATTAAACCAACTGAAAAAGCAGAAGTTCGAACCTTTATTGATAAGGGTAATTTAGTATTGTTTAGTATAGTTTCAATAATTTCGCGACTTAATTTTAAATCGCTCATTAATTTAGCACCAGCTCCTTGTTTTAAGACTTTTCTAACTGGACACCCAAGATTTAAATCAAAACCGTCTGGTTTTATTTCTTCAGAAATTATTTTTATAGCTTTAGCGAAGTGATCTTTATTTTGACCAAAAATTTGTACAACATAAGGTCGCTCTCGAGAACTAAACTTTAACAACTCCAAAGTTTTTTTAGGGTTAAAATTTAAAGCTGACACTGAAGCCATCTCACTATAAACAACGTCAGCCCCAAACTTTTTACATAATAAACGAAAAGCCGAATCTGTATATCCGGCTAATGGAGCTAAGGCCAAAATTGGTTTCCCATTCTTTTCTTTTTTTAATTTTTGCCAAAAATTAGTCATAAATCTTATCGGAATAATTTTAAAAAATTATTAATTACAATCAACCATAGATAAATTACAAAAATTAATCTTCAATACACCTAATAGAACTACCATAAATACGATAATGGCTGTAGATATCGGCTCCACTGGACCACCAACCTAAATATTTAGTATTAGTACTATCAACGGTAGATGACCAAACGTAGGCACCAACCCCCACATTAGATAAATTGGCATTATTAATTCTAACCCCGGCCACCGGCCACTTAAGAGCTGAACCAAAAGCACCAGCAGTGTTTTGCGACGCCCAACTTAATCTTTCGTTATTAAGTTCAGTATAGGTAGGAATCCTGAAACCAGTCGGACAAGGATTATTAGTTCCACTAATTCCCTGCCAAAGATTAGCACTTTGAGGGTTCCTCCAATCATAAGGGGCTGAAGCATAAGTAATAAAATTACTATGACCAGGTGTATCAGTAGAGCTTCTAGTAACGGTAGTACCGCTAGTCCTTACTTGATGGCCATCGTCATCTCTTCCCCATTGGAATAAATGACCATAACAATTAGTATCAACGGCTGAAGCGCAAACTTGAGTTGCCCCTAAATTACGATCCAACCAACAATCACCGGTAGTCTCATTTATCACCGTTTCATAAATTACTGGAGCCCCATTATAAATAAATGGAACAGTATATCCAGCATCACCACACTGCAGTGGAGGATTGGTTATCCCTATTGGACTAGCCTCTTTAACCCCTGAAGATAAACTAGCCACTGAGCCACCTAGACAAAAAGAAAGTACATAAGAACCATTATCTGTTCCTGTCTCACTATAAACATATTGATTACTATTTTCATCGCAACTACCGTCAGGGGGAGTCGGAGCTTGAGGAAATATTTCCATGTAAGCCCTAGCTCCAGAACGAATAGAACTGGTAACCGAAGAAGAGACCGGATAAAAACCATTATCATTGAAATACCACTCTAAAGAAGTTTGAATTTGTCTAACATCGGCTATTCTCTTAGTATCTCGAGCGCTTTTTCGAGCATTTTGTAGGGCTACTACGGCTAAAGTAGCTAATATTCCAATAATAGCGATTACGACTAATAACTCTACTAGAGTAAAAGCTTTTTCTTTTAATTTAAACATTTATTTTTTCTTTAAGTTAATCTTTCCATTAATTAAATCTTCGACACTATAACCTAAGCTATCTAATTTCTCTCTTAACTCATCTGACTTAGAAAAATTTTTATTTTTTCTCGCCTCAATCCGCTCTTCTAAAATTTTTTTAACTTTGTCTGGCAAAACAACCAAGTCCTCCGCCTCTTCTTCTGCTTTTTTATCTAACCTAAGGCCCCAAACTAAATCAAAATCTAAAATCGTAGCTAATTTATCTCTATTGGATAAATCAGATTTAAATATTTCTGAAATTAAAGATAAGGTTTTCGGAATATTAAAATCATCTAATAAATACTCTAAAAATTTGTCTTTAAATTTTTTATCAACCACCCCAATATCTTCACCAAGTTTTTCCATTTTACTAACCAAAGAACTCAAACCTTTTTGCGACGCCTTTAAAGACTCAAAAGTGAAGTTTTGTTTTGATCTATAATGCGCCTGAGAGAAGAAAAATCTCAAGGACATTGCTGAAAAACCCTTACCTAAAATATCTGCTAAACTAAAACTGGTTCCCTCTGATTTAGCCATTTTACCATCGTTTACTAATAAATGTTCATTATGTACCCAATAATTAGCCAGCTGGACCCCAGTAACGGCCTCACTCTGAGCTATCTCGTTGCTGTGATGGACACTAACATGCTCTATTCCACCCATGTGAATATCAATCGTATCACCCAAGAATCTCCGAATCATAGCGGAACACTCTAGATGCCAACCAGGAAATCCCTGGCCATCTTTAACCAAGGGAGAAAAGAAAGGTGATGACCAAAACTGTAAAGCATTTTTATGAGTTCCAGCTTTAAAAAACCATAGAGCAAAATCATTTTGATTTTTCTTTTGCGAATCATTAACGCTTCCCTGCCCAGCTCCACTTTTATTTTTTTCTAACTTACGACGGGAAAGTTTATTATAATTTTTAAATTTATCTATTTCAAAATAAATAGCCAAATCGGTAACATAAGCATATCCTTTAGCAATTAATAATTGTATAATATCAATCATTTCATCGATATTTTCCGTAGCTCGAGGCTTAAAATTAGGCTCTAAAATATTAATCGCCGAAACATCAGTTTCATAAATTTCAATAAATTTATCAGCCACACTATTAGGTTTTAAATTCTCCTTTTTAGCTGTTATTTCTATTTTGTCTTCACCATCATCTTCATCTGACACCAAATGACCAACATCGGTATAATTTCTCACCATAGAAACATCATAATTTAAATATTTAAAAGTTCGGTGAATAATATCAGCACAATAAGAACCCCTTAAATTACCAATATGTTGCGTCCAATAAACAGTCGGACCACAGTAATAAAAAGACAACCGGCCGGCTTTAATGGGCTTAAATTCCTCTTTTTTCCTGGTTAAAGTATTATACAAAAATATCTTCATATTATGATTTATTTAGCTTTTTCATTAATTTAGCATAAAATTCCAAATTATTCAAAGTGGCTAACTTTTGTCCTAAACCCTCATTCACTTTGAAAAGATAATTTAAAAAAGCCAAAGAATATTCTTTTAAATCATCTAGGTCAGACTTTGGATTAATTTTACCTAAATTTTTGCTCCAAACAAAATTTTTAATATTGGTTTCTTTATAAAAATTAACTGAATTAATTTTATCATTTTTAAAATTATAAAGTTTTCCATGCCGACCTTCACGTGTCGGGATGACACAATCGAACATATTCCAGCCCATCTTATAGCACCGATAAATGTCCGCTGGAGTCCCAATGCCTAAAGCGAACTTTATTTTATCATCGGGAATAATTTTAGCTGTATAATCTAAAATATCAAATAAAAAATCTCCTTTTTCATCTACCGGTCGAGCTCCGAATCCATAACCAGCAAAAGGAATTTTCATCCCCAAAAACTCACTTTCGGAAATTTCCAATAAACCATCTAAACATTTTTTTCTTAAATTTTTATTCTCTCCCCCCTGAATAACTGCAATTAACTTCGGAATTTGGTTTTCTTTTAATTTTCTTTTTTTAATTTGCCGTATATATTCCTGATGACAACGCTTGGCCCAAGAAATTGTTCTATCAACTGCCAAAGATATCTTCTGGTCAGAAAAACTATTCGGCGGGCAATCATCAAAACAAACCATAAAATCAACGCCTAAATCAAATTGAATTTTAATCGATTTTTCTGGAGTAATTTCATGCCGGGATCCATCTAGGGGAGATTTGAAAATAACTCCATTATCATCAATTTTCCCCATTTTAGGATTATTATGAACTAAAGAAAAAATTTGAAAACCACCACTATCTGATAATAAGGGACCATCCCAATTCATAAATTTATGAATGCCCCCCGCTTTTTTAATAACATCAATCCCCGGTTGTAAATATAAATGAAAGGTATTAACAACTAGAGCCGAAATGCCAGTTGAGAGGATATCATTATTACTGCACATCTTTATAAATCCCCGAGTAGCATCGGGCATAAAAATAGGCAATTTTAAATCTCCATGAATTGTTTTTATCTTTTTTATTTTCATAAAAAATTATCTTACTCGACCATCATTACTAAAAACAGCAATATCGTCATCTTCTAGCTTGCTAGTTTTAGCCCCAGTTTTTTTAACAATTCGATCTTCAGTTTCAACATCAACTGCTTCTAAAGTAGAGCCCGAAGATAAGATGATAATTTTATTATATTCTGAATCTCCAGGAACTATACCAATAGCAAAATTAGCTTCAATTTTATCAATCCCTAAGGGCCAACGACTAATAGTCCAAACAACTCGATTCTCTAGGGGGTCAAAACTAAGATTTCCGGCACTAACCAAGAAATCATTTTCCCAAAAAATATAATCAGGCAAATCCAACTCCACCTTAACATCTCTTAACTCATGCAAGGAATTTTTTAAAGTCCAATAGTATTTAAAAGTGGTCTTTTCACCAACGACTGGAGGCAAGGGTCCTGAGCCAACCGGAATATTATCCTCATTAAAATAAAGAACCGCTTCATCTATAGATAAATTGCTGTTTATTTTATTAGAGATTGTATTACTACGATTATCGGTTAATCTTTCCGACTCATCTGAAAAGTCCTCTAAATTACCAATACTAAACTGGGCATAACTTTTTACCTCTAAATTTTGACCAAATTCTATTTTTTTAAAATCAGCCACATTAATAGAAAACCTTATCTCTCCACTTTGGCCCGGATCTAGCTCTTTCAACTCCGATAATTCTCTAAAAGACCAACTAATAGTTTTACGACCAACATTCCCGCCAAAAGGATCGTCTACTTTGTTCCAATCCAAGAAAGCACTATCCAAGACAGCCATAATTACTAAATCTTTCATCTTCTTATCGCCTTTATTAGAATAACTGATGACATAATTTAATTTATCGCCAAAATTTACCGGCTTATCATTAGAAGAATCGTTAACCGAAATATTTAAATGTAAATCACTTTTAATAATTTCTAATTGATACTCTTTTTCAAAAAACGAAAATTCTTTTTCATTTTCATCAACATACTTTAAGCGCCAAGAAAAAGACTCTTGATCTGATGTTTTTTGAGAAATCTTATATTTAAAAATAATATTGTCTATATTATTAGAAAGTAATTTTATTTTAAAATTGACATCATCAATTTTTTCGATTTCAAAATTAGCCGGTTCTTCACTAACAACCGGATCGGCTAATATTGAGAAAACATCGCTTGAGGTATTAAAAGAAATAATAACTTCATCTATTTCTTCAAATGGAAAATCTTTAAAAGATAATTTCAAAGGATATTCTTCGCCCGCTAAAATTGTGGAAAAATATTCATCATTAATTTGAAAAGGTAAACTTCCAACCACCACCGAACATAAGGATTCTTTACTAAAATGAGAGGACAAACCGCTAATCTCATAACTACTCTTAACTGAAAGCAGATTATTAGACCCCTCTTTATTTATTATCTTCCCTCTAATTTTTATTTTTCCACTAATTTTAGCCCCCAAGCTCTCTAATTCCCATACTTTATTATCAGAAAAAGAATCAATCGAATAAATCTCTGCTAAAACAAAATTCTCTGGATAGCTCACCTCTAATTTTATATTATTCAAAGTGTAATTACTAGAATTACGATACTCAATTTCATAGACAAAGTCTTCTCCCCAAACAACCCGAGAAGGAGCTGAAACTTTTATTTCTAAAACCGAAGAAACATTCCTATTATTTTTTATATAATTAAAAACAAAATAAAAAAGTGAGCCGAGAAAAACAGAAAAGATTAAAAAATAAACAAAAAAGTGAAGAAAGCCTCTTTTCTTCTTTATTTGAATCGTCTTAAAATCGGGCATATTGCCTTCATCACTATAAATCTCTAATAAATTACTCTCTATTTCTTTTTCCGTTAACTCTGATTTCAACTTTTCCTCATAATCTAACCCAATATTATCTTCCTCTAGTTTTTCAACCTTAATTTCTTCTTTTTTGAGATTTTTCAAAGAATTTTTCTTTTCCTCTTCAGTTTTTTTAATCTTATGCTTTTTAAAAACCAAATCACTCTCCTTTTTATTCTTTTTTATTTTCATATTTTTATATTTTCATATAATTAATAGTGCTACTTTGTTTTTTAGCTAAATGCAAGAAACAAGAAAGCCTAAACAAATTTAGATTTAATCTAATTTGTCCCAATTAATTTTATATGAATTTAATTTATATTAATTATTCTAAAATAGTGACCAAATATCTGTCTATATCTAAAATTTCAGAGAAAATAACGCTGTCCGAAGAATTACTAATATTTTCTGGATGAGACCAACTAGAAATTAAATTTAAATTATTCGTTATTTTTAAATCTAAATTGGAATCCAAGGCCCCCGGTTGTTTCTGCCATAGCAAAGAATAATTTTTCTTTTTTTCTTTTCTAAATATGTCTAATAGCGAAAAGGGATTACTAGCTTGAAAACGATAATTAAAATTAAAAGGCAATTTATACTCTAACTCTAAAATTACTTCCTGCCCGGGATCAACCATGGTCCAATTAGCAAAGACTGTTTTATTTAGCTCTTGATATATTTTTGTCCCGCTTTCTAAATTAATCTCAGCTCGATTCTCACCACTCTCTAACAGACTATTTTTTTCATAAAAATCTTCAGTTTTTTTAAAATAAGAACTATCCGGCTGAGAAAATCCTGTCGAAGAGATTAAGGTGCTACCCAAAGGAACATAAATTCGAAGCCAGTCGACATTTCTAACACCTGAAAATAGATCTCCTTTGGTTCCTAAATGTTTTCTTTTTATCGTCAATTTATTAATAATATTACCATCTTCATCTATTTTTACTTCTAAATCAAATTTATTCTCAATATAGAGATCGGTTTTTCCGCCGGCAATATTAGAATTAACTATCATTAAATAATCAAAGGAAGAACCCTTAACCCGACCAGCCCAAGAACGATTTTCGACCTCAGTCTGTAAATTAGAATTATCGAAGTATAATAATATATTTTTCTTATTTAAATTATTTTCTAAAATTTTAGAAGTTTTAACTAATAAATCTTTATCGAAATTATTAGAAAAATAACCTATAACCTCTGACATCAAATCACCAATTATTTTTTTAGGTTCATTTTTTAAAAACCCATTCTCTTCTAAAAGATCAGACGAATCATTTTTTTCTTTCTCCGTTTCTTCAAGCAAGAGATCAGCCGAATCACTCTCAACAGCTATATTATTTTCCAAATTATCAGCCAATTCTTTTTCTAACTCTACCCTACTTAGAATATCAGTTTTTAAAACTTTGTCCTGATAGACTTCTGGTTGGCCGACAACCTCAACAATTTCCTGAATTATCTCCCAAAAATTATTGGAATCAATAATCACTCCGTATTTATCAGTCATATTAATTGGACCAGTTATTTCTAAAATATCTCCCAAAACATCAGGGGTTATACCAATAACTCCATCAACACTGGAACCACCACTTTTATCATAAAACCAAGCTAAGTTTTGCGCCGACACCTTCCAATCTGGCCACCAATTAGCATCCCAAAAATGCCATAATGGTCGAACTAGATGAAGCGGTTTAGGAGATTGAACTAAAACCTGCATTCCACCCTCAGTATCATAAGAGCCCCCTGCTGGAACCTCAATTTTTTTTATTTTTCCTCTACTCAAATCAACCAAGGCATAACTGCCTATAAAGCCACCAGTCGCTCTAATTTCATTATTATTTTGAAAAACCACCAAGTACCTTTTATCATTCTTGAATCCTAAAAAATTTTCCAAACCAGCTATAATTCGGGGTAAATTATCTAAATTTTTATTTAAAATATTAATCTTCTTCTCAATATCTAAAAATTGTTCTTGATATTCATCTGGAACAGAGCTTAATTTTATTTTTTTAAAATATTTACTAACCTTCTTAAAATCAGCTTCCGTTTTTTGAATATAAGTTATTAAATCAGTTAAATCATCTTCAGTTGAAGAATCAGAAAATGTTTTTATTAAACTGTTTAAAGCTAAACTAAAATTATCACCCGCTGAAGATAAATAGATTCCAACTTTGGCAATATTTTTAGACTCTGAGGCTAATTTCAAATCTTCCTTGCTAGAAAAAGAAGCTAAAAAGATAACAAATTGATCTATATTCTTAAGCTCCTCTTCAAATAATAGAAAATTCTGCCCAGCTTGAAAAAAATTATTTTGGGCATTACTAAGATCTAAATTAGATACTCCCTCCGAGGCTAAAATAAAATTTTCTAAACCCTGCTGAGAATATTTTTCTAGATTACTTTTGATACTATTGTTTTTAGCTAATTTATAATAACTAAAAACCTTGAAAGGAATTATTAATAAGAATAATAACAAAATAAATAGCCCGATAGTCTTTTTCCCTGACGGAACCTTATAATCTAATACTTTAAAACTAATTTTAGGAGGATTAATTTTTGCTATTATTTTTTCTGGTTTTAATTCTAATAATGGTTTCTTCTTTTTTTTACTAAAAACATTTTTTTTAACAAAGATAAAAAGGTTAAGAAAAATTTTCTTCAGAACTCTAGTTGAAAAAATTAAAAAAACAAAAAACAAATGAAATACTCTTCTAACAACTCCAAACTTTTGGAAGAATTTAAATATATCGATAATCCAATCAAGAAAAAAATAAAAAATTACTTTTATAATTTTAAAAAAGAATAAAAACACCTGAAAAATAAAAATTTGTTTTAATCTGGAAAAATTTAAATTATCTCCGTAATCTCTTATTTTCTGAAAAAAATTAAATCTTTTTTTATTTTTTTTTACAAAAGGAAGTGGCAATGGTTTTATTCTAGATGATTCACTAATCTCTGGTTTAATTTCTGCCGGAGAACTTAAATCAACCACAAATTCAGAGGATTGATCATTATCCGATATATCAATTCTATATTTTTTTATATTCATAAAACGCTATCTAAATAAATTTTCCAAGTTTGAAAAGCACATTCCCACCAATTATATTTTTTTTGATGTTCCTTCCCCATTTTTATCATCTTAGAACGCAAATCAACATCACTAATAATAAGGTTAAATTTATCGAGGAAATCTTGTTTATCTCGAGGATCGAAATACAAAGCTGATTCTCCAAGAATTTCTGGCATACTACTCTCATTAGAACTTAATACTGGACAACCCTTAGCCATAGCTTCAAGCGGAGGCAAACCAAAGCCCTCATATAAAGAAGGAAAAACATAGACCAAGGCCTTTTGATAAAAAATTTCTAATTTCTCATCAGGGACATATCCGGCGAAAATAACTGGATTATCTTTAAAATTAGAAAAAATTTTATTAGATAGATCTTTTAAATTTTTATAAAAATAGTCTTCTCGACCAACTAAAACCAACCTTAAACTATTATCTTTTTTATAAATATCCAAAAAACAATCTAATAAAAAATCTAAATTTTTATGAGGATAAGCATTACCAACATATAATAAAAATTTATTATTAATATTATAGTCAACCAAAACTTCCCGATTGTCTAATTTGGAAACAAATAAAGAATCTCTTCCCTTAGCCAAATTGGCTACCCCCTCATAAATAACCTCTATTTTTTCTGGCTTAATTTTAAATTGCTCAATAATATCGTCTTTAGTAAAATTAGAAACTGTTATTATTTTTCGAGCCGATTGAAGACCTTTTCTAATTATAATTCGATAGGCTAGGTTTTTTAATTGATAAATAAATGGATGCAAGGTAGTAGCTCGAATAGTTTTAAATTTTGTTAAGATCAAATCGTGAATAGTTATAACAAACTTTGTTGGAACAAAAAAAGGAATATTAAAATGAGGAAAATGAATTAAATCTAATTTCTCTCGCCAAATATAAAAAGGGAAAAATATCTGTTCCTCCCAAGTATACCATCTAATATTAACTAAAACTTTCTTAACATTAGGATAATCGCTGATAATTAATTCATCAAAATTTTCCTTTACCAAAAAAATAACATAATCATTAGATTGATCTAGCTTAATAACATTATCTACTATTTCTTGTATATAACGCCCTAGCCCCTTACCAGTTGGACCATAAAAACGAGCATCAATGCCTATTCTTTTTTTCTTTATATTTTTCATTTAGTTTTTAAGCTCTTAGGAAAAAGGCAGATTTCCAGGAGGAGAACCTTTGCCTGACCTTACATTTAGATTATTTTTGTCTTTTTCAAACAAATTATCGTCTTCCTTATCTTCGGAAAAAATATTCTCATTGCCGTCACTAAAAGATTCTAGAGAATCTTCTTCGAGACTAACATTGTTTCGTTTTTTACTCTTCTTCTTATTAGTATAGTCACCTTGCAATAACTCATCTTTCAAAGAATCAGAGCTTAAGACAGTATCTTCTAAAGATAGATTAGCTGGTGGTTTATATTTTTTAGTAGTAGTTTTCTGAACCAAGGGAGCATTGGCAGTTATTTCAATTGGGAAATGCCAAATAGTGGCCAATTCCTCAATATTTAATAAAAAAGGAGTTCGGCCTGCCCAATCATCTCGCTCAATATAATTATTAATCATCTTATTCTTTTTATCGATTAATCTTTTATCTTTGTTAAAGTAAGCTGTTTTGGTAGCTGTTACATCTAAATCCGGTTTAAAACTATTTAAATCTAAGGCGGAAAATTGTTTTATAAAACCAATAAAACCACCGACGGCTTTAGATCTATTCATAACCTCTTTTTTAGCTAGATAAACAACCCGAATCTTACATAGAAAACCAAGTTTAGAAGATTTTTTATCAATCCCTTCTATCCTCTTCATCTGTTTGGGTGTTAAGTCCATCATTGATGTTTTTTTGAAATCATCTTTAGAAGTATCTTTAACATCACCCCATAATGAATAAATAATTTCACTTAAATCAGAAATAATATCAACCACTAAATCAATAATTTTATTTATAAAAGTAGTCTCTTTCTTTCTTCCTAATATTTTATCAATCTCATCTTTTCCATCATTCATCCAATCAAAACCAGTTGGAATAACAATTATCTGATACATTAAATTTTCTCCTCGACGTAAAGTACTACATAATTCCATCAACCCCGCCATCGGATCCCTAAAAACTGTTTCTTCTGGCCCTAAACGGTGTTCAAATTCTCGATAAAGCTTAATAGGATACATGTAATGGGCCGAATGAATAAATTCTGAGCCCCAAATATCATATTCTTCATCAGGAAACTTACGGGGAAAGCTTTCACAATAATCATCCACCTCAACAATTTCAGCATCGGGATATTGAGAATAAACAGCTGATTCTACTAAGTTTCTAAAATGGGCTGGAGTCCTGATTAAAAACTGAGTGTATCCTTCTAAGCTAACTATTTCAAAGCTAAAAGATAGTTGAAACTCTCCTGAAAACCATTTATCAAAAAAACTTTGAGTACCATGAGCTCCACCTAGATAAGTAAAAAGGTTTTCTACCGCTTGAGGAGATTGAATATTCCCTTTAGGAATATCAATTGCCAAGAGAATAAATTTAAAATTTTTAAACCATTTAGCTCTAATATAGTTTAACCAAAAATCCTTAACAACTAATAAAAACATTATGGCTATAATAACCCAACCAAAATTAGCCATAAAACGCCATAACATAACATCTGGTGGCAAATTAAAAAAATCTTGAATTTTACTAAAATTAACAATTATGTTCATAAAAACAAAAAAAATAATTTTTATATCTTTTAATATTCTAACATATTTTAATAAAAAAACCAATATATTCTACGAAGATGATAAAGACAAGAAAGTTTACTTAAAATAAGAGATTTAATCATATAATACTGTCTGTTTTTAGATAAAAAAATAAAGCTCTAGCTAGAGCTTTACTTCTATATCTTCTAATTAATAAATTATTTTCCCCAATCTTTTAAAGAGTAAATTCCTCTATCTACTAGAATATAACGATCGTCCAATATTAATTCATTATGGACCGAGCCTTGGCTAACCTTTTTATGGTCGAAACCGGTTTCATTTATCTTTTCAGTTATTTTAGAAAAGTGCATTGGTTTCTCTTCATTTTTTAATATTAAATATATTTTATCGGCGATTCTCTTTGGTTTTATTTCGGCTGAATCATCACTTCCCCAATGACCAAAGATATTAGGATTAATTCCCTTAACTGCTTGCATAAAAGAATAAAAAGACTTGTTTTTATTTATAATATCAGCCCATTCTGGGAAAATTTCATCTTTAAAAATATATTTTAAATCTAATTCCTTACCAGCCTTATTCAAAAGATTGTTTTTATAATCTGAAAAAGATTTTAATCCTCGCAACACCTCAACCAACTCTTCAAAGTGCATGGTTTTTTTAATGTCTTTTATCTTGTCTTTTAATTCATCGGCCATCTTTTCAAAATATTCAATCGCCTGATCTTTAATTTTGTAAGAAACGGCAAACTTATCAGAATTATCAACTTTATCAATATGATCATCTAAAATTTCTGATAATATAAAATCTAAATTATTTTTATAAATTTTTCTATCAAAACCAACTGTAGAACCATTAGCCTTGATGAATAGAACTGACAAAATATCTAATAAAAAATCTTTTTCCATCAAACCCCCATGTTCTTCTAATAACTTAGATACTAAATCTCGCATAACATCTAAATGTTCGCTCAATTCTTCTATCTTTTTTAATTTTTTTAAACTAGATCTTTCTATTTGTCTAATTCTCTCCCTAGTTAAATTATGCAAGTTTCCAATTTCTTCTAGGGTTTGATAGTCTTTATCTTTCAAAGCGAAACGACGGGATAAAATATCTTTCTCCCTTTCTTGAAGTTCTTTAAATAAAACATTAACGATTTCAATAGCGTTTAGTTTCATTAATTCCTTCTCTTTTTTCTCTTTTAACATTTTTTTTAGTAAATTTTCCATATATAAAAAATAAATAATAAATAGTTATTATAGATACATTAAAACATATTTTAAATAATAAGTCAATATCTATCCATGAAACCCTCTATTTTGTCAATTATCCCCCTATTTTCGGCTAAATATGGGCTTTTTTTGATAATTTCAGCCCTTAAACCCATTGCTTCTTGAAAGACTTTTCTAGAAAAAATTAGGGCAAAAAACCAAAGAATAATATATCGACCAGCAGTCAATAATTTTATTTTTGGAGAAAAAGAGAGGTTTTTAGATTTAAACAAAATAATAAATTGATTAAGAGCTGAATAGTCAGAAATAATTTTCTTCTGCCTAACTTTATTTATTAATTTTTGCCGATAAGAAGATAGCGTTCGATGATGATACATTTTAGCTTCAGGCAAGAATAATATTTTAGCCCCAAGCAATTGTAAACGATAAGACAAATCAACATCTTCTTTATACATAAACATTCGCTCATCAAAAAATTGATAATAATTATCAAAACTATAGGCAACTTTCTTTAAAATATTTAGATTTAATAAAGCTCCCGCCCCACTAAAACCAAAGACTTCTTCTTCTAATAAAAAACGATTCTCTCCTGATTGGCCTTGACCAATATCAAAAAAACGATGAGCCTTATTTAAGCCGACACCACAGCTATCAATTATAGTAGTTTTAACATTGTTCGAAAAATCCCAATAGAATATCTTAGGAACCAAAATGGCTATCGTCTCATCCGCTTTGTATTTTTGGACTAAATTGGCTATAAAATCGATATCTAATAAAACATCGGGGTTAAGCATTAAAAAAAGATTACTTCCCTGTTCAATCGACCAATTCATCATGCAATTATAGGGTTTAGAAAATCCTAAATTCATATCAGATCGCCAAATTTTTCCCGGCTTATCTTTCTGATAATCAATTAGATAATTATGATTACTGTTAAAATCAGAGTCGCTATTATCAACTGCTAGAAAAAATATTTCTAAATCAGGATTCGATATCCGAGCTTTTTCTATCGCTTCAGATAAACTAAATAAAAATAAATTTAAGTATTTATAAGTTGACTGATTATAAGTTATAATTCCAATGCTTAATTTCATTTTTAAAAAATTAGAATATAATTAGATAAATAATAAAGCGCTGACAGCGCTTTATTAGTATTTTAGAATAAAAATGATTAACGTTTTGACACTGTATAGAGTGCGCTTTAACGTTTACTCCATTGCGGAGCCTTACGCGCTTTCTTAAGCCCCGGTTTCTTTCTTTCTTTCTTACGAGGATCTCTGGTAATATAACCACTAACTTTTAAAATTGCCCTAAATTCTGGATCATATTTTACTAAAGCTCGAGCTATTCCGTGTCTAATTGCATCTATCTGACCTAAAACACCACCACCTTTTACCAGTATTGAAAAATCGAAATCTTTTAATTTAGAAACTAACTTTAGGGGTTGTAGAGCCACACTAGAATTTTCTTCTCTTTTAAAATATTCTAAAGAGCTAAAACCATTAATAGTAAAATTACCTTGCCCTTTTTCATACATTCTAACTTGAGCTACGGCTGTTTTTCTTCGCCCCACAGCTTCAATATATTTTCCAGAAATAGTTTTATTTTTAGCAACCACAACATCAGCTACTTCTTTGGTTGAAGGTTTAACAACTTTACTTGTTTTTGCTTTTACTTCTTTTTCTAAAACAACCTTATCTTTTTTAATAACTGGTTTTTTAACACTAGGCTTCTTATCAGTTGTCTTACTAATAGTTGTATTCTTCTTGTTTTTTTTGACTTCTGCCATTTTATTGGAAATTAATTTTAATAATTAATAAAAACTGAATTATTCGATTATTTATCTAATAATTAATCTTTTTATAATATCTTTTCTCATTCTAGTTGGGGCTAACATGTCCAAAACAGCTCGTCTAAGAACATCCCCAGGATTAAGTGCGAAAACATCTTTCATTTTTTTCTCTTTTAATCCTCCCTGATAACCTGAATAACTAAAGTATTTTTTTTGATCTATTTTTTTACCAGTAAACTTTACATTTTTAATATTTATAACTTCAACAATATCACCTAAATCTAAGTGCGGAACAAATTCTGGTTTATTTTTCCCACGTAAAATAGTGGCTATTCTAGTAGCTAAGCGACCGACAGCTTGCCCGTCAGCATCAATTTTATGGATTTTTCTCTCAATATTTTTCATATTTATATTTATTACCTTTAATTAAACTAGCTCAATTTGAACTATTTGAGCGCCATCGCCCTGTCTAGCTCCAATTTTTATTATTCGACAATAACCACCTGATCGATCTTTATATCTATCACCTAAAACCTCCATCGACTTTTTTATAGCCTGAGGTTGCAAAAGTATTCTTATTAAATTTCTTCTAGCAGTTAAATCGCCCTTCTTAGACATAGTTATAACCTTTTCCACTAAGGGTTTAACAGCCTTAGCCTTAGCTTCAGATGTTTTAACTTTTTCGTAAATAATAATACTAGAAGCTAGGTTTCGCAACATTAGTTCTCGTGGTTCTTTTTTTCTATCTAATTTTTTGATTTTATTTTTATGTCTCATAATTATAAAAAATAATAAATTTAAGTTACTCTTTCTTCTTTTTCTTAGGTTTTATTGGTTCTTCTTCTTGGTCTTCTTTAATTGATTCTTTCTTCTTTTTTTTCTCGACAACGATTTCGTCTTTAGAATCAACTTCAACTGAACCATTAACATTAACTAGGGCTTTAAATTGATCAATCAGAATAGCAACCGATTGGTCAAAAGCTTCTTCTAAGGAAATAGTGCCATCAGTCTTTATTTCTAAAATAAGTTTATCCCAATTAGTCATCTTACCAACACGAACGTTTTCAACTTTATAACTAATACCTAAAATCGGTGAAAAAATTGAATCTACTTCGATATAATCAACCTCTTTAACATCTTTTTTGGTTTTATCGGCTAAGAAATAACCTCGACCATTAGCTACATAAATCTCCATAATTAAGCTACCAGTAGGGTCAGTGATATTTCCTAGAACTAAATCGGAGTTAACTATTTCTATTTGACTATCTTTTTTAATATCCTTGGCTGTCACTTGCTTCTTCCCCTGAACGTTTAATTCTAATTTTAAAATTTCCTCGGTATCAGTTAATATTTTTAATCGTAATTGTTTTAAATTCAAAATAATATCTAAAATATCTTCCTTAACTCCCGGCAAGGCCATGAATTCATGTTTAGCCCCTTTAATTTTAACCCCTACTACCGCTGAACCTGGTAAAGATGACAATAAAACTCGACGTAGAGCATTTCCGATTGTATTTCCATACCCAGGATATAATGGTTCCACGATAATTGAGCCATCTAAATTATTATCATGTTTGAAATCAATCTTTTTTGCTAAGGCTATATTTTCCATATTTTTTTTAATTAAAATTAATTAAATTTAAATATTTTAAATTTTATTTTGAATAAAACTCAATAATCATGTGGGTCTTAACATTAGAAGGTAAATCCTGGGGTCTAGGTTCATGCAAAACCTTAGCGGACAACTCTTTAATATCTACAGCTAACCAACTCTTAAGCTCCGGTGATAGATTCTTTAATTTTTCTGGTAAATCTCTGAAATACTTATTATTTTTAGAGCTTTTTTTAATTTTAATAATTTGTCCAATTTTAGCTTGATAAGACGGCACATCAACTTTTCTATCATTAACCGAAAAATGACCATGATTAACTAATTGTCTGGCCAAACTTCTAGAAGAAGCAAAACCAGCTCTATAGATAAGACTGTCTAGACGCATTTCTAAATGTCTTAAAAAATTAGGACCAACATCACCACCCTTTTTCTGAACTTTATTAAAAGATGTTCTAAATTGATTTTCATTTAAACCATACATCTTTTTAGTTTTTTGTTTTTCATTTAATTGCAAACCGTAATCACTAGATCGCTTTTTACCCTTAGGTCCATGAAAACCAGGAGGATAATTCCTCTTAACCATCGCGCATTTAGTTGATAAACAACGCTCTCCTTTCAAAAATAGCTTCTCTCCAATCCGACGACATTGTTTACATTTTGAATCTAGATTTTTTCCCATATTTATTTTAAATTAATAGATTATTAAACTCGACGAGGTTTTTTAGGACGACAACCATTATGAGGAACTGCGGTTACGTCTTTAATACTAGAGATAATTAAACCATTAGCATTCAAAGATCTAATAGCAGATTCTCGACCAGTTCCTACCCCAGCTACAAAAACCTTAACCTCTTCTAAACCGAATTCTTCTTTAGCTTTTAAAACTGCAATTTTAGCAATAATTTGAGCAGCATACGGAGTAGCTTTTTTAGCTCCCTTAAAGCCAGCCATTCCAGCACTGGCCCAAGAAATAACATTACCGGTTTTATCTGTTAAGGAAATAATAGTATTATTATAGGTAGCATTGATATAAGCATGGCCAGATTTTATTTTAACCAGCTCTTTTTTCTTTCTTTTTTTGATTAATTTTTTCTTACTTCGAGCCTGTTTATTCTTTTCTAACTTTTGTTTAATTTCTTCTGGTAAATCCTCTATTTCGTTTTTATTTTCTTCTTTAGAAATATCATCATCGGAAAACAAATCATCATCAACCGAATCATCTTCCAGCGATTGATCATTTTTATTATCAATATCTTTTATTTCTTCTAAAGATTCATCAATTTTTATATCTTTTTTTTCTTCGGTCATATTTTATTTAAATTAAATTCTATTAAAAATTAAGTTTTTTGAGTAGCTGCCTTGCTTTTACCAGAGCCCATAGTTAATCTTTTATTACCTCTAACGGTACGACTATTGGTCTTAGTTCTTTGACCTCGGGCGGGCAATCTCTTAGTGTGGCAAACTCCCCTTCTAGCTCCAATTTCTTTTAATCTTTTAATATTGCTAGCTACCTCTCGACGTAAATCTCCTTCAGTGGTATATTTTTTCTCAATAATATCACGCAAAAGGTTTACTTCATTTTCTTTTAGGTCTTTTACTCTAATATTGGGATCAACATTAGCTAATTTTAAAATATCTTTAGCAAATTTAGGCCCAACACCAAAAACATAAGTTAAAGCTACTTCTACTCTTTTTTCGTTTGGTATTGTTACCCCAGATATTCTTACTATCATAAATTTATAATTAAATAATTTTAAAAACTAGCCCTGTCTTTGTTTATGTTTAGGATTTTTACAAATAACATAAACTCGACCCTTACGGCGAACTATTTTACAATCTTTACATATTTTTTTAGCGCTAGCTCGTACTTTCATAAAAATAAAAAATTAAAAAATAAAAAACAAAAAGAACTCCAATTAAGACTTCTAATAAATTACAGACGGAAGGTAATACGCCCCTTACTTAAATCATAAGGGCTAATTTGAACCTTAACCTTATCACCCGGCAAAAGTCTAATTTTGTTCATTCTCATTTTGCCTGACAAATGACCCAAAATTTCATGCCCATTTTCTAGTCTTATTTTAAAACTAGCAGCTGGCATCAATTCCAAAATTTCACCTTTTATTTCAATGAAATCTTTAGAGTCAATTATAGAATCGTTTTTATTATCCATCAACACAAAAAACTTTGATAAAGACTAATTCTTTATCAAAATCTAAAAAATACAAAAATAAATATTTCTAAAATATTTAATGTAAAATAATTATATATTTATTTACTATTATTGTCAAGAGGACTAAGAATGGCCTTAATTCGCCTTACCCCGGAAGAAGAGCTTTCTTCTTTTTGTATTTTAAAAACACCCATATCGGCCAAATTATCAACATGTGGTCCTCCGCAAATTTCCTTAGAAAAAATCTCTTGACCGACGGATTTAAAATCACCGATAAAATATACTTTTACTTTTTCACTATATTTTTTTTCAAAAACACCCGTTGCTCCTTTGGCCTTAGCCTCTTCGACGGTCATCTCCTCACATTTGACCTGATATTTTCCGCGAATAACTTCGTTCACTAAATCTTCAACTTGTTTTTTCTGTTCATCAGTCATTTTTTCACCATGAGAAAAATCAAACCTCAAACGTTCAGCGGTGATATTACTTCCTCGTTGCTCAACTTGAGAACCTAAAACTCTTCTTAAGGCCTCTAATAATAAATGAGAAGCTGTGTGCAATTTAGTAGTAGCCTCACTTTGATCGGCTAAACCACCCTTAAATTTACCAGCTGAAGCGGTTTTGGATAGTTCTTGATGCTTAGACATGGCTGATTGATATTCATTCAAAAAATTATCGGAGGGTTTAATGTTTTTCTCGGCCATTATTTCTTGAGTCATTTCTAACGGATAACCATGACTTTGGAATAGATTAAAAACAATTTCTCCATTAATTACTTCGCCCTTTTCGGCAATTAAACTTAAAACCTTTTCCCCTTTTTCTATAGTTTTGCCGAATTTCTCTTCTTCTTCCCTAATTGACTGGGAAATAAAATCAGCATTTCTTTGAAGTTCCTGATAGTCACCTCCATAAAAATCTATAATTATTTGAGCTAAACTTGCCAACCAATTATCTCTATTAATACCTATTTGACGAGAAGATCTTAAAGCCCGTCTGACCAAACGTCTAATAATATAACCTTGATCGGTATTAGAAGGACTGAGTTTTTTATCATCACCTAAAAGAAAAACGGCTGATTTAATATGATCAGCTATTATCTCAAAATGTTTTTTGTTATCATCATATTTTTTACCAGACAATTCTTCAATTTTTTGGATAATATTTTCTAGAGAATCAATTCTGAAAATATTATCTAAATTATTAACAACCATAGCTAGTCTTTCTAAACCACCACCAAAATCAACATTTTTATTTTTTAATTCCTCCCAACCATTAACTGTTTTTTGGTATTGCATAAAAACGGAGTTACCAATTTCTACAAAACGACCGCAATCACAATTTAAATGACAGTGCTCACCAAACTTTGGATCATGTTGTTTTCCGGTATCATAAAAAGTTTCACTATCTGGTCCACCTAGCTCCCCTACAGCATCACCTCTCTGCCACCAATTTTTATCACGATAAGCAAAAATTCTTTGGGTTGAAAAATTAATTTCTTCTCCCGAACCACTATCTCCTTTTTCAGTAGTTTCCGGGCCTTCTTCAACCTCTAAACCATATTTTTTATAAATATTCTTTAAAATTTCTATTGATTCATTATCTTTAGAAATGTTTTTTCCATCACCAACATAAACGGTTTGATAAATTTTATCTATATCTAATTTAAGTTCATCCATCATAAATTGGAACCACCAATTAAGCTGTTCCTCTTTAAAATAATCTCCCAAGCTCCAATTTCCTAGCATCTCAAAAAAAGTATTGTGACGACCATCACCAACTTCATCAATATCTTCAGAGCGGAAGCATTTTTGGCTATTAACCAATCTAACGCCGGCCGGATGATTTTCACCCAATAAATACGGGACTAAAGGCGACATCCCGGAGTTTACAAAAAGCAAACTGGGATCATTTTCGGGAATTAAAGAAGCGCTGGAAATAACTTGATGGTTTTTCCCCGCGAAGAATTGTAGGTATTTTTGGCGTATTTCTTTAGTAGTCATTTATTTATTTCTTAATAAAAACATTATATTTATTTTTTAATTAATTTGCAAACAAAAACTAGAACACATTAACCTCTTCCTCTAAATCAATACTAAAATTATTCTTAACTTCTCGCTTTATTTCCCCAACCAAATTCAAAACATCCGCCTGTTTAGCCCCACCATGATTTACAATTATCAAAGCCTGTTTTTCATAAACTCCGACTGGACCAAATTTTTTTCCCTTAAAACCACATTGTTCTATCAACCAACCAGCCGGAATCTTAATCCCCCTCTCATCGGGAAAACTTTTAATATCGGGAAACTTTTCTTTTAAGACTTCAAAATGCTCGGCACTAATTATTGGATTTTTAAAAAATGAACCAGCATTAGCTATGACTGCCGGATTAGGTAATTTACTATCACGAATTTCTCTGATAATTTCTGTTAGCTCTCTTAAACTCGGCTCCTTAATTCCCCTTTCCGCTAAAACTCGTTGAACATCAGGATAATTTAAATTTAATTTTCCACTACGACTAAGCTTAAACTCTACCCACAAGATAAAATATTTTCCTTTTAATTCATTTTTAAAAACACTGTCCCGATAACCAAATTGGCATTCTCTTAAATCGAAATGTTTTTTCTCTCCTGTTTTTAAATTTAGGGCGCCTAAATTATAGAAAACATCTTTTATCTCCACCCCGTAAGCCCCAATATTCTGCATTGGCGAGGCCCCAACTGTTCCGGGAATATAGAAAGTATTTTCTAAACCATACAAATTATTTTCAATCGTAAAGTAAACTAATTTAGACCAAATCTCACCGCTAAAAGACCGCACAACAACTTCCTTTTCATTCTCTGATATTATTTCTATTCCTTTAATTTCGTTCTTTATAACTAAACCAGAAAAACCTTGATCAGATAATAAAATATTTGATCCACCACCTAATATAAATATAGCCTCACCCTTTTTATTAGCCCAACTTAAGGCCGTTATCAATTCCTCTTCATTTTTAACCACAACAAAAAACTTAGCTAAACCACCAATTTTAAAAGTAGTATAATCAGACAATTTTATATTTTCTAAAATTTCTAGATTCATCAAATTAATTATAAATTATAAATTATAAATTTTCTTCAAAAAATAAGAAAATTTAATTTATTTACATTATTTTCGAATTTTCAATAAATTCTCCCCTACGCGAAAGACATCGCCGGCGCCTAGGAGCAAAATAATGTTATCATTCCCTTTGATTTTTCGTAATTCTTTTTCAACCCTCTTCATATCCTTAAAATACTTTAACTCTTGGATAATTTTGCTTTTCAAATTATACTGCCCTATTTTCTCCATTAAATCAAGACTAGAAAAACCACCAGCCTTTTCTCGAGCTGAAGTATAAATTTCTAATAAATAAACCTTATCTGACTGAGCAAAACTTTTGGCAAAATCATTCGCTAACGCCTTAGTTCGACTAATAGTATGCGGATGAAAAACAGTAATTATTTTTTTATTCTTATACTTTTGTTTAACTGCTTCTAAACAAGCTCTTACTTCGGTTGGATGATGAGCATAATCATCAATAATAATATTGCCCTGAAATTTTCCTAAAACCTCAAAACGACGAGCTGAGCCCGAAAAGGACCATAAAGCTTTTTTAATATCATCAACCTTAGCACCTAATTTCAATGAAGTAGCAATAACAGCCAAAGCATTAGAAACATTATGACGACCAAATAATTTTATTTTAAACTCGCCCAAACTTTTATTATTCTCATAAACCTCAAAAGCTTGATAGCTAGATTCTAATTTTAAATTCTTAGAGAAATAAATTTTATATTTTCCTCCCTTAAAATTCTTCCCCATATCATCTAGGCAATATCCAATTATTTTTCCGGCTGAATTTTTAGAAGCCCTGAAAGCTAAACTATTATCTAAATTAACCACCACAAAACCAGATTTAGGAATTTTTTTTATAAAATCAGCAAAAACCTTATAATACGCTTTTTCATCCTTAAAATAATCAGGATGATCAAAATCAATATTATTTAAAACAATAGCTTGGGGATTAAAATACTGGAACTTATTCTGATACTCATCAGATTCGGCAATAAAATATTGGGATTTGCCAATTAAGGCGCTACCCTTAAATTGTTCAACATAAGAACCAGTCAAAACATTAGGTGAAAGACCGCTTCGTTGTAGAACATAACCCAACCAAGAAGTAACCGTTGTCTTACCATGGCTACCACAAACTGAAATTCCAAAATAATCACTAAATAAATATCCCAAAGCTTGAGCATAAGAAATTTTAGGAATATTTTTATTCTTAAAATACCGCAGTTCAATATTTTCTTTTTCATTAAAAGCTGAAGAATAAATTATTAAATCAATTTTCTCTGGAAAATTTTTGAGTGAAAAACCATTTTTAAATTTAATTTTGGCATTAATTAAGGTTTTATCAGTCGGGAAAACATCTTTAATATCCGATCCGCTAACATTAAATCCTTTACTCGCTAAAAACTGAGCTAGCATGGCCAATCCTACCCCCTTTATCCCTATCATATAAATATTCTTATAATCTTTCAGTTTCATATTAGGTTAATTTAAAATTTGTTTAATTATTTTGACCATATCATTATTACCATTTCTAATAACCGAAGAAATTTTTTCACTTAATCTGTTTTTTAATTCAGAATTATTTAAAATATTTCTAACCTCATTAATAAAAATATCAGGTCGTAAATTATCTTCAGCTAAAACTTTAGCTGCTCCGGCTTGGGCGAATTCTTTAGCATTAAATTCTTGATGAGAATTAGGCATCGGAATTAAAATAGCTGGTTTTTTGAAAAAAGATAACTCCGTTAATGTTCCTAGACCACAACGAGACACCACTAAATCAGCCACGAATAACAAAGCTAAAATATCTTGATGGGGAATAAAATCTATCTTTTTATAATTTTTATGGACAAAATGCTTTTGAACATCCCTCTCCTTCTTGCCACTAACATGAAAAACGGTTGAGAAAACAACTAAATCTTCCATGGAATCAGAAATTAATCTATTCAAGAAAACTGACCCTGTTCCCCCACCTAAAACTAGAACTAAAGGAAAATTAGATTCTTCTATTTTATATTTTCTTAAAATAGCCTGCTTATCAAAACTAAAATCTTCTAAATTTGGACCTAAGTTCCCAATTAATTTAGCTTTGGAACTATAATTATCTAAAGATTTAGAAAATGTTAAGGTCGTTACTTTGGCTACTTTTGACATTATTTTATTAGCCAATCCTGGGGCAACATCTTGTTGATGAACTATAATTGGAATTTTTAAAAACCAAGAAGCTAGGGATAATGGGACGGCCACAAAACCACCAGCACTTATAACCAATCCCGGTTTCTCTTTTTTTAGTAAAAATAAAGACTGCCAAAAAGCGAAAAATATTTTAAAAATATCTAAAAAATTAAATAAGGAAAAATAACGACGCCATTTGCCACTTAAAATTGGCCGATAAGGTATATCTTCTTTTTTAATTATTTCTCGTTCGATTCCCTTGTAAGTTCCAACAAATAAAAAATCAAATTCATTTTTTAAATCTTTATGAATTTGAAGTAATGGTGTAACTGAACCACCAGTTCCGCCACCGCTAAGAATTATCTTAGTTTTTTTAAATTTTACGTTTTCGTTTATCATACGAATGAGAATATAAAAAGATTAATAATCTAAAAATCTTGTTCCGTTGTTCCTTGGCGACCAATATTTAAAAGTATACCACAAGAAGCTAAAAGCATCATTAAGGACGTTCCTCCGGCACTAACAAAAGGAAGTGGAACTCCAGTCATAGGGATAAGATTTATCATTCCGCCAATGTTTAAAAAGGCTTGAAAAAATATCCAAACTGATATCCCTACGGCTAAAGATCGACCATACATATCAGGGGCTCTTTTGGCAATAATCATCCCTTTCATGAAAATAAAGAAATAAATGAAAATAAGAATTATGGAACCAACCAAACCAATCTCTTCAGCAATTATTGGAAAAATTGAGTCAGACCAAACCTCTGGTAAATAATTAAATTTTTGTAAACTGTTCCCCAATCCTCGACCAAACAAACCGCCAGAACCTACTGCAATTAATGATTGATTTATTTGATAACAAGAATCGCGATCAAAATCTGGATCCTGTAAACATTTAACTCGATTTAATTGATATTCTTTTATAAAACTAGAAGAGTTCGGTTTTTCGGCTTGATAGAAAAAATAAGTTAAAGCTATTATAAAAATCAAGGATGATATTATTATCTGCTTCATATTCCCCCCCGCTACAAAATAAATAGATAAAGAGATAATAAAAACTAAAAATAAGGTACCGATATCTGGCTGGGCTAAAAGTAAAATAGCAATAAGACTTAAAACTATCATAAAAGGAAATAAGCCCTTAGAAAAAATTTTTAAATCATCTTTTCTAATCTCAACCCAAGCCGACAAATAAAAAATAAGAAAAAGTTTAGCTATTTCGGCCGGTTGAATAGAAAAGCCGAAAATATAAATCCAACTACGAGAAGTTCCAAAGTCCCCCCTAATTCCAGGAATAAAAACTAAAACCAATAAAACGAAAATACTTAAAAGAAAGAAAAGGGAAAAATTTTTAAAAACTTTATAATTAACCCGAATCAAAACGAGTAAAAAACCTAAACCTAAAAAAAGAGCAAATAATTGTTTTTTAATATAATAATAAGCATCGCCGGTGCTGGAGTGGGCGGTGACTAAAGAGGCGCTGAACAAAACGACTAATCCAAAAATTAATAAAATTAAAACCACGCCCAATAAATACTTGTCCACCTTCCCCTTAGCGAGAAAAAAATTCTTAAAACTAAAACCATTCCTGTTTTTAGAGACGCTAGTTACAGCCGGGGCTAATCTTCTTGTTTCTTTTCTTTTAAACATTGCGATTTTAATTAAATGTTTTATCAGCTAAGAAAATTAATACACCAATAACAGCCATAACACCGGATATCAACCAAAAACGCATCACGATTTTACTTTCTGGCCAGTTCTTAGCCTGAAAATGATGATGAATAGGTGCTGATAAGAAAACTTTTTTCTTCCTTATTTTCCTAGATAAAATTTGAATAATAACTGATAAAGATTCAATAACAAATATAAAGCCAATGAAAGGTAAAATTAAAACATTATTAGTTAAAAGAGCAATAATCCCCAGCGTTACCCCTAAACTCATTGATCCTGTATCCCCCATATAAAAACGAGCTGGGGGAATATTAAACCATAAAAAGGCTAATAAGGCTCCAATTATAACTCCACAAAAAACCGCCAAATCATACCTCCCCATAACAAAAGAAATAATTCCATAAGAGGCAAAGGCCACTAATAAGGCTCCACCGGCTAAACCATCCAGTCCGTCAGTTTCATTAACCGAAAAAGAAGTCGCTACAATTACAAAAATAAAAACTGGAATATACCACCAACCTATTTGGAAATAACCCAAGAAAGGAACATGAATAGTCGTCCAATCTAATTTAAAATAAAACCATAAAGCTCCAATCACGGCAATCAAAGTATAGATTAATAAACGATGTCTCATTTTAAGTCCACCTCCGCCGAAAACTCCTCGGTCTCTAACATCCAACCAATCATCTAATAACCCAATTAAAGCTGAGGCTAATAACGCCCCCAAAGGCAATAATGTTTCTTTTTGTGATAAAAAATTCAAAGCTGAACTAAGATCTCCCGGAAAAAGTAGATATAAATAATAGAAGAAAACAGCGAAAATAAGAGTTGTTCCCCAAATTAAAATTCCTCCCATAGTAGGAGTTCCAGCTTTATGTAAATGTAACTTAGTAAAAATTGGGGTTCCACCTGAATTTCTGATTTTCTTACCTAATTTGTTCTTGTATAAAAAATTAGTTAAAACCGGGGTCCACAAAAAAGTGAAAACAAAAGCCAAAGTCGATAAAAATAAGATTTTAATAATTTGAAATTCCATACTAATATTTTTAAAAATTAATTAAATAAACCGAATAAAGTGATAGTCCTAAAAAAATATTTAATAAAACCAGAAAAGATAATAAGAAATAAGATAAAAATTTAAAATCATCTTTTTTTATTAAAAACAATAACATAATTTTATTTATTAAAATAAAAATCAGCCCTAATAAAGGAAGTAAAAATAAATATTTTTTATGGCCGATTAAATCTACCCCGAAGTCAACATTATAATGTAATATCGCTACATCCTGACCTATTCGGCTATACATGAAATAAGCCCCCCACCATAAAAATAGATTTATTAAGATAATAAATGTAAAATAAACCCTAACAAATAAAACTCGATATAAACCAAATAACAAAATCCTACTTTTAGCTAAAAAAATAGTAAATTGGTCATAAATTTGAATAAAAAAATTCATAAAATTAGATAAATTCCGTTATTAAATAGTAATATTCAGTTCTTTAATATTTTAGCACATTTTAAATATAATATAAAATATGCTATAGTTAAATAAATAAAAATATGATGATATTCTCCGTAATACCTGCCTATAATGAAGAAAAAAACATAGCTACAACGGTTATGGATGTTTTAAATTATGTCGATAAAGTTGTAATAGTTGATGATTGTTCAAAAGATAAAACAATTGAAAAAATTAAAAGTATAAATAATGATAAAATTAAGCTCTTATCTCATCCGATAAACTTAGGCCAAGGAGCAGCCCTTCAAACCGGGAATGAATATGCCCTAAAAAATGGAGCTGATATTATTGTCCATTTTGATGCTGATGGTCAATTTTTAGCCAAAGAAATTTCTCGAGTAGTAGAACCACTAAAACGAGGTGAGACTGATATTGTTTTTGGCTCACGTTTTTTAGAAATTAAATCTGATGTTCCAGCTTTAAAGAAAAAAATTATTATGCCTTTAGCGAAATTATTTAATTTTATATTTTTTGGCATCAAAACCAGTGATCCCCAAAGTGGTTTTCGAGCCATGACTAAAGAAGTAGCTGAGAAGATTAAAATTGAAAATAATCGCATGGCTCATTGTACTGAAATTTTAGCCAAGGCCCATAAATATAAATATAAAATTAAGGAGGTTTCAATTACTGTTTTATATGAAGAGTTTGGCCAGAAATTTTCTGGGGGTTTTAAAATAATTAAGGATTTGCTTTTTAGGAAGATCAGTGGATAATTTAAATATTTAATAAAATAATTATAAAAATATGATTCAACAAGTAATTGCCATTTTGATTTTAATTTTCTTTATTTTTAAATTAGGCCGAGAATGGAAAAAAAAATCCATTACTATTAATGAATTCTTTTTTTGGTTAATTTTTTGGTCTATTGGGGTTGTAATTATCCTTTTTATTAAACCGATTGATAAATTAGTAATGGATCTAGGCTTTTCTTCTTCGGGTATTAATTTGGTCTTCTATGTAGCGGTTTTAATGTTGTTTTATTTAATATTTAGAATGAGGTTAAGGATGGTAAAAATGGAAAAAGATATTACCGAGTTAAGCCGGAAGATTAGTTTGAAATAGTTTATCTTAATAATAAAAAAAGCCTCGGGTAGTATTAGCAAACCGAGGCATAATAATATTAAAAGAGCTTAAAAAAAACAAAGGGACAAAGCCTTAAGAGCTAATTTGCGAGAGCGCGAAGGCAAAACCGCCAAGACCATTCCACCTGCGACCAGGACCGCTATAGTTCGTACTCAACCAGGAACCACCATCAAGGCAATCAACGCGAAGCAATCTCAAGTCGCCATTAGAATCTTTGATGGACTTATGCATGACTGCAATCCATGTCAAACCCATAGCTTCTTCAAGCTCCTTATCAGAGAAAACCTCACGGATAAGGCAGGCAACTTCAGAGTTGGGTATTTTGAATTTACGCCTAACAGCAAAGGCGCGAATCTTCCTAGTAATCCGATCACTATCCTCGAAAAGCAGGCCCTTGAGGACAGCTATCTCAGTTGTCACTCCCGAGGTCGGCTTGAATTCTTTGGAACATAATATTTTCTTAGCATAATCGCTAACTCGGAACCCTTTGCCTTCCAAGCGGGCAATCCATTCTTCACCAGTAGTACCATCACTGGTGACTGAGAAATAGATGATTCCGTCTTTCTCACGCCACCTTGGCTTGATTAAGGAAACCTGTAATTCACCAGCGTTCATCATGCGCACGGCTTCTTTGGGATCAATAATCCCGGTTTGCAACATGACATTTTTAACCATAGCATTAAGTTTACCGGTTTCAATCCCGGAAATCAAAAAATTAGTTTTATTACTCATTATAACCTCCTTGCGCTATATTGCGCTTTTTTAATTTGCCCTATTCCGGAGCCAGAACTACAATCTTTATGATTACAGCTATAAAACACCTTCATAATAAAGAATCTCATAGCTGTAATCAATTTTTAAAAGTACAACAAATTATTATAACATAATAGTGATAATAAGTCAAGTTTAAAAAACAATTAAAATATTTTTTATGATAATTCTTGGAAATATTAAAAAAATATAGTAAAATTAATTTTTTACTTGCCAGCAATTCAAAATTTCAGGATATTCGCTATAAAATTTTTCATGCCACTTTTTCTAAAAAGTGCCATAAAAAATTATTTTCTACAATAATAAGTACGGCTTTGGACGCGGGGTCCACAATAGGTGTCTTCTTTTGTCGCCAAAATCTCAAAACCGCTATCTTCTAAAAACTTTTTCATGTCTATCTCAGAAATAAAACTCATTTTAATAGGGTAAAGCCCTATTTTTTGATATAAAAACTTTTCCGAAAATCCGATTAACTTTAAGAAATTATATAAACGTCGGACCGGATGAAAACGAAAAGCCAGAGGAATCTTGCTCGGTAATTGAAAAACCAAAATACCAGCATTTTTTAGAACTCGCTTAAATTCCAAAATATATTTTTTTATCAATTCCCTGCTGGGTAAATGTTGCAAAACTATACCAGAATAAACAAAACTAAATTTATCATCAGAAAAAATTTTTAAATCAGCTTCATTAATAAAAAACTCAGCTGATAATCCGCGGTTTATCTCTCTGGCTCTTTCTATCATCGGACGGGAAATATCGGTACCATTATATTTAGAAAAATATTTTAGAAAATAGCGAGCTAAGCGACCTACCCCGCAACCAAAATCCAACATTTCATCTTTTGCTGGAGCAATATTAATATTTTTAAATTGGGAAAAAATATTTTCTACTTCCCTTTCTCCGGTTTTTAAAAATTCCTCTAAATCCCAATTATTAAATCTTTTGGAGTTATCAGACAAAACCGCCCAGAGAGGATCCAGCTCGCCTAATTTCTCCCAATTTTTTTTGTGTCTTTCAATTTGGCTCATATTTTTGTATTTATATTTATTAAGGAAATTATAGCAATATAAAATTATATTTTCAAATAAAAAACCGGCTCTTGCTTGAACCGGTTAGATTGATTAGAGTGAGATAACTATAGGTGAACAAATAAACACAAGTTCACTGCTTTGCTCTCGTGTTTATAACCAAGAGCGAATAGTCCTCCTCCTATTTTTCCAACTTCAAATGCTTTAGAAAATCCAATTTCCATTCTTGGAAAATTAGAAGTTTCGGTTTCGTATCCAGCGTCCAGATACAATCCGATTCCCTTAGCAATATCGAAATTAGAAAAATTAGCGATTATACTTGAGCCCCCAATGTTCTCAAAGGAAATTACATTATATAATCTCCCCACTGAGAAAACAGTGGCCACACCTATTTTTTCATCACAGACAGAATAATATGAAGCTAGTTCTATCTTTTTGAAAGAAAACTTGGCATGATATTCCGCCTTATCACCCCTCTCAGCTATCCCAAGACCGAAAGATGCTCCAGAATTAAAACGATAAGTTGTTTTAATCCCTAAAGCTCCTCCAGGAATTCTGGCCTGAGACCAAGTCTCAAAGTGGCCGTTGGCCGTAGGAGGAAGTGGTCTCAATTCTGTAGAAAGTGTCGCCATGCGACCAAACTCCACACTAAATTTTTCTTTTTTATTGTGAAGTTTAACAGAAAAAGAGTTTAAAGGTAGGCTATTACCCCCCGAATAATCAAAAGTACCGAATGACTTTATTTTCAAAAAAGGTAAAGCCTGCCAAGAAACGATGGCTCCGACACGAAAAGAGTAGAAGCTTTCTTGAAATGGTTTTTCAACTCGAAAAGAAAAACCATTGATTACACCAGCGTAAACGCTGGTAGTGGCAGTACTATCTTTCGAAACTAGGGGCAGAATCTGAGCCCAGGAAAATTGGGCAACTGCAACAAGAGTAATAATAAAAAGAACTTTTTTCATGCTATCTATTTTTTAAGTTACGTTAATTAAATTGTTTATAAACTCCACCTAAATCTACTGAATAAAAAAGATGGATTTAATAAACAATTTAATTATTAAACTTTTTTGTCGAAGAACTAAATAACCCCATATTATAGCATATATTCATAAATATGTCAAGGATTTAACTAAAAAGAGGTAAACTAAAAACAAAAAACCTCCCCAATGAGAAGTCTTTAGAGCTAATAAACACTAATTACTATAAAAAAATAATACCCTAATGCCGACCAGATATTACCTCCGACGACGATTAAAATTACCAGACCGACCCTTCGGTTTCTTGGTAAAAAACTTTTTATTACTTCCTCTATTATTACCAGTACCTCTACTGCTATTACCGCTATTATTACCTCCCTCTTTATTCGTTCTATCAACCAATCCACCGTCCAAACTCATTCTTCTAATCGGTAAATTCTTCTTTATTAGTCTCTCTATTTTCTGAATACTTCTGATCTGATTACTCAAAGAAAAAGTTATGGCCTTGCCACCCTTCCCAGCTCTAGCTGTTCTACCAATGCGATGAACATAATCCTCAGAATTATCCGGCAAATCATAATTTAAAACTAATTGAATATCATTAATATCCAATCCCCGCGCCGCAACATCAGTCGCCACCATAATTCTACTAGAAGCATCTTTAAAATCTTGTAAAGATTTTTTTCTTTGATTAAAAGATAAATTGGAATGAATTTCTACCGATTTAAAACCATTATCATTTAATCGCTTGCACAAGGCACTGGCGCCATATCTAGTCCTAACAAAAATCAAAACTAATTTTCGATAATCACCTAATATTTTTATTAAATTTTTAAATTTCTCTTCCGATTTAATCAAATAAATTTCTTGATCAATTAAATCCACCGTACTACCTGATGGGGCGACCTGAATTTGAAGTGGTGTCTTTAAATATTTCTCCGCTAACTTTATTATAACCGCCGGCATAGTAGCTGAGAATAATAGAGTCTGACGAGTAGTCGGTATTAATTTTATTAATTCCTCAATTTGTGGAGCAAAGCCCATATCAAACATCATATCGGCCTCATCTAAAACTAAAAAGGAAATATCATCTAACCTAATTGTTCTTCTTCGAATATGATCTAATAATCTTCCCGGAGTAGCCACAATAATATTAGGATTTCTTTTCAAAGAAAATAATTGCCGATTAAAAGCTTCCCCTCCAATAATAGAAATAGTTCTCATGCCTAAGCCCCCAGCAATTTTCTTTAAATTCTCTTCCACTTGGTTGGCTAGTTCTCTAGTAGGAAGTAAAACTAAAGCTCGTCCCCGAGAACATAACAAACTTTGAACCAATGGAATACCAAAAGCAAAGGTTTTCCCAGTCCCCGTTTGGGCAACCCCCATTAAATCATGCCCCTTGATAGCCGAAGGGATTGATTTTCGTTGTATTAAAGTTGGTTCTATTATTCCGTTTTTTGTTAAAATAGATAAAATCCTTTCATCAATACCAAGACCAACAAAACCACTGGCTTTTCCATCCTTTTCCTCATTTTTTTGCATAAAATGTAAATTTAAAATTTAAAGTAAAAAATCATGACTCTAGAATTATCCACACTATAGACCAGATCAGCTTCTACTCTAACCTCTTCTACGATTTTAGTAAAGCCCCACCAATAATCATTAACCACAAAATAAACACCTTCAGCCCCAATCTCAGTCATTAATTCTAACATTAATTCCCTGTTAGGGTTCTCAATCATCTTTAAATAGTAGTCATATAATAATCCCCCGGTCTGAACGGAATAATAAAGCCAAGGACCGTAATATCTTTTAAAACCATATTCCTTAATAGCGCTAGCCCCTACTTGCTGATTAGCTAAAACAACATAATTATCATTTTCCTTAACGCTCTCAATAAAGCGCACGGCTGTAAAGTCAGAAGATGAAACTGAAAAAGCACGAGAATTAAAATGATTATCTTTACGGGGATAATTTAAATATAGCGAGACCAAAAGTAAACCCGATAAAAATATAGAGATAATAATTTTGAAAAGTATTTTTTCTGATTTTATTTTTTTTATAGAACAAATAAAGATCTCATAAAAAACTGGGATTAAAAACAAAAAAGATAATATTAAAATTCTGCTGGCATAACTCCCTTTATCTATTTGACTTAAAAATGGAAAATCAATAAACAAACTTAAAAAATATGACAACATTAAAGCCAAAGAATTAAAGTAGAAAATTTTTAATTCCTTAAGGCGATATTTGAAAACAAAAATTGTAGCTAAAGAAAATAGGATTAATAAGAACCAATTTTTATTGAGACCAAAAAAATAAATAAAATTTAAAATGGCATTCTCCTGCCCAACTAACCTAGGAACCCAATTAACCAAATTAATATTAGGGAAAGAGAATCGGCCACCAGAAAATATTAAAAGTATTGGCAAAACTATAATTTGGCCTAAATAAGCTAAGTATTTTGAAGCATTTAGCAATTTATAATTAAATTTTAAGTTCCACTTCCCTATTTTCAGCAAACTTCCATTATTTTTAATAATACCAATGAACAAAATAAAGGTAAAAATAATTGCCGGAACTCCAGCTAAGGGATGAATAAAAAATATAGCCAAAGCTAAAGAAAATAGAAAGAAAAAATTAGTTTTTTGGGCAACAAAGTTTTTATTAAAAGAAAATATTAATAAAATAATTAAAAACAAAAAGGCTAAGTTTTGTGGAACAGTATAAGTAAAAATTGAAAATGGTAAAATTAGAAATAATAATAAGGGCCAAACAGTTTTGTGGAATCCTCTTTTTTTAAAATTAAAAATAAAGGTTAATGGGATTAATACGGCTGATAAAAATGGAACCAATAATTTATCTAAAGTCTCCAAAGAAAAAGGCCAAATCTTTAAAAAGAATAATTCTAAGGTATATTGGCCCAGATAATAAATAGTTTTGGGCTCTACAACACCAAATTTTAAAATGTCAGCCAAAACTCGTTGATGAAGTAATTGATCATAACCAAAGGCAATTTTATAAATAAAAAATGAAACAGAAAAAAATAAGAAATATAACATAAACACAAACAAATATGACCACCTGCTTTTAAAATAGAAATTTATAAATATGGTTACTATTAAAAGCCAAAGAAAAAACCAGAAATAATTGGGTAAGAATTGCCAAGGAGAAGCAATAGCCGAGAAACTGCCGGATTTGAAGAAGATTTGAAACAAAAGAAAGAATAGAGATAGAGTTATCACGGGCAAAATAATTTTTAGAAATACAGAAATTCGCAAGGATTCGGACAGCGCTGGGGTTCCCTTCCCCTCCCGCGTATAGTCGCTACGCGACATGCGGTCGGCCGGGAATGATAAGGACGGGGAGGGCGAAGCTTGTTGATTACCCCTATAAATGCTAAAATAAATAAAGCTATAAGTTAATAATAACGATAAAAATAGAGTAATAATAACCACTAAATCGTTAAATTTATAAAAATAATAAAAAATAGAGCCGATATTTATAATCAGCGACAAAAATAAAAGGAAAAATAAAAGAAAATTTTTCTTAAAAAGATTTAAAAAAGTATCTAAACTCATATCTATAATATAGCAAAAAATACAAATATATGAAAATTGCCCAAGTGGTCTGTGTCTACCCACCCTATGCCGGCGGAATTGGAACCTCGGCCCTAAAATTACAAAAAACTTTGTCTACCCAACACGACAGCTCTGTTTTTACAATTAGGGACAAACACGGGATAGCCGAAGATGATAAAAAAAATAATATAATCCGATTAAAACCATTTCTTAAATTAGGCCATGGAGCAATCTTGTGTTCCCTATTAAAAAGATTAAAAAACTTTGATGTTATTTACTTCCACTACCCTTTTTTTGGAACTGGAATAATAATCTGGCTATTTAAAATTATACACCCTAAGAAAAAACTGATAATTCATTACCACATGGATGTCCATCACAAAAATGTTTTATTCCAAATATTAAGCTGGCCCGAAGAAATTATCAAGAAATCATTATTCAAAAAAAGTGAAATCATCGTTAGTGCTTCATTAGATTATATAAAGCACAGTCAAATAAAAAATATTTATAAAAAATACCCAGAGAAATTTAGAGAGGTTCCTTTTTCGGTTGACACCAACGAATTCAAACCGCTGGAAATGGATAGAAAAGAAAATATAGTATTATTTGTTGGTGGGCTAGACAAGGCTCATTACTTTAAGGGGGTTGATATTTTAATTAAAGCAATAAGCGAAATAAAGGATATTGAGCTAGAATTAAGAATTATTGGTGAGGGTGAATTAAAAAATGAATTTAAAAATTTAAGCCGAGATTTAAGCGTTGAAAATAGAATAAAATTTTTAGGAAAACTTGATAAAAAAGGCTTAATAGAACATTATCAAAAAGCTAAATTTTTGGTTTTGCCATCTATTAACAGTAATGAAGCCTTTGGTATTGTCTTAATAGAAGCTATGGCTTGTGGCACTCCAGTTATCGCCTCTGATTTACCGGGAGTCAGAACCGTTTTTGAAAATGAAAAATCGGGATTATTAGTGGAACCAAAAAATATTGAAGATTTAAAAAATAAAATTGAGTTAATTTTACAGAATGAAGAAAAACAAAAAAATATGAGCCAAGAGGCCCATAGATTAGCATTAGAAAAATATGCAGAAGATATAATTGACTCTAAAGTTTTAGAATTATTTTAAGTAAAATATATAATAAATAGAAAAATTGTGTTTATCGTGAACATTCAAAAATTTTGGAAAAAATATTTTTTAGGCCACTTTTTTAGAAAAAGTGCCATAATAAAACTATGAAAATAGCAATAATCAATAACCTATACAAACCCTATCACAAAGGTGGAGCCGAGAAGGTTTGCGAAAGACTAATCACCGAATTAGAAAAAAACGGTCATTTTTGTTTTATCGTCACCACTAAACCAAAAATATTAACCGACACAAACCAAAATCCCAAGACCTATTACCTCGATTCCAACTATTATAACTTAGGAAAAAAATCACTCCCCTATCGCTTTTTCTGGCAAATCGGAAATATTTTTAATTTTGGCCAAGGAAAAAAATTAAAAAAAATATTACAACTAGAAAAACCCGACTTAATTATATCTAATAATTTAATGGGCATCGGCTTGAAAACTTTCCAAATTATTAAAAAATTAAACATTAAACATACCCACATCTTACACGACATTCAATTGATCCACCCCTCTGGTTTAATAATTTTTAAACAAGAAAAAATTATCAACACTCTACCTTCCAAGATTTACCAAAACATTAGTCGTTATTTTTCTGGCTCACCAGAAAAAGTAGTTTCCCCTTCTAATTGGCTATTACAAGAACATATTAAAAAAGGCTTTTTCAAGAAAAGCGAAAAAATAGTTCAGCCCAACCCTCAGCCATTCGGAGAAAAAAAAGAAATTATTAGAGAAAAAAATAAAAACACAACTGACTTTTTATTTATTGGCCAAATAGAAGAACATAAAGGAATAATTTTCCTAATTGAAACTTTTAAAAAAATAGAAAACGCCAAAATTAATCTTAAGATTATTGGTGACGGAAAATTAATAGATAAAATAAAATTAATAGCTCAAGATGATAACCGTATCAAAATTTTAGGACTAAAAAATAAAGAAGATGTGACTAAAGAATTAATCGAAGCTGATTGCTTAATAGTTCCCTCGCTTTGTTATGAAAACTCCCCTACGGTAATTTACGAAGCTCAGCATTTTAATCTACCGATTATCGCTTCAAATATTGGCGGTATTCCAGAATTACTACTAAAAGAACCAAACTCATTATTTAAACCCGGGAATGGAAAAGAACTTATCGAGAGAATAAATAAGTTCGCACCGAAATAAGAAGACACCGTCCGCCCAGAAAACCTTTACAAAATATAAAATTTATTATACTATTTAATATTAAAAATTAATCTAAAAAATATGAGCTTTCAAGAAGACCGAATTTTAGAAAAAATTTTTGGAGAAAAACCCGGGCAGTTAGCTGAAAAAAATTATCTAGGATCTATTAACGAAGCAACCTACAATGAGATAATTAAAGAAAAACTATATACAGAATTTTTAAAAAAAGAAAATTTGAGAATTTTTAATTACTTCGTGAAAGAAACGAAAAATAATGGCTATAAATCTAATACCAGCTCGATTGTTTTAAACAAAATAAAAATAGAAGTTCCAGAAATATATAAAGATTGCCAAAAAACAATAGAGAAAATAGAAAACCGGATAACTAATCTTATAAAAAATAAAAATATTTTTATAAAAGAAATAAGTATTAACAATCAATTAGAAATAGTAAAAAATAGTCAACCAAACAAAAAAATAGCTGGTGATCCAATAACAGAATTCACTAAAGACTTGAAAGAAAATATTGTTAATAACTTAGATATTGATCCACTAGATTTAAAATATTATACCGCCGTTGGGTCTCATTTAGACTATTCTAGCGGAATAGATGCTTTCTTTAGTTTAGAATATAAAGACGAACAGGGCCGAGGAAGAAATATCTTAATTTTTATAGACATAACCATGGATAACATTATTAACAAAAATGAAAAAATAGCGGATAAAGAAAGAAACGGTGGCAAATATTTAGCCGATGTTATCATGTTCGCGGAGGAAGTTGATTATAAAAGAGAGCGAGATATCTTTAAGCTAAGTTTATACACCCAAAAAATAATTCAACAAATAAAAGAAAAGAAAGAAAAGGACAAATCTTCATTAAATTAAAAAAAATAAAAAAAGAGTTTATCAAAAATAACTCTTTTTTTATATCTAAAATTAATTTATTTTTTTTATTTCCTCTTGCCCACTACTCATGTTTTTTATCTTATAAACTCCTTTAGCAAATTCATCTTCTCCTAGAATAATAACATAATCTATTTTACTTTTATCAGCATACTCTAAGGCTCGGGAAATCTTATTAAGACCGAAACCTACTTCTACTTTGATTCCATTCTTTCTCATTTTACTAGCCAACAACAAAGACTCTTTTTCTAAATTATCACTTAAAATTGGGAAAAGGTAAACGTCATCTTTTAAATTATTCTTTGGTAAAATATCCCAAACAGATAAAAATAATCTAAAAGTTTCATCCCCTGGAGCAAAACCAATGGCTGGGAAATTTTTTACCCCAAAAACACTAGCTAAACCATTATAGCGACCACCACCGAACATCGCCCTGTTATTATCAGGGTGAAGATCGAAAACTTCAAAAATTAAACCATCATAATAATCGAACCCTCTAATAATTTCTGGGCTAAATTTAACATATCCAAGCAAGCCCAAGCCATTTAATTTTTCAAAAATATTAACTAAAGATTGCCAACCACTACTGTCTTTTAACTCTGGAATTTTATCAACTAACATTTCTATATTTTCCGAGGTCAAAAATTTAAAAATTAGATCGATTTGATCACTCTCTAAACCAATTTCCTTCATTCTAGAGATTAACTCATCTTGGGACATTTTATTATATTTATCCATTAGTCTCATTAGACCAATTTTCATATTTTCTTCAATCTTTAAGAGAGAGAATAATGAATCTAATAATTGCCGATGACTTACCTTTAAAATAAAAGAATCTTTAGGTGGATTAAAAGAAGAAACCAAATCGATAGAAAGTTGCAATATTTCTAAATCTGATTGAATACTATCATCGCCAAAAATATCACAATTCAGTTGCCAAAATTCACGATTACGACCTCGTTGAGGTTTTTCGTTACGAAAAAAATTGGCCAACGAAAACAATCTTAAGGGTTTAGAAGCCGTTGGATAAATTTTCGAAACCAGGCGAACGACACTCGGTGTCATCTCTGGTCTAATCGCTAATTCCCGATCACCTTGATCAACAAAAACCATTAACTCCTTTCCACCAATGTCTTCACCCGACTTAGCCCGATAAATATCAGCATTTTCTAATAACGGAGTTAAATATTCTAAAAAACCATACGACAAACACACCTGTCGCCACTTATCAAAAATATATTTTCTAATACCAAACTCCTCTGGAAGCCAATCTTTAGTTCCTTTTACTTCTTGATTAGAAATTTTTTTATCAGTCATATTATTAAAATTATATTTTAAATAATTAAATAACTAATTTATCTTGTAATTTTTCCTTAGCCAAAATCTGAGCTTCTAATAAACTATCAAAGGTCCCAGCATCAATCCAAGCCCCATTTACCATGGCAACATCTAATTCGCCCTTCTCTAAATATATTCGGTTAACATCGGTAATTTCTAATTCTCCGCGTTCTGATGGTTTCAAATTTTTTGCTATTTCTACTATGCTACTATCATAAACATACAAACCAGTAACACAATAATTAGATTTCGGATTTTTTGGCTTTTCTTCAATAGAAATAGCTCGATTATTAGAATCAAACTCAACTACGCCAAATCTTTCAGGGTCAGGGACATGTTTAGCAAAAATTTTAGCCCCACTTTTAAAATTTTTAATATCGTCGGAAAAATCATCTTCAAAAATGTTATCGCCCAAAATCATACAAACATTGTCGTTATCAATAAACTTTTGCCCAATAATAAAAGACTGAGCCAAGCCTTCAGGTTTATCTTGAATTTCATAAGTAAATTTTACTCCAAACTCTCGACCACTACCCAATAAGTTTAAGTAATGGCCCGCCTGCTCGGGGGAAACAATTATTAAAATATCTTTAATTCCCGCCTTTATCAAAGTGTTCAAGGGATAATAAATCATTGGTCGATTATAAACTGGTAGTAATTGTTTAGATGTTACCTTGGTACAAGGTCTAAGACGAGTTGCACTTCCCCCTGATAAAATAATTCCTTTCATGTTTTTATTGGCCGTAATTTTGTTTCTGTGTTTTTAGATAAAAATATTTAAAACAAACAGAAAGACAAAAGTTGGATTAATTAATTTATATTATTTTAAATTACTTGAATATTCCTTAAGCGCTTCTTTCCATGATCTCAAGGCTGGTAATTTAGAATTAGCTAAAACTGAATATTTAGGTCGTTTAGCTGGACGAGGAAACTTATCAGCTGGAACTGGTCTTATTTTAATATTAATCTTTTTCAATCTAAATAACTCTTTAGCAGCATCATACCAAATCGCTGGGTCACTATTTCTTACATGATAAAAACCAAAATCATTTTTGCTCTCTAAAATTTCTCTGGTTTGTCGAGCTAGATCCGGAGTATAGGTAAAACAACTCAATTCTTCGCTAACCACTTTAATCTCTCTTTTCCCCTTAGCTATTCGCCAAATTAAATCAAAAAAATTCTCTTTAGAATCAACTGATTCTCCCTTAGGACCAAAAAGTTTAGAGGTTCTAATAACATAATATTTTAACTTTTTATTAACCAATCTTTGAATTTCAACTTCTCCGGCCATCTTAGTCAAACCATATTTATTTATCGGACATCTTTCATCATCCTCTAAAAAACCACCCTTCTCTTTAAATTTTAAAAGACATTCATTATTACAATCATTTTCGTGACAAATATCTCCCCCAAAAACATAATCACTAGAATAATGAATCAAGATTGAGTTATTAACAATCGCGGCCTTACCGATATATCTCAAAGCATCTCCATTAATTTTGCTCGCTAATTTAAATTCATCTTCAAACTCCTCACATCTATCAACCGCATTATAGGCAGCTGTATTTATAATGATGTCTGGTTTAATTTTGTTAATTTTCGGAACAATTAAATCATACTCTAACAGATTTAAATCGTTTTTATCATAATTAATAATCTGATAATCTGAAAAATTAGAAAATTCCTTATTTAATTGATCAGCTAGATTTCCGCCAGCTCCTAAAATCAAAACTTTTTTCATAATTCTATTTTTTTAATTTTTGCCACCACGAAGGGTTCTCTTTATACCAATTAATTGTTTTTTCTAAACCAACAATAAAGTCTATTTGAGGAGCCCAACCTAATTCTCGCTTAATTTTAGAAAAATCAATGGCATAACGCCAATCATGACCTGGTCTATCAGCGACATATTCAATCATTTCGTCTTTCTCATCCATTAATTTTAAAATATTTAATGTAATATCAATATTTTTAATTTCATTATCGCCACCCAAACAATAAGTTTCGCCAATCTTTCCTTTTTTAATAATCATTTCTACCCCACGATTATGATCATCAACGTGAATCCAATCACGAATATTTTCTCCTTGACCATAAACGGGAATCTTTTTCCCTTCGATAAGATTAGTAATAAAAAGTGGAATTAATTTTTCTGGATACTGATAAGGACCATAATTATTAGAACAATTGGAAATGGTAATTGGTAGTTTATGAGTATGAAAATAAGCTCGAACTAAGTGATCGGAACTAGCCTTGGAAGCACTATAAGGTGAACGAGGGTCATAAGGTGTTTTTTCATTAAATTTAGGATCATTTAATTCTAGAGAACCAAAAACTTCATCAGTCGAAACATGATGAAAACGAATATTGCCATTATTTTTAGCACAATCTAATAAAATACGAGTTCCCTCGACATTGGTTTTTATAAAATCAGCACTATTCTCTATAGATCTATCAACATGACTCTCGGCCGCGAAATGAACAATCAGATCAACCTCTTTGACAATACCATTAACTAAATTATAATCGCAAATATCTCCCTGAATAAATTTGTAATTCTCTCCTTCTTGAATATCTTTTAAATTTTCTAAGTTTCCAGCGTAAGTTAATTTATCTAGGTTAATAATATTATCTTTAGGGTTAGATTTAAGCCAGTATCTAATGAAATTAGAGCCAATAAAACCAGCTCCGCCGGTTACCAAAATTCTAGCCATAATGGTTTGTTTTAATAATAATTAGTTATTTTATTATACTATAATAAAGTTTTGGAGTAAAGAATAACCTTTTTGTGCTATTTTTTTAGGAAAAATACCCACTTGACCATCTCTGGCGAAAAAAATTAGCAAACTAAAGTTTTTTTTAAAAATAATAATTTTTTCATGCCACTTTTTTAGAAAAAGTGGCCCAAAAATCGCCAGCAATTCAAAATTTCAGGACATTCGCTATAAAGTTTTTCATGCCACTTTTTTAGAAAAAGTGGCCCAAAAATCGCCAGCAATTCAAAATTTCAGGACATTCGCTATAAAAGCTAGTAAAATTTAGAACTCGGATGAGCTTCGCTCATCCTCAAACAGCTAAATTTTACACGCTTTTTACGCTTATGTCTAATCTGAAATTTTTCAAAGCTGGCAAGTAAAAAAAATTAATTTCTTGTTTTCTTGCGAACATTAAAAAATTTTGGGGAAATTGCGAGTGTAGAAACCTTGCAAAATTTGGTTGTTTGAGGCGTAGCCGAGTTCTAAATTTTGCTAGGTTTCATAACGAGCAATCCAAAATTTTTTAGTTCGCTAAGTTTTTTTGGACACTTTTTTTGTTAAAAAAAGTGTCTTAATAAATAAGTAAGTATACAAAAAACTTTAGTTCGCTATTTTTTGGATGCTTTTTTTATTAAAAAAGTGTCTTAATAAATAATTCAAGTTTTAAATATTCGTAAGAAAAATATTTAAATCACTATGAAATAGTATAAGGAGAATCTTTATCATCTTCCCAACGGATTTCATCAATTTCTTCTTTCTTGCCCTCTCCCTTATACAACTTATCTGGAAAATTTAGACAATATGAGTCACCGGGGCCCAAGGCCTTATAACCATGAACCACTCCCGGTGGAACAACAATTAAAGTCGGCTCCCCTTCTCCAGCTTCAATACTTAGATGTTCCCCCTTAGTTTCACTGTCTTCTCGTCGGTCCCAAAGATGAAGACTAAACTTTCCCGGACCAACAAAAACAAAACAATCACTCTGATTTTTGTGCTCATGCGGACCACGAATAACTCCCGGCTTAGTAACACTGATATAGGCCATTTCTGGCCGATAATCAAATTCATCGGACCGATAAACCTCACTCAACCAACCACGATCATCGTGATATTGGTCTAATTTTTTAATAATTACTCCATTTATCATATTTTTATAATTAATTATAAATATTTTTATTACTTAGATTCTAACATTTAATCTCCCTAAAAACAAGTTAATCTAAAAATCAAAATCTTACCCCCGACCACCAAAAAGAGATAAAAATGTTCAACATATATAAATATTTCTGTCAAAACCTTGCTTTATTTTAATACTTATGATATCATCAAGAACATCCATTAAACATAATGGTTTTATTATTTACATTATAAAATAAATATGAAAAAAGATATTCATCCTAAATACAATCACAAAATAAAAGCTAGTTGTGCTTGTGGTTTTTCTTTCACCACTGGATCAACTGAAACGGAAATAAAAACCGAGCTATGTTCAGCTTGCCATCCTTTTTATACTGGAAAACAAAAATTAGTTGATACCGCTAATAGAGTCGGAAAATTCAAAGCCAAATTAGAAAAAAAAGATGATACCCGATCAGGTAAAAAAGCCAAAAGAACTGCTAAATCTAAAAAACAAGCCGAAAAAAATAAATAACAACTCTAAATAAAAAAATAAGGGCTCCATTTGGGGGCTTTTATTTTATCCAAAAATAAACTAAACTAAAGATATGACTATCCTAGAAATAAAAACTAAATATAATGAGCTAGAGGCTAAATTATCTGACCCCGAAATAATATCCAATCATGAAAAAATAAGCCAAATCGCTAAAGAACACTCGGGATTAAAAAAATCTTATGATTTAATATTGGAAATAGAAAAAATAGAAAAAAATATTATTGATAACCAAGAATTAATTGACAACGACCCCGCCTCAGAATTAGGAAAAATCGCCGAAGAAGAATTAAAAGAATTGAAAGAAAAAAAAGAAAAATTAGAGCAAGAATTACATGCTGAATTAAATCCCGCTGACCCCAATGATAAAAGAAGCGTCATTGTTGAAATTAGAGCTGGAGCCGGAGGAGATGAAGGCGCCTTATTCACGGCTGAATTATTCAGAATGTATTTGCGTTTTGCTGAGAAGATGAATTGGAAAACTGAAATATTAAGCTCTAGTGAAATTGGAATTGGTGGCTACAAGGAAATAATATTTTCCATCGAAGGGAATAATGTTTACGGTTATTTAAAATATGAAGCCGGAACTCATCGAGTTCAAAGAGTCCCGGAAACTGAAAAACAAGGACGAGTTCACACCTCTACTTCTACTGTAATGGTTTTTCCAGAAGCCGAAGAGGTAGATGTTAAAATAGAGCCAAGTGATATTAGAATTGATACCTTCTGCTCTTCTGGCCCTGGCGGACAAAGCGTTAACACTACTTATTCAGCTATTCGTATTACTCACCTTTCCACCGGACTGGTAGTTAGTTGCCAAGATCAAAAGTCGCAACATCAAAACAAAGAAAAAGCTATGCAAATTTTACGCTCTCGTTTATTAGCTAAAATTGAGGAAGAAAAATCAGCCAAAGAATCACAAGAAAGAAAAGAACAAGTTGGTAAAGGTGATCGAAGCGATAAAATTCGTACTTATAATTTCCCCCAAAATCGAATCACTGATCATCGAGCCAATAAATCTTGGCACAATATTGATGAAATAATGAATGGAAATATTGAAGAAATGATAATAGAAATAAAAAATGAAAAGAATAAAAATTAAAAAATGAAAATATCAGAAATAATATCAGAAATAGTAAACGATTTCAAAAAAAATAATATTAATAATCCTCAATTAGAAGCTTTAGCGATTGCTTCTTTTGTTTTAAAAATAACACCAGAGAAAATAATTGGCCATTCAGAAAAAAAAATAAATCCTCAATCAATAAAAAAAATAAGGAAAATTTATAAAAAAAGATTGGAAAACTGGCCGTTAGCCTACTTAATAGGTAAGAAAAATTTTTACAACCTAGAGTTTAAAGTTGATAAAAATGTTCTTATTCCTAGACCAGAAAGCGAATTAATAATTGATGAGGTTTTAAAAAACGACTTCTCCAAAGAAAAAACAATAATTATAGATGTCGGCACAGGGTCTGGCTGTCTTATTATTACTTTAGCTGATCTTCTAAAAAAAGACGGAAATATTTGTTTTCTAGCCATCGATAAGAGCAGAAAAGCCCTAAAAATAGCCCGACAAAACGCCAAAAAACATAATTTAAGGGATAAAATAAAGTTTATCAAAGGCAATTTACTGAAACCGATTGATAAAAAAATAATAGAAAAAGAAACAAACATTATAATAATAGCTAATTTGCCCTACTTAACTAAAAAGGAGATTAGAAATTCTGCCAGCATTAAAAAAGAACCCCGGAAGGCTCTATATGGTGGAAGAGATGGACTAAAATATTATGAAAAATTATGGAAACAAATCAAAAAATTAAAGAACAAAAATTCTAAGATAATTGTTTATCAAGAAATAAATGATTGGCAAGTAGAAAATTTAGAAAAAATTATTACAAAAAAAATGAAGCCAACAAAACCTCATTCTAAAATAACGGAAGATTTATTTAAACAACGAAGATTAATAATCACCACATTGGAATAATTAGAATCTTTATTTTTTAAAGACTATTTAGTTCTCTTAAAGTGTCTTCGGCGCATTTTCTCCAACTGAAATTACTGGATCGATGAGATCCTTTTTTTATTAAATCCTCTCTTAAAGCCTTATTTTCAATAATATCTTTTATCTTTTGCGCTAAATCATAGGGATTAAGTCTATCGAAAAATAAAGCCGAATCTTGAGCGACTTCATGTAAGACTTTAATGTCTGACAATACAACTGGTGTCCCGCAAGCCATCGCTTGTAAAACTGGAATACCAAAACCTTCATAAAGCGAAGGAAAAATAAAGGCTTCCGCTGAACCAAAAATATAAGGTAAATCAGCTTCCTCTACCCAACCTAAAATCATAACATCTTGGTCAACGCCTAATTCTTCAATCATATACCTCATTTCATCGTAACCAAAACCAGCACTACCAACTAAAATTAATTTTTCTTTGCTATCTTTATTATTTTCCTTAAAAATAGCAAACCCCTCTATCAAATTATAAATATTTTTTTTTCTTTCTATTCTTCCCACAGACAACAGAAAGGGTGAATCAATCCCATATTTATCTAAAACAATTTTTTTACTCTCTTCATCTTCTATTATCTTGTATAAAATATTATTAAAACCATTATGAACAACTTTAATTTTATCCTCTTTGGTTTTAGAATAGTTTTCTAAAATTTCTTCTTTGGTAAAATTAGAAACAGTAATTATTTTTTTAGCTCGCTTCAAGGCAAATTTGGTTGCCCAATTTAAATATTCAGTTGACTTAAGATGATATTTACCAAAAGTTAAAAATTTTACCAAAAAACTAAAAACTTTATCAAAAAAATTAGAATTATCAGTTAAAACTTCTTGATCATACAAAAAATTATTTTTTACAAAAGCAATATCATGAATAGTATTAACTGTTTTTTTAGGAAAAAATAATGGTAAGGAATGAGCCGGAACAAACAAGACATCAGGACGACAAAAAATCATTTCCAAAGTCAATCGACCTAAGGTCCATAAATATCTAAAGGGCCATTTTAAAATTTTTATCCTAACATTTTTATTAAATTCCAAATTTAAATCATTTAAAAAAGCCCGACCTAAGGGCTTATCTGAATATAAAATATATTTATTTTTTCTATCTATCTGAACTAAATTCACAATTAAATAATAAGAGTACCATTCGGTACCAGTTTTAAAATCTTTATTAGCTCGTGAAGCATCTATTCCAATAGTCATAATACTAAAAATATTTAAAAAATTCCTTATTTATTTGGTTGCTAAAATACTTCTCTTATAAGAATCTAAATTGTCTAGAGCGATACCCGTTCCTTTGGCTACACATAATAAAGGATCATCAGCAATATAAGCTGACACACCTAAAGCTTGAGCAAATAATTGATCGATATTCCTCAACAAAGCAGTTCCACCAGTTAAAACTATGCCCTTATCAATAATATCAGCTATTAACTCAGGTGGTGTTTGTTGAAGTATTTTTTTAGCTGTATTTAGAACAACTTCTAATTCTCCAGAAATAGCTGAGGTAACATCATTACTATTAACCTCGATGGTTTTTGGAAGACCACTAACAACATCCCGACCATTTATTTCCATAAATAACTTATTTTCTTCATCTAAAAACAAGGCTGACCCAACTTTTATTTTCATTTCCTCGGCGGTTCTTTCTCCAACAACTAAACCATATTTTTTTCGGACATACTCTAAAATAGCTAAATCTAATTTATTTCCACCCACCCGAACGGAGGTTGATGAAACTACCCCACCTAAAGAAATAACAGCCATTTCTGAGGTTCCGCCACCAATATCAACCACCATGTGACCAGTGGCCGAACTAATAGGAATATTAGCTCCGATGGCCGCCGCTACCGGCTCTTTGATAATATAGGCCGCCTTAGCTCCCGCTGCGATAGTAGCCTCAATAACTGCCCGTCTTTCCGTTGATGAAATACCAGCCGGAACAGCTACCATGACCTCAGGCCTAAAGATTCTGATTTTCCCTAAAGTTTTATTAATAAAATAACGAATCATCGCTTCAGTAGTACGATAATCAGCAATAACTCCCTCTTTTAATGGTTTCAAGGCCACAATAGTATCAGGAGTTCTACCTAACATATCTTTAGCTTCGTTCCCGACTGCTAAAACTTTATTATCGCCAATAGAAACAGCTACGACACTCGGTTCGTTGATAACCACACCTCTTTTAGGTAGATATACTAAGGTATAAGTTGTGCCTAAATCTATTCCGATTCTTTTAACCCACATAAATTTTAAATTAATATAAATACATATTAACGGTTTATTAGGTTTTAGTCAATAAATTATTCTTTTCTGAGGGCCTCTACTGGGTCAAGTTTGCCAGCTTTTCTGGCTGGAAGAAGACCAAATAGAACTCCAAAAAACAAGCCGAACAAAATAGCAACCACCAAGGCCTTTAAAGGCACGATAAATTTCCAATCTAAACCAAAATAATTAGCTCCTAAAAAAATTAAAAAAGAAAAAACCACTCCCAAGACAATCCCCAAAAAAGAACCAATTAAAGTAATGAGAATTGATTCAATTAAAAATTGGCGCATGATATCAGAAAATTTGGCTCCCACAGCCTTGCGCAAGCCAATCTCTGAGGTTCTTTCAGAAACGATAACATACATCACATTTAAAATACCCACTCCGCCAACAACCAAAGAAACCGTAACTATTAATAACAACAAAATAGTAATACTATTAGTTATATCTTTAGATGTTTTTAACATCTCTTTCATGGTGGTAACTCTAAAATCATCTCTATCGGGATCGGTAATATTATGATTTTCTCGAAGAATTTCTTTCACCACTTCAGAGGTTTCTTCAGCTAATTCTGGCTCAATTATTTTATGAACCATATACATAAAATAATCAATCCCCATTATTTTTTTCTGTAAAGTTCTTACTGGAAGAAAGACCATAGAATCAAAATCGAAACCAATCATAGCTCCCCTTTCCTTCAAAACTCCAACCACCTGATACCGACCTCTTTTTATTGTAATATTTTTACCAATTGGATCTTCCTCTTTAAAAATATCGCTCGCTACTTTACTACCTAGAACAACTACTTGCGACAAAGAATTATTATCGCTATCAGTAAAAAAATAGCCACTGCTAATTTCTGACTTATCAATATTTATATAATCAGGCCCTACCCCAAATAAAAAAATCTTTTTAGTTTCATTTAAATAGGTTAATGTTTCTTGACTGAGTATAGCCCCATACCCAGAGGAAACATTATCTAATTTTTTTATATCCTCTAAATCTTTTTCTTTCATGGTAGTAACTTGGACACCACTGGCAATGGCACTGGCGCTATCAGATTCAGCTTGCATCCCTTTTTTAGAGCTAGGAACTTTTATTTCGGTTTGAATAATATCGGTCCCGAAGGCTTCTATCTGCCCAATTATCAAACTTCTGATACCCTCCCCAGCTGAGAAAACAATAACAATACTAGCAATACCAATAACCATCCCTAAAACAGTTAAGGTGGTTCTCATTTTATTTTTTATCATTGAAATTAATGATAATCGGACAATTTCTTTTATTCTCATAAAAAATTATTCATAACTTAAGGCTTCTACTGGCTCTAATTTACTAGCTCGCCCAGCAGGATATAATCCGAAAACTAACCCTACCAGAGCTGAAATAAATACGGCCAATAAAACAGACACTAAACTAACCACAAAAGACCAATCATATTTTAAAAATGACATCACAACCGAAATAAGCCAAGAGACAAAAACACCTAAAATAATCCCAATAATTCCTCCTATTAAGGTTAGAAACACAGCTTCTAGTAAAAACTGGCTGATAATATTCTTGTTAGAGGCCCCAATAGCTTTTCTAATACCAATTTCTCTGGTTCTTTCATTAACGCTAATAAGCATAATATTCATAATTCCAATTCCACCAACAACTAAAGATATGCCTGCCATTAAAGCTAAAAAATATCTTAAAGCATCAGTGACAGTTTTAACTAAATCTAATAATTCAGTTAAGCTCCTAGCTGAAAAATCATCACTGTCACCACTTTGGTCAATTATACCATGATTATCCCTAAGTATTTTTTCAACTTCAGAAATAATTAAATCAACATCAGCTGACTCTTCGGGCTTAAGAGTAATCATATTTAAATAATTTATTCCAGCAATTGTTTTTTGCATTGTTTTTAATGGCAACAAAACTTTATTATCATAATCGCTAAAAGCAACTTGACCTCTTTCTTCTAAAACACCAATAACTGTAAAAATCTGTCGATTTATTTTTACTCTTTGACCCACAGCAGTAGAATCACCAAAAATTTCATTTTTCACAGTGCTTCCTAAAATCACTACCTTGCTCAAAGCATCATTCTCCTCACTACTAAAAAACCTCCCGGAAGATAATTCTCCTCCTTGCGTATCTAAATATCCTTCAGTTACTCCCTCTAAATTAGTATCATACGAATTATTTTGAAAAGAAACTGTACCAACTCCATTTACATAGGCCACCATCGAAGAAACTCCAATATTATTTTTATTTTTTTCTAAATCAACTAAATCATCTAATACTAAAGATGTCACTACTATACCCAAAACTGAAGTTGGCGGGCCCTTATCATCTGATTTTCCAGGAGTAATTGAGATGGTGTTAGAACCAATTCCTTCAATTTGACCTAAAATTAAACTTTGAGCTCCAGCTCCAACTGACATGATAATAATAACCGAGGCTACTCCGATTATTATTCCTAACATGGTTAAAAAACTTCTGACTTTGTTGGCCAGAAGAGATTTAATAGAAGTCCTAAGGGATTGTTTTAAAGATAAAATGTCCATTTTTTTTATTTAATAAGCATACTATCTCGGGCTAATTTTCTATTCCTAACCACTTCATCACTAGTTATTAACCCATCTTTTATTTTTATAATCCTTTTAGCATGTTCAGCCGTATGCGTTTCGTGAGTAACCAAAATAATAGTATTCCCCTCATCATTCAATTTTTGTAAAATCTCCATAATCTGAGTACCAGATTTAGAATCTAGGTTCCCGGTTGGTTCATCAGCAAAGATTACTGACGGATTATTCACTAAAGCCCGAGCAATAGCTACTCGTTGTTTTTCACCACCAGAAATTTGATTAGTATAATAATCTAAGCGATGGTCTAACCCCACACTAGCCAAAACTTTTTTAGCTCGCTCCCCCATTTTCTTTCTATTAGACGAATAAGTTAAGGGTAAAATTACATTATCTAAAACCGAAGTTTTAGGAAGCAGGTTAAAAGATTGAAAAACGAAACCAATTTTTTCATTACGAAAAACGGCTAATTGGTCATCATCGAAATCACTAACATTCTGCCCCTCAAATTCATAACTACCACTACTCAACCTATCTAATAATCCTAAAATATGCATTAAAGTTGATTTTCCTGATCCTGAAGGACCCATAATAGAAACAAATTCTCCTTTATCAATATTAAAAGAAACGCCATGCAGAACTTTAGTCACAACATCGCCCGAATTAAATTCTTTTTTTAAGTCCTTAATTTTTATTAACATAAATTATTTCTTGATTGAAGAGATGACTAAATCACCCTCTTTTATCTCTTCAGAAAAAATTTCAATCACTGCTTGGTCTCCTGAAATACCAACGGTAACTGGAATTTCTTGAATATCTTTACCGTTCAAAACTCTAATATAGCGTTCCCCATCATTTCTTAATAAAACTGAACGACTAGGAACTGTTAAAACATCTTTTTTGTAATTAGTTATAATATCAATATTGGCCGTCATCCCCGATTTAATAACAAAACCATTTTTTTCTAATTCATCTTCTGTGAAACTTATTTTTATTTTGTAATAAATAACATCAGAAATAGAAGTCGAAGCTGGCTCAATAAAATAAACCTGACCATTAATTTTATAATCATCTCCGAAGGCATCGAAAGTCACTTTGGCATCATTACCTATTTTTATTTTAGAAATATCAGATTCAGAAATAAAAACCTCAATCTCAAAATTATTTTCCGTTAACAAACTAATAACGGCCTGACTACTATTAACCTGCTCTCCAACTTCATAATTTATTTTTACTATTTTACCATTTATCGGAGATTTTATTATATTATCCTCTATTTGTTTTTGAATTAAATCTAAATTAGCCATCGCCTGATCAACTTGGGCTTGGGCTAATTTTAGGTCATCTGATTTAGCCGGAGTTTTTAACTTCTTTAATTGCAAATCAACTACTTCATAATTTTTCTTAGCCGAATCCAATCGAGCTTCAGCTGAAAGTATCTGCTGATTACCATTTATTCTAGCTAATGACAAAGTATTTTCGGCGGTAGTTATGGTATCGCTTAAAGTTGTCTCCGCTCTTTTTACGGCATCCTCGGCACTAGCGATATTAGTATCATAGCTCAAGAGAGCGCTGGTATAAGAAAAATAGGCACCCTGAACAGCCGTAATAGAAGCGCTAATTAAACTCTTATTAGTATTGACATTAGCCTTGAAACCATCCAAAGATGCTTGAGAAAAAGAAGAAGAAATAATGGAATTTTCTAAAGCACTAAAACAATAACCTAAAGTAGAGAAGGTTTTATCTAAAAGAATATTTAACTCATCCGATGCTTTTTCGATATTAGTATTACTAGGATTAGCTTTAGCAATTTTTATATAATTATCAACTACTGGTAAAATACCGACAGCTTGGTTATAAGATTTTTCGGTTTCTGATTTGTAAATAAGATTTTTAACACTAAAAATATTTTCTATATCTTCATCATCCATAATTCTTTTAGTGGAATCTAAAGCTGACCGAGCAACTGAATAATTATATTCCAAAGAAGATAGCAAAGAATCTCTGGTATTATTAATAGTTTGCTGAGACGTTTTTTTAACATTATCTAAATTTATTCTAGCTGAATCAACCGCTTGTTTAACCGACATTGGAGCTAAAAGATTAGAAGCTTTCAGATCATTAAGATTCTTTTCAGCCTGAGAAATATTTTCAGCAACAATCTTATTAACTTGTTCTAAATCATTCAAAGAAGAGTTATAAGAACTTTTGGCTTGACTAACTTGAGCTTCCAACACAGCAATATCCTCATAAGACGCTCCTTTAATTAATTTAGTCTGATTTGTTTTGGCAATATTTAACATTGCATTTATTTCCTCTTTTTTTATAAGCAAGGAAGAATAATCTAATTCCGCTAAAACATCTCCCTCCTTAACTTGATCGCCAACTTCGACATAAACCAAATTAAGCTTACCAATCTGAGAAAAATTTAAACCGATTTCTTGACTAGCTTTAACGGTGCCAATTTCACTAACTGTTTGAGTAATATCTTGTTTCTGCAGTTCCGTAGTAACATATTCAACTTTTTCTTTTCTAAAGAATAAAGAAAAAATAATAATTAACAAAACTAAAAAACCAGCACCAATAATAAAAATTCTCCTTTTTTTTATAGACATACAAGTAAAATATAAAGTATAAATTATAAAATTAATCCATCACTAAATCCTCGGCATCCTCTAAATTATCAGAATCTTCGAAGGTCTTATCTCCTCGTGACATTATTCGCATTACTTTATTAGAAAAAGTATAAATATCAAACTCATTCTTCATAAAATAATAATTAGCTCCTAAACCAACGCTTCGACTTCGACCATCTTCTTCACTTAAATCAGTAAATATGTATATTTCCACTCCCCTCAAATCATCATCGCTCTTCACTCTCTTCATAATTTCTGAACCATCTATCTTAGGTAGAACGATATCCAAAATCACAATATCGGGCTTAAATTTTTTTATCCTATCCATTAAATCTTCCAACTCTTCATTAGAGTCGCTAATTTCTACTCCATAATCATTAGAAGAGAAAATGTCTTTTAAACCATACAAAATATTTAAATCATCTTCAATTATAAAAATATTTTTCATATTTTTTAGATTAATTTTTAAAATATATTAACTTAATAATTTAGCTAAAACATTCTCTACCTCTTTTTGAGAATAATCTCCGTGAGGCCATAATTCTAAACCATCATTTTCTTCTCTGGGAATGATATGAAAATGGAGATGCTCAATAACTTGACCGGCTATTCTACCATTGTTTTGAATAACATTACAAGCCGAAACTCCCAATTTATCTTTTAATTTTTGAACAATCATCTTAACCACGACCATTAGATTTTTCAATTCTCCCTCTGGAATATCGTAAATATTAGAATAATGATTTTTAGGAACAACCAAACTATGACCTAAAACAACTGGAGCGATATCTAAAAAAGCTAAAGAAGAATCATCTTCATAAAACTTACGAGCGGGAATTTCATCTTTAATTATTTGGCAAAAAATACACATAGAAATTATTTAGCTAATAATTTTTTAGAGGTTAATAATCCATTCTGAGCCCCAGACTTAGAAACTACCGAGGCCACATTTTTAACTCCTAAAAACATGGCTTTTTTGTAATCACCATTAAATCTGTCTAAAAAAGCAACCACCGTGGAACCAAAAGCATCCCCTACCCCAGTAGTATCAATTCTGTTTTGGTTTTTTATTATTTTCTGATGGTAAAAATTATTTCCATCGTAGAAATAAGCTCCATTAATTCCATCAGTTAAAATAACTATTTGAGGACCTAACTTTTTCAAAATTTGAATTAAATTTTCACTTTTATTTAAAAATTCGTCACTCTTTTTCTTAAATCTTTTATCTTTTTTAACAATTTCCAAACCCTCATCTTTATTTATTACTAAAATCTCCGTCTTCTTTAAAAAATATTCTATTTTTTTAATTCCGCCCGATAATTGATTTAATCCTGGATTCCAGGCTATCTTGTTTTTAAAAGCAAAAATATGTTTTAAACTATTTAAATAATTATCCGGCAAGGAAGTTAAATAAACCCATCTAGAGTTTTCAATAATTTTACGATTCTGGGGACCAATTACTAAAGAATCGTTAACTCCTCGATAGGTAAAAATAATCCGATCTTTCTTATTATTTAAGATAAAAGAAAAACCGGTACTCTCCTTTTTATTTATTGTAATATTAGAAATATCAACCTTATTTTTCTTAAGATTATCTAAAACCCGAGCAGTTCTGTCGTCTTTACCAACAACCGCTAAAACAGCGACTTTAAAGCCCATTTTGCTAAAATTAACAGCTGTATTAGAAGCCCCGCCACCGAAATAACGACCGAACTCTTTAATGTTTATTTTAGCTCCATATTCAAAAGCTAATAACTTCTGCCTTAATAAATCCTTATTATTATCAACTAAAACACCATCGGAAGTAAAAAAAACAATATCTTCCGTTATTCCCCCAATTGTTAAAAAATCGTTTAACATAATATTTAAAAAAATAATAAACCACTATAATAATAGCATAAAATCATCTTTTTTCAAAAACTAAACCACTAGAAACTCCTTTATTAGAACCGAAAAAATAAAAAGATAAAATCATGAAAAAGGCAATCCAAATAAATTCTAGAAAAAGATTAAGCCAAAAAAATCTATTAAACCAAAAAACTCCAAAATAATTTTTCTCAAATAAAAATATCAAAAAATAAAGAAAAATATTATAGAAGAAAACTAGAAAAAAACTAAGAGATAAAAAAGAATAAATAGAACGATTAGTAAAAAAATTATTCCAAACAAAATCAGCTAAAAATAAGGTACATAAAAAAGAAAGGGTGAATAAACCGAAGGGATAGAAGGAAAATATATCCATTACTAAACCAGAGCATAAAGCGAATATTAAGGAACTCTTATAACCACTAAAAACAAAAAATAGGATAATTATTAATAAGAATAAGTTAATACGGCTAGTAACGCCAGAAAAGGATCCTAAAAATGATACTTGAAATAAAAAAACCAAAAGGGAAAGAAAGAACAAAATAATAATTCTTCTGTATCTAATCATTTTAAAAAAATTAATTAGGAATAATAACGGCCACAATATTTAAATTATTAATATTAAACAGGGGTTCCGCACTAATATTTTGCCAAATATCATTAATTTCTTGATTTACATAATTAACCCGCCCTAAAGCTAAGCCACGCGGAACATCTCTTTCTAAGCCGGAAGTAATTATTCTATCTCCAACACTCACTACTTCTCCTTGAGAAATAAAATTTAGTTTTATAGATAATCCCAAATTACCTTCAGCTAATCCAACGCTACCAGAAGAATTATTAATGGAAACAGCCATTTTACAAAAATTATTATTAATAAGACAAATTCTAGAATTTTTTTCATTAACCTCCACTACTTTTCCAACTATAACTCCCGATTCATTTACTACCGCCAAACCGCTTCTTAATCCCGCCTGCTCTCCTTTATTTATAACTAGATTTTGATTATAGTTAGAGAAATTTAAAAGATTGTCTTGCCAAACAATGTTGGCTAAAACATAATCGAAAGAACTATCATCGAAAAAATTTAAATATTCCCTCAACTTTTTATTTTCCTCTTCTAACGAATATAATTTAGCTAAATCAACTTCTTCTAATTCTAATTTTTTTTCTAAAATTGTTATTTCTTCCAATAATTTAGATTTGCTTTTGGTTTTATTATTTAAATTCTTGGATAACTTTTGACCCAGAAAACTAATTGGATGGACTATTTTGGCTAACATTCTTTGACCCAAGGAAGAAAAACCAACTATATTTAAAAAAACAAGCAGTAAAAAAACCGCTAGAAAAAATTTATATTTTTTGGGATCAATTAGTTTCATAAAAAGATTATAAATCTAAAACCATCGTTATCTTTTTTAATAATTCTTCATTAGCAAAGAGACTGCCAGCTCCTCGGACCATAGCTGATAATGGATCTTCAACTACGATTACCGGAATTTTAGCTGCTTTAGAAATTAATTTATCTAAACCATAAAGCAAGGCTCCGCCTCCACTCAAATACAAACCATGTTCATAAATATCAGCCACTAATTCTGGCGGAGTTTCTTCTAAGGTTAATTTAATATTCTCAACCATTTTTACAATTGTCTTTTTTATAGCTTCTCTGATTTGACTGTCGGTAATAGTTATAGCTGTCGGCAATCCGTTAATGAGATCCTTTCCCCTAATTTCCATGGCTCTTTCTTCGGCAAAAGGAATAATTGAAGCTAAATTTATTTTTATTTTTTCAGCTAATTGTTCTCCAATTAAAACATTAAAATTATCTCTTATATAATCAATAATATTATTATCCAATTCATTTCCAGCTAGTCTAAGGGACTTCCAAGAAACAACACCTGATAGAGAAATAACAGCAATATCGGTAGTTCCACCACCAATATCAACTATCATGTTAGCTCTAGGACTGTCCACCGGTAACCCGGCTCCCAAGGCGGCCGCCATGACTTCTTCGATTAAATAGACCTTACGAGCTCCAGCTGATTTAGCCGCGTCTTCAACCGCTTTTTTTTCTACTTCAGTGATGTCTAAGGGGATACCAATAATAACTCGGGGACGAGGTAAAAAAGAAAAGCCCTCGCCATGGACTTTATTAATAAAATGTTTAAGCATTTTTTCGGTTATTTCAAAATCAGAAATAACCCCATCAACTAAGGGTTTAATGGCCTGAATATGACTAGGTGTCTTCCCAACCATTTTTTTAGCATCATGACCGATTTCTAAAATTTCAGTAGTTTTGGTGTTAATAGCTACTACACTAGGCTCATTAACTACAATTCCTTTTTTATCAACATAAACTAAGGTGTTTTTAGTGCCTAAATCAACGGCAATATCGTAACCAAAGCTTCCAATTTTTTTGAAAATATTAAACATAAATATTTAAAAAATTAAATTTAATTTAGATAAAAACCCTGATATTCGGGATAATCCTAATAATCGTACCTAGTTTAGAGAAATTAATTATTCTTATTTAATGACCTATCCTTTTTCTGTTGTTTTTAATAATAAAACACCAAAAAACTCAAATAATTTGGTCAGTTAGATACTATTATCATATCTAAAAAAAATGCTTTTGTAAATACTAAGCATTTTTTCTCCGATTAAACTTAGAATAATAATACTATATAAAATTAGGTAAAGAAATATTTATTTCGACATCCTTTTAAGAGCCTCTTTTATCTTTTCGCCACTATCAACAATGTTTTTATCTACCTTATTCAAGGCCTCGCGGGCCTCCGGCAAAGAATAACCTAGGGCCATCAAAGCATCAATTTCATCAGCCGAGCTTCCACTACTAGATAAATCATAATCGCCACCTAGTTTAAATAATTTATCCTTTAGTTCTAAAACGACTCTTTCGGCTATTTTTTTGCCAATCCCAGAAACTTTAGTAAGTAAATGGGAATCCCCTCGAACAATCGACTCTTTAATATCAGATAATTTGGCAATTCCTAAAACTGACAAGGCCGATTTTGGACCAATCCCAGAAATAGAAATGAGTAACTCAAAAAAACTTAATTCTTCTAAAGTTTTAAAACCATATAAATCTAAGGCTTCTTCTCGAACATACTGATGAGTAAAAATTTCTAATTCTTGGCCAACTTTTAATTCATTTAGAAAATTTTCGCCAACAAAAACACTATAGCCGATATTATTAACCTCGATTAAAACGGAATTTTTTAATTTAAAGGAAATTTTTCCTTTTAGATATGAAATCATATTTTTTTATTTATGGTACCTCCGGCGAGACATTGCAAAACAATGACGCCCTCTGCGCACCTCCGGCGAGATATTGCAAAGCAATGACGCCCCCCCTACGTCATTCCCGCGAAAGCGGGAATCCAGGGTTAATCCGAAAAACGAAAAAATACTATTTAAAAATAATTAACTCAATATAAATATTATTATTAAAATTACTATCCAGTTGGTAAATCAAATCTACAAAAATTTATCAAACATTTTAATAATAGGGATTAACCCTGGATTCCCTTCCCCTCCCGCGTATAAAAATTAACAAACTATTATTGTGATCTTCTTTGTTTTAATTAATTAAACAAGATCTTATGTAATCAAAATTTTACGCGGTCGGCCGGGAATGAAGCGGGAATAGTAAATCTTCTTAAAACGGCTAACTCTGGAATTATTTTGGTAGCTAAAATTTCTAAAATAATCTCCTGGCCACCACCTCCACCATGGGCTTCATTTATCTTTTGTTTAGTTTTAAGATCTAACATCTCTTTTAAACCTAATTTTATTATATCATAATTTGGCAAAATTATCTCTACCCGATCTCCAGCTTTAATAGTATTATGAACCTTAATTATTAATCTATTTCGATATTTATTACCCTCTTTTTTAGACTGATTTCGAATAACCTGACCACAAAACTCCCAATTTGGAATAAAATGAGAGTTTTCGATATTCTGTTCCCCCTTTTTACCTAACAAAAAACCAGTAGTGTAACCACGATGAGTTATCTTATTAAATAACTCTTTATACAAAAAATTTATTTTTTTAGGGTTTTCTAAGGCCTGTTTATAGATACCAACAACATTGGCTAAATAATAAACACTTTTAGCTCGCCCCTCAATTTTAAAACTAGTTATCCCCGCTTTTATCAATTCGGGTATATTTTTTATTAAACATAAATCTTTTGAATTTAATAAATAAGAACCGTGCTCCTCCTTAACCAGCTCCAATTCTTCGTTCTTGCCCTTGGCTTTGATAAAAACATCATACTCCCAACGACAAGGTTGGACACAATCGCCTAAATTAGCGCTTCGTTGAATAAAATCTTTAGACAAAAAACAACGCCCCGAATAACTCATACACATAGCTCCATGAACAAAATATTCCAATTCCATTTTGGGACATTTTCTATGTATTTCCCCTATCTCTTTCAAGGTCGTTTCCCGCCCTAAAATTATCCTTGTAATTCCCTGACTTTGCCAAAACTTAACAGCTTCGTAATTAGTGCAATTAGCCTGAGTTGATAAATGTAAATTAATTTTAGGACAATATTTTCGAATTAAATTCAAAATACCCGGATCAGAAAAAATTAAACCATCGGGCTGAAGTTTATTTATTAATTTTAAATATTCAGGTATATTTTCGATATGCTTATTATGAGCAAAAATATTTACCGTCACATAAACCTTTTTCTTATTTTCGTGCGCATAATCTATGGCTTCTTTTAAAGATTTAAGAGAAAAATTATTTATTCTAACCCTTAAAGAAAAATCAGGAATACCTAAATAAACCGCATCGGCCCCATGAGCTAAAGCGGTTTTCATTTTAATTAAATCTCCAGCTGGAGCTATTAATTCTATTTTTTTATTCATACAATAATAAAAATCAGTCTATCCAAAATCAAAAAAATTATTTTTTATAAAGAATCTCCGATTCCTCAAAATAATTTCTATTATTAAAATAATTATTTGTTTTATTTATAATTTTTCTCATCATCGCTACTGTCTCCACTGGATAAGCTCCCACCGCCGTCTCGTCCGACAACATTAAAGCATCAGCTCCATCAAAAATAGCATTAGCCACATCACTAACTTCGGCTCTGGTCGGTCGATAATAATCCACCATCGAGGCCATCATTTGAGTGGCTACAATAGCTGGTTTATTATGCCAATGAGCGTGTCTAACTAGGTTTTTTTGAATAATCGGTAAATCTTCTAACGGAACTTCAATCCCTAAATCACCCCGAGCAATCATAATAGCATCAGAGACCTTAATGATATCATCAATATTCCTCAAAGCAATCTCTCTTTCTATTTTTGAAATTATTTTTATTTTATCATTATCTAATTTCTTTTTAACTTGTAGAATGTCGTTTGAATTTTGCACAAAAGACACCGCCACAAAATCAGGCGGATTTTTTTTAGCAAATTCAATATCTAATAGATCTTTAGCCGTAAGAATATCTCTATTAAAAACCGTATTAGGAACATTAACTCCTTTGCGAGATAATAAGGGGCCCCCTCGCTCTACTTTAGCCATAAACTTTTTTCCTAATAAATCTACCTCAATTATTTTCAATTCTATTGAGCCATTGTCTAAAAATAAAAGATCACCCAAAACCAAATCATTTATCAATTCACTATCATCAATTGTAATTTCTAAATTATCAATATTCCCTTTATTATAAAAAAAGGTATAAATTTCACCTTCACTCATAATAATTTCATGTTTTAGTTTCCCAATTCTAATTCTAGGCCCCTGTAAATCAAAAATTATTTTAATAGTTATTCCTAACTCTTCTTTTATTTTATCAATGTTCTCTTTAATCTTATAATACTGCTCATATTTAGCATGAGAAAAGTTTAACCTAATAATATCTAAGCCACTTAAAGCCATCGACTTTAAAATATTATAATCCTCAGATTTAGGGCCAACTGTTGCAATTATTTTAGTATCCATTTTTATATTATTAATTATTTAAATTTAACTTTGAATCCCTCGTAGAGCTCTAATCCGATCCTCTACTGGTGGATGAGTCATAAAAGCCTTAGCTAAAAAACCCTTTTTATTTTTCTCTTTTAAGGGAGAAGCAATATAGAGATGCGCGGTAGCCCGATTAACGGCCCTGAGTTTATTAGGATCAGCTGAAATTTTTTCCAAAGCTCGCGCTAAGCCTTCGGGATAACGAGTTATAAGAGCCCCGTCAGCGTCAGCCAAAAATTCTCTTTTACGAGAAATAGCAAATTGCATAATATAGGCAAATAATGGAGATAAAATAGATAAAATTATTGCAACTATGATAATAATAGCTCCCCCTTTATTATTATCACGAGATCGGCCCGCCCCCGAATAGAAAGCCCAACGACGAAACCAATCGGCCAGCAAGACTATCATCCCTACCAAAACTGTTGTTAAGGTGGCAATTAAAATATCATAATTTTTAACATGCGAAAGCTCATGGGCTATTACTCCTTCTAACTCAGTTCTATCTAATTTATCTAAAAGTCCAGTTGTCACCGCTACTACCGCTTTTTGAGGATTTCTACCGGTAGCGAAAGCATTAGGGGCTGGATCATTAATAATATAAATTCGAGGTAAAGGTAATCCAACAGCGATACAAAGATTTTCAACTAATCGATAAAGTTCTTTATTGTCTTCGAATTTTAATTCTTTAGCATTGCTCATTTTTAAAACAATTTTATCACTAAACCAATAAGCGATAAAAGAAGAAAGAACACTAAAGAAAACAACAATATAAAGAATAGTTGAACTGGCGAAAGCTAAGCTAAAAAAATAACCAATTAGTATAGTAATGATTAAAAAACCAGAAAAAAGAAACCAAGTTTTTCTCTTATTAGAATCACTGTGATTATATAAAGTCATATTTACTAAAAATCCAACTTAAAGAATTAAGTTAGATTATTATTTAAATCTATTTCTATTTTAAATTTATATTTTTAATTAAAAAAATATTTGTAAGCCAAAAAAACAACTACCCCGCCAACCACTACCAAGGCTAATATTGGCCACAGCAAAGATGAACTACTAGCAGTTGCCGGCTCTGATACCGAAATAAAATTTATTCCAAAACTTTTATCAGGTGACATAAAAATTAAAATTTAACTTCAATATTTTCTCTCTGGGAAGATTCTTCTATTTCAAAAAACATACGAGAAGAGAAACCTAATTGTTTAGCAATTATATTAGTCGGGAAAACTTCTATCTTAGTATTAAAATCCTTGACGTTACTGTTATAAAAACGACGAGAAGCCTGAATTTTATTCTCAGTATCAGATAATTCTTTTTGTAATTCCAAGAAATTTTGGTTAGCTTTTAAATCAGGGTAACCTTCACTAAGAGCAAAAATTGATTTTAAAGTTGAAGACAAGGTATTCTCGGCTTGTAACTTTCCCTCAATGTCAGAACTATTTTGCATCGACATAGCCGAATTTCTAGCTTGAATTACTTTTTCTAAGGTTTCTCTTTCATGCCCAGCATATCCTTTAACGGTTTCAATTAAATTAGGAATTAAATCGTAACGTCTTTTAAGCTGAACATCAATATCGCTCCAAGCTTCATCAACTCGATTTTTTAAACGAATTAATCCATTATACATGGAGATAATCATGACGATCAAGACAAAAAGGATCGCTAAAATTATCCATAAAAATAAAGACATAATTTTAAAAGTTAATTATAAACTGATTTTATTATAGCAAAAATTAGCCTAAAAGACAAACCGAAAAAAGAAAAATTAAGAACTACTATCTAAACCAATAAACAAAGATTCATTGTCAATTTTAAACTCCTGCTTGTCTATTTTCTCTAATATCTCTCCCAAAACTACATCAGAACTAGAGGTTTCCTTTTTAATCTCCTCTTTAAATTTATCTAAAACCTCAGATATGAAAGAATTATTAGATTGAATAATAACTTTAGCTTGATCGTTAATAGATAAACTTAAATCCTTCCTCCTTAAGTTTATGAAACGAACCAACTCTCTTTTAATCCCCTCTAATTTTAATTCCGGACTTATATTAAGATCAAGTTCCACTCTAACATCACCCTCTTCTTCAACGGTCTCAATCTTTTTAATATTTAACTCCTCAACCACTAAATCTAAATATTCTTTATGCTCCGTTATTTTTAAACCCTTAGCAAAAACTTGAGCTTGGCCTAAAATCTGTCTAACTTTAATCCCAGCCTTATCACGCTCAGCTAAACCTAATTCTACAACCTTTCTAACTTCAATCATTTTTTCTATAACCTCATCAGCTTGAACATCAACCTGATAACTCGGCCAATCTTCTAAATGAACACTCTTATCTTTTTCTGAATAATTATAGCCACTAATCTTTTGCCATAAATCTTCGGCGATAAACGGCATAAATGGAGCCATTACTTTAGCCAGATTTAAAAAGACAAAACGCATCGTTGATAAGGCCATTAATTTATCATTGTCATCAGCACCTTTCAGCCGATCACGACTGCGACGTAAATACCAAGTAGAAAATTCATCGATAAATTCAGTTATCGGACGCATGGATTTATTTAAATTATAATTAGACATCGCCGTTTCTACTTCTTCAATCAATTTATTTATTTTTACTAAAATCCATTTATCTAAAACATTTTGGCTCTCTTGATGCTTATTCCAAAAATCTTCGACTAAACTTTCAGCATACATTTGATAAAAATTATAAATATTATTTAAGAGCATTATATTTTTTCTAAGCGCCTCTTCTACCCCCTTTTCAGAAAAATTTAAATTTTCCGCCTGAGCTACTGGTGATGATAATAAATAGGCTCGTAAAGAATCAGCCCCATATTTATCAATAATCAACATTGGGTCAGGATAATTCTTTAATCTTTTACTCATTTTTTTACCATCTTCCGCCAAAACAATCCCATTTACAACTACGTTTTTATAAGCATGACTACTTTTAACTCCGCCCGAAATAACATGCAAATAATAAAACCAAGTTCGAGTTTGATCAACTCCCTCAGCGATAAATTCCGCTGGAAAATTTTTCTCAAACTTTTCCTTATTACTAAAAGGATAATGAAATTGAGCGTAAGGCATAGACCCGCTCTCAAACCAACAATCAAGAACATCCGGAATTCTCTTCATCGAACCCGAGCAAGTAGGACAAGGGAAAGAAATTCTATCAACTACATCCTTGTGAATATCAGTTATTTTCTGACCACTTAAACCCTCCAACTCTTCAACGCTACCAATAACTTTCCGCTCGCCACAAGAACACTCCCAAACTGGCATAGCGCTAGCCCAAAACCGCTGACGAGAAATTGACCAATCACGGGCTCCTTCCAACCAATTACCAAATCTTCCCTTTTTTAAATGACTAGGAGACCAATTAATATTTTCCGCTGATTTCAAAAGCTGGTCTTTTATTTTACTCACCGCCACAAACCAAGAAGTAGTAGCATAATTTATTAAAGGAGTTTCACAGCGCCAACAATGCGGATAACTGTGCTCATATTTTTCCTTAGAGAAAAGAAGATTTTCTTTGGCTAAGTATTTAATAATTTCAATATCAGTTGACATATGATCGCCACTGGGCTTAACATTTAAACCTTTAAAATCAGATACTTTGTCTTTGAAAGAACCATCAATATTAACATGCTGAATAAAGGGCAATTTCTTTTCTTTTCCTAAATTCATATCATCTTGACCAAAGGCTGGCGCAATATGAACTACCCCAGTTCCATCTTCAGTGGTAACAAAATCAGCCGAATAAATTTTCCAAGCATTTTCTTTATTAATTAATTTTTCATCATCAAGATAATAATTAAATAAAGGTTTATAGGACTTCCCTAATAATTTAGACCCCTTAAATTCTTCTTCTATTTTATATTCCCTATCCTTTAAAATATCAGTTAATCTTTCCTTGGCTAAAATATATTTTTGGATAACTCCGTCTTCCTTGGTATGAGAAGTTTTTACATAATCAATATCTTCCCCTACCGCTAAAGCAGTATTACCAATCAAGGTCCAAGGAGTCGTCGTCCAAGCCAAAACAAAGGTCTCCGGCTCAGCTACTAATTCAAATTTAGCTGTACAAGACAAATCTTTAATATCTTCATAACCCTCGGCCACTTCTGATTGCGACAAAGTGGTTTCACAACGCGGACAAACATGCATCGAACGATAATCTTTATAAATTAAATCCCTATCCCATAATTGTTTAAATACCCACCAAATTGATTCCATAAAAGAAAGATCCATCGTATGATAGGCGTTTTTTTTATCAACAAAACGGCCTAGTTTATCGGAAGTTTTATACCACTCTTCAGCATATTCTAAAACCTTAGAACGACAAGTTTTATTAAACTTTTCTATCCCAATTTTTTCAATATCTTTTTTAGTTTTAATTCCTAACTCTTTCTCCACTATATTTTCAATCGGCAAACCATGACAATCCCAACCCCATTTTCTTTCTACCCGATAACCCTTCATGGTAAAAAATCTTGGAAAAACATCTTTCATAATTTGACCAATAATATGACCATAATGTGGTGTCCCGGTAGCGAAGGGTGGGCCATCATAAAAAACATAATCTCCCTGAGGGGCAGATTTATAAATTGATTTTTGAAAAATTTGATTTCTCTCCCAAAAATCTAAAACCTGATCTTCCATCTTAACTTTTTGTTCTTCTGTTTTATTCATATTTTTATTTTATTTATTTAAAATTTAAATTTTTAAATTTTGGATTTTTTAAACCATCCGGTAAATACTTTTGATCAGAGCTATCCATCTCCGGAGTATATTTATAATTTTTACCATAATCTAAACTTTTCATCAATTGAGTACTAGCATTTCTTAAATGCAAAGGAACTGGGAGCGAACCACTCTGATTTATTTCATCTAAGGTAATATTATAGGCCTTATAAACAGCAATACTCTTTTTAGATTTAGCTAAATAAATTACACATTGAGCTAAAGCTAAATTACATTCCGGCAAACCAATCTTAGCACAAGCTTCATGGGCTGAAGTAGCCAACATTAAGGCGCTATTATTGGCTAAACCAATATCTTCACTAGCAAAACGAATCAAACGACGTGCGATGAACAAAGGGTCTTCACCTGATTCAATCATTCTAATTAACCAATAAAGAGAGGCTTGGGCATCCCCACCGCGCATTGATTTATGTAAAGCTGATATTATATTATAATGTTCTTCCCCATTTTTATCATAATTTAATTTTGGCTTATTGGCAATATTTTTAATTAAACTGATGGAAATTTCTTTTCCAGAATTAAAAACGTCTTCTAAAATATTTAAAGCTCGACGAGCATCACCTCCGCTAATTTGAGCTATAAATCTAGCTTCTTTATCCTTTATTTTAATCTTTAATTCCTTGCCACCTCGATGAATTATTTTCATTAAGGCCTGATCGTCTAAACTTTCTAACACGATAGTTTTTAATCGAGAGAGCAAGGCCGAATTAATAGCAAAACTAGGATTCTCGGTAGTAGCACCAATCAAAATTAAAAGACCATTTTCAATATAGGGTAAAAGAGCGTCTTGCTGACTTTTATTCCACCGATGAATTTCATCAACAAAAAGAACGGTTCTCCCCCCTAAGCGTTTACTCGTTTCGGCTTGCTTTATAATTTCGCGCAAATCTTTTAAACCACTATCAACCGCCGATAGAGCTTTAAACTCAGCCTTGGTTTCTTTGGCAATAATAAAAGCTAAGGTAGTTTTACCAGAACCAGGTGGTCCCCAAAAAATTAAAGAAGTAACCTGATCTTTTTGAATAACACTTCTTAACCAGGTTTCTTTACCAATAATTTTTTCTTGACCAAAAAAATTGTCTAAACTTTGTGGGCGAAGCAAAGTCGCCAAAGGAGTTTCCATTTTTTTAAAAAATTAAAAATATTTATTTCTCTTCTACTAATTTATTATTTTTATTTCGATAATACATTAATTTAACAATCTCAGAACAAACAATATAAACAATTGCTACTCCAAATATAATTATTAAATGCTTGACACTCGGAGCGGTAAAATGGAAAAATTTCTGACCGAAACTAGTAAAAGGAATAATAACAGTAATAATAACAGCCAAGCCAGTTAAAAACAAAACCATAAACGATGGTCGGTTGCCTTTGAAAATTGGTTTTTTAGTTCTAATAGAAAATAAAAATAATAACTCAGTAATAATACTAGAAATAAACCAATTGGTCTGCAAAACTTCGGGAGAAATCCGATAAAACATAGCAAAATATATAAAATCAAAAATTGAACTAACCACTCCTAAAATTATAGCAATGATTATAATATCATTAATTTTATACTTCTTCGGAGAGAGCAATTCTTCTTTATCAACCTTATCAGTCGCGATAGCAATCATCGGAAAATCTGATAATAAATTTAATAATAAAATCTGTAGGGGCAACATCGGCAAAAAATCTATTAATAAAGAAGCTATAGCAACGGCATAAAAATTACCAAAATTAGAAGCTAAGGTCGCTTTTATGTATTTACTACTATTAGCGAAAATCTTCCGACCCTCTTTAACCCCTTCAATAATTACATTTAAATCATTAGCTAACAGAACGATATCGGCTGTTTCTCGAGCAATATCGGAGGCGGATTCTACGGCCAAAGACACACCGGCCACTTTAAGAGCCGGAGCATCATTTATCCCGTCTCCTAAATAACCGATACTATATCTTTCTTGAAGAGATTTGATTATATCAAATTTCTGTTCGGGCAAGACACGAGCAAAAACTTGATACTCATCTAAAATCTTATCTCTCTCCTCCTCTGATAACCCAACTAAATCTTTTCCTAAGAAAACTTTTTTAGGATCATCTATTAATCCAATTTGATAGGCTACCGAACCGGCTACCTCGGGGCTATCACCGGTAATTATTTTAATTCCAACATTTAATTCTTTAGCATCTATAATCGCCTGGCTAACAGATTTTTTAATAGGATCGGCCAAAGATATTACTCCTAAAAAATCTAAATCCTTTTCAAAACTAACTAAATTATTTTTTAAATCATCTAAGGCTATCTCTCTAACATCTTTTTTAGCTACCGCTAAAACTCTTCGCCCTAAATTTCCTTGTTCTAAAATCCATTTTTTAATATTTTCTATCTCCTGGTCATTTATATTACCACACAAATCGAATAAAGCTTCTGGGGCCCCTCGAACAATAAAATCAACCTCATCTTCTATTTTCACTAAAACATTATTCCTCTGTCTTTGAGGATCAAAAGGAGTATCAAGAATAAAACTAAAGGCTGATAAATCTTTTTTATCTTCGTCATCCATCTTCTCCAACAAAGCAATATCAAAGGGTTCTTTATTATTACTGGAGCGAGACGAAGCCAAATTAGCATAGAGTAATATTTCTTTAACTGAGGAAGAGGAACTATAGAAATCTAGCACTGTTAATTTATTCTCGGTCAGGGTTCCAGTTTTATCAGAACATAGAATATCAATGTTCCCCAAATCTTCAACCGAAGAAAGTCTTTTAACTACTACTTTTTTCTTAGCTAGATTCATCGCTCCTTTAGAAAAAGAAAAGGTCATTACTAAGGGCAAAGCCTCCGGAATAACAGATATCGCTAAAGCAATAGAAAATATTACCAACTCTAAAATATTTAATCCCTCTTTTAAAAAAGCATTAAAAACGAAAACGAAAATTAAGGTTACTAAAACCAATTTTAAAATAAAGGAGGAAAATTTGGAAATCCCTTTTTCAAAATCGCTAACTTTTTTAGTTTGCGAAGTTAATTTAGTAACACCGCCTAAAAAAGTATCTGCTCCTGTGGCTATCACTATCGCCTTAGCCTTACCGCTAGCTACTATTGTTCCAGAAAAACATAAATTAGAAGAGGAGAAAAGATCAATATTCTCTTCCATTATAATTTCCCCTTGCTTAGAGGTTAAAACAGATTCTCCAGTTAAAATTGACTCATCTATACTTAAATCATGCGACTCAATGATTCTTAGGTCAGCGCTAATCTTATCGCCGGTTTCTAAGATAACAATATCTCCTTTCACTAAATTTTCACTATCAATAAATTTTTCTTGACCATCACGAATTACTCTGGTCTGAATCTTTATATATTTCTTCAATAATTTAACAGTGTTCTCTGAGCGATATTCTTGAAAAAAACCCAAAAGAGTATTAATAATTATAAAAAGTAAAATCATTGACCCTTCAATCTCCTGCTTTAGAAGAAACGACAAGGCTGAAGCCACCAATAATAAAAAAATAAAAGGAGATTTAAATTGCTTTAGAAGAATTCTCCACCACTTTAAATCTTTTTCGGGGATATTATTCCAACCATACTTATTTATTCTAATTTGAGACTCAGCCGAACTCAACCCTTTATCAACGTCAACTCCTAATTCCAGGGCAATATCGCTAGAATCTTTTTTAGAAAATTTTAAAATTTCCATAAAATTATTCCTTATAAATATAATAGGATTATATAATAAAAAAAGGCCTTTGTCCATCAAAAAGCCCCAATTTTAGATATCTGAAATATTAACTAATAGGAAATAAAAGCCTAAATTTAGTTCCCTCGCCTAAAATACTACTAACCGAAATTTCTCCCTTAAAATCAACCTCAACAGCGGTTTTCACTAATGATAAGCCAATACCACAATGCTGAGTTTCTGAACTGTTTTTAGAAGAAAAGAAGGGGTCAAAAATCTTTTTTAAATTAGCCGAAGATATTCCCACCCCATTATCTTTAATTATCAACTCAATCTTATCTTCTTTTTTTTCTAAAATAACTATAATCTTTTTATCTTTATTATTTTTGGGGAAAGATTCAATGGCATTACTTATTAAATTAGTCACGATTTGGCTAAATTTTATAGAATCTCCAGATATCTTTATATTATCCCTAATTTTTAACTCCAGCTCAATATTATTCTTTATAAAATAAAAATTCAAAATAATTAAAGATCTCTTTATCTCCTCCGATAAAGAAAAAATCTTTTTTTCTCCGCCTTTTTGACATTGTTTTTTAAATGATTTTAATAAATTAACCGCCCGATTATTAATATAAATAAATCTCTTAATTAAACCCTCAATTTTACTATTATTACCAATATTTTCCGAAACCTCGTTTAAAAGAAGGCTGGAGGTAGTTAAAATATTAGCTAAATCATGATAAACACCCAGAGAAATTCTGCTAGCCTCAATTAAATTATAAGAATCGGCTATCTTTTCGAAACATTCCTTAATTTTATCTGAAAAGTCAGCTTCCAGTTTTTTTAGTTTGTTTTTATTATCTTTTAATTTAGCTAATAAACAAAAAGACAAAAAATTAATAGCTGACAGTCCGACCAAACAAATTAAGAATAAGGAAAAAAAATGATCATTTTTATAATAATTATAACAAGACCATAGGGCTAAAAAGATTAAAAAATTTAATAATATTAAACCAAAGAAAAACCGAATATATTTACAAACAGTCATAACAAAATTTAAAATTAAAAATTAGATAATTTCATTACTTAAATTATAAAATAATATTACCTTTACTATTATAAAATAAAGATAAAAAAGATATAAACACAAGATAAAAATTGAGGAATAAATAAATGTCAGAAAGAGAGCAGAGTTTATTATTAAACAACTATTAACACTAGATTTGGATAAAATAAAATTGCCCGAAAGCAACAAATATTCTAAACCAGCTGATTAATATAAAAAAGTAATATTCTTAAAATATTGAAGACTATTCTAAATGTGAGCCGCCTGTCGGGTTCGAACCGACGACCTACTGTTTACAAGACAGTCGCTCTAGCCAACTGAGCTAAGGCGGCGAGAATTCAATTATCAATTATCAATTACCAATTATCAATTATTTAGTCGCGTGTCATATAACGAATTCGGGGGCTATACTCGGCAATTAATTGAAAATTGAAAATTGATAATTGAACATTCACTAAAGTGCGCCCAGCAGGATTCGGACCTGCGACCTTCTGCTTAAAAGGCAGCTGCTCTACCAGCTGAGCTATAGGCGCAAATTTATCTAAATAAAACAAATTAGACCAACGGTCTATTTATTTAGATTATAATTAAAAAATAAAAATAAATCAATAGTTTTTAGATTAACCATAAACTATGGATAAAAAGTGAATTAATAGTGGAAAACAAACTTGATTTAAAAAAGCAGTTAAGATATTATATAAACATGTCAGAAAAAAATATAAACAACTTAGAGAAACTTCCTCCACAAAACATTGAGGCCGAACAGTCGTTATTGGGCTGTTTATTATTGGATAAAGAGGCAATTTTCAAAATAATTGACATTATCCAAGCCGAAGATTTCTATCATAATAATCATAAATTCATCTTTGAATCGATGCTTGATTTATTTAATAATCAAGAACCCATAGATATAGTAACCTTATCAAACCGGCTAGAGGAAAAAAAGATGATTCAAAACGTTGGTGGACGAACTTATTTAGCTCAATTATCGAACACCGTGGCAACCTCAGCCAATACTACTTATTATGCCAACTTAATTCAAAAAAAGGCTACTCTTAGAAGATTGCAAGTTTCCGCTAGCGAAATAATGGACCTAAGCTTTGAAGAAGAAAGAGAAATTGATGATGTTTTAGACCAAGCTGAGAAAAAGATATTTGGCGTATCCAGAAAATATTTAAAAAATTCCTTTTTAGGTATCGATAGCTTATTAACCGAAGCCTTCGAAAGAATAGATGAACTGCATAAAAGAAGCGGAAATTTAAGAGGGCTTTCAACTGGGTTTTACGATTTAGACAATTTATTAGCTGGTTTACAAAAATCAGATTTAGTAATATTGGCCGCTCGGCCTAGTGTTGGTAAAACAGCTTTAGCCATGGATATAGCTCGCCAAGCAGCTATAAAAAACAAGGCAGGAGTAGGAATTTTCTCTTTAGAAATGAGCAAGGAACAATTAGTAGATAGAATGCTCTGTGCTCAAGCTAATGTTAATTTATGGAAAATGAGAACTGGAAATTTGTCTGATAAAGATGAGGACAGCGATTTTTCAAAAATTGCCGATGCGATGGGACTATTATCAGAAGCTCCTATTTATATTGATGACTCCCCTAACATCTCAGTTATGGAAATTAGAGCTAAATCAAGAAGACTACAATCAGAAAAAGGATTAGGTTTAGTAGTGGTAGATTATTTACAATTAATGGAAGGCCGAGGAAAATACAGTGATAATTGAGTTCAAGAAATATCCGAAATAAGTCGCGGTCTAAAAGGTATCGCCCGTGAACTGAATATCCCCGTTTTAGCCCTAGCCCAATTATCAAGAGCCGCCGAACAGCAAAGCGGACCAGCCATCCCTAAACTGTCTCATCTCAGAGACTCCGGTTCTATTGAACAAGATGCTGATGTAGTAATGTTTATATACCGTAAGGCTGCCGATCGAGCCTATAATATCCAAGATCTCCCTATGGACGAGAGATATAAAGCTGAAATCCATATCGCTAAACACCGTAATGGACCTACCGGAAAGATTGATTTGTTCTTTTCTGAAGAAACTGCTAGTTTCAAAAATATCAGCAAAACTGGAGACAATTAAAATTAATACAGTGGTTACTAACTCAAAAATATTATTTATAATTAAATAGAAAATTATGTTCGGAAAATTAAAACAATTAAAAGATTTACGCAGTCAGGCCAAAACTATGCAAAGTGCCTTATCAGAAGAAAAAATTGAAATGGAAAAAAATGGGATTAAACTAAGCATGAATGGCAATATGGAAATTACTGATTTAAAAATTACTTCCGATTTAAGCAAAGAAGAAATTGCTCGAACTAGTAAAGATCTTTTTAATGAGGCTATCAAAAAAACCCAAAGGATAATGGCCAAAAAAATGCAAGAAATGGGTGGTTTTCCAGGATTAAATTAGAGAATAAAAAATCGCACTTTTGGGTGCGATAAAATTTTAAAAACAGTTCGCCATTCTTAATACTTGAACTGAAATTTCTTTATCTTGAAATTTTTTATTTTTTGTTGTCAGATCAATTTCTTTTCTAATAATTTTATAATTACTCCCAGGAGTTAAAGAATTAAAGTTAGAAAAGGCTTTATTATATTGAGATGATTGCTGAGGTCCAATATATTTGACCTCCGACCCGTTCTTAGTATGTCTAAATTCCTCGAGGTTAATCACCCCCTTGATCTTTCTTCTTTTTCTGGAAAAAAAATTAATGGGCAAAGAGACCTCTTCTCCTAAATTATTCAAAATTACAAAACGGTCAAAATTGTTGTTCATAGAATCTCCTTTGTTCTTTTATTGTTAAAGTAAAAATCTATTTTATATTAATATCTAAAAAATGTCAATACAATATCCCCAATCTATAGAAAATTTAATAAAACAATTCTCTAAATTGCCTAGTGTTGGAAGAAAAACAGCCGAACGCTATGTTTTTTATCTATTAAATCAAAAAACAGACCAACTAAGATCTTGGGCCAAGAATATTAATGAAGTATCGGCCGGTTTAAAATTCTGCCAAAAATGTTTTAATTTATCAGAAAAAAGTCCTTGCCAAATATGTTCTGATAATAAAAGAAAAGAAAATTTAATTTGTTTAGTAGCTAATCCCCAGGATTTAGTGGCGATAGAAAATACCAAACAATACGAAGGTAAATATTTTGTTTTAGGCGGATTAATAAACTCTATAGAAAATTTTGGACCAGAAAAATTGAATATTAAAGCCCTAATTAAAGAAATAAATTCTAAATTAAAAAATAATCAAAAAATAGAGATAATATTAGCCCTCAGTCCAACAATTGAAGGAGAGGCGACTTGTTTATACTTACAGAAAATTTTAAAAAATCCTAAAATAAAAATAAGTAAATTAGCCCGAGGATTATCAACTGGCGCCAGTTTAGAATACGCTGATGAAAATACCTTAGCTAACGCCCTAAAATTTCGTAGAGATATTTAGAAAACAAAAAAGACTTTTTCCGAAAAGTCTTTTTTGTTTGAAAAATATTAAGAAATTTTTTCTACTTTTATTTGAGTAAATTCTTGACGATGACCAACTGTTTTTTTATATCTAGTTTTACTCTTATATTTTACAACTAGAACCTTTTTATTTTTTCCTCTAGTTAAAACCTCAGCTTCAACCTTTTCTCCTAAAGATGGTTTGCCTAAATCAATAACACTCCCGTCGGTTTCGGCTGTCATCAAAGTTTCAAATTTCACCTTTTTTCCAGGTTCAGTGGAGAGTTTTTCTATTTTTAAAACATCACCCTCTTTAACCTTATATTGTTTTCCTCCTGTTTTAATTATTGCTATCTTAGCCATAAATTTTTAAGTTATTTTTAATAACCATATAATAAAGGAAACCTTAATTATTGTCAACTCTCACTATGTCAGCCCCCAATTTTCTAAGGCGCTCATCAATTTTTTCATAGCCTCGATCAATCTGATAAATATTATCTATTTCCGTGGTTCCTTTGGCTATTAAGGCTGCGATAACTAAACCAATCCCGGCCCTAATATCAGGACTAATAAGCTTCTTGCCGTAGAGCTTACTAGGACCAGCGATAACGACCCGGTGAGGATCGCACATAGTAACATTAGCTCCCATTTGAGATAACATATCAGTCCAAATTAAACGACGATCATAAATGGTTTCATGAATTAAGGACATTCCCTTAGCTTGGGTCATTAAAACCGCATAAGGAGACTGCAAATCGGTAGGAAATCCTGGATATTCATGCGTTTGAATGCTATAAGGACTAAGATTACTGCTTTTTTTAATCTTTATCCAATTTTTTCCAATAGAAAAATTTACTCCGATTTTTTTAAAAACACTTAACAACACCGCCAAGTGTTCGGGCTCACAATTTTTGATAGTTATGTCCGAGTTTGTCGCCACAGCCATAATAGCGAAAGAGCCAGCCTCAATTCGATCAGGCATAATATTTATATCGCCACCCCTTATTTTTTTAACTCCCACTATAGTTATCGTTGAGGTCCCAGCTCCACTAATTTTAGCTCCACATTTATTTAAATAATCAGCTAAATATTTTATTTCTGGCTCCATAGCACAATTTTTTAAAACAGACTTCCCCTCAGCTAAACAAGCTGTCATCATCAAACTTTCAGTCCCAGTAACCGAAACTTTAGGAAAGAAAAAATTTCCAGCTTTTAATTTTTTAGCTTTAATGCTATAAAAACGATCTTCAATTTTTATTTCAGCTCCCAAGGCAGAAAAACCGTCTAAAAACAAATCGATCGGACGTCCACCGGCTCCAATAACACAGCCCCCGGGATGAGGAAAGCGAACCTCTTTAAATCTAGCTAAAAGCGGACCAACAAACATAATAGAAGTTCTAAACTTATCGGCTAACTTCGACGGTAAATCAGTAGATTTAGCTTTCTTGGCTTCGATGATAGTTTTTCCTTTTTCTTCTTTAACTACAAAACCAATCTCTGACATTAATTGCAAAGACTTATCGATGTCTTCAATTTTAGGTAAATTACTAATAGTCATTTTCTCACTTGACAGAATAGCTGCCGGAATAACCTTTAGGGCTAAATTTTTAGCTCCCTTAACTACGATTTCCCCACTTAGTGGCCGTTGGCCTTTTATTATAAATTTTGCCATAAAAAATATTTAATAATAATTATCTTATAAATAACTTATATAAACCAGTTTGATCATTTATCTTCCCAGTGAAATAAATGATACTTCCCATTTTGTCCAAAACCATATTAGAAATTTCGTCTAATGTAACGAGATTAAAACTATTACCATCATGTTGAAGATCTAGAATAGCAATGTCTTTATCATTTGAATAAATTATATAATTTTTTGGATGCCAAATCAAATTTTTTATTTTATTATCAAAACGGCTAATCAAGAAACTTTCCGATAAAGAAACATCAAAAGCATAAATCTCAAAATCCGAAAAATACACAAAATTATTCCTATTTACAAAACTAAAACCATTAACATTATTAATAACTGCCCAAAAATTATTAAATTTAGATAAAGTATTGGCAATATAAATATTTTTAAATTTTTTATCATAGATATAAACAAAGGAGGAAGAACTCCCCTGAGAAATTATTTCATAGTCCCCACCTGAAGGAAGGCTAAATTCTCTTATAAACTCCTTTTGCCGATAAGAATAAATTTTTAAAAAGACACCATTATTATTCTCGGTTAATAAAAAATAATAACCATTATAGAAGTCATAATCAATCAAGTCGGGCAGAGAAAATATTTCATCATTCTTCTGATTAAATAAATTAATAGATTTTAATCCGGCTTGTAAATAAAACAAATAATCCCCTTTCAATTTCACTCTAGAAATATTAGTTTGGCCATCAAACAAGTCAATATATTTATTTTTTGAATAATCAAATAGCAAATAATCATCTAAAATAATTCTTTTTGAATCTAAAAAATTAATTTTTTCAACACTTCCACCTAAATCTATTTTTTGACCGGTATTTAAATCGACTAAACTCTTTTCTTCTTCTAAAATTATTTTTTGTCCAGAAGGATCTAGAGAAATGTTCTGAATTAAAGATTCAAGAAAAATAACGGGTAAATTTCTTTTAAACAAAACTATATTTTCGACATAAGAAGAAATCCCTGGATAAATACTAACTTTTTGTTGCCAAGGCCAATAACCATCCAGATCTAAAGATAAAATATAATCTCCCGGCAACAAACCTTTAATCTTGCTAGGGGTTTTTAATTTTTTGTTTTTAAAAATTTCCGAATCAAAAAATAACCCTCGAAATTGTCGATTTAAAGAAATATCGGCCCCCTTAGGCAAAGAATCTACTACTAATATCCCTGTCTTTTGCACTGGCAATTGCCCGGTTAATATATTTCTAAGGGATATTTTGTAACCACTAGCATACAAAGAAAAAATCGTTGTCATTATCAAAAAAATGACGACAAAAAAGGAAAATAAAATATTTCTAAACTTATAAGACATACTAAGGTAATTTTTAAAATATTTATAATTCTAAAAATTAATTAATTAATTTCTTGTGACAACTTTTTAATAAACCTCTTTAAATCTTCTTTGATTTCCTCGTCCTTTATACCTAATTTCAAAGTAGCTTTAATAAAATTTAATTTGTTTCCAGTGTCTAGCCATTCTCCTTCTATTTTCTTACCATACAGGGGACGATTATTTTTTAGCATTAAATCAAAGGCGTCAGCTAATCTAATCTCGCCTGATTTTCCGGCCTTCATATCTTTCAAAGTTGAAAAAACTTCTGGAGTAATAACATATAATCCCACAGCAGCTAAGTTCGAGGGGGCTTTATCAATATCTGGTTTCTCAACAAATTTTTTTATTTCATAGTTGCCGTCGCCTAAATCAAGCCCATCAATTACGCCAAACTTATTAACTTCTTGTGGATCAACCTCGGAAAGTCCAATTATGGGGTCATTATAATAATTATAGAGATCAATAATCTGTTTAGTGGGTGAGACTTTAGCATCATATAGAGTATCGCCAAACATAATCAAAACTGGTTCATCAAAAACCAAATGAGAAGCACAATTAATAGCATGCCCATCGCCCAAAGGAATGGTTTGTCGAACGTAAGAAAACTTAGCCAAAGAATCAATTTTTTTTATTTTAGAAACTAAGTCTAATTTGTTTTTTTCAACCAAAGTGTGCTCGAGTTCAAAAGAATAATCAAAATGATCTTCAATCGCCCGCTTACCTCTACCAGTGACAAAAATAATTTCTTCAATCCCCGCCGAAACGGCGTCTTCTATTAAATATTGAATAATTGGTTTATCTACCACCGGAAGCATTTCCTTAGGTTGAGCTTTGGTGGCTGGTAAAAAACGAGTTCCAAAACCAGCTACCGGCAAAATTGCTTTTCTAATTTTTTTAATTGGTTCCATGCTTTTATTCTTAAATTAATTATTTTTTTAAAAACATATAAACTATTTCCCCATCCCCCATTTTTTAAAATACTTAAACCAAGATTTAATATGTTCTCGGGCTAATTTATTTTTAAAAATTGAAAAATACCAAGGGTTTTTAGCGCTGGCTCGAGCATGATGATGGATAACCTCAGCCCGAGGATTATATACTACTTTACCACCATTAGCCCAAGACTGACGACAAATATCAATATCTTCAAAATACATGAAAAACCTCTTATCAAAGCCAGAAAAATTTTCCTTCCTAACTATCAAACAAGATCCAATTATCCAATCAACCTCTTTTATTATATCATGAGAAAAATCTTTCATCAAAAACCAATCTAAATGTCTTTTAAAAAACAAACCTAAAAAAGTTCGACGAAAAATTGGAGTCCAGGGGCGAGGAAAATTAGCGCAAGAAAATTGTAAACTTAAATCTGGATTTAATAACTTCGGAGCAACAATATGAACACTGGAATTTTCTTTTATATAATTAAATAAAGTTTTTATAGCCAAAGAATCTAAAATAGTATCTGGATTTAAAATTAAAATAAATTCTCCTTGAGCTTCTTTAATGCCCAAGTTGTTACCACCTCCCATACCTAAATTAATATCGCTTTTTATTAACTTAAAATCAACAACTTCTGTTTTTAAATTCTCTAAATTATCACCTGAGCCATTTTCTACCACAATAATTTCATATTTTATGTTCATTAAATCAGATCTCTTTATAGATTCTAAACAGTCTCTAAGTTTGTCTTTTGACTTATAATTAACAATCACTATTGAAACATCCATAAAATTAAAAATTAAAAATTCTTACTACTAATTGAAAGAAAAAGAAATAAATCTGAAGAAAAATATTCCCCAATTTAAGAATGGGACTATCTATCTCTTGATACCAAATTTTTCCAGAAATCATTTTTATTAAATCTTTATCCTTTATTTTTCTATTCTTCTGCACCTTTCTTCGTTCTCTTATAATATAAATCCAATTAAACAGATTCAAAAAATATAAATAAACTCTTACTTTTTTAAAAAACCAACCATTAAATACGGAAAAAAATAATAAACCTAATTCCATAAACAAGAAAGCTGGCAGTAACAATAATAGAGAAAAGAAATTATAATTTTTTAGAATGGTTATTATTCGATTCCTATCCATAAAATAATATTTGCCGATTGACTTACTGAACTCGTATTTATGATAAACTACCGAATCGACAGCTAAAACACATCTATAACCGCCTAACCAAATTCTCCAACCTAAATCTTGATCCTCATTATACATAAAATATTTTTCATCAAATAAACCAACCTCTCTTAGAACATTAGCTTTAAAGAGAACACCAGCCCCGGAAGGATAAAAAATACTCCGGCCATTTATAATCTCCGACTCGTCAAAACTGGAGCGATAAGCATCGCAAAAACCAAAACCTAAGAAATGAGTTTTATTACCTAAACTATTCACTAAATTTTTCTCCCCGAACAACATTATTCTTGATTGGACAGCTCCAATTTCGGAATCACTCTCCGCTAATAAAACTAATCCGGAAACAGCTTTTTCATCAATAACTGTATCCATATTAAATAGAACAATATAATCACAATTATCGGCTAAAGCTCTTTTAATAGCATCATTATTGCCTTTGGCGAAGCCATCATTTTTTTTATTTCTAATTATGATAGCTTCAGGGGCTTCTTTTTCTAAAAAAAGAAACGACTCCTCGGAAGTAGCATTATCTACTATATATAATTGCACTCTGCCTAAATAATCCTGTTTTCTAATCGAATCTAAACAATCAGTTAAATATTTAACCGCATAATCTTTATAATTAACCAAAATTACAGCTATCTTTTTATCCATACCAAATTAATTAAAATTCTTTTTTTTAAAAATAAAAGAAAAAATAAAAGTTAAAAATTTACCAACCGGCCAGAGAAATTTTAATATCCGATACTGCCAATAAGGATGCCATTTAGCAAAATACTTTAACATTGAATCACAAAAATATTTTTGAGCTCGGCCTCTTTTTAATAAAGCGAAACTTTGGCCAACATAGTCCAAGCAGAAAGCATCGGGATTATACCAAACTTCTCCCCCCATCTTATAAACTTGACGGCAAAAGTCAACCTCTTCAAACCAAACAAAATATCTCTCATCTAATAATGGTTTATCCAGAGAACTTATTTTAGAAAAAGACTTTCTATTAATCATAAAAAAAGATCCTCTAACAGAATCAACTTTTTGCGCCAGATTATAGTCAAAATTAAGATTTAAATAAGATTTTAAAATCTTGGGAAAAAAATGAGGGATTTTTAAAATTATAGCCATTTGATCAAAAAAGGTAGGAAAACGACGAACATGCTTAATAATTTTATTATTATTATCAACTAATAAACAGCTAGAAACCACCGCCTGAGGATTAACTCGAGCAAAAGTTAAAGAATTAAAAAGAGTTTCTGGAAAAAGTCTCATATCAGGATTAAGCAATAGAATAAAATCACCGGTAGCTTTTTCTAGGGCAATATTATTGGCCTTGGAAAAACCTAAATTTTTATCGTTTTTTATTAAATCTACTTGGGGAAAACATTTTTCTACCATCTCAGCCGAACCATCAATCGAATTATTATCCACCACTATAACCGTGAAAGAAAAATCTCCTTGGGAGTTAAAAATTGACTCTAAGTTCTTTTGTAATTTTTCTTTAACGTTATAAGAAACAATAATAATAGACAAATCCATAAATCTTATTTAATTATTTTTATTAACTTCAAACGATCGCTCTTACCACTGATAATAATAACATTTGTTTTTAAAACAGCAAACTCTTTGGCTAAAAACTTTATTAATTCCTGATTAGCTTTATTCTTGTCAGCCGGAGCTGAAATATTAATATCGATAACCTCAGAAAATCGACCACTAATTTCCTTCTCTTCTGTTTTCTTTATTTTATTACTATCCGAACCAGGGAAAATTTTACAAAGCAAATAAACTTCCCCCGCTTGATCTAACTTTTTAAGATAAGAAATTAATTTCATAAAAATATTACTGAGAAAATAATATAGCATTAGGAATATTTCTTCCTGGACCAATCATATATTCATCATTATAAAACAAGGCAGTCGAATTACCACCATCTAAATTAATAGCGTAATCAACCTCCATAACTTTTAAAATTTCGGCTAAATCGGAAACCGTTGCTAACCGAGCCACTACTAGATAAATTTTACCCTTATCATTCCCCACTCCCGATTTATAGGCTAAGGCCGTTCTAATAACCTTATTATTAGCTTGACCAAAATCTAACTCCCAATCAATTAATAAATTTTGTTTGTTTTCTATTAATCTCGGTTTATTGCCAATAGCCGATTGAAGTTTTATCCCATATTTATTTTCAAATTGATCGACGCCCGCAAAATCACGGCTATCTTTAAAATAATAGAACTTGTTATTTTCATCAAAAGCCATAACGGGCCCCGTGGTTGGATATTTAAGCTGGCTGGAATTTATAAACTTGGTTAAACGAGAATTATAAACTGGAAAAAAATAATAGTTTAATTTAGAAAATGAAGTATCAAAATAAGTTCCATTAATTCCAGCGAAGGCATCGTTATCAACTATATAATCTATCAAGGGTTTGGCCATACAACTTCCTAAACAATCTTCCGAATTGGCAGTTTCGGTAATTATTTTTAAATCAGGATTATTTAAATCTATTTCAACTAGGTCTAGGAAAAATTCTTGATCATTTAAAAAAACTGATTTCTTGTGCTGATAAGAACTATACTTATTAATATTCTCAGAGAAAGTATTTTTATGAATTAAAGCCATATCCTTCTTATTAACGCCCAAGCCTAATTCTCGCATTATTTTAAAAGCATCCTCCGGCCGACCTAAATAATTTTTTTTAAGAGTTGCCGGATCTATATACCAAGCTTCCCCATTTCTTTCTACTTGAAGAACTATTAAACCAGCCAATTTTTGAGCTAATTCCGTATCTCCCTCCACCTTCATATCGGCTGAGGCTATTTTCTGAAAATCTAATTCTGAAATGCCCAAACCTAATTCTCGCATAATTCCGAAGGCATCATTAGGCCGACCCAAATAATATCTCTTATTATCTCGTGGATAAATATACCAAGCCTCCCCGTTTCTCTCCACATCCAACAAAATCCGACCCGATAATTTAGGAGCCAGACTTTGGGCTTGGACTATATAAACCGGCCAGATTAAAAAAAGGCCTAAAAATAGAGATAAAAAAGCTTTTTTAGCCATAAAAATGTCTTTAAAAAATTAATATCATTATAACATTTAAAACTTTAAAAATAAAGAGTTGCTAAAGAAAAAAATATTTGTTATCATTAAACTGTTATAAAAAATTAAATGATAAAAATATGGCTAATATTTATATCTATGACGAGTTTAGTCCCGAAGACTCAGCTATGATGCAAGCTCTATATTCGAGAAGCTCAAAAAGCGTAATAGAACATGTTGAAAAAGTTAAATCTAGCGGATCAGGGAAATTTATGGAAACCTTCTATGTTGGGTATGGACACTCTAGCATAGCTGATTGTGGTAGCACCACTATTTTTATTGAAGAGTTATCAATCTTGGCCGATAAGGCTATTCAGGACTGGCAATTATACTCTGGTCAAGAAACCTCTACTCGTTATATTGATATGAGCAAGCAAAAAATAATTGATCCCCTAAATACTCCCGCCAGTAAAACAATTATAGACAAATGGATGGAATTTTATATAAATAACCAAGAAGAAGCCCAAGAATATCTAATCTCTAAATACCCCAGAAAACCAGAGGAAGACGAGGCCGTTTATTTAAAAGCTATAAAAGCTCGCTGTTTCGATATTACTAGAGGGTTTTTACCAGCTGGAATTACAACTCAGCTTAGTTGGCACACTAATTTAAGACAAGCTCAAGACAAATTATGTTGGTTAAGACAAAACCCCTTACCAGAAGTTAAAAAAATTGCCGAAAATATTTTAGAGCAATTAAAGGAAAAATATCCCCATAGTTTTTGTCAATCTATTATAGAAGAACAAGAAGAATACCGAAATAATATTTCAAAAAAACATAATTTTTTGAAGCCCCAAAAAATTGAAGAATTGAAAATGAAAACTAGCATAAAGAACGAAGACCTAGACGATTTCGTTGATATAATAAAAAATCGACCAGCTAAAACTGGTTTACCAACCTTTTTAGGCGAGCTTGGTTATGTAACTTTTGAATTTAATCTAGACTTTGGATCTTTTAGAGATATTCAAAGACATCGCAATGGAATTTGTCGAATGCCCCTATTAACCACCGAATTAGGTTTTAATGATTGGTATCTCAATCAATTGCCAGAAAACTTAAAGAAAGAGGCTGAAAAATTAATAGAAGAGCAAAAAGAAAGAATTGAAAAACTAGATACCAGCGCTGAAATAAAACAATATTATACTGCCATGGGCTTTAATGTTTTTTGCCGAGTAACCTATAACCTACCAGCTACAACTTATGTAGTAGAATTAAGGTCTGGAAAGCCAGTTCATCCAACCCTAAGAAAGATAGCTCACCAAATGTATTACGCTCTTAATTCTAAACTCCCTAATTTAAAACTAAATTGTGATTTAGAACAAGATGATTGGGATTATCGCAGAGGATTGCAAGATATAATTAAAAAATAAAAAAATAATGCTATATTAAACCTAATGGTTCGATAAAAATATTATTTAAGAACAAACTATGAAAAACAAAAAAATTATTATCGGTTTAACCGGACAAATTGCTTGTGGCAAAGGAGTAATCAAAAATTTCTTAATTAAGGAATATCAAGCCAGTGACTACCGTTTCTCAACTATCCTCAGAGATGTCCTAACTCGTCTCCATATAGAACAAAGCCGAGAAAATATTCAAAAAATGTCAACCTTAATAAGAAAAACTTTTGGTGAAGACTCCTTGGCTAACGCTATGTCCGAAGACATTAAAAACGATAAGCATCATTTCATAGTTATTGACGGAATTAGACGGCTAGATGATATAAAGCATTTAAAAGAAGTGGCTGGGTTTTTCCTAGTAAGTATTGAAGCAGACCAAAAAATAAGATACCAAAGACTAATAGAAAGAAATGAAAACCCCGGAGATGCTGAAAAAAGTTTTGCTGATTTTTTGAAAGACGAACAAGGAGAATCAGAATTAGAAATTCCTAAAACCATGCAATCAGCTAACTTCACTATAGATAATAATGGCACTTGGGACCAACTCTGGGAACAAATTCATGACTTAGTTAAAAAAATAGACAAAATGAACAAAGAGCAAAAATAACAATATGCATTTTAATGACTACCAAAAAAAAGCCAAACGAACAGCGATCTATCCTAACATCGGGAAAAACTATATTTACCCAGTATTAGGTTTGGCCGGCGAGGCGGGAGAAGTAGCCGAAAAATTTAAAAAAATTATTAGAGATAACGGAGGAAAAATTAACGGAGAGAAAAAAGCTGAAATCGAAAAAGAATTGGGTGATGTTTTATGGTATGTTTCCCAAATAGCGACTGAATTAAAAATAGATTTAAACGATATTGCTGTAAATAATATCAAAAAATTAAGCTCTCGTTTAAAGAGAGGAAGACTCCAGGGAAATGGTGACAATCGTTAATTTTAGAAATTAATCTAATCTAAAAATATGAAAGACACTAAGGGTAAATTAATTGTTTTTTATGGAACAAATAATTTAGGGAAAAGTACCCAAGCTCATATTTTAATCCAAAAATTAAAAGACATTGGAATTTCAGCTGAATATCTAAAATACCCCATTTACGATCTAGAGCCATCTGGCCCAATGCTTAATAGTTATTTACGAGAAGGAAATCCTTTCAACCTAAGTGCCAGAGAGGCCCAAATTGTTTATACCCTAAACAGAACTCAATTCCAAAAAGAACTAACCAAACGATTAGAGGAAGGAATAAATATTATTGCCGAGGATTATACTGGAACTGGAATAGCTTGGGGGATGGGAGCGGGAGTAGAAGAAGAAATATTAGAAAAAATTAATAACCATTTAATAAAAGAAGATTTAGCTATTCTGTTTGACGGGGAAAGATTTCGAAACTCCATAGAAGAAGGTCATAAACATGAAAAAAATGAAGAATTAGCTAAAAAAGTGAGAGAGATTCATTTAAAATTAGGTGAAAAAAATAATTGGGAAAAAATAAATGCCAATTTAAGTATTGAAGAAATAGCTGAACTAATTTTCACCAAAGTTAAAAAAATAATTTAAAATTATTTTTATTAACTTTTATAAAAAATAGATAAATAATTAATTTAAATAAAAAAGGAGGAATTAAAAATGGACCAAATAAAGAAAGTGCTCTATTTTGGAACCATGCTACTTGGATTATTATCGATAGCTCATTCACAAGAAATAAGTAAAAAACAAGCCAAGGAAATTTGGGAAGAATTATTAGGTAAAGACTTTTCTTTCCCTAAAATAACAGATTCCCAAATAAAAAATAAGAAGAAAGACAGCTGTCTTATCAATCTTCCAATATTCGGAATTGGGAAAGAAATTTTAAAAGTTTGGCAAATAGAAAATATAGAAAATATAAAGATTGAAGACTTCGAAAAACCAGTCACGAAAAATTTTTCTATAAATTTATGCCAATTTGGCGAATTTCTAGCCACCCCTGAACAAGAGAGTTTAATAAAATACAAAGAATTAATCTCTCCCCCCTTTAGAACGGCTACCTTTTTAGAAATGGTGGAAATCATAACCTTATTAAAATTGATGAACTATGATTTTTGGGGGGTTGATAACGGACAGGAAATAATAATTTGGACCGATATTAATAATTTTAATTATGCCGGCCCCCGAAACGTCCCTTTAGCAACAGCTTATGTTTTTTGCTTTTATCCCCAAAAGAAAAATGGATTTATTGGATCTTTAGCTATAACCTTATTACCAATGGAAAACCTATACCCAATGGCCATTGGAGACAAGTATATTAGTTGGAGTTTCAAAAGCGACCGAACAAAAAATGAATACGAAGACGAAAAACCAATCGAAAGCTTCGTCCAGAAAATAAGCCAAGAAGCCATTTTTTTTGAAAAACTAAGGACTTATCGAGTTATCCCGCTCCCCATTAGTCCTTGAAAAGCTCGAAAAAAAACGAGCTTTTTTTATTTCCTCAAAATTGATTAATCTTTGTTTTATTGATATAATTTAAATAATATGAATTATGATATAATTATTGGTCTAGAAATACACGCCGAGATAAAAACTAAAAGTAAAATGTTTTGTTCTTGTCTTAATGAGGCCTTTAAATCAGAAGCTAATTCCAATGTTTGCCCTATTTGTTTAGGTCATCCAGGAACGCTTCCTCTAGTAAATGGCCAGGCCATTGATAAGGTTATTTTATTGGCCCTAGCTTTGAATTGCCAAATAAACGAAAATAGCAAGTTTGATCGAAAAAATTATTTTTATCCTGATTTACCAAAAGGTTACCAAATTTCTCAATATGATTTACCAATTGGCTATCACGGTTTTTTAGAAGTAAATAAACAAAAAATAAAAATTACTCGAATCCATCTAGAAGAAGACTCCGCCAAACTAAACCATCCCCAGGGAAAAAAATATACTCTGATTGATTTTAATAGAGCTGGAGTACCCTTATTAGAATTGGTGACCGAACCAGTTATTAACGACGCTATCACCGCTAAAATGTTTGGCCAGACTTTTCAACAAATATTAAAATACTTGGATGTAAGTTCGGCTAATATGGAAAAAGGTGAAATGAGGTGCGAGGCTAATGTTAGTCTGCAAAAGAAAAAAACTTGGAAATATAATAAAAAAAATGGTCAGATTGAAAGTTTAGGAAAAAAAGAATTAAACCCCAAAGTAGAATTAAAAAACATTAATTCTTTCAAATCTCTAGAAAAGGCGATAAATTACGAAATCGAAAGACAAGAAAAATTATTGGAACACGGAGAAATAATCTTGCCAGAAACTCGAGGCTACGATGAAAATAAAAACGAAACTTTTAGACAAAGAGTTAAGGAAAGTGGCGCTGATTATCGCTATTTTCCAGAACCAGACATTCCTCCTCTTAAAATAAGCTCTAAAAAAATAGAAGAAATAAAAAAGAAATTAATTGAATTACCTCATCAAAAAAGAAATCGCTTTATAGACCAATATAGCTTAAATCCGGAAATAGTTGATTTTTTAGTGGCCGATAAAAATGTAGCTGACTGGATAGAAATGGTTTTTTCAGAATTACAAGAATGGATAAAAACTTCTGGAGAATCTTGGGAGAACCAAAATATAAAACTTAGCAAACTAGCGGTTAATTGGTTGAATAATGAATTATTTAAATTTATTAATAATGATAAAAAAAATATTCGAGATATAAAAATTAGTCCCGAAAATTTTGCTGAATTAATATTATTATTACACCAAGAAAAAATAAATTCTTCAGCTGGGCAGAAAATCCTTAAAATTATGTATGAAAAAGGCGCCGACCCGAGTAACGTTATGGAAGAAATGGGCTTAGAACAAAAACAAGAAAACTCCGAAATTTTAGAAAAAATAATTGATAAAATAATCGAAAAATACCCGCAACAATTAGAAGAATACCAGAACGGTAAAGAAGTTTTACTCCAATTTTTTATTGGAAAAATTATGGCTGAAACCAAAGGGCGTTATAACCCCGAAAAAATAACCGAGATTATAAAAAAATATAATACCAAATAAAAAAATATGCTACCAAAGAAAAAAGGTTTTACCTTAATAGAATTATTGGTCGTCGTCTCTATTATTGGTCTAATTATGGCCATAGCAGTTTTTTCTTTTGACGAAATAACTTCTAACGCCCGAAACAATAAAAGAGTAGGTGATATTAAACAAATCCAATTAGCCTTAGAGGGTTATTATAAAGATCACGGAGATTATCCAGCAACAATTAGTTTCGGCGGTTCTCTAAATAATGAAACTAACATCAAAACATATTTAGCCACCATTCCTACTAATCCTAAACCATGGAGTGAACAAGGATGTCCCAATACTGACTATGAATATTATTATGATGCTTCGGCCGGCTATTATCTTTTATCTTTTTGTCTAGGAAAAAAGAGCGGAGATTTTAGTGCTGGAGAAAAATGTGCCACCCCCAATAAACTCTACGAAGAAAATTGCCAATCTTTAACCCTTGCTTTTCATCCTTTGAACCATCTAATTGCCGGCTATAGATTTGATGCTGACGCCGATGATTTTTCGGCCAATAATCATGACGGTACTATCGATGGAGCAACATTTGTCACCGGAAAAGGAGGTAATGCCCTAAGTTTTAATAGAGTTAATGACGATTACGTTCTATTATCACCCTCAAATCAAATGTTATCAAACTACCCTTTCAGCGTTTCAGTTTGGATAAAAACAACTACTCAACATGGAGCCTATGGCACTGAAGGAAGAATCATAAATTTTTTCCGGCCCGTTACAGGCAGCTCTGCTTTTGTTCTCTACATCGGAGGAGCTTATCCTAGTGGTGGAACTTCCAACCAAATTAATCTTTTATGGAATTCTGTTAGCGCCACTTTTACCAATTTAGCCTATGCCACCCCGTCCCCTTATGTTTATGATGGAGAATGGCATCATATTTGCGCTACTCACAGCGGAACAGTCGTTAAATTATACTATGACGGAGTAGAAGTAGCCTCAAATAACTCTACTGCATTTACGTCTTTCGGCACAGATAATGCTAGAATAGGAACCTGGAATGGCGTAGATCGCTCTTTCGACGGCTTAATAGATGAGCCGATGATTTTTGACGTTGTTCTATCTCCAAGCGATGTTCAAGATATATACCAGGGATTAAAATTCTTAGAATATTAATTTAAAAAACGGCGAAGAAATAAAAAATAAAAAAAATTAAAAAAAATTCTTAATTTCATTTATTTTTTTAACCCAATTAATCTTGATCCCCTGTTTTTCCATCCGACGGAACCAAGACTTTTGCCTTTTAGAAAACTGACAAATTGAGATATATAAGTTATCAAGCATTTTTTGATAACTTATTTTTTTTTGCAAAAGAAGAGACACCGCTCGATACTCTAAACCAAAACTTTCCAATCTTTTGAAGCTTACTCCCTCTTTCTTTAATCTCTCCACCTCTCCAATTAAATCTTCTTCGTCTAACCTTTTAACTAGGCGATCATATATTCTTTTTCTAAGAATTTCTCTGTCTACCTCTAATCCAAAAATTAAAAAATCATACCGAGCTTCTCCTTTTTGCTGAGAAAAATTTTTATCATTAATTAGCAACTCTAAATACCGAGCCAATCTTCTTTTATTTTTAAGATTACTTATATTTAACCCTTTAAAAAAAGAGGGATTAATATTTTTTATTTCATTTTGTAAGTCCTCTAACTTTAAATTTTCATAGGCATCTCTTTGACCGAAAACCGGCTTATCTTTTGCTAAAGTATAATTACTAATAACTGCCTCTAAATACAAACCACTCCCGCCCACTAAAATTGGCAGTTTTTTTCTCTTTAAAATATCATCGATAGCCTTAAAGGCTAGTTTTTGATATTTGGCTACAGAAAAAACCGTTTTAGGAGAACAAACATCAATTAAATGATAAGGAATATTCCCCCGGCTAGAATTATACTCCGCTAAATCCTTGCCAGTTCCAATATCCATCCCTTTATAAACCTGCCGACTATCAGCACTAACAATTTCTCCCCCTAATTCTTGGGCTAGTTTTACAGCCACTGAGGTTTTCCCGCTAGAGGTTGGTCCTAAAATTACCAAAACTCTTTCCTTTTCTTTTTTGGTCTCTTCTTTCTTGGCAACTATTCGTTTAATATTCTTACTATTTACTATTTTTTTATTTCCTTTGTTTTTAATATATTTATTATCTTTCTTATTTTTATCGTCAAAAACTAAATTACCCTCTAGCTCAAACTCCTTAGCTTTGTTAATTTTAACCTTAGCAAATTGACCAATTAACCCACCTAAGCCACAGCGATCCATATTATTTAAATCCATCCGAGACGATTTTTTATTTAGAACTGGAATTGCGAGATAGATTTTAACAATTTTATCAGTCCTAGTTTTACCAAAAACTATACCTTTACGACTTACTCCTTCAATTAAAACCTCGACTTCTTTATTTAAATAAAATTTATTATTTTCTAAGGCAATCTTTCTTAATAAATTATTTAATCGAACTTCTCTTTTTTTCTTCTCCTCTAAACTAATATTATCCCTCATTTGGGCGGAAACGGTTCCATAACGAGGACTATATTTAGCAATATAAATTAAACCAAATTTCATTTCTCGTAAAAGTTTTAAAGTGTTCGAAAAATTTTTTTGGGTTTCTCCCGGAAAACCAACAATTATATCAGTAGTAATAGAAGCCGGCAAACCATTCTTATAATCTAAAGCTTGTTTTATTTTCTTCACTGTTTTTTTGAAATCTTCAACCCGATATTTTCTGTTCATCATCTCTAAAATATCGTTATCACCTGATTGAACGGCTAAATGAAAATGTTCACAAAGATGACGGCTAGATTTTAAAACTTTTATTAATTTAGGAGAAACGTCCTTAGGGTGACTACTGGAAAACCTTAACCAAAAATCTCCTGGAATTTTATCAATTTTTTCTAATAAATCAGGAAAATCAACTCTATTTGATTTATAACTATTAACATTTTGGGCTAATAAAATTATCTCTTTATAGCCATTTTGAACTAGATTTCTTACCTCTTCGACAATATCGCTCGCCGAACGATAAACCTCCCTCCCCCGAGCATAAGGTACTACACAATAAGAACAAAAATTATTGCAACCATTTCCAATCGGCACAAAAGCTGAAAAAGAGGAACTCCGATTACTTGAAATTTCTAAATAATTTTTAACATTATCGAAAAACGACTTTTTTATTTTTGGAAAAAATTTTTTTAATTTTTCATTTAATTTCGCTAAATTAGAAATATTAAAGAAAAAATCAGCTTTTCCTTTTAGACGAATCTGGACATCTGGCCTATCACTAAGACAGCCAGTAATACCTACAATAGCTTTTTTATTATTTTTATAGACCCGATTAACTAAACCATAAACCCGGTCTTCGGCCATTTGTTTAACTCCGCAGGTAACAAAAACTACTAAATTAGCTTTTGAAAAATTATCCACCCTTAAAAAACCTAATTTTTCTAAATAAAAAGATAGGCGTTCGCTATCAGATCTGTTCGTCTGGCAACCAATTGTAATTATATTATAAGTCATCCTTAAAAAAAGAAAAAAATTAATCGAGACTATAAAGTTTATACAGAGAAAAAGTGTCGTTTACATTTTCTACCAATTCAATTCCCAAATCAAAATTTATTAAACGACGATTATTTAAATAATTGAAATCTTTTTCGGGAAAAGTAAAATTATAATAATAAATCGGAAGATACCTAGAAAGATTATAATAATTTCTAACCATATTATCATCATTAAATCGACCAACAATCACCTTTCTTTCCGGAAAAAGAAATTTATCGTGGTATTCGGTAATAATAACAGAATTATTCTCAGTTAGAAGCAAAACTCGTTCCACTTCTGCTTTAGCGTTTTGCAGATTAGTCGAATATCTATTTAAACCTTCTTCTGATCCACTATAAACAAACTTAAAAGATAAAAACGAGAAGAGAACCACCGCCATAATTGGAATAACTATATTAATAATTTGGAGAGCTTTTTTATTTCTTAGAAAAAAGAATATTTTTGCTAAATTAAGAATAAAGAAAGAAGCTAACGGAATCAAACCAATATAAATTGGCAACCAGTAACGAGTATAAGAATTCCCAATAGTAAAGCTCTTGGGATCGGGATTATCAACAAAGCGCCAAGAACCATAATAGAAGACCAAAATTAAAGACAATAATACCCATGATAAAATATAGGGCCAAATTTTAAATAATATTTTTCTTCCGAAAGCTAAAAGATAAATAAATCCCAACAAGGCTGGCCAAAATAAATACCAAAACATTTGGACGCCATACCTAAAAAACATTTTTAAAGATTGTATCGGATTAAAGCCGAAATAAAAGACAGTATTAAAAATAGTTTCGGAAAAATCTTTGATATCACCTAGATGACCAGAAAAAATAGACTTAAGTATTCCCCCACTAGCCTGTGAGATGTCTTCGAGAGATTTATTCATTTCATAATATCCTCCGTAAAAAGGAGAATTATACAAAATTTGATTATTATAAAAAATCGGTAATAAGGTTAAAACAATAAAAGAGAAAAAAATACTTAATCTAAAGAACTTAATATTTTTCCACTTTAAAATCAAAAACAATAAACCCGCTGGTAAGAGCCAAACTAATTCTGAAGACCGCACCGCAATTGTTAATCCCATGAAAATACCCGCCAAAGAAGCATAAATAAAATCAAAAGAAAATATTTTCTTATAATAATCTTTTTTAGAAACAGCCTGATACTTAATCGGCTTTTTCTGAATTAAATAAGAGAAAAAATATAAACCAATAATAAAGAAGGTTAAAAATAAAACATTATGAAACATGCTTCGAGTAGAGTAGTAAAATAAAACCGGCAAAGAAAACAATAAGAAAAAGGAAACTAAACCATTTTTAGGGCCAAAGAATAACTTCATCAATAAATAATAAAAAAACAAACCTACAGTGGCAAAAAAAGGCGTTAAAAAAGGAATAATTCCTGTACCAAAAACTTTAGCTAAACCACCATATATAATTATAATCCCCAAAAAGCTAACCGGTTTCAGCTCTCCATTATGACTAAAATAACTACGTGGTTTAATAACATCCTCCGCCAATAAATTATATTTTTCAAAAAAGCTTAAACTATTATTTTTTTGGTATAATTTAGCAAAAATATAATTAGCATTCTCGTCGGGTGATAAAAACTTAATAAAATCGTTTTTCTCTTGTTGATAGGGCAAAATAGAGGCCAAAAAGAAAAAAACTAAACAAAAAAATAAGACCAAAACGAGGTGAAGTTTACCTGTAAGTTTATTATTAAACTCTCTAAAAAATTTCTCTATTTTTTTCATATAATATTAGGGTAGCAAAAAAGACCGATTTTAGCAATAATAAAAGGCGATTTGGAATCGCCTTTTATTAGTCTATTTTAGATTATTTTTCAGATTTTTTAGTGCCAAAGATTTTTTTGAAAAAGCCTGGTTTTTTGACCTTATCTTCTCTTTTTATAGACTTTTTGCCTTTATTAGGAAGTCCATCTTTAGCTGAACCTTCACTAGCCGACACCTTATCTGGACTAGCTAAAGAATCTTTAAATTGGGCCTTACTTCTTGACATGAAATCGGCCATGTTCATACTTTCGATTGTTGGAACTTCTTCAAAACCTTCCGGCAAATCTTCACCGGTTTTTTCAACTTTTTCAGAAACAACCTTCTTTTCTGGAGCTTTATAATTTAATCCTTTTTTATCAGCAATAACATAATAACTAACCTCTCCCTTTTTGTCTTTAACTCTAATAACAATATCTCCGGGATGAACCAAAACAGTTTGAGCGGTATGATCTTTAAATATTTCTCCGGTTTTATTATCAACTAAATTAATTTTAGTAGCCCCCGGCATAATATTCTTATTTCCAGTAATAGAATCTTTAGTAATTTCACCAATACCATCACCAGCTTCTAAAATAATAACTTTATCGATATAAGAAGAATCCTCTACTAACATTCCATCTTCATATATTTTTTGTAATAAATCATTACCAATCTTAGAAGTATCAACTCCTGACTCACTAATTTTTGTTTTTATTTCTTTTATTGGATCTATTTCGGGGGTCTCCTCAACAACTGTAGCAGTACTGTCTGGGAATTCTATTACCGGAGCATTTATAATCTCCGGTTTCTCTTCAAAAACTGGTGCCGGTGCTTCAGTCGCCTTATCATCTTTAACTTTATCGGCTTTTTTGTCTTTATTTCTAAAACAACCAATACCTACTGCCAAAAGGCATACTCCAATAATAGCGGCTGTAAGTTTTTTATTTTTTCTAACAACCTCGAAAATTGTTTCTTTCTTCTTCTTATCACTATTTTCCCCGTCTTCTCTATCATCTTCTTCTGATCTAGGATATTTATAGTCACCTTCTCTTTCTTCAGAATCACTACCAGCAGAACTTTCATCAAAACGAAGTTTTGTTGGTATATTTAAATCATCGTCATCAAGACTAACTGCCCTAAAATCATCTCTCTCTTCTCTTTCTGTTATTTTATCATCCTCAAAACCAGGTTCTCTGGTCTCTTCTGTCCCAGCATCTTCAGTTTTAAACTCATAATTACTCTCAATCTCTTGGCCTGAGATTTCATCCTTGTTTTCCTCGACACTCCCAGCTCCTTCTCCCTTGTCAGAAATTTCAACTTTTTCTTCTACCTCTTCGCTGTCAACCAGTTTGGCTGATGTTTCTGACCCTTCTTGAGAAACAGTTTCGATTGTCTCGATTATCTTATTAGGATCAGAAAAAAAATCAACTCCATCATTAACATTTAAAAGATGAATTTTATCTCTAGTTTTTTTAACTAAACTTAAATCAGTTTTACCAAGAGAGTCTAAAGTTTCTAATATTTTTTCCTCTTGTTTTAAAATTAATTCAAAATTTTCTGGTCCTTTTAAGGAAAAATCGGTCTCTATTTCTTTATTAATAGAATCTAATCTTTTTTCCATTAAAATTAATAAATTTTCTTTTTCTCCAATACTCTTTTCTAAATTACTTTTGCCTCCAGCAACATAACTCTTAGAAAGTTCCACTAAATCATTTTTTAACTCTTCCCGCAATCTATTAATTGAAACTTTTATCTCTTCTGGTCTAGCTAATAAACCATTTTTAACCTTGTCTTCTAAAGAGGCCGAACTAAGATTAGCTTTAGACTCCAACGAAGATCCTTTTTTTTCAAAATTCATATAATTATTAAATTAATTATAAAGTGTATAAATATAAATTTAATTATTTAGAAAACTTTTTAATAATTTCTTCTTGTAAATTAGACAAAACATCTCTTAAGCGATTGGCGAAATTATCTATCCCTGAAAAAATTAATTCTTTTATTTTATCAATGTCAGGCTCTGAAACAGAAACTAATTTTTGATACTCATCTAAACCCGATGAACTAAGATTTTCTAAAATAAAAAGACTAATTCTTTCGCCTAAAGCATCTTGCACTAAAAGACGAATTTCATTAATCTCTTTTTCACTTTTCCCTTCTAAATTTAAACTATTCATTAAATCATCAATAGAAAGATCGTTCTGTTTTAATAATTGTTCATTAATTGTTTTCATAACCATTTTTTATTAATTATAAATAATATCAATATATTAATATATTAGCATTTTAAGGTCTGAATAGCTATATTATATCATATTTTAAATAATAAGTCAATAGATAGGGGTAATGTGCATATACATATTGCACTTTTATGCTAAACTGGGGGCATATGAAAACTATGCCAAAAAACACACAAGAAGAAAAATATCGTTGGATTAAGCCAATCCTCGAT
>JBBACQ010000002.1:0-123066 GCA_041656935.1 Patescibacteria group bacterium
CGATTTAGCAGAGAGCTGTGTTTTTGTTAAACAGTCCCTTGAGCTCTTTAGCTGCGGCCCTATTGCTAGGGCAGACCTTATCTCGAAATTACGGTCGCTGTTTTGCCGAGTTCCTTAACGAAGATTCTCTCGTACACCTTAGGCTTCTCGCCTCATCTACCTGTGTCGGTTTTAGTACGGATACTATAATTTTTAACCCTAGAAGTTTTTCTTGGCAACTCCCTCGCCCAAGTTGGTTCCGCCGAAGCTTCACCTCCTGACAATCTCTTGAAATTGTTGATCCGGATTTACCTAGATCATTTCTTGAAATAATCAACGTTTATACCATTAAAACGCCTGAACCTGGGAATCGCGTCCCTCCATCAGAAATTACAGTAGTGCTGGAATATTAACCAGCTCGTCCATCGACTTCTCTGGCACTACACCAGATACGCCTTAGGGCCGACTAACCCTGGGTCGATTTACGTTGCCCAGGAAACCTTAGATTTTCGGTGGGCAGGGTTTTCACCTGCCTTTGTGCTACTCATGCCAACATTCTCACTTCCATTAACTCCACCAAGCCTCGCGACTTGACTTCAACGCTAATAGAACGCTCCGCTACCACGTCATTATAAATAATGACATCCGCATCTTCGGTAATATGCTTTAGCCCCGATACATTTTCGGCGCGAAACAACTTGATTAGTGAGCTATTACGCTTTCTTTAAAGGATGGCTGCTTCTAAGCCAACCTCCTAATTGTCGTGGTCACAACACCACCTTTTACACTTAGCATATATTTAGGGACCTTAGATTGCGGTCTGGGCTGTTTCCCTTTCGACTGATGGACCTTAGCGCCCATAGTCTGACTCCTGAGTTATATTTATTGGTATTCGGAGTTTGGTTAAAGACGGTACCTTGCGGCCCGCCCTCATTCAGTGCTCTACCCCCAATAATAAACACTCAAGGCTAGTCCAAAAACTATTTCGCGGAGAACCAGCTATTGCCGAGTTCGATTGGAATTTCTCCGCTAACCACAGCTCATCCCCTAGTGTTGCACGACTAGTGGGTTCGGTCCTCCATGGGGATTTCTCCACACTTCAACCTGGCCATGGCTAGATCACCCGGCTTCGGGTTTTGTCCATGCGACAGATCAATTATCATATTGAAATAAGAAGCATCCTATTCCAATACGATAACTGAAACGGGCTATTAACCCTCGCTTTCACTGTGCATATTCTCCAAAGGAGCTTATGCAAGCCACATAGAACAAACTCGTTGGCTCATTCTTCAATAGGCACGCCGTCACCCGAGTAAACTCAGGCTCCGACTCCTTGTAAGTATATGGTTTCAGGTACTATTTCACCTCCCTCACCGGGATGCTTTTCACCTTTCCCTCACGGTACTTGTTCACTATCGATCATAAAAAGTATTTAGCCTTGGATCATAGTCGACCCAGATTCATACGGGATTTCACGAGGCCCGCACTACTTAAGAATAATCATAATAAAGTAATATTTCTTTTACCTACGGGGCTTTCACCTTTTATAGCTGAACTTTCCAATTCATTCAGTTAAAAATATTATTTATGACTTTACTTTATTTTGTCTAAGAAATAAAAATGATCATCTTACAACCCTCTATAAACATGTGGACTTAGCTCCTTCCGCAACATCTCATTCACAAAAGTAAACTCAATTATTGCTCAGTTTATAAAGTTTAGGCTCTTCCCCTTTCGCTCGCCGCTACTAAGGGAATAATTATTATTATCTTTTCCTCCGGCTACTAAGATGTTTCAGTTCACCGGGTGCTCCCCCTAACTAATGCTAGGGCGCCCTGTCTTCTACAGGGCAGGTTTCCCCATTCGGAAATCTACGGATCAAAGGTTGCTTGCCACCTCCCCGAAGCTTATCGCAGGCTGCTACGTCCTTCATCGTCTTTTTATGTCAAGGCATCCACCATACACTCTTAACGAGATTTTCTCACATTTTTGACTTTAAATTCAAAAATTATTTGGTTCTTAAATTTTATTGTGAAATTGCGAAAATACAATAAAATTTTTCTTAAGTTTTTAAAGATCATTTAAATATTAATATTTAAACACTATCTTTAAATAATATTTAAAATTTTAACATCTAATTAAGAAGAGAAAAAAAAGAACCGCTCTAGAGCGGCCACCAAAAAAAGCTTACTAAGCTTTGAAGCCGCTAAATCTTATTAAAGATTAAAAAACAAATAACCATAGTTATTTTTTTTAGATTCAAATTTTTATAAACTGGTTATTATTATACATTATTTAAAAATCATTGTCAACACCCTATAAATAAAGGGAAAAATCACTTTTTTAGATTATCTTTACAGATAATTTATTTTTATTTAATTAGAAAAATGTTAAAGAAATTAAGGGGCTAAAAAAATAGATAAAATAAAAGAAAAAATATGAAAAAATTTAGAAAAAAAACAAAAAAAATAGGGATACTTTTTTTAGTTTTAGCTATCGTCTTTTTCTTCTCTATCTCTCCTTGGAAAGAAGAAAAAAACACCAACCTAGAAGTTTCCTTTATCGACTCTGACCAAGCCGATGCTATTCTAATCCAAACCCCCCAAGAAAAAAATATCATTATAGATTTCGGAAGCACTAAGGGACTGAAAGAATTAGACAAAAAAATTAAATGGTGGAATAAAAAAATTGACCTAATAATAATAACTCATCCCCACGATGATCATATTGCCGGAATGATATCTCTAATAAAAAAATATAAAATTGAAAAAATTATGTACACCGGTATAATACACTCTTCACCTATTTATTCAGAATTATTGGAAACTATCAAAAATAAAAAGATTCCTTTAATGATACCCGCGGGGCAACAAACGATAAACTTAGAAGAAAATTGCCAAATAGCAATAATATTCCCTTGGGATAATTTCTATAATAAGGAAATAGAAAATTTAAATAATTCTTCTATTGTTAGTCAATTAAACTGCAAAAATTCTAAATTTTTGTTTATGGGGGACGCTGAAAATGAGGTTGAAAACGAGATATTAGAAAAAGAAATAGCTATAAAAAGTGATGTTCTTAAGGTTGGGCATCATGGATCAATAACTTCGACTGGACAAGAATTTTTAGAAAGAGTTTCTCCTGAAATCGCTATTGTCATGGTTGGAAAAAATAATAAATTTAATCATCCTAGCTTAAGAACTCTAAAAAAACTAGAAAAACTGGATATAAAAACATTCCGCACAGATTTAGACGGAACGATAGATATAATAAGTGATGGGGAAAAAATATGGATTGAAAATTAGACTAATAATTTATTATTTAAAAAACTATTAGCTTCATCAGCTTCGACTAGACCTCTTTCATATAAATCCTTTATACTTCTTTCAAAGCTAATCATACCAACTTTAGAATGAGTCTCTATAATACTTTTTATTTGAGCTATTTTTTGTTCTCTTATTAAATTAGACACGGCCGGATTATTAATTAATATTTCTCTGACCGCTATCTGCCCGCCACCTTTTCTAGAAATAAGAGTTTGAGAAATTACAGCTGACAAAATCATAGATAATTGTGATTTAATCTGATTTTGTTGATAGGGTGGAAAAATATCAATAATACGATCAATAGTTTGAGAAGCATTGCAAGTATGTAAAGTGGCTAAAACTAAATGCCCAGTTTCAGCTAAAGTAATAGCTGTAGAAATTGTCTCTAGATCTCTCATTTCTCCCACCATAATAACATTGGGATCTTGTCTTAATATATGTTTTAAACCACTAGCAAAAGTCGGCATATCTGTACCTAATTGTCTTTGAGTAATAATGCTTTTATTGGGTTTAAAAATAAATTCAATTGGATCTTCTAAAGTAATAATATTACAACTTCTAACCTCATTAATATAATTAATCATCGCGGCCAAAGAAGTAGATTTTCCGCAACCAGTTGGTCCGGTTATTAATATCAATCCTTGTTTTAAATTAAGTAGATTATAAATTTGTTTAGGCATATCAATTTCTTCTAAGGTCGGTTGTTTATCACCAATAATTCTAGCCACTAATTTAATATTCTCTTTTTCATAAGATACATTAACCCGGAAACGAAACTTTCCGAATTGATAACTAAAATCGCAATCTTTTTCTTCTTTAAAACGATCTAATTGCTCTTTCGATAATATTCCAACAATTAGTTTTTTGATAATTTCTGAAGTTACTATTTTAGAATTAGAAATTTTTGGGGATAGAGTATTTTTTTGGACTAATTCTCCATCATCAGAAAAAGTATATTTCTCTGGAGACAAATTGTCATCATTTTTTTCTTCTTTTTCTAAATCTTCTGAGGGATCAACAAATTTTTCTTGACCAGATAGCAAAGGAGTCACTTCAAAACTAGAACTATCCAAAATAAAAAGTTTTCCATCTATTCTTAAAACTGGAGGAAGACCATGAACTAAATGGACATCAGAGGCTCTTTTTTCTATAGCTGTTCTAAATATTTTATTGATATTCATATTTTAAAACTTAAAAATTATGACCATTTCTTAGCTTTTAATCCTAATTCAGCGGCGTTAGTTTGAGCTTCTTGTTTAGAAGAACCCTCTCCAACAGCGACCAACTCTTCTTCTAAAAATAAACCGACTGTAAATTTCTTAGCATGATCGGGACCCTCCTCTTTCAACACTCGATAAGAAGGAGTTATCCCAACAATCTCCTGCGATGATTCTTGAAATCTTGATTTTGGATCTAAATAAGCTTTGCTCTTTATAATTTCATCTAGATTTGAAATAACATTATCATGAACAAAATTTTTACTGGCTTCTATTCCTTGATCTAAGTAAATAGCTCCAATTACTGCTTCGACGGAATTAGCTAATATATATTGCCTAGCCTTAGAATCCTTGTCTTTAGATTCTCCCTTAGATAACAACAAATATTTTTCAAATTTTAATTTTTCCGCCACTTGAAAAAGCATTCTAGAATTTACTAAACTAGCTCGCCAATTAGTTAAATCCCCCTCCGGTTTATCGGGGAAATTTAGGAACAAATATTCAGTAATAATAATTTCTAAAACCGCATCTCCCAAAAACTCCAATCTTTCATTATGCCCAATCTTAAAACCAGAATGCTCATTGATATAGGACCGGTGAACCATTGATTGTTGCAAAAGATCTTTGTCTTTAAAATTAACTTTAATAATTTTTTCTAAATCTCTTAAATTACTCATAGAAATTGGTAAGACAAATTATAATTAACGATTAATAAAATCACAAATTATAATTTGTTTTACTTTTTAATTAATTTTCTTTTTTATCTTCCTCTATTTTTTTAGAAGAATATTTTTCTCTCTTCTCTTTTTCTTCGGCTGACATATTATTATAAATAGACCCTAAAACTCCATTTATAAATTTACCCGAAGAATCTCCCCCGAAATTTTTAGCCACTTCAATCGCCTCATTAATGGCGACTTTCGGTGGAACTTTTTCACAAAAAACTAATTCATAAATACCTAACCGTAAAACATTTCTATCAATAATAGTTATTTGGTCTAACGGCCACTCCGGAGCATATTTTTTAATATAATCATCTACTTCGGTAATCTTCGAAAAGACACCCAAGGCTAATTCTTTGGCAAAACCACCATCATCAAATTCTGGAGCAAAATTAACAAAATTTTCTGATATTATCTCTTCTAAATCTTTAGCTTTTTTATGAAAATCCCAAGCAAACAAACTTTGCATGGCGATAGTTCTAGATAAATGTCGATTGGCCATATATTATTTAAAATAAAGCACCAAACAGTGCTTTATTATAGATTAATTCTTTGATTTTTGTTTTTTAGTTTTAACCTTCAGAACAGTCTTATTCTTATAACTTCCACAAAAGCCACAAGCAGTATGCGGTAAAACAGTTTGACCACATTTAGGACAATTATTTAAAGTCTTTTTTTTCAAAGCTTGATGAGAACGACTTTGACCAACAGATGATCTAGTTTTCCTTTTTTTTGGTACTGACATATTTTAGGACAAGACTCTTAAGATCTTCAAGAAACTTAAGAATCTTAGGATATTATTTATTATTAATAATTAACAAAAACAGTTAAACTTATAATTTGAGTATAATTTAGTTTTTTATATTAGTCAATTAAAAAGCTAAGAAACTAATCTATCAAATTCTTCCTTCTCAATTGTTTCTTTTTCTAATAAAACAGCCACAATCTTCTCTAAATAGTCTTTTTTGCTATCTAAAATTTCTCGGGCCTTCTTCTCCCCTTCCTTCATAAACTCAGTTATCTCTTCATCAATCATTTCGGCTACTTTTTCACTATAATCTCTTTGTTCATGAATCTCTCGGCCTAAAAATATCATCTCTTCTTTTTCGCCAAAAGTTCGTGGTCCTAATTTATTACTCATTCCATAATCAGTAATTAAACGACGAGCTAAACTAGTGGCTCTTCTCAAATCTGAAGTAGCCCCGGTAGTTACTTCACCAAAAATTTCTTTTTCTGTTAGATGACCGGCTAATAAAACAGCAATCTCATCCAAGAAATAACTTTTAGCATACAATCTTTTATCAGTTATTGGTAATTTTAAGGTATAACCTCCGGCTTGGCCACGAGCAATAATAGAAACCTTATGAACAGGATCCGAGTTAGGTAAGAAATGAGCTACTAAGGCGTGCCCAGCCTCATGATAAGCGGTAATTTTTTTCTCTTCTTCAGTTATAATTCGGCTTTTTCTTTCTGGGCCAATCATTACTTTTTCAATAGCTTCAAACAAGTCTGATAAATCAATAATTTTTTTATTTTGTCGGGCTGCTAAAATTGCCCCTTCATTTAAAACATTAGCCAAATCAGCTCCGCTAAATCCCGGAGTTCTTTGGGCAATCTTTTTTAGTTCGACATCTTTAGCTAACGGTTTCTTTTGAGCATGAACTTCTAATATTTCCTCACGATCTCTTAAGTCTGGAATATCGATAACCACCTGACGATCAAAACGTCCGGGGCGAAGTAAGGCTGGATCTAAGACATCAGGTCGGTTAGTAGCAGCTATAACAATAATATTAATATTAGGCTCAAAACCATCCATTTCTACTAATATCTGATTTAAGGTTTGTTCTCTCTCATCGTGCGAGCCTCCCAAACCAGCTCCCCGACGACGACCAACGGCATCTATTTCATCAATGAAAACTATACAAGGAGAATTCTTTTTAGCTTTTTGAAATAAAGATCTAACTCTAGAAGCTCCCACTCCCACGAACATTTCAACAAATTCTGAGCCCGAAATACTATAGAAAGGAACATTGGCTTCACCGGCCACAGCTTTGGCCATTAAAGTTTTTCCAGTTCCGGGACTACCTAAAAGTAAAACACCTTTAGGAATTTTAGCTCCAAGATCACGAAATTTTTTCGGAAATTTTAAAAAATCAACCACTTCATTTAATTCTTGTTTAGCCTCTTTGGCTCCGGCAACATCTTTAAAGGTTACTTTATTTTTTTGTTTGCTATCAAATTCTCTAGCTTGAGATTGACCAAACATCATAGCTTTAGAATTAGCTCCAGATACTCCTCGCATCATAAAATACAAAAATATTACCACCAATAAAAAAGGAATTAAAAATGGCAAAATTGAAACTACCATAGCTCCAAAACTATCATCATCTTTAACTTTAATATCTATTCGGGAAATTTTTTGAGAATCAACTGAGAAATTATATAATAAACTAGATAGTGAGTCGCTCACTTCTTTCTCGACCACCTTTTTATCACCAGAATCCAAAGTGACATTCATCTTACTTCCAGTAACCACGATTTGAGAAATTTTCTCATCGTTGATTAAAGAAATTAAATCATTAATCCCAATATTCTCCGGCTGGGTCTTGTTTTGAGAAAAAATACTAAAAATGCTAGCTATTATCAAAAAAGCAAAGAAAAGTATTAAAAAATTCTTAAATATAGTTTTCATGTTAAAAATATTAATTTATTATATTTATAATTATATAACAAAACAACTTTAAAAACAAATAGATGAAACCCCCTTAATTCAAAAAAGAGAAATCAAAACTTCTCTTTTTTGCTGTATATAATAATTGCTTTATTAATCTTTCTGGTCAGTTTTATCTTTTTTGATCTTTTTAACCTTTCCACCTTCTTCCTCTTTTTCGGTTTCCTGAATTTCTTCTTTTTGATCTCCAACTTCTTCTTCAGCTACAACCTCATCTTTAGCCTTCTTACTCTTTTTACCATCCTTTAGTAATTTTAAACCTAGACGATGGTCATTAGGAGATATTGATAAAATTTCAAAATCAAACTCATCACCGGCTTTAAATAAATCACTGATTTTATCTTTAGAACCAATACCTAATTGAGTAATATGAGCTAATCCATGAATCTCTTCATCAAGTTTTACAAATAATCCAAAAGGATTAATTTTCAAGACTTGTCCCTTAACGACATCACCATTTTTATATTTTTTAACTGCTTTTTTCCAGGGATCTTCTACTATTTTCTTAGCACTTAAAAATATTTTATTATTATCTAAATTCACTATTTCAGCTTTAATGGTTTCTCCCACTTTGTAAATTTTCTCGGGAGAATCAATTCTCTGCCAAGCCAATTCTGAAATGTGAATTAATCCTTCCATACCTTCGCCGAAAGAAATAAATACACCAAAATTAGTTACCGCTGAAATTTTTCCATCAACCAGCATACCAACCTTATATTTATCTATGATATGTTTTTGTTTTTTATTCCAAACATCCTTTTCACTAAAAATAATTTTGTCGGCTTCTTCGGCTAGGTTGATAACATTAACCTCAAATTCTTGACCAATAAAAGATTTTAATTTTTCTAAAATCTTTTGTTTATCACCACCACTAACTCGAGGATAATTTTCGGGAGACAATTGAGATACTGGTAAAAATCCAGCTATTTGGTAATATTTCACTAATAAACCACCTTTATTAGCCTCTACTATTTTAACTTTAACAACTTCACGATTTTTTAAAGCTTGCTCTAATTTATTCCAAGCTTTCTCTTGACCAGCTTGTTTAAAAGACAACTCTAATTCTCCTCTTTCATTTTCTTCATCAATCACGGTGGCTTCAACCTCATCCCCTGGTTTTAAATTAGCGAATTCCTCAGCTTCAAAATATAATTCTGGTCCTCTTACTACTCCAATAAAAATACCAGCGATATCTAAACGAACTTCGGCCTTAGAAGCAGAAACAACTCGACCAACAACAATATCCCCAACTCTAGGAATGCTGGTTTTGTCCATTTCTAATAAAGCTTCTAAAACATGATTATTGTTTTTATCTTCACTCATACGTTTAGCTTATCTATAAAATATAAATAAATATTTAATAAATAAAAAAGAATGAGTTAACCTTCTAGTTTTAAAAAACAGAAAGTCCCCGACCGCCTTTAAAATCGAGATGTTTATTAAAAGGCTATATTAAGTTTATAAAATGATTATATACTATTAATTTAGAAAAAGCAAGAGTTCTCAAATTGGACAGGAGAGCGAAAAATTACTATAATTAAAGGGTTAATAAAAAATAAAAAGATGAAAAAAGAAATTAAAACCTTTTTAAAAGGAATAGCCATGGGAACAGTTGATATTATTCCGGGAGTTTCGGGGGGAACAATGGCGTTAATTTTAAAAATCTACGATAAAATAATAAATGAATTAAGGTTAATTAATCTTGATTTTTTTAGAAATATTATAAAACTAAAAATAAAAAGAGCCTTCGCTCCCTTGGATTGGAGATTCTTGCTTTCTTTATTTTTAGGAATAATAATCGCTATTATCGGTCTGGCTAAAATTATTAGTTGGGCCCTGCTTAATTACCCTGTTTATTTATACAGTTTCTTTTTTGGTTTAATTATAATCTCGGCTGTCTTATTGCTTCCTAAAAAAATAAAACTGCTATCTATTTTTTTCGGAATTGTAGGTTTTATAATCGCTTGGACAATCAGCTCTCTAGCACCGGCCCAAAGTCCGGAGACTTATGGCTTTATATTTTTGAGCGGAGCTCTAGCAATTTGTGCCATGATACTTCCCGGAATTAGTGGCGCTTTTATACTTTTACTCTTGGGAAAATATGAATTTATGATTTCGGCTCTAAAAAATCCATTATTTTGGAATAATGCCTTAATTATTTCAGTTTTTGCTGGTGGTTGTTTAGTTGGTCTATTATCCTTCTCTAAACTTCTAAACTATTTAATAAAAAAACATTATGAACTGACTTTATGGTTGTTAATTGGATTTATGTTGGGAGCCTTAAACAAAATTTGGCCTTTTAAAACTACCATTGGGAATACCATCATAAACAATCATGAAATAATTATTAAACAAAGAAATATTTGGCCTCAAATAAACCAAGAGCTTTTTATCGCTATAATTTTAGCAATACTAGGTTTAGTTATTGGGTTGATACTAAACAAAATTAAAAAAACGAAAGAATAAAAAGACAATTAAAAACAGATGATTTAATTACTATTCCCGAATAAAAAAATGGACCTACTAGGACCATTTTTTTTATCTAAAATAAAAAAGATTAATATTTTAAACCTTAATCACCACTGGTAAAACCATCGGACGACGCTTAGTAGCAGTAAATAATAATTGACCAACCTCATTTCTAATCTTGTTTTTAATGAAATCATCATCAGCCGGAGTATTTGGATTTTTATCACGAGCAATAAGTTTAACTTTAGCTCTAGTCTTTTCAATTAAATCTCGATTTTCCTTCATATAAATAAATCCTCGAGAAATAAGATCAGGGCTTCCAATTAAATCCCCAGTTTTAGAATCAATCGTTACAATAACAACAATCATACCATCTTCTGACATCACTCGACGATCTCGCAAAACTATAGCCGAAACATCCCCAACGCCTAAACCGTCCACCATAACATATTCACTAGGAACTTTTTCTTGAGTTAAGGTACCTAAAACATCGAATTTTTTAAGACCAATATTTTTTTGGCCTTTTTTAAATTCAACCACTTGACCATTATCAGCTACAAAAATATTTTCTTTAGGAATCCCAATCTGTTCAGCTAATTCAGCATGAGCTTGAAGCATATAATGATTAGCTTCGATAGGCATAAAATATTGAGGCTTCACAAGTCGCATCATTAATTTCAAATCCTCCGCTTTAGCATGACCTCCAGCATGAATATCCATCATCTTATAATGAATAATTTTAGCTCCTTGACGAACCACCATGTCCATTAAATTTTGGATACTTCTTTCATTTCCAGGAATAACTGAAGAAGAAAAAATAACAGTATCACCTTTTCTTAACTTAACAACTCGATGTTCATTATTAACAACTCGAGACAAGAAAGCATTGCTTTCTCCTTGAGCTCCGGTTCCAATAACAATAATTTTATCATCTCTTAATCTATTTAAATCTCTATCCTCAACTATTATTTTAGGGTCAAATTTTAGGTAACCAATTTTATGAGCCACTTCTACATTTTCGTTCATACTTCTACCTTGCAAAGATATTCTTCGGCCATATTTTTTAGCTAAATCAAAAATCTTTTGGACACGACTAAGCTGAGAAGCAAAAGTCCCAATTATAATCCGACCTTCAATTTTATCAAATAATTTCCCCATCTCGTCTCCAATCGCTGATTCCGAAATCTGATATCCGGGATGAGTAGCGTCAGTTGAATCAGACATTAGAAGCAAAATGTCTTCTGCTCCTAATTGAGCTATCCTATTTAAATCGGCTGGCTTATCATTAACCGGAGAAAAATCAATTTTGAAATCTCCAGTATGAACAATTTTCCCTAAAGGAGTAGTAATGATAATAGCGAAACAATCGGGAATGGAATGGTTAACTCTTAAAAATTCAACTTGAATTTTGTCAGAAACCTTAACTCGATCAGCTTCGGTAATTTCTTTTATTTTCAAAACGGGAGCCTTTTTAAATTCAATACTCCTTTTTTGGACTAAACCAGCGGTCATCTTTCCCATGAACATCGGAGGATTGCCAATTTCTCCCATAATATGAGGAATACCACCAATATGATCATAATGACCATGGGTTATAAAGACGGCTTTAATTCTATCTTTTTTGCCATCCAAATAAGAGACATTGGGAATAATATAATCAATACCCGGCATATCCTCTTCAGGAAATTGCAAGCCCATATCAATAATAATTATTTCTTTTTCATACTCAATTAAGGTCATATTACGACCGACCTCCTCTAAACCGCCCAAGACGATTACTCTTAATTTACCAGCTAAATCAATAACCTTTTTAGGATCAGAAGAAATAACTGAGTTATTATCTCTTCTTGGAAGACTTTTAAATCCCCCTCTTTTAGATTGAGGAGGTCTTGTTTTACCGGAACTATTAGAAATTCCAGGACTAAAAACCATATCATTTTTTAAATGATTGGATGAATAAGATTTATATTTACTTATCATAAGAAAAAAATATTTTAAAAATATCTAAAAAGTTAAATACTAATAAAATAAATATTAAGTTTTTAAGAAGTTTTATAGAGAAAGAGTTAAAATTCTATTTTTCTATTTACTTTTATATACCAATTAGCAATATTGTTAAAACGATCAGCTGGGTTTAAGATGCTAGAAAAATCAAATCCTTTTATCTTTTTATTCTGCACATAAGAATAAGTCGGATAGTACAGAAAAATTACTGGAAAATCATTATTTAAAATTTCTTGAAACTTCTTAAATTTAGTATTTTTGTCTTCAAGATCTGAGGAAAGTCTTGTCTCCTCTAATAATTTATCAACTTCTTTATTTTTGTATTCCGAAATATTTAATCCGCTTTCTCCAATCTGGGAAGAATGCCAAAAAGCGTAGTTATCTTGATCTGATCCTAAAACCTGACTTAAAAGCAAGGCTTCAAAATTTTTCTGTTTTACTATTTCTGATTGAACTTGATTAGGGTTTATTGTTTTTAAAGTAGTTCTAATTCCAACTGCTTCCCAAGAGCTTTTAATAAACTCCGCTACCATAATATTGTCTATTAAATCAACTGTTGTTAAATTAATAACCAAAAAGTCATATTTTTTATTTTTATCACTAGAATTTTTAAAACGCCAAGCCCCCAATAAATCTTGATCCGCAAGAGAAAAATTTTCAATTATATATTTTTTTTCCTCCCAATTGTTCAAACCTTCTAAGGTCGCCTTTCTGTCAATTAATTTTTGCAACAACCCTTGATATTCTTCGTAGAATTCACTATCTTGTTTGTCTTCCCCATTTTTGATTCTAGCTCTTTTACTTCTTTATCAAGTTGAATTACTTCTCTTATTAAAGACAAATCTGTTTCATAAACTTGAAGAACTGACCACCCAGCTTCATCTAGAGAAGAATTAGCCTCGGTATAATTATAACCGACAACTTGAATATCATTATTGAAAGAAGAACTATTAGGCAAAATTGGCCCATTGGCCACACCAGCATTACCAGAAAATAATTCGTTACAAATTTTATCCTTATCTATTAATTTAGAAAGGAGTTCACGAAAATTTTTATCTTCTAAAAGTGAATTTTTTTTGCGATTTAGAAAAACTGAAGTAATCTGTGGTAAGTTTAATTTATTAAAGTTTAGGGAATTTTGAGAAACCAAATCTGATTTTAATCCATACGGCAAATAACTTATCCCATTTACTTGATTGCTATTTAAAGCACTTACTAATTCGTTGTAGTTATTATAAAATTTAAAAACTATTTTACCGATATAAGGAACTTGCCCGTAATAATCAAGATTTGGCACTAAGGTGAAATCTTTAATATCCCCCGCTTTATTTTTAGTTAAAGATTTAAACTTATAGGGGCCAGAACCAATTGGCTTGATATTCAATTCATTTAAAAAAGCATTTTGCGAAGGAATATTAGACCATAAATCATAAGATAAGATACCAAAGGTTAATAATTCCAAAAAGGGAGCATAAGGTTCTTCTAGGGTGAATAATACTGAAAAATCGTCTACCTTCTGGATACTAACGCCAACAAAAGAAGATCTTAAGGGAGAACCATACTCGATATTTTCAATAGCCTCAAAAGTAAATATAATATCATCGGCTTTTAAATAATCACCGTGATGCCACCTAACATTGTCTTTTATCTTTACTAAATACTCTAAATTATTTTCACTAACTGAATACTCAGAAGCCAAATCTTCTACTATTCCACCATCTTTATCTCTCTTAAAAAGAGAGGAAAATACTAAACGACTAATATCGCTATCAACATCACGAGCTGAGTTATATAAAGGATTAATATTCTTAGGCGAACCAATCATTCCCTCAATGTATTCTCCACCAAAATCTGGATAAACTTTTAAATTATTTTTACAAAATCTAATCACTAAAAAAACTAAACCAATAAATATCACTAAAAACAAAAGATTAACTATTAATTTTTCTTTCTTGGTTAAGACCTTTCTAGCGTTTCTTATTTGTTTAATACTAGGAACTTTTTGTGGAGATAAAGAATAAACCAATTTATGATCTAAATCATCATCATTCTTCGTTTCCTTTACTTTACTCTTTTTCCTTTTTATAAAAAGAAAAATACTAGAAAAAAATGATTTTTTCTTCTTATTACTTGAAAAATTATTTTGATTTTCCGAAGAGAAATTCACAAATTGAATTTAATAAGAATAATTTTATTTATATAATAAAATAGATCCGAGAGATATAATGAAAAACAATATTGCTAAAATTATAGTAAAAATAAAAAGCTTTTTCTCAATTCCTCTTTTAGTTAAGAAAACAGTATTACTGCCTCCAAAAACTCCTCCTAAGGCGGACCCTCTATTTTGTAATAGAATAACCACAATTAGAAGTATGGAAATAACAATTTGTATTATTTTAATTTCTTTCATTTTTTTAAAAAATTATTTTTTAAAACCAACTTTTTCAATTATATTAGACAAAACCTTTTTGTTATTAACGGCTAAATCGGCTAATATTTTTCTATCAATTTCAATATTATTCTTTTTTAAAGCGTCCATAAATCTAGAATAAGAAAGACCCTGCTCTCTAACAAAAGCATTTATTTTTATTTGCCATAAAGCTCGGTTGGTTCTCTTCTTTTTTCTTCGATCTCTAAAAGCATGTGCTCCAGCTTTAGTCTGGGCAGTTTTGGCTAATTTAATAAGTTTTTTCCGGCCCCATTTATAACCCTTAACTTTCTTCAAAAGGTTTCTTCTTCTCTTAACATGAGTGGTGCCTCGTTTAACTCTGGGCATATAGTATAATCAAAAAATCAAAAACTAATTTATCTAGAGTTGTTTTTGTATTTTTAAAAAAATTAATAATTAATTATAAGGGGTTAATTGCTTAACAGTCTTAATTAGGGTTTTAGTAATCTCAACATCTCGTCTCTTTTTTCTAGTAGTGTTACCAGACTCTCGAGAATTAAAATGACCTTGACCACCTTTTCGATGTTTTATCTTATTTTTAGCTGACTTAGAAAATCTTTTACTAGTAGCTTTGTGAGTCTTAATTTTTGGCATATAACATAAAAGCTAAAAAAACAGGCGAAAAACCTGATCTTAACTGATTTTACTTTTTATTAACTAATATTATACTAAATCCTCCTGGCTGTTTTGTCAAGGGCAACTCTTCTTCGACTGTAATATCAGGTTTATTTTTTAAACTATTAATAAATTCTAACATAACTTCTCTGGCTTTTTCAAAATGCTGTTTTTCTCGACCACGTAAAATCATTTCAATTTTAGTTTTATTATTCTTCGATAAAAACTTAAAAGCTTGGTCAACTCTTACCTCTAAATCATGTTTACTAATTCTTAATGACAAACGAATATTTTTTGTTTCTACTTTCTTCTGCAAAACTTTTTGTTTATGAGATTTTTTATCTTGTTCATACTTAAACTGACCTAAATCTAAAAATTTAGCTACTGGAACTTCGGCTTTAGGGTTTACCTCCACTAAATCTAAGCCAATTTCCCTAGCCATTTCTAAAGCTTGCCAAGTAGGCATTACTCCCACATGTTCGCCCTCTTCATTAATCAAAAAAACCTTTTCAGCTCTTATTTTCTCATTAGCACTAAATTGTTTTTCGTTCTTATTCTTATCAGCTTTAGGAAATTTAAATTTTCTTCTCATTTTTTAAAAATTAAAAATAAAATATACAATATAAAACAAATTCGATTTATAAAGTGAGCGGGTAAGGGGAATCGAACCCCTATCTTAACCTTGGCAAGGTCACATAATAGCCACTATACGATACCCGCCTGATTCAATTGTCAATTTTCAATTATCAATTGTCAATTAATTAATTATTTAATCGCGTAACGTGCTGAGCTATATGTAAATTATACGCGACAATTATCAGTCACTTTTGGTTTTTAGGGTTGATATTATTTTCCCTGTAATTTTAAGCAATTCCTCGCAATCATCTAACATGGAAATTTTTATTTTTTTATCTATATAATTAGAATCAGCTAATAATCTTATCCAATATTTTGTTTCTCTAATTTCTTTGTAAGCTATACTTATTTTAGATAAAAAATCCCGTCTTGACTGTGCCCCAATAGCTTCTTCGATATTAGCTCCCACAGAAGTACCACTTCTTAAAATCTGTTTTGATAAAACTGATTCTTTTTTTTCTAAATATTTATAAAGACCTACAATTCTTAAAGCAAACTTATAACTCTTATCTTTAATAATATTGTTATTCATAATACTCTATATTATTAAATAAAACTAATTTACTCTAATTTAAATTAATAGTTGAACATTGATAATTGATAATTGATAATTGAACATTAAATAACGTGCCGCGGGGGAGACTCGAACTCCCACGATATTACTATCACTGGATTTTAAGTCCAGCGCGTCTACCAGTTCCGCCACCACGGCATGACAACAAATGTGGAGATGACGGGAATTGAACCCGTGTCTAACAAGTTTTTTTAAATAATTTTACAAAAGTAGCTTGATTAAATTTTAGTTATTATTTTAAAAATCAAGCGAAATAAAATAATAACGATTTGCCTAATCTTTCGATTTTAAAGGGGCAAAGCCAAAAAAATCTATCCCTATAAATAACACCGGTTGACGGTTATAAGGAGTCACCGGACCGATGGCTGTCGCTATTAATTAAGCAACAACAGGCGCAAAAGCTGGAACTTTCCATGAGAAAGCAACTTTTGCTATAGTGTTTTTGGCACTTATACTTTTTGAACATTTTTTACGTGATCGTTCAACACGTTTTGAATATTTAAAAAGATCTCGCTATCGAACCCAAAATCATCCCCGTAATCTTTTCTTTGTCAACGTTCTGATGTGTTTTTCTACATCTTTTTTCTTTAAATCTTCTCGCTTATCAAAAGATTTTTTTCCTTTAACTATAGCTATTTCTAGCTTAATAAAACTGCTATTAGTATATACTTTAATAGGAATAACTGTCAAGCCCTTTTCCTGTTTTTTACCTAATAAATGATTGATTTCTTTCTTCTTTAATAAAATTTTTCGCGGTCGTTCCGGACTATATTCGTCTCTCCTCCCCGCTGGTTTATACAAAGGAATAAAAGCGCCAATCAAATAAGCTTCACTAACATTTTTTTTATTAGTTTTAAAAGAAATATAAGCTCCTTTCAAACTCATTTGGCCAGCTCGAATTGATTTAACTTCATAGCCAAACAAAACCATTCCCGCTTCAAAAGTTTCTAAAATTTGATAATCAAAACTTGCTTTTTTGTTCAAAGCTAATATTTTCATCTTCGGATAATAAAAAAATTAAACTATATTCCACTTCTTTAAACTTTGGACTACTTTTTGATTAGAAAGAAAATTAACTAAATAAGAACGATAAGCTGGACTAATAATATTTTTTATAGCCTCGGGGTTCTCTTTATATTTACTTTTTAAAGACTCAATCTCTTTATCTATTTCTTCATCAGACAATTCAATTTTTTCTAATTTAGCAATCTCTCGATACACCAAGGCACTCTTAACTCTTTTTACAGCTCCCGGCATTAATTCTAACATTAATTGATCAATGTTTTTTCCAATGCTTTTTAAATAATCATCAAATTTGCCACCTTGAGAAACTACACTTTGTTCAATTTCTTTTATCATAATTTCTGACTCGTTTTTGATTAAATCTTCAGCCAAATCACCAAATTTAGACTTCTCTAAAATTCTATCAATGATTTTTAACTCCATTTTTCGTTCATTTTCTCCTTTTTTCTGATTTTCAATTGTCTTTTTTAAATTATCTTTTAACTCTTCTAAATTCTTAAATCTAAAAATTTTAGCCAAATCATCATTTAATTCTGGTAGCTCTCGAGAGTAAATTTCTTTAATCTCTACCTTAAAGTCAACTAACTTACCAGCTAAATTTTTCTGCCAATGGTCATTTGGATAAACAATATTGAATTCTTTTTTGTCTCCTTTTTTTAGACCAATTAAATTTTGATCAAAGCCATCAACAAAATAATTTTTGCCAATCATGACAGTAACTTCGGGATTTTGACCATCCTCCACTGGAACCTTATCTAAAAACAAATTAACCGAAGAAATAACTTTATCACCTTTCTTAACCGGCTCATCTGATATTTTTTCTACGGCTCGCATTTCCACTAAATCATCTAAAACTTTTTTTATTTCATCTTCTTCAGCTTTTACCTCTTCTTTTTTAATAGCCAAATCTTTATATTGCCCTAAGGTAACTTCTGGCAAAAAGATAACTTTAATTTTGTATTCCAAGGAATTATCTGGAGCTAATTTAGAAATATTTATTTCTGGTTGACCAACAACTTGTTTATCTTTAATGTTCTCTTCTAAAACTTGATAAACCTGCTTATTAATAACCAGCTTGGCGCCCTCTTCTAAAATAGCCATTTCACCAACTTTTTGTTTTAAGATTTCAAAAGGAACTTTACCGGGACGAAAACCTTCTATCTTAACCTCTTTAGAAAGAGACTCAGCCCCTTTTTCAATGAAAGGTTTAAATTCCTCCCAACTTAATTCAACGACTAACTCAATTTGAGACTTCTCTAAATCTTTTCTAACAACTTTCATAATTTAAAAATATTAATAATAAGTAGTTTTTTTATTATACCAAAAAATGGTAAAAATTAAAAAACGAACGAAACAAATAACTATCTAAAAACAATAAAAACAAGAGTTTTTAACCCTTGTTTTTATCTAAAATATATATCTTCTTTAAAAAAACAATGGTGCAAAAACTAAAGCTACTATACTCATTAATTTAATTAATATGTTTAATGAAGGACCAGAAGTGTCTTTAAAAGGATCTCCCACAGTATCGCCAACTACCGCCGCCTTATGAGCATCGCTACCCTTTCCTCCTAAGTTTCCAGCTTCAATATATTTTTTAGCATTATCCCAAGCTCCACCAGCATTAGCCATATTAATAGCTTGCAATACTCCGGTGACTAAAGCACCAGCTAATAAACCTCCCAAAGCTTCTTTGCCAAGAAAAGGAATTAAACCAACCGCCAAGGGAACGATAACCGCCACTAAACCAGGGATAACCATTTCTCGTAAAGCAGCCTTAGTACTTATATCAACACAACGAGCGTATTCCGGTTTAGATTGTCCAGTCATTATTCCAGGTATTTCTCTAAATTGACGACGAATTTCTTCAATTAATAATGAGGCCGCATTACCAACCGCTTCCATAGTGCGAGAGGTAAAGAAATAGGTTAAGCCTCCTCCAATTAAAAGACCCGCTATAACCTTAGCACTAGTGATATCAATAACACTTAAACCAACAACATGAGCATAAGCAGTAAACAGAGCTAAAGATGTTAAAGCAGCTGAACCGATAGCAAAGCCTTTCCCAATTGCTGCAGTAGTGTTGCCTAAAGAATCTAATTTATCAGTTATTTTACGAACCTCTGGTTCTAAGCCGGCCATTTCAGCAATTCCGCCAGCATTATCAGCCACCGGGCCATAAGCATCAACGGCTACAGTCATTCCAATAGTCGATAACATTCCAACCGCCGCTATGGCAATTCCATAGATACCAGCGAAGTAATATGAAACTAAAATGGTAGCAACAATAACAATAATAGGAAAAACGGTGCTCTTCATACCGATAGCCAAACCGCTAATAATATTAGTAGCTGGACCAGTTGTTGATGCCTTAACGATATCCTGAACTGGTTTATAATGATCAGAAGTATAATACTCAGTAATTCTTCCAATAGCCACACCAGCTAATAGACCGGCGACGATAGCATAAAAAACACCATAACTTTCAAAAATTCCTTGGCTAATAAAAGAACGAACGATAAAAAAGGTTACTACTAAAACCACAATGGCGCTAATCCAAATACCTCTTTCCAAAATAGCTCCTAGTCGAGAATCTTTTTTAGCGCGAACAAAGAAAAAGGCAAAAATAGAGGCCAATATTCCAACTGAAGCAACTAATAAAGGTAGAAAGGCGCTTTCAACTCGAAATAAAACAACACCTAAGGTCATTGCAGCAATCATAGAACCAACATAAGATTCAAAAAGATCAGCTCCCATTCCGGCAACATCACCAACATTATCTCCGACATTGTCAGCGATTACTCCAGCATTACGTGGATCATCTTCTGGAATACCAGCTTCAATTTTCCCAACTAAATCAGAACCAACATCAGCGGCCTTAGTATAAATACCACCACCAACACGGGCGAATAAGGCGATCAAACTAGCTCCTAGAGCGTAACCATTAACTACCACCGGATCTTTAACAATTATATATAAAACAGCTAATCCTAATAATCCTAAACCAGCGACCATCATTCCCATGATTGTACCGCTAGAAAAAGCGGTGATTAAAGCTGGGTTAATACCAGAACGGGCTGCTTGAGCTGTACGAACATTAGCCAAGGTTGCGACAGTCATTCCAATATAGCCAGCGATAGCTGAAAGAACGGCTCCCACCACAAAACTAACAGCTGTTAGAGGATTAATAACTACTGCTAAAACTACTGTTAAAATAACGACAAAAATAGCTATATAACGATACTCACGTTTCAAAAAAGCTCGAGCACCTTCTTGAATAGCTTTGGCAATTTCTTGCATTTTTTCATTGCCCTTAGGCATTTTTAAAACTCTCCTAATTAAAATGGCTCCGAATATTAGAGCAACAATAGGACTGGCAACAATAAAGATTTCGTTCATAGTTTTTCCTAATTCTAAAAGTTTTAAAAAATAAAACTTTAAAATTAAAACTTAATTATTAATTATTTTTTCTTTTCTTTTGTCTTTTTTTCTTTTTTCCCTTTCTCTGTTTTTTCTTTTTTTACTTTCTTATCATCCTTGGTCTCTTTGGTTTTTTTTATTTTTTTCTCTTGGCCTTCTTTTTCGTCTTTGGTCTTTTTCTTTTCGCCGTCTTCTATCTTTTCAATTTGGATATTTTCCTCATCACTGCTATCTTCTAGTTGCGCCTCTTCTCCCTGAGCTATAATATCTATTTTCCAGCCAGTAAGTCTAGCTGCTAAACGTACATTTTGCCCGCTTCGACCGATGGCTAGAGATAATTTATCAGGAGCAACCTTAACTAAGGCTTTTTTATAAGCACTATCAATATCAATTCCCATAATCTTAGCTGGAGCTAAAGCATTGCTAATAAATTTAGCCGGGTCTTCATTATACTCAATAATATCAACCTTTTCTCCACCCAATTCATTGATAATTGTTTGAATTCGAACTCCTCTTTGGCCAACACAAGAACCAACTGGATCGATGTTTTCGGAATCGCTAAAAATAGCCACCTTAGAACGAGAACCAGCCTCTCGGGCCACACTTTTTATTTCTACTAAACCATTAGCTATTTCTGGAATTTCCATTAAAAATATTTGACGAACAATTTCTTCCGATTTTCTAGATAAAATAATTTCAGCTCCTTTAATACCAGACCGCACTTCTTTGATATGAACTTTTATTCTGTTCCCAATAGTATATCTCTCACCTAAAATTTGTTCATCTAATGGTAAAATACCAATAGACTTATCTAAATCAATAAAAACTAAACGACCCTCGATTCTTTGAACAATCCCACTGACAACTTCCCCTTCCTGATCTTTAAATTCATTGAAGATGGTTTCTTTTTCAATCTCTCTTATTTTTTGAATAATAACTTGTTTAGCAGTTTGAGCTGCCATACGACCATAACCTTCGGGTTCTTCTAATTCAAAAATTATTTCTTCTCCAATCTTTGCTCCTTTTTTTATTAAAATAGCATCTTTAAGTTGAATATCGGTTTTAGGATTAAATTTTTTTTCAGTTTCTTCTTCACCGGTTGATGAAACTTCAGGAACAAATTCTTTTTTAAATTCCTCCCTATTTTTGTCCTCTCTCCCCGTTTTATCAAAGCCTAATTTTCTTTTTTCCTCTAATTCCTCCATTTCTCTCTGTTCTTCTTCGGTTAAATCTTCCACCACTGTTTTAACATCAAAGATTTTAGACTTACCAGTTTCCGGATTAAATTTAACTTTAATATTCTGTAATTTATTACCATAATCTTTTCTGTAGGCCGCCGCTAAAGACGCCTCTATCGCTGAAAGTACCAAATCATATTCGATTTTTTTCTCTTCACAAACCTGCTTAATAGCACTTATTAACTCTGACATAATTTTAATTTTATTTTTTTAAATTAAAAGCTAATTGTATTATCAATTAGCTTTATATCTCCATTATAACAAATTTTTTAAAAAAGGCAATATCTAGAAACTACTAATCAAGCGGGTTCGTATAATAATATTCACTAATAACTACTGCTCTTAATCTTCTCATTATAAAATAGGTGACCGACCAAGAAATTAAAATAATAACCAAACCAATAATAGCGTTCTTTAATATAGCTTGGGCTTTTTTAACTGATTCTTCGTTTCCCGCCGAAGTCATCCATAAAAAACCAGCATAAATTATCAAAACAACTGTTATTAGACCTAAAACTGTTAAAATGACATTAATCAGTTTAACTATCTTGTAACGAATATCTTCGACATCTTGATCTTGACCAAAGGCCATGCCAACCTCGCCTAATCCAATTTGATTATCCCAATAACTAGCTGACACTTTTTCAATTTTCATTGAAAAAACTAATATTAGGGAGAAAACCAAGACTAAAAGAATATTTTTAGCATTTTTCATAAATTTATGATAGTATTTTAATAATAATATTTTATCGCTTATTTTTTATTTATTATAACTTATTTTTTAGAAAAAAACAACCAATATGGAACTTAAAAGAAAAATAGCCCAAAATACCATTATTCAAATAGTCGGTAAAATTATAGCAACTCTATTAGGTGTTATGGCTTTGGCGATAATGACCAGATATTTAGGAACAGCTGGCTTTGGAGAATATTCTACCATTATAACATTTGTTTCTTTCTTCGCTATGTCAGCTGACCTAGGGCTTACCCTCATAAGTGCTCAAATGATTAGCAACCCCAATGAAGATCAAAATAAAATTTTAAGTAATTTATTTTCCCTCCGTTTAGTTTCCGCTTTAATCTTATTAGGCTTAGCCCCCATTTTTGTTTTATTTTTCCCCTATAGCCAAATTATTAAAATCGGAGTTTTAATCGCCGTTTTGTCCTATATTTTCCCAGCTTTGAACCAAATATTAATTGCCCTCTTTCAAAAAACTTTAAAAATGGAACGAGCGATGATCGCCGAAATAATTGGAAAAATATTTTTAGTGGGAACCATTTTTTTGGCCATAAAATTAAACTATGGTTTAAATGGAATTTTGTGGGCTTCCGTTATTAGTGCTGGAGTTAATTTTTTAATTAATTGGCTCTTTGGGAAAAAATCAGCCAAGATTAAATTGGTTTTTGATCTTTATATTTGGAAAAAAATAATTAGAAAAACCTGGCCGTTAGCTGTTACTATTATTTTAAATTTACTTTATCAAAAAAGTGATATTATTTTATTATCTTTATTTAAAAGCATTGAAGAAGTTGGAATCTATAGCTCCTCTTATCGAACTATTGAAGTTATCGGAACAATCCCTTATATGTTTGCCGGAATAATGTTGCCCCTATTTACCTTTAATTGGATAAACAAAAATCTAGATTTTTTTAAAAAAATGATGCAAAAATCATTTGACTTTATGATAATTTTAGCCCTACCATTAGCTATTGGGGCGCAATTTACAGCGACGGAAGTAATTTCTTTAATTGCCGGAAAAGATTTTTCGGAAGCCGGGCTTCCCTTACAATTATTAATAATATCAATTTCATTATTGTTTCTAAGCTGTATTTTTTCTCATATTATTATTGCTATTGAAAAACAAAAAAAGGTTATCGCTCTATATGTTTATACAACTATAAGTTCTTTAATCTTATACTTAATCCTTATACCAAAATTTTCTTATCTAGGCGCGTCCTTAGTAACTATCTACAGTAATGTTATTATTCTAGCCGGGACCTTCTATTATGTTAAAAAGTTTACTAATTTTTCTCCTAAGTTAAAAATATTATACCGCTCACTACTATCTTCTGTTGTTATGGCCTCGTTCATGTTTTTTCTCCCCCGTTCACTTTACCAAAATAATTTATCATTAATAATAATTATTTTTTCTTCTATTGTCCTTTACTTCTCATCGCTCTATCTGTTTAAAGGAATCAACAAAGAAGATCTCTTAATATTTATCCCTAAAAATAAAAACTAAAATATGAAAATTGAAATAATAAAAGAAACCAACGATTATTTAATAATAAACAAACCGGCCGGTTTGATAGTTCATGGTGGCGATAAAATTACTGAGCCAACTCTGGTTGATTGGTTATTAAAAAAATACCCTCATTTAAAAAATGTTGGAGAAGATCCCGCTAGGCCAGCAATTGTTCACCGCTTAGATAAAGAAGCTAGCGGTTTAATGATTATTCCTAAAAATAATTTGGCCTTTGAATACTTTAAAGATCAATTTAAAAAAAGAAAAATAAAAAAGGAATATCAAACCTTAGTTTTTGGAAAAATAAGTAAAGACGAAGATGTAATTGATTTTCCTATTAAGAGATCTAGCCAAGGGCACAAAATGGCATCTATCCCTAAATCTATTAAAAATTTTAATGATACTCAGGAAAATACGGCTGATAGTAATAGCTACAATAATATATCTAACCGCAGTCAAGGTAATGTTCGAGCCTTAGAATCGTCTCGTCAAGCCATCACTGAGTTTGAAATTATTAAAAGGTTTATAAATTTCACTTTGCTAAAGATAAAAATGAAAACTGGTCGCACTCATCAAATTAGAGTACATTTTTCAGCCTACGGTCATCCTCTATTAGGCGACAATCTTTACGGAAACAAAAAAACTAAAGTTAAAAATAATAAATTGAATATTGGCCGAATTTTTTTAATGGCCACCAAATTAAGTTTTACTGATTTGAAAGAAGAAAAACAAGAATTGGAAATAGATTTAAGCAGTGATTTAAAAGAAATTTTAAAAAAAATAAAATAAGGACTATTATTATCTAAAATTTAAAAACAATTAATCTAAAATTGATCTCCAAAAATATAAAATAAAAACTACTCTTATTATTTAATAAATAATTATGAAAAAGGTAGTTTTATTTTTTTTATTATTCTTATCTCTCTGGCCCTGGCCAGCCGTAACTGACCAATATCCAATTTTGATAAACCAAGTTATGATTGGGCAAAATGAAGGGGCTAAAAATGAATTAGTGGAGCTCTATAATCCTAATGATTCCGCTATAAATCTAGCCGGTTATACTCTTAAAAAGAAAACAGCCAGCGGGAGCGAGACTACTTTAGTTTCAGCTAAGGCTTTTAACGGTATCATTAGGGCTAAATCTTATTTTCTAATCTCTAGCCCTGAATTTAAAGATCAAATTACAGCCGACTTAACTTATTCATCTACGGCTTCCTTATCTAAAAACAATACCCTTATTCTTTATGATAACGATAAAAAAATAAGTGATAAGATTGGCTATGGTGAAGTTAATGATTTTATCGTTCAAGCGACAATTAACCCAGAAAATAATCAGATTTTAAAAAGAGCGAAGATCAATCTAGGGGAGCCCAATAATTTAATTGATTTCTTCATTGAAGAAAAAAATATTCAAATCGAAAACTCTCAGGGAAATGTTATAAATATAAATAATTTTAGAGAAGAAATTTCGAGTTCCAATAATTCTGAAAAAAAGACCACCAATTCGAAAGATAAAAAAGTTCAAACGGTAAGTTTAAAAAATGTAAAAAATTTAGCCAAAGGAGATTTAATAATAACCGAAGGAATAGTTAGTGTTTTACCGGGAAAATTAGGAACTCAATATTTTTATATCCATGATTATTATAACCCTGATAATAATATTTATGGTCTTCAAGTATATAATTACAATAAAAAATTTCCTAGCCTAAAAATTGGCGACCGAATAAAAATTTCGGGAGAAGTAGCTATAACCGAAAATGAAACTGGAAAAACTTTTAAAATAAAAACTAAAGAAATTGAAGATATCAAAATAATATCGGCTGATAATTCTTTACCAACGCCTCCCTTAGAAAAAATAGTTAACTTGGATAAATCTCAAACTGGAAATTTAAAAACAATTAAAGGAGAGCTAACGCAAAATAAAACCAACCAAATTTATTTAGATGACGGTAACGAAATTTTAATTGAAATTAAAAAAGGAACCGGAATATCGACCAAAATTTTAAAGGAAGGCCAAACTTTTTCCCTTAGTGGAATACTATCTTATACTGACGATAAATTTAAATTAATTATTATTAATGAGGAAACTATAGAAAACTTAAGCCAAAATGAAGATGAAAAACCGCTCGGAGAAGTCCTAAACGAAGAGTTTTGGGAATTAGAATCTAAAAACAATAATAAAACCATCTTCCAATATCTAGCGGTAATAATCTTTATTTCTGGGGTTTATTTGGTGTTTAATAAAAAAATAAACCGACTGATAAAATAAACTCTTGTTTTTTATCTGAAAAATTGTTAAAATAATGGAGAGGCCGTTAGAAAGCTTCTTTTAATTTAAAAAGTAAAACTTCAAAAACGAAGTTAAAAAACTATGGAAAAAGAAAAAATAAAAAAACCAACAAAAAAAGAAAGCGAGAAGATAGCAATAAGCAAAAGAAAAATTGTTTTTGTTTCTATCTCCGCCGTCATCCTAATTATATTAGGAGTAGTTTTTTCTCAACTACTACCTAAAAAAGATATTTTAAAAATTGAAGAAGCTAAGATTAAAGCGGAAACTTTTATTAATGAAAATTTAATGCTTCCCGGAACCAAAGCCGTTATTAATGAAATTACCCCAGAATTTGGTCTTTACAAAATGTCTGTCGATGTTGGATCTGAAGAAATTATTGAATCGTATATTAGTAAAGATGGAAAATTGTTTTTTCCTCAAGCAATTAATATCCAAGAATACGAAGAAACTTATAGTGCTGAAGACACTAGCGGTTCAGTAACAACTGAAGTTTCTAATAAACAAGATAAGCTTGATATTGAATTATTCATTATGAGTCATTGCCCTTACGGAACTCAAATGGAAAAAGGATTATTACCAGTAGTTGAGCTTTTAAAAAATTATGTAAATTTTAGCTTAAAGTTTAATACTTATGCTATGCACGATAAGGCTGAATTAGATGAACAATTAAATCAATACTGTATTCAAAAAGAAGAAAATGATAAATTAATTTCCTATTTAAATTGTTTTAATCGAACTGAAGATTCTAGTGCTTGTTTAACGGAAAATAAGATCGATAAAAATAAGATAAGTTCTTGTGTCCAGGCCACTGACAAAGAATATAAAATTACTGAAAGCTATAATGATGCTTCGACTTGGTTAGGTGGCACTTACCCAATATTCCCAGTTTTCCAAGCAGATAATGAAAAATATAGCGTTGAGGGATCACCTACTTTAATCATTAATGGAGAAATGGTTTCAGCTAACCGCGATTCTCAAAGTTTATTAAACTTAGCTTGCTCAGGCTTTGTCTCTCCACCAACTGAATGTCAAACTGAGCTATCTAGTGTTGCCCCCAGTTATGGTTTTGGAGAATAATCTAAACTCTAAATAAAAAAACTCCGTCAATTGACGGAGTTTTTTGTTATCTCTAAATTAATTTATTTATTTTTCTGTAAACTAGAAAAGATACTATAACTAGCCACGGCGCCCTCGCTACAAGCGGTTATTACCTGACGGAAGAAAGCAGAATTAGTGGTGATATCACCAGCTGACCAAACACCGGCTACATTGGTTTTCTGCTCTTTATCAACAACGATATAGCCTCTATCGGTTTCTACCCCTAACATTTCAGTTAGAAAAGTATCGGGTTCGGTTCCAATTTCTATAAATAATCCATCTAATTTTAAATCGCTAGAACCAGAAACTTCTTGATCTAAAGTAATTGATTCTAATTTATTTTCTCCATTTAATTTAATAATATTGGTATTAAGCAAAACTTCAATTTTTTTATTAGCCATAATATTGTCCACCCATACCATTTCTCCTTTTAATTTATCACCTCGAGCAATTAAATAAACTTTTTGAGCGATCTCTGATAAATACAAAGAAGCGGTAGTAGCACTATTACCTCCTCCCATAACACCAACAATTTTATCTTTGAAAAACATAGCATCACAAGTAGCACAGTAGGCCACTCCTTTTCCTAAAAATTTCTTTTCTTCCTCTAAGCCTAATTGGCGATGTTTTGTCCCGGTCGCTAATAAAATATTTTTAGCCGATAAAACTTTTTGTGATTCAAGGGTTAACTCAAAAACATCATTATTTTTTTCAATTTTAGCCACTTTTTCCATACTCATAATTTGTCCACCTAAATCTTCAACGTGGCTTTTCATTTTTTCCATTAATTCAAAACCGCTAATTTCTTTGTAAGTTGGGAAATTACAAACATTGTGGGCTTCTGATATTAGACCCCCAGGAATTTCACCTATTACTAAATGATTAATTTTATAACGGGAAGCATAAATTGATGCTGTTAAACCAGCTGGACCAGCACCGATGATTATTAGGTCATACATAAAAAGAGTTAATTAATTATAATTTATTTAATTCTACCACGAAGTTTTTCCGCTTTAATAATTCGACTTAGAGCTAAAATATAAGCTGAAGTTCGAAGATCAATTTTTTTATCAAACTCTAAATATTTATTATAAACATTATGAAAAGCTTGCACCATTTTATCTTTAAATAATTTAATTAAATAATCTTCATCTAAAATATTTCCCGTTCTATTTTGACTCCACTCAAAATAACTTACCAAAACACCTCCCGAATTAGCCAAAATATCAGGCACAACAATTATTCCTTTTTCAAATAAAACTTTATCAGCTTCATAACTAACCGGACCATTAGCAATTTCAATGATATATTTAGCTTTTATATTTTTAGCATTTTCTTGAGTGATTTGATTTTCTAGGGCTCCTAAAATTAAAATATCAACTTCGGCTTCTAATAATTCATCATTAGAAATAGCTTGATAATCGGAAAAAGCGGACACAACACCATACTCCTCTTTAAATTTAATTAATTCGGTAATATTTATTCCGGCTTGATTATAGATTCCGCCTTTACTATCATTGACGGCTACGATTTCGAAATCACCCTCATACATCATTTTGGCAATATTTAAACCAGCATTACCGAAACCTTGAATAGCCACCGTTAATTTTTTATTTTCTATCTCTAAAGTTTTAATTAATTCTTTAATAACAAAATAAGCTCCTTTAGCGGTAGCATCACTCCGTAAAGCGATACCTCCCAACTCTACAGGCTTACCAGTAATCATTCCCGGTTGATGTTCGCCAATATTTTTTTCATATTGATCTAGCATCCAGGACATAATTTGAGAATTGGTATAAACATCGGGCGCCGGAATATCTTTATCTTGACCTAAAACTTGATAAAAAGCATCGATATAGGCTCGACTAACTTTTTCTAGAAAAGCTTCATCGTGATCTTTAGGATTGAATTGTACTCCTCCCTTAGCTCCACCGTAAGGTAATTCTAATAAGGAATTTTTTAAACTCATCCAAAAAGATAAGGACTTAACTTCATCTTCGTTAACCCCCGGATGAAATCTAATTCCACCTTTTCCCGGTCCTAAAGCTTGATTGGAAATAATTCTCCAAGCAGGAAATTCTTGACCATCAATTTTTAAATTAGCTGAAGAAACTTTTTGTGGTTCTAAAAGATATTTTATTTCCTCATCTTTTAATTTCATTAAACTCTTAAGGTCATCGAAGCGATGAACAATGTTTTGAAAAACTGACATAGTATTATTATTAAATTAATTTAAGTGAGCGCTAATATCATTTTTTAAGGAATCTTTAGATCGCATTCCGATGAAATCAGCCAAAACCTTTCCGTCTTTAAATAATTTCATATTAGGAATGCTTTGGATTTCATATTGAGAAGCTAATTCTTGGTTAGCAACATCTTCAGTATTAACTTTAACAATTTTTACTTTTCCAGCTAGATCTAAGGCTAATTCATCTAAAATTGGAGCCATCATTTTGCAAGGCATACACCAAGGAGCCCAAAAATCAACCAACACCGGTATTTTTGATTCTAGGACTTCTGCAGAAAAATTATCTTTATTAATATCTAGAGCTTTACTCATAAATTTATTTCCTATTTAAAATATTTTTTATTAATCAATAAAAAAATTATTAAAAATAAGACTTAATTAATTATTTTTTTAAAATTTCTGAAAAGATTTTTTTTATTTTCCCTTTATTACTAGGACCTTCTTTTAAAAAGCAAGAATTAAATTCTTCCTCTAAAACTTTGTCCATTAAAGAAGACACACTAGATTTAACGGCTTTTAATTGGATAACGGAATCAAAACAATTTTTTTCTTTTTGTTTTAACATTTTTTTAATTCCTTCCAACTGGCCTATTATTATATTAATTCTTTGCTCAGTGTTTCTCATAATTTTTAATGTTTTAATAATAACATAATTTTTTATATTTCTATAATAGCATATACCCCCTAAGGGTGTCAAATGATTTTACCAATTGACTTTTTATCGCTAATAAGTTAATTTAATATGATTACTTTTTGGTAATTATACGATCTTTAAAAATTAAATTAGACAAAATAAAAGGAGAAATCATGATTAATCGCTATTATCGCTTGTTAAACCCTCAATTAGAACTATGCTTCAATGTTGAGGTGACCTCTCCGTTATCAGATAACGAAGAGTTGGTCTTATTCTGGTTACTTGCTGAAACTTTCCAAAAAGAAGATTTCGGAAAAGAATCAATGTTAAAATCAGGGAAAATCTTGGAAATTGGTCCCCGACTAAGTTTCGCCACCCCTTGGAACACTAATGCTTTAAGCATTCTCAAGGAATGTGGATTAAATAAAGTCGTTCGGATTGAAAAATCAAGGCGCTTATTAAATCCCGTTTCGCAGTCAGAAAATTTGACCGATTTATATGATCAAATGACTGAATGTATCTGGGATAAAATCCCGGAAAGCTTCTTATCAATTGAAGAACCAAAACCGGTTCTCCAATTACCCTTATTAGAAAAAGGAATAGAAGTTTTTTCGGAAATTCCAGATTTTAAAGCCATGGATGATTTTGATCGTCAATTTTACTATGACTATTTTGTAGGTGAATTAAATCGTAATCCGACTTTTGTTGAGATTATGGATTTAAACAATGCCAACAGTGAACATTCCCGCCATGGTTATTTCAGGGGTAAGCAAATTATTGATGGAAAATTGATGCCAGAAACTTTAATGGAGATTGTAAAATCAACTTTAAAAGGAAAAAATGAAAAAGGAAGTTTAGTCGCCTTCAAGGACAATTCCAGCGTCATTATGGCTTACGATTACATCAAAACTTTGATTCCCCAGAAACCCGGTAAAATTTCCAACTTCGTTTTAAAATCACTCCTGTATCATCTCTCATTTACGGCTGAAACTCACAACTTCCCTTCCGGGATAGCTCCTTTTCCAGGAGCTGAAACTGGAGGTGGAGGACGAATACGTGATGGTCAAGCTGTCGGAATTGGTGGATTGATAATAGCCGGAACCGCTGGCTATTGTGTCGGGAATTTAGGTTTACCATTTTGTTTATGGGAAAAGAAGGGAGCAAATCCAAAAAATTTGGCTTCCCCCTTAGACATATTGATTGGAGCTTCTAATGGAGCTTCCGATTATGGGAATAAATTTGGTGAACCCTTAATCTCTGGCTTTGTCCGAACTAGTGCTCTAACCGTTAACAACGAAAGACGGGAATGGTTAAAGCCGATAATGTTTACTGGAGGAATTGGACAAATTGATCGCTGGCATTTAGAAAAAATGACACCGCAAGAAGGAATGCTAATTATCCAAATTGGTGGACCCGCTTATCGTATCGGCTTTGGAGGTGGAAGTGCCTCTTCTCTCATGCAAGGAGAGAATAAATCTGATTTAGATTTTAATGCCGTTCAAAGAGGAGATGCTGAAATGGAGCAGAAAATGAATCGTGTTATTCGAGCCTGTGTTGAAATGGGAAAGAACAATCCCATTATCAGTTTGCATGATCAAGGAGCTGGTGGACCGGCTAATGTCTTAAAGGAATTAGTTGAGAAAACTGGTGGTCGAATTGATATTCGTAAAATTCAAGTTGGTGATCCGACTATGTCGGTTTTAGAAATTTGGGTTTGCGAATATCAAGAAAGACTTGGCCTAGTGATTGATCCTTCTGACCTAAAAATTTTCCAAAAAATTTGTAAAAGAGAAAGGGTTAATTGCGAAGTATTAGGTGAGGTTACGGGAGATGGCTATTTTATTGTAGAAGACAGTCAAGCTGGGGCTCTAAATCCTGAACCAGTGAGAATGGATTTAGCTAAAGTTTTAGGTGGAATGCCACAAAAAACTTTTTCATCAGAAACGATCGTTCCAGAACTCTATCCTCTAATAATTCCGGAAGGAATTGTTCTTGGTGAAATATTATCCAGAGTTCTAAAACTCCCTTCGGTTGGAAGTAAAAGATTTTTAACCAACAAGGTTGACCGTAGTGTTACGGGGCTCGTTGCCCAACAGCAATGTTGTGGTCCTTTCCAATTACCAGTGTCTGATTATGCTATGGTGTCTCAAAGCCATTTTCCAGATGAAAGAGGAAAATATTCTGGAGCTGTCACCAGCATCGGAGAGCAACCTATAAAAATGTTAGTTGATCCATCAGCTGGTGCTCGTATGGCCGTAGCTGAAGCTTTTACTAATATGATGTTTGCTCAAATTTGTTGGCCCAATACTATCAAATGCTCAGCTAACTGGATGGGGGCACCAAAATTGCCCGGAGAAGGAGCTAAGATGTATTCAGCCGCTTCAGCTATGAGAGATCTAATGCTAAAGTTGGGTATGGCAGTTGATGGTGGAAAAGACAGTTTATCAATGGCGACCAAAGTCTTTAATCACGATGAGAATAAGGAAGAGTTGGTAAAATCACCTTTGCAATTGGTTATTTCAGCTTACGCTCCAACAGCCGATATCACGAAGAAAGTCTCTCCCGATATTAAAGAATCGGGAAATCACCTAGTCTTTATTGATTTGGCTAATGGGAAAAAGCGTTTAGGTGGATCGGCCTTAGCTCAGGTTTTTGGACAGATAGGAAATGATTGCCCGGACGTGGAAGACCCCGAATTACTGGTAAAAACAAAGGAAATTGTTAATATTCTCCTAGAGAATAATTTAATCGTTTCTGGCCATGATATCAGTGATGGTGGGTTGATTGTTTCTCTTTTAGAGATGGCTTTTTCTGGGAATTCTGGATTTATTATTCATCTACCTGAAAAAAAAGACGAAATTTTTAGTCGTCTTTTCAGTGAAGAACTGGGCTTAATAATTGAGATAAGCGAACGAACTTTTGAAATAGCTAAAGCATTTTTTTCTGTCGAAAAGATTCCTTTCATTCCAATCGGTTTTACCGGACCAAAAGATGTTTTCATCTTTGGCGGTGACAGTGAACTTGTCTTTTCATCTCATTTACAAAATCTTTTTTCTGACTGGGATACTCCTTCTTATGAATTGGAAAAGTTTCAAACCAACCTGAAATGCGTAGAAGAAGAAAGGCAACACATTAATTTTTCTAAATCTGGTATTTCTTACGACTTTCACAAAGTCGAAAAACCGGTTTCCAGAGATGACTGTTCTCCTAAAGTAGCAATTCTTCGTTCAGAGGGCAGTAATGGTGATCGTGAGATGACCAGCGCTTTCTATCTGGCTGGATTTGATCCTTATGATGTTCATTTATCTGATTTGCTCTCGGGCAAAACAGATCTAAGTGATTATCAAGGGATCGCTTTTGTGGGAGGTTTTAGTTATGCTGATGTTCTGGATTCGGCTAAGGGTTGGGCTGGTATTATAAAGTTTAATGAACGTTTAAGTAGAATGTTTGCTGATTTTTATAATCGCCCTGATACTTTTTCTTTTGGTGTTTGTAATGGCTGTCAATTAGCAACTCTTTTGGGTTGGGTTCCCTTTGACGATATCATTGATTCTTATCAACCTCGTTTTATCAAAAATACTAGCGGGCGGTTTGAATCTCGTTGGTCACGGGTGGCTATTTTTAATAGCCCCTCTATAATGTTAAAGGGGATGGAACACCAAGTATTGGGAGTTTGGTCAGCTCATGGAGAGGGACGATTTTTTGCCGACAAAGAAGTTCTACAAGAAATTCTTGCTCAAAACTTGGCTCCAATCATGTATGTTGACTGGGAAGGTGCAATTACTGAAGAATATCCCTTTAATCCCAATGGTTCAGCCCTGGGAATAGCTGGGATATGTGACCCAACAGGACGTCATTTAGCTATGATGCCTCATCCGGAAAGATCTTTCTTGAACTGGCAATGGCCATACAAGAATGGTCTTCCAGAAAATGGAGTGTCTCCTTGGCTAACGATGTTTATCAACGCCAGAGAGTGGTGTGAGAGAAACAGATAACAACAATAAACCCGATTACGATCGGGTTTTTTTAATTGAGGGAATGATGCTTTTAATATTGGAGTTAATATTTGTTTTTAATAAAAATTATTCAATAATTATTACCTCGCCATCTCGTAAAGTTTTGAAAGAAAAATTATTTTTTTTACAAAATTTTATTTCTTTATCTATATCCGCAGATTCAGGGTGATCTGATTTGTAATGAGGAAAAATTATATAATCTAAAATACCTAAACCATCCCAAATAACTTCTTTTAATTCTTCATAAGGAAAAATATCTGGTCTATCAACTTGTTGGAGAACCTTAAGAGTTGGGGCTAAAATGCAAATTCCAGCGCTATAACCACCATAAAAAAAATCATCTCTATTTATACTTTTAATAATATCATCGAAGCCACTGAGTTTCATTGCTTGGCGTAAAACAAAGGTATTCCCTCCCCGAACCCAGACGCCATCAAGAAGATCAATTTTTTTCTTTAATTCTTCTTTTTTTCCAAAATAGTTTTTGAGATCAAGCATTTGAACATCAATTCCTAAATCAACTAGGTCTTTCAAATTTTTAAAATTGCTTTCTCCTCTTGCTTCTGATTCAACGTAATCTAAAGCGTTTGGGATATATCCAATTTTCTTATTAAGAGTTAGTTCTTTTAGTTTATCAGTTTTTGGTCCGATTTTGTAGGAGGAGAGATAAAATTTCATATTTAATTTTAAGTTTAATAATTTTAATAATAGAAATAGCTTAAATAACGTTTATCTATGTTACTTAAAGATTAGTTAAAGTTTAAAATGTTTTTTTAAGATAAGGGCAAAAATGCATTTCATATAACGTTCGCTGATATCTGACGTTTTGCCACTTCCTTTAAAAATCAATTTAGTGTGGCAAAATGTGGCTTTAGCCCTTGCAGATATCAGCTGTTGTGTGTCCCGAAGGGTCGGAGCGAAGCGGAGAAGTTGGTTTCTCTGGCGTCGTGATTATTAAGTAGGACTTTTGATTTTCCAGCCATCAATATTAAATCCTCCCATTTTTTCAAGAACATGATTTGTTGCTATTTTATATTCATTCATCATTTTTGACTTATCTTTTAGGTTGATGGCTGAGACAATCATTTTAACAAATTTTTCATCTGGGAAATTGCTTACAAGATACTTTTTCTTGTCTTTTTCGTTTACTAGAAAACGTCTTAATTTATGAATAGGTATTGAATCAAATTGCAAAAATTTCGCATAAGTTTCAAATAAATCATTCAAACAATTATAGAAAACAAAAAAGAATTCTTCCGACTTTGAATCAAAAACTTCTTCTAAATTATCACACATATCCCAAATGTGGTATTTTGCTATTTCAATTTGGATCTTATTTTGCTTCGGATTTTTCTTTTGCAAATACTTTTTGGAATATTTAACAAGTTCTTTTAATTCGCCTGTTTTATCAAAAAGTATTTTTCCAGTACAGAACATGTGAGCGTTTATCTTTCTTCTTGATTTCAGATCTTCTTCCAAGTATTGATGATGTCTTTTTGTTGGATTAGCGAAATATTCGATCAAAATACCATCGATAATTTCATTACCTCTTTCTCTCCAGGAAGTTTTTGCATCTAAAAGGATATGAATATCAATATCTGAATGATTACTAGGATTTCCAGTGATATAGCTACCGCAAACAATAGCCCCAATTACTTCTTTTTTGTTTTCCCATTTTTTGAGAAATTTTTGTAGGGCAATTCCCCAGTTTTCTTGTTTTTTCATAAGTCCTGCTTTTAATAAGATAAAACGTTGTTTTCTATTCTAGCCAGAGAAACCAATTACACACAACTGTTTATTATACGAACAATCTCTCCACATTACCCCCCAACCAACCATACCAACCTTACAACAATTCTACCACACCCCCACAAAAATCTCAACCCCAAAAACCCCTCCCCAATTGCCATTTTCAGAAAAATAATATAAACTCTCAACATAAACCTTAACCTAATTTTATGTCATTATCAATCGGAATAGTTGGTCTGCCCAACGTCGGAAAATCAACCCTTTTCAATATTCTTACCAAAAAAAAAGTAGATGCCTCTAACTATCCTTTTTGTACCATCGACCCTAATGTTGGTGTCGTTAAAGTCCCTGACCAACGCCTAGAAAAAATTGCCGAAATCTCTCAACCCGCTAAAATAATACCCACTTTCATAGAATTTACCGACATTGCCGGACTAGTAAAAGGAGCTCATGAGGGCGAAGGCTTAGGCAATCAATTCTTAGCCCATATCCGGGAATGTGATGCCATTTGCGAAGTAATTCGCGATTTCAAAGACCCCAATGTTATCCATGTTGACGGCGAAATCAACCCAACGAGTGACCAAGAAACCATTAACATGGAATTAATTTTTGCTGATTTAAAAACAATTGAAAAACGACTAGAGAAAATAAATAAAGAGATAAAAAGTAATGCTAAAGAAGCTATTAAACAAAAAGAGATTTTAGAGAAAATACAAAAAACATTAGAAAATGGAAAGGCCGTTAGATCATTAGAAGTAAAAGAAGATGACGAATCTTTTGTAAAAAGTTTAAATCTCCTAACTACCAAACCAATAATCTATGCCTTAAATTCTGACGAAACTGACGGTCCCACCAATTTCAATTGGGATGGAGAAACAATTAGAATAAATATTAAAATGGAAGAAGAAATTGCCTCTCTTCCCGAAGAAGAACAAGCCGAATATATGAAAGAATTAGGAATAAACAAAAATGGTTTAGAAAAACTAATCGCCTCTTCCTATAAACTACTAGGGTTAGAAACATTTTTCACTACTGGAAAAGACGAAACCCGAGCTTGGACCATAAAAAAAGGAACTAAGGCCCCGCAAGCCGCCGGAGAAATACATACTGATTTCGAAAAAGGATTCATTAGAGCCGAAGTTATCCATTGGGAAAAATTTATTCAAGTTGGATCAGAAACCAAGGCTAAAGAGTTAGGCCTAATCAGAACCGAAGGAAAAGACTATGTCGTTTCTGACGGCGATATTTGTAATTTTTTAATAAATAAATAAACCTCTCAAAAGTTCAAAAAAAGGCCGCCCTGAGGGCGGCCTTTTATTTAGAGTAATAGATATTAAACTAATTCTTTTTCTCTTTTCATCCTGGCTATAACTTCTTCCTGTCTCTTAATATCAATTAAATTTTGAGCAATCATCTTTTTTGTGGTTTCATAATGATCATCACCTGATAAAACTTGATCAAATAACTTATGAAGTTTTTCAGTGTTTTCATCAGACCACCCCTCAAAGTTTTTACTAGTAGCAAATCCTCTAAGGTAGTTCTTTATAAAATCAGCTTCTTCTCGATGACCATATTTATTCCATAAATTTATCATTTTTTCTAAGCCATTATAAAGACCTTCAAAAGTATTTCGGCCATTATAAGCTTCTTCGGCTAAAGAGTCCATCTGTCCCTTTAATTCCGTTAAACTTATTCCTTCTTCAGCCTCAAAAGCCTTGTTTTTTAATTCGGCTTCCTGCTCTTCTCTAGAAGTGTCTTTAACAACTTCTTTTTCTGAAATCTCTTCGTTTTTTTTCTCATCACTTTTCCCAGCTAAGTCAGCTGGAGATTTTTTAAAAAGGTTAAACATAAGTTTTTAGTTTTAATTTTAATTTATAATTTTTCTATTTAAATTAACGATAATCTTGCTTTCCATTTTGTATCCCCATAGCTCGTCTTAGAGCTTCTTCGGGAGTTATTTGTTTTTTTCTTAAACTTTCAAGGACTTGTCTTATTTCAAAAGGTTCACTATCATTAGACCCAATTTGTTGAACTTCTTGTAGAATAAATCTTATTTTCATTTCGGCTTCTCCTTCGCTTAGGGGTGCTTTATTTAGGTTGCCTTCTGAACTATTATTATTCGTTCCAGCTTCAATCCCGTCTGCCGAATTGTTATTTAGTTTACTTTCAAAATAATTATTCATATTTTTAAATTAATTTTAGATATTACCGTTTAAACTAACATCTATATTATATCATATTTACAAAAAAAAGTCAATAGCTACCATTTACCCCTAATAATAAAGGGTTTTTATTAATAATTAATTACGCTAAAAAGGTATTTTAGCCTAAATAATCTAAAAAATAGAAAAATAAAACTTTAGTCTATTTTATTAAGTTTTATGTCTATTATTATAGCAAAAAAAAGTAATTAACAAAATAGATTACAAAAAAAATAGAGAATTACCTCTATTTTCTTCTTATTATATTGTGACCCCTGGGGGAATCGAACCCCCGTTGTCAGGATGAAAACCTGGTGTCCTAACCACTAGACGAAGGGGCCTTTATTCAATGTTCAATTATCAATTATCAATTTTCAATTATTTTTAATCAAAAGTTAATTATTGCTAAAATTACCCTAACTCTGAACAAGACCTTTTAAACTAAAACACTTTTAGCCCTTCACTAAAAGTGTTTTTATTTTATATTTATTTTGGTTAATTGTCAATACAATTAATACCTTGCTCAAAAACAAAACTTCAGCTAAACTATAAACATATGTATATATTAGGACTAGAGAGCAGTTGCGACGAAAGCGCTGCTTCTATTATTAAATTCAATCCCCAGGGAGAATTCCAAGTTTTATCAGAAGTAATATCTTCTCAAATAACCATCCATAAAAAATATGGTGGTGTGGTTCCAGAAATCGCAGCCCGTGAACATGTCTTAAAAATAATCCCAACCATCGATAAATGTTTAGAAAAAGCTAAAATAAAACCACAAGATATTTCAGCCATCGCCTTAACTTCGGGACCGGGACTAATAACCTCTCTTCTTTCTGCCAGCGAAACCGCTAAGGCCTTAGCTTTAATTTGGCAAAAACCAATAATTCCAATAAATCATATTGAGGGCCATATCTATTCCGCTTTCATTGAAAACCAGAAAAAAATAAAACTTCCAACCTTAATCTTAACAGTTTCCGGTGGACATAATATTTTAGCCTTAATGGAGAAAAAATTAAAATACAAAATAATTGGCCAAACCTTAGATGACGCTGCCGGTGAAGCCTTTGATAAAGGAAGCAAAATGATGGGCTTAGGCTATCCTGGGGGACCAATTATCTCTAAACTAGCTCAAAAATATATCTCTACAACCAAAAATATCGTTGAAATAGATCTGCCTCGGCCCATGATTTATTCCTCTAATTTAAATTTTTCTTTCTCCGGTTTAAAAACCGCTTTGCTCTATAAACTAAAAAATGATAAGAACTGGAAAAATAAAATCCCTCAATACTGCTATTCTTTTCAAAAAGCGATTATTGATACTTTAGTATATAAAACTATTAAAGCCGTTAAAAAATATCCTATTAAAACAATTATGTTGGTCGGCGGAGTTTCAGCTAACACCGAATTAAAAAAAGAACTCTCCCAAAAAATAAAACACGATCTAAAAAACATTAATTTTGTTTATCCCTCTCTCAAACACACTGGAGATAATGCCACCATGATTGCTTTAGCCGGAATTCACCATTTTTTATATAATAAAAAAAACGTTAAAAATTATCGAAAAATAAAAATAAATTCTAACTTAAGTTTAGGCGGTTAACAAAAAACCCCATAAATAAGGGCTTTTAGAGAAAAAATGTCTGTGGATAAAACTATTGACATTTTTTTATTTATATGCTACAATCACAAGTTATGTTTTAAAAATTAAAAAACCGATTAGAACGGGCCAGGCACGACAAGCATGGGATTTTCTTTCAGGGTTTGTAAGGCATTTGCTTTAAAATTCCTAAAAGAAATTTTCTTGCCTATCCCGTTCAAGTCGGTTTTTTTTATTTGCAAAAAACTAGTCTTTTATACAACGGACTGAAAAGCCAATAACATTACTGAATTCAATTCCAGCAACCAAAGCATGTGTCTGACTAAAATAGCGCCCCCAAGAAGAACCGGAACCACCACTTGAAGATGACCAAAAATAAGAAACAAGAGTAAGATCAACAAGCAATCCACCGGTACTACGACCACCAGCTGGCAAAGCTGTAAATCCGGAAGAATTATTAGAAGGTTGATCGTTCCCAACCCGACAACTTGTTCCATACGAAGTCCAACCAGAAGAACTGGCTAAGGCTTTTGCTATCCAAGTAGAAGTCCCTCCACACCAATACTGGCTATTAGCACTTAAATAAGTAGTTAAGGTGATCCATTCGGTAACAGTTGGCACATGCCAACCAGAAGGACAAATTCCTTGGTTCACCGAAGTAGTATATTGCATCATCTCATTCCATTGATATAATCCCCCATAAACATCACAATTACTTTCCAAATCATTATTACAATACTTTTCTAAAACAGAATTATTAGTTTGATCACTTGCTCCAGCTATTCTGGTACCAACGTTTAAATTTTTAGCTGTCCAACATTGAGTTCCAATCTCAACTGTCGGATAAGATTCTCCAGCATAAGAAAAGGAGTCTCCACAGGAAAAAGCAATTTCTTCTTCCTCCTCTTCTTCGCTAGAAACACCAACTATACCAAATGGACTAGCTTCTTTAACACCAGAACTTAAACTAGCCACCGAACCGCCCAAACAAAAAGTGATAACATAAGAACCATTATCTTCCCCAGCTTCCGTATAAACATATTGATTATTTTCTTCAGTACAATCACCATCAGGTGGAGTGGGGGCATCAGGATATATTTCCATATAAACCTTAGCTCCGGAATTAATAGAACTAGTTACTGAGGTTGAAGCTGGATATTCACCATTATCATTAAAAAATAATTCTAGGGCAGTTTGAATTTGTTTAATATCAGCTATTCTTTTAGCATCTCGAGTATTTTTTCTAGCATTTTGCAAAGACACTATCGCCAAAGTGGCTAACACACCAATAATAGCGATCACTACCAATAATTCTACTAGAGTAAAAGCTTTTTTATTGGTTTTATACATAAGTTTTTGTAATTATTGAAACTAATTCCCCTCACTCTCCCCCGCAACCTCTTCTTCCGTCCCCGCTTCTTCTTCGGCTTTCGGTTCTACTCCCACCAAACAGACCTCTCGCCAAGGAACATATTTAGAATAAATTCTCTGTTCTATTTTATTTTCATTTTCCAATTGATAATTATAAATCACCGTATAGTCAAAATAAGCTTCAGCTCCCGAATGAGCTCTCTCAGTACATTTCTTTTCCCCGGGGGCCAAATCAGTTGTTTCAATAATTTGTGTTGGTCCTGGCTGAACAATATTATAAATCACTGGATAAGTTGTAGTAGCCATTCTTCCATCGGACTCCCCCCAAAAATCAAAATAAATATCATTACTACCTTCAAACCGAGCTTGAATTAAAATATTATTTCCCGTATCATTTTTAAATTTTAAATCTGGTCGGGGACTATAAATAGTAGCATCAGTTCCAGCGGGTTCATAATAAGAAACCCGGTAAGAATGATTACGCCTTTCAGTTATTGGCAATCCAACAGCTAAAGCCGATCTAAACATAGTAGTAGCAATCTGGCAAAGACCGCCCCCATACTCCGGAACAGTTTTATTTCCCTTAATAACCAACTCTGGCAAATAACCAGCTTCTTTAGTTGTTTCCCCTAAGGCCTTAACTAAAGAAAACTCTTCATCTGGTTTTATTATTAAACCGTGAAGTTTACTGGCGCCGACTTTTATATTATGTCGTCGATTAACTGGAGAACCAGCAAAATTAGAATGGCCTGTTCCAATTATTTCTTTTATCCCTAAATCATTAATACCATCAACCTTTTCTATTTCTTCCACCTCAACTTCTAGAAAAATATCGGCCATATTTCTCTTCTCAAAGGCCTCCGTCAAATTAGAAAAACTATTTTCATAATTTAATTTCAGACCATCGGCTCCGGGAACAAAAGAAACTACTCGTCCATCTTTAAATTCAAAATTAGGTAAAACTGGGTCAACATTAATCTCTGGTTTAATAAACTCATCTAAAAAAGCACTAAATTTAGAAAAATCCAAACCTAAGGCCCCGCCCTTCGTTTTTCCATTTACTATATTAGGCGTTAAAATTATCCAAGAAGAAAAATCTGAAACACTAACAGCAAAATTTTTACTATCAGCTTGATAAATTAGATTAAAGGGAGCTAAATCAGATAGAATCTCAGCTTCGCTATCTAAACCGATAACATCATTCTCCGTTAATAAAGGTTGATCATCAACTAACTTTAAAAAGATATCGTTATTTTTTAATAAACTAATATTTTCTTCAAATTCCAACAAAAAATCTTCTCGATCTATTTTATAACCAAAACTTTCCGGTTCAATAAAAAAATCTAATTCTTCCGTTTCGCCCTCTTCGGTTTTTTTGTGGAAAGATAATTTAGCCTCCTGCGCTGGATTTTCTAAATCAGAAAAATTGTCCTCTAAAATTAACAAAAGTTGATTTTTATCAACATTAAATACTAACGGAACTTCCGTTTTAAAAAATAAAGATTTTATTTTCACAAAAAAATCTTTAAGCTCTCCTTCTCGACCAACATAATAAATATTTTCCACTGTTTTATCAACATCAAAAACTACTGGCTGAAAGGAAAGGTCGGGATCAAAAGAGGAAACCGAATTATGCCAGGTAATTTCCCTTTCTGAGAGTTTTATCTTAAACCCTTGAAAGTCAAACTTCTCTATTCTTTGTTTTAATAAATTTTTAGCCTCTTCCTCATCTAACCCAGAAAAATTAATACCAGCTGAATAAACGTTAAGATAGACACAATTATCAAAAACTTTAGAAAAAATTAGATAGGTTAAAGATAAAAAAAGAATTAAAAATAAAAAAACATCTAAACTTATAAAAATAATTTTTTTAAATTTAATCTTCATAATTTAAACCTTATTATTATCAAAATACTAACCTAATAACTCATTAAGAATATCCTTGGCAGATTGTTTTCTCTTTTCTAAATCAATACTATTTAAAGAAATTAAAAAATTTAACTTATCACCGATTTTAACATCTTTTGGGAGATTTTTTTGAGGCCAAACCACATCAAACCCCTGTTCACTTCGTAAAACAGCCTGATCATTTTTAAATTCTACCAAAGACAAACTTATTTCCATATTAAAATTAAGATTTAATTTTAACTTTAACCTGTTGATCTTTATAAATCTTACTCAAAGTAACATTTAGAACGCCATTTTCCAAAAAGGCTTCTATTTTTTTACTATCAACCTCTTCAGGCAAAATTATGGTGCGCGAAAAAGATCCCCAATAACATTCTTGCAATAAACAATTCTCTTCACTAACATTTTTTTCTATTTCTCTTTTTCCTTTAATAGTCAAAATGTCTCGATTAAGAGAAATAAATAAATTTTCTGGCTTAACCCCAGCAATGGTTGATTTTATTATTATGTTATCAGGTGTCTGATAAACATCAACCAATAATTGTCCTTCGGACAACTCACTTTCCTCCCAATCAAAAGAAGGTCCCGGATCATTATTGAAATTGGAGATTTGATAAGAATTTATTCTGTTGTTGTTTTTAAATAAATTTAACATATTGTGGGCATAGATGGATTTGAACCATCGACCCCCGCCTTATAAGGGCGGTGCTCTAACCACTGAGCCATATGCCCAAACCTATAATCAATAATTATCGCGATTTCATAAACCACCTACCTGCAAAACATGACACGGAGCGCACATGGTCTACATGACTAAATAATTGAAATTGATAATTGAAAATTGAACATTGAATTAACGTGGGTATATCCCGACTCGAACGGGAGACCTCTACGATGTCAACGTAGCGCTCTAACCAACTGAGCTATATACCCGGTGGTTTCTTGCTACATCTAAAAAACAAAAGCAAACCAACTGCTCTGGTTATAAATTATCTAATAAAAGATTACCATTATTAAAAAATTTTTTCAAGACGAGCTTTAACATCACTAATAACTTCTCTCTCTATTTCCTTAATCGGTCTTCGACTAGAAGCTTGGGCCATTTTTTTTGTTCCTTCGGGGTTCATTTTTTTTATTAGTTCTAAAGAATTAATATTCTTTACCGAATAAACCAAAATATTGGTTTTAAAAATATCCCCGGAATTATTATTATGAACCACGATAGTTTTTTCGGCAAAATCTTTTTTGTCTTGTTCGTTTATATAATGATCATCTAAAACAGACATTTCTGATAAGGAATAGAAAATAATAATAACCTTGGCGGTTGGAATACTGATAATTAATTCATCAACCACGTCTTGTAAATTTTCTTCACTAGAGTTAGAAATCTGAAAATCATTTCTAAATAAAGTTGCCCAAACAATATTACTATCATCTGAAGTAGATAAATTATTCAAAACTCGGCCCCATAATTTTAAAGTGTTTAAACTCCGAGAGCGATAAAGATTAGCAACGATCTCTTCTCGTCGACCACCTAATTCAATTAATTTAGAAGTGATATTTAAGGTTTGCGGTGTTAAATTAGGCGTTTTAAAACTTTTAGTTTTAAAAATAATTCCAGCCAATAGACAAGTAGCAATATCTTCGTCTATAAAATTTAAATTATATTCAGAAAATAAACTAAAAATAATCTCAGTAACTGAAACCGTATTTAAATCAATCAGATTTAATTGACCAAATTCTTCATTCTCGGGACTATGATCAATATTTATAATAGTTGTCTTATAAAAAAAATCCACATTACTATCATAAATTCGACCTAAAGATTCTAAGTCATGACAATTAACGGTAATAATTAAATCATATTTAAAACCAGACATGCTTGACCTAATATCTTCGCTAGTAAAAAAACCATCCTGCGGAGAAATTATAAAATTCAAATGATTATCCTCAATAGTATATTTTATTTGATTGACCTTAGTATTTTTTAAATCAACCGAAACAACAAATTTCATTAAATTTTCTAAAGAACTTTTAATCTCAAAAAACTTGGGTAAAAACTTAAAAGATTCCGCTGGGGTTTTGAAGTTTCCATTATTATTCATTTTTTCGGCCCCAATTTCTACATTTTTACCCATTTTCTTTAAAAACAAAAATAAAGCCAAAGAAGCCGAAATAGCATCTCCGTTCCAATCAATCGAAAAAGTTATTAAAATATTGTTCGATTTTTGTATTAAATTGAAAAATTGTTGATTTAATTGCATTTTTTCTATTAAAACATTAACTAAATACTATATATTTTTTTTGGAAAATAGTCAATAAAAATAAGCCCAAAAAGCATCTATTGACAATTTATGCCAAAAAAGGTATAATAAATAAATAATAATTAAAAACAAAAAAATGAGAGAAGAAGAATTAGTGATTTTAGCCCAAAAAATAAAAGAAGGAAGTGCCTCTAAAGAAGAACTTCTTACCTTTCAAAGAGAAATTAAAAATCTTTTATCTGACACTAAGGACTTATTAAATGATGAAGAATAAATAATAATTAAATACTTTTTATTGTGATTAAGCTTAATCTTAATCGCGATACAGAGAATAAAAATATGGAGAAATTTACTATTGAACAAACCCCTAAAATTAACCAAGACTCAACCACCAAAAAACTAACAAAAGATTTTGAATCTTCTGAAATAAAGAAAGACGCTTTAAGTCCAGAAGAGGCCAAAGAAATCTCGACAAACATGGAAGAAGCCCAACAGTTTGTTAATGAAATTAAGACTAAATTAGAATCAACTACTGGAGCAGAGATACAAGAGATGAAACCCGAAAAAAAGAAAAAACTATTAGGAAACTTTTCAACCTTAACTAAGGTTTTAACAATTATTGGAGCCACCGCTGTAACTGCTGGAGTAATTGCTTCTCACAATTATGGCTTTAGTGAAACCGCTTCTTTATTCGATATTAGTGAAAAAGGAGAATTCACCAGGGAAAGTATGATTGCTGGAATTTCAACTATCACAACCCTTCTTTTAATTCTTGGAACTTATGTAAATCATAAATTTGTTGAACCCTATAATCGAGGAGAAATTAATTAAAAATATCAATACAAAAAAATCCGTTTTAAACCAAAAACGGATTTTTTTATTGGCTAAAATTAATTGACTAGAAAACTTAATAATGATAATATAATGCTATAATTTATTGAGCAAAAAGAAAATTAAATATGGATAAAGAGATAGAAAAAAACTATAATCCCGCTCAATGGGAAGATAAAATTTACGAAAAATGGGAAAAATCAGGTTATTTTAATCCTGATAATTTAAATTTACCAGAAAATAGCCCTAATTATACTATAATTTTACCACCACCCAATATTACCGCCAAACTTCACATTGGCCATGCCTCAACTATTGCCATTGAAGATTTATTCGTTAGATACCATCGAATGAACGGCTACCGAACCTTATGGTTACCGGGAACCGATCACGCTGCTATTGCCACCCAAAACGTAGTTGAAAAAAAGATCTTAGCCGAAGAAAAGAAAACCAGACATGATTTAGGAAAAGAAAAATTTCTAGAAAAAGTTTGGAAATTTTTATACGAAACTCAAGCCACTATCTTAAACCAAACTCGAAAAATGGGAGCATCTATTGACTGGAGTCGCCAAGCTTTTACTCTCGATGACGAAAGAAAAAAAGCCGTAACCAAAATGTTTGTTGATATGTATAATGAGAAGATTATTTATCGCGGAGAAAGAGTTATTAATTGGTGCCCCCGCTGTAAATCTACCTTAGCTGATGATGAAATTGAATATCAAGAACAAAAAACTATCTTATACACCTTTAAATACGACGAAAACTTTCCTATAGCCATAGCTACCACTAGGCCCGAAACTAAATTAGGTGATACTGCTATCGCTGTTAATCCCAAAGATGAAAGATATAAAAAATATATCGGTCAAGAATTACCAGCCGATTTCTGCGGTCAGAAATTAAAAATAAAAGTAATCGCCGATATTAATGTTGATATGAATTTTGGAACTGGAGCTCTAGGCGTAACTCCAGCTCATTCCATAATCGATTCCGCCATGGCCCAAAAAAATAATTTAGAAAAGATTAAGGTTATTGATGAAAACGGAAATATAAAAGAAAATTTTGGAAAATTTTCTGGACAAAATGTTTCTCAAGCCCGACAAATGATAATAGCTATCTTGAAAGAGAAAAAATTAATCCTAAAAGAAGAAGAAATTGAAAATAATTTATCAACTTGCTATCGCTGTGGAACGGCCATCGAACCACTTCCTTCTAAACAATGGTTTGTCAGCGTTGATACTAAAATTCCTCGTCTAGGGAATAAATCATTAAAAGAAAAAGCTATTTCCGCCGGAGAAAAAAAACAAATTGAATTTATTCCCGATAGATTTACTAAAAGATATTTAGATTGGATGACCAACTTACACGATTGGTGCATTAGCCGTCAAATTTGGTTTGGTCATGAAATTCCAGTTTGGTATAAAGGAGAAGAAATTTATGTTGGCGAAAAATCTCCAGTAGGAGATGGCTGGCAAAAAGACCCTGATACTCTGGATACTTGGTTTTCGTCTGGTATGTGGACATTTTCAACCTTAGGCTGGCCCGATAATTTTAAAAATGGAGAAAAAACCGGTGACTTAAAAAAATTTCATCCTAACCAAATATTGGAAACTGGCTATGAAATTATTACCCTATGGGTTTCTCGTATGATCATGATGTCTTTTTTTGCTCTAGACGAAATCCCCTTTGAAAAGGTTTATCTTCATGGCATGATTGTGGATAAAGACGGTAAAAAAATGAGCAAATCTAAAGGAAATGGTATTGATCCCCTAGATATGATAGAAAAATTTGGCACTGATTCTTTACGTTTATCATTATTATTAGGAAACACTCCCGGAAACGATTTAAGAATAAACGAAGAAAAAATTGCAAGTTACCGAAACTTTGTTAACAAACTTTGGAACATTAGTCGCTTTATAATTTCCAACACCACTGAGTTTAGAGATGATTTCGAAATGAAAAATTTAACTTTAGCCGACAAATGGATATTAAATAAATTAAATAAAATTGTTTCTAACTCAACCCAAGATTTAAAGGACTATAAATTTGCCTCCAACGGCGAAGAGCTACGAGAATTCACTTGGAACGACTTAGCTGACTGGTATTTAGAAGCTAAAAAATTTGAAAAAGATGAAAATAAAAATAAAATTTTAATTTTTGTTCTAAAAACCATATTAAAATTATGGCATCCCTTCATTCCCTTTATAACCGAAACCATCTGGCAACAATTAGGAGAAAAATCAATACTAATGACCTCTTCTTGGCCTCAAAAACAAAATTTTAACTTTTCCGAAGAAGAAAAAAATTTCAATTTAATTGAGGAAATTATCATCTCCATCCGAAATGCCCGGTCAGATAATAAAATAGAACCAAGCCGAAAAATTAAAGCTGTGATTTTAGCTGGCTCCGAACAAAAACTATTAACCGAACAAGCTCACCTGATAAAAAGCTTAAAAACCGGAATTGAAGAAATAATTTTTATCGCCAATAAAGACGAATTAAAAGAAGATAGCTTTATCTTAGTGACAACCGCCCAGATAGAAATATATTTAATCGGAGCAATTGATGAAGAAAAAGAAAAAATCCGTCGACAAAAAGAAACCGAGAAATTAGACCAAGCTATAAAAATACTAGAAGAAAAATTAGCCAATAAAGAATTTTTAGCCAAAGCTCCCGCAATTTTGGTAGCCAAAGAAAAAGAAAAACTAGCTGATTACAAAATTGAAAAAAAGAAAATAAAAAATTAATTCCAAAATTATGACTCTAAAAAAATACTTCTTCTCAATTGGACTATTAACCTTATTTTTATGGGCCCTGTTTATCTTTTTAGCCCTAATTATTAACCCTGAAACTAGCGATTGGGTTGGCTTTGTATTTTTTTATTCCTCTTTATTCCTAGCCTTAAGTGGAACAATAATTATTATTGGCTTTAATATTAGAAAAAAACAACTTCAAAAAAACCTAGCTTTCTATTTAGTAAAAACCTCTTTCCGCCAAGCCTTTCTTTTTTCTCTATTAATCACGGCCACCCTATTTATGTTAGCAGAAAATTTGTTTTCCTGGTTAAATATTTTAATTTTAATATTAATTCTATCTATAACTGAATATATTTTAATTAATAATACTAAATAAAAATATGAAAAATAAATTATTAAAAATTAAAGAGGGAATTTTAAAAAAAGTAAAAGAGATTAAGAACTCTGATGAATTGCAAAAAATAGAAGAGCAGTATTTGGGCAGAAAAAGTGAGTTTAATGCTATTTTAAAAAATATTAAAGAGTTAAGCCCGGAAATTAAAAAAGAAATCGGGGCCTTAGCTAATTCCATAAAAGAGGAATTAATTAACGAAATAAATGAATTAAAAGGCAAAATAAATGTTTCAACTAAAAAAGAATTTATTGACCCCAGTTTACCGGGAGAAAGAACCGAGAAAGGGCATCTCCACCCTATTACCGTCGTTCAGGAAGAAATAGAAGAATTATTTTCTTCTATGGGTTTTAAAATTCTCGATGGTCCTGAGCTAGAGAGTGATTATTATAATTTTACTGCCTTAAATTTCTCCAAGCATCATCCCGCCAGAGAGATGCAAGACACTTTTTTTATTGATATGAAAAATGAAGATGGTGAAAATGATATTTTAATGAGAACTCATACCTCTCCTATGCAAATTAGAGCCATGAAAAAATATGGAGCCCCCCTTAAAGCGCTTATCCCTGGAAAATGTTTTAGAAATGAGGCGACTGATGCTCGGCACGAACATACCTTCTATCATGTTGAGGGTATAATGATTGATAAAAATATAAATTTCTCGAATCTTAAAGGAGTTTTAGAAATGATAGGAAAAAAATTATACGGTCCTAAAACCAAATTAAGAATGCGACCAAAACACTATCCTTTTGTTGAACCTGGCAGTAACGGCGAATATACTTGTTTTCTTTGCCAAGGAAAAGGCTGTCGAGTTTGCAAAAACAGTGGCTGGTTAGAAATACTCGGTTGCGGAATGATACATCCCGAAGTCTTAAGAAAAGGCGGAATCGATCCGAATGAATATTCAGGCTTCGCCTTCGGTCTTGGTTTGGACAGACTAGTAATGTTAAAATATAATATTAATGATGTCAGACTTTTTAATAGTGGCGACTTACAATTTTTAAATCAATTTTAATTATGTAACTTATCTATATTAACTTACATAATTAATCTAAATAATATGAATATATCATTAAATTGGCTAAAGGAGTTTGTTAGTTTATCAAATATTAGCTCCGAAGAAATAAAAGACCGACTAACGGCCCATACTGTTGAAGTAGAAAAAATTATAAAACAAAAAGAACAATATCAAAATATTGTAGTAGCTGAAATTTTAGAAATAAAAAAACATCCGCAAGCTGATAAATTACAATTAGTTCTAGTTGATGCTGGAGAAAAGGAAAATTTAAAGGTTGTTTGCGGAGCTTTTAACATTTCTTGCGGACAATTAGTCCCTTTGGCTAAAATTGGAGCAATCTTACCAAATGGTTTAGAAATAAAAAAGGCTGAAATTAGAGGAGAAGAGTCAAATGGAATGCTCTGTGCTGAAGATGAACTAGGACTAGGATCTAACCATGATGGGATAATGATTTTATCCTCCCAAGCCAAAAAGGGAGAACTTTTAGCTGATTATCTAGAATTAAACGAAGTTGTCTTAGAAATAGACAATAAATCAATCTCTAATCGCCCTGATCTTTGGTCTCACTATGGAATTGCTCGAGAATTGGCCATCTTATTTAATAAAAAATTAGATGATTATTCAACCAAAGAAATTAAAATAAAAAAAGACAATAAAAAAGAGAAAACAAAACTAGAAGTAAAAATAGAAGTTAAAAATCTTTGTCAAAAATATTTAGCTCTAAAAATAGAAAATATAAAAATTGAAGATTCACCGAAATGGCTAAAAAACAGATTAACCTCTTTAGGAGTTAAACCAATAAATAATATTGTTGATATTACAAATTATATTATGTTTGAAACCGGACAACCACTTCATGCCTTTGATGGCGAAAATATTAAAAAAATAATAATTAAGAAAGCTACTAAGAACGAAAAAATCATGGGGCTAGATGAAGGAGAAAAAAAATTAGAAGAAGATGACTTGGTTATTAGTAGCGACAAAGAAACCATTGCTATCGCTGGAGTTATTGGTGCTAAAAATAGTCAAATAAATAACACCACTTCAACTATTATTATAGAGTCGGCTAATTTTGATGCTGTTTCAGTTAGAAAAACAGCTCAAAGACTAAACACTAGAACTGATGCCGCGATGCGCTTTGAGAAAGGGCTAGATCCAAACTTATGTAAAATAGCTATTAATAAAGCTGGGGAAATGATAAAAAAAATCTCTCCCTCGGCTAATTTTAATCATGAGATAATAGAAACCGGAGATTTTGTGGAAGAAAACAAGATCATAACTTTAGATTTAGATTGGGCCGATAAACTTATTGGTCAAAAAATTGATAGAAAGGAAATTAAAAAAATCCTAGAAAGCTTAGGACTAAAAATAGAAAAAAATAAAAACCTGAAAAAAAATGAAGACAAATCTTGGGCTGAAGAATGGGATATTAAAATTCCATCTTGGAGAACAAAAGACTTATCAATTAAAGAAGATCTTATTGAAGAAATAATAAGAATCTACGGCTATGATAATATTAAATCAAGCTCCCCTAAGGGTGAAATAATCCCTCCCGAAAAAGATAAAGAATTGGAATTAATTAAAAAAATAAAAAAAATCTTAGCTTTAAGCTACAAAATGAACGAAGTTTATAATTATTCCTTTGTAAGCGAAGAACAATTATTAAAACTAAATTTAGATCCTAAAACATACCTTCAACTATTAAATCCTTTATCAACTCAACATACTCTCTTGAGACAAACCATGACCACTCATTTACTATCTAATGTTAAAACCAACCAAGCCAAATATAATAAAATAGCTTTATTTGAAATTGGTAATGTTTTCTTGAATATCAGTGGAGACTTAAATAAAGACGAAACTCTATTGAATAATTTACCTTATCAAGAGAAAAAAATAGGATTAATCCTAGCCGAAAATACAAACGAAAAATTTAAAAATTTAAAAAATATAATATTTAATGCCATCGAAGAAATTAGCGAAGGAGCAGAATTAAAATTTTTACCAACCGAATCAATAATAGATTGGGCCGACCAAAATGAAAAATGCTTATTAATGTTGAATGACAAAGAAATTGGATTTTTAGCTACTATCAGTAAAGAAGTTTTAAATAAAAACGGAATTAAAAAAGAGGTTTCAGCCCTAGAAATCAGTCTTAAGTCGTTATTATCAGCTCTATCTAATCTAGAAACCAAACAATATCAAGAAATCCCTAAATTTCCCCCAATCAATCGAGATCTAGCCTTTGTAATTGATGAAAAAATATTTTATAATGATATTAGACAAGAAATCAAAGATTTTAATCCTTTAATAAAAAGAGTTGATTTGTTTGATGTTTATTCGGGCAAAAATCTAGAAGCTAATAAAAAGAGTTTGGCCTTCCATGTAATTTATCAATCTGGAGAAAAAACTTTAACCAATGAAAGTGTCGATAAAATTGAAGCTGAATTAATAAAATTATTAGAAAGTAAATTTAATGCTCAAATTAGGAACTTTTAAAAATTAAAAATAAATTAATAAATTAAACTTTAAAATTATGTTAGAAACAAGCCGAGATATTTTAAACTTATCAATCGCCGTGGCCGTTATAGCTTTAGCTATTTTTCTTTGTTGGACCTTATACTATTTTATTTCTAATCTAAAGCGATTAAACCGAATCAGTAGCAAAATAGAGAAAGGAGTAGTCAAGGTTGACGGGCTAATAGATTTGATAAAAGATAAAGTCAAAAGAAGTAGTTCTTATTTATTCCTTTTTTCTAAACTAGCTGATCGGGCTATCGATTATTTTAGCCGAAAGAATGAAGAAAAAAAAGAGAACAAAAAGAGCAAAAAATAATTTTTTAATCTAAAGAAAATGAAAAAAACAATTCTTACCGGCGATCGTCCTACCGGACAATTACATATCGGTCATTTATTTGGCTCCCTGCTTAATCGAGTTAAATTACAAAAAGAATACCAAACCTATATTATGTTAGCCGATGTTCAGGCCTTAACTGATAATTTTAATAACCCGGAAAAGGTTAGAACTAATGTTATGGAAGTAGCTATGGATAATTTAGCGGTTGGAATCGACCCTAAACATTCAACTATTTTTATTCAATCTCTTATACCGGAAATTGCCGAACTAACTGTATTTTATTCTAATTTAGTAACAATTGCTCGTTTGCAAAGAAATCCAACGGTTAAAGAAGAAGTCGGCCAAAAACCGGAGCTCTTTAAAGATAGTGTAACCTTTGGATTCTTAGGTTATCCAGTTAGCCAAGCCGCCGATATTACTGCTTTTGAAGCTGATTTAGTGCCTGTCGGCGAAGACCAATTACCAGTGATAGAACAGACCCGAGAGATTGTTAAAAAATTTAATAATATTTATGGCCAAACCTTAGTTCTCCCCACAGCTTTAGTCAGCGATTTTGGTCGTGTTAAAGGGTTGGATGGAAATACCAAAATGGGCAAAAGCTTAGATAATGCTATTTTTATAGCCGACACCCCAGAAATAATTAGAACTAAAGTTAATAAAGCCTTAACTGATTCTCAGAAAGTAAAATTAAATGATAAGGGACGACCAGAAATTTGTACTGTTTTTTCTTATCATAAAATTTTCAGCCAAACTAATCTAACAACCATTAAACAAGAATGTCAAAATGGAACTCGAGGTTGTTCTCAATGTAAAAAAGAATTAGCCGAAAATATTATAGAATTTTTAAAACCAATTCAGGAAAAGAGAAAATATTATGAGAAAAGACCGAAGTTGGTGGAGAAAATATTGAAAGATGGAACTAAAAGAGCCAAAAAGAAAGCCGAAGAAACTTTAAAGAAGGTAAAGAAGAAGATGAAATTAGATTATTTTAAATAGAAAATAATAAAAAATAGAGGTCTAAGGCCTCTATTTTTTATTTAAACGAAATTATTTTAATAATAATTTAAGATCTTCTTTCTTCTTGATAGGCCTTATATCTCCTAACGAATTCATCAATATCGTCTTTGTGGATTTTAACATCACAATAATTTCCTGGGTTTCCTAGAATACGAAGGCCATCGCCCAAATTTGGACAATCACAACTCTCATCACCGAAAGCATAGGCAACACCATATTGACCTTGTTTTTTTAATATCTGTCTTGAGACATCTCCAAAATTAACAAAACCGTCTTTATCTGCCTCAAATGAAGGTTTTTGTTCAAACGATGATTCTTTGGGTCCCATAGTTTTTAAATTAAATTTAAATTATATAATAAGTATTTTTTATTTTTTTACAAACTTCTTTTTTATCTATGAGTTAAAAACTATTAAATATTTCACATAACGTTCGTTGATATCTGACGTTCTCCGTAGCGATAGCAGAGGAGAATGTGGCGAAGCCCTTGCAGATATCAGCTGTTATGTGCCCCAAAGGGTCGGAGCGATAGCGGAGATGTAAATCTTAAACTCCTTTTATTTTTCGTTGGTACTCATCCCAATCGTTTTTCATCTGTTCAAGCTTGGGTTTACCTAAACGTCGGCTAATATCAAAATTCAACAAATCAAATTTACCAAGCTTCCGTTGAATTTCATCCGTAAGTCCGTTTTTAAAAACCCACTCGATCCAGAGCATATACAGTTTTTTATCAAAATACAAAGCGACCGCGTCTGCATCTTTTACAATTTTCATTTCGGTTGAATCACTACTATATGAAATAATATCACGAACATGTTTTAATTCATCAATGTCTAGACCAAGACTGTTCAAGAATTCTTGAGATACGGATAAGTTAAAACTTTCGTGGTTTTTATGGAGCGTTTCCGGATCAGCATGATGGGTCTTGCCAATATCGTGTAGTAATGCACCAATCGCGGCTACGGTTTTATTACACTCAACTTCTTCAGATATTTTCATCACCAGCTCTTGGACTGTAACGCTATGGTTGTACATAACCGACCAATGATTAAAACTAAAATGCGGGTTCTTTTGAAAAGAACGTTTTACAAATTCTTTTGTTTTTTCAACTAAATCGTGTTTATATTCCATAAAAATAAAAGGGGTTTAAGATTTATTGCACATAACGTTTGCGGATATGAGAAGTTGCGACCGTAGGGAGCAATTTGGGTGAGCCCCGAGCCGAGGGGCGAACCTCATATCCGCTGTTATACGCCCCGACGACTGAAAGGAGGAGAGCGCAGCGTGGCACGGAGCGAAGCGGAGTGAGTTCAAAAAATATTTTTCGTTCTCATTAATTATGATAGGCTTTCCTCAATTCTTATAAATTTGATTTTTTCCGTTTTGAAAAATGAAAGAGGGGTTAGGGGTGAATTTCATTTTTCAAATTCATTAATTTAAGGATGTAAATGTTCTACGCAACCTTTATTTCTTGGAATGTGTTTTGCTAAATATTTTGTAGCTTCACAAAACTCTTTAACTATCCCTAAAAAATTTCCAGTTGAATAATAAGCCAAGCCCGCACAACCTCCACCACAATTTGATCTTATTTCGCAATTTTTGCATTCATCAATAAATTTTGTATTTCTTTGCCTTATTCTTGTCATCTTTTCAGGATAATATATAATTTCATTTTTTTCTTTATCATATTTTCCAAAGATAAATTCTGAAAGTTGCGTTTTTCCTGAATATGCTAAATCACATCCAGAAACATAACCATCAGCAGTAAGTTGAGGCATTGGGATACAAGAACGACACGCGTAATTACAAGGTTCATCAAAATTTACTGTGAAAAAATTACCATAGTGCATTCCAATTTTTTCAGCATGTTTGTATGCTTTAACAAAATGTTCAGCAAATTCCTTTAAGTTTATAGGTGTAATTTGTTTTACTCCTGCTTTACCTTCTTGTTTGACGCTTTCAAAAACAGGTTCGGCATAAACCCATTTTATCCCTATTGAATTAAAATAATCCAATATTTCAATTTGCTTATTTATGTCTTGGGGCAAGATTGTTGCTCTTGCACCAACAAAAACTCCTTCTTTTTGTAAAAATTTTACATTTCTGACGATGGTGTCAGAAGTTTCTTGACCTCCTCTCGCAGGTCTGTTTCTATTTTGAATATAACTTGGTCCATCAATCGAAATCCATACTTCAGCAACATTTTTTGCAATCCATTTTGCCGTATCTTCTGAAAAAAATCCATTTGTTTGCAATTCTACAAACAAATCTTTTCCTTTAATTTTTTTAGCATATTCTGTAATTGCTTTTACTAAATCCATTCTTGTGGTTGGTTCTCCAACTCCATAAAATCTAATCATATTATTGCCAACACCAAAAAAGTCTGTTTTATCCCTGAAAAAATCATCCATACCTTTTTTGGCAAAATCCAAATCAATTGCTTTTTCCTCTCCAACATGTCTTGTGTCATTAACACAATAAACGCAGTTTAGATTGCATTTAGATGTTATGAAAAAAGTTATTGTTCTTTTTCTTTCGTGAGCCATATTATTTCCTCGCAGTTAAAAAATAATAACCGACATTAGTATAATTTATTTTTTTATTATTTCCACGCATTAATTCAGGTTTTATATTTTTGAAATTAGAATTTTTTAATTGTTCTAAGATTATTGGTAGGCAAACTTTTAATTCTTCAATTCTCAAAATATCCATAAAAGCTGTTTTGATTTGATCAATCACGTCTGCCTCTTGAGGTTTTGGCATTGATAAAATTTGTGCAGAAGCATATTTTAAAATATTTTCAATAAATTGTACTTTATTTTTTGGGTTAAAATTTTTATCAAATTCATAATCTGGAATAAATACTTCAGCAACAATTAAAGTACCTCCAACTTTTAGATTATTATAGATATTTTTTATTGCTTTTGGTTTGTCAAAAAGATGATGATAAGTAGCTGTTAAAATTACTATATCAAAATAATTTTCTTTCTGAAAAATTTCAGCTGTCCCATTTAGGATTTTCGCCTTACCTTTTGTTTCTTTGTTTGTCATATCTCTAAAAACTTTTTCAGGTTCAACAACGACATACTCTTGAATATTTTTATTATTGATAATTTTGCCAGCTAAAATACCTGGTCCAGAGCCATATTCCAAAATTTTGACAGGTCTTTTTTGTTGGTTGATAATTTTTTCAATTCTATCAAACCACTCTAAATATAATGGATATTGTTTAACTTGTTCTAAGTATTGTTTTCTTATGGTTGTTGGGTCTGTCACTGAATATCCTTTTTGCAAAGATTCCCCTAATTCATTTATTGATTTCCAGATTTGGTTTGAATTTTTTTTAATCATATTCATTAAGTATAGTTAAGAATTTAAAAAGTCTTCTAATATAAATCGTTTTCGGAACGAAGTGGAGAAAACACCATATTATCCCCCTCTATAAATAAAGAAAAAATCAAATTTATTCCCCTTTGAAAGCCTATCATTTCTTATTCTCCGTTAGAAAAATATTTTTTGAATTGCATATAACTGGTTATTATACGAACTTATTACTTAATAATTCCAAAAATCTTCAAATTATGCGAATAAAAAAATTATTTTTTATTAAAACCATTATTATTATAACAAGAAATATAACCAAAATCAATTTAAACCCTACCCACACTCCTTGTTCGAGCACTTCGGTCCATTTTTATCTTCTATCATCAAAGCTCCACATTTATCACATTTCTCCCCTGTCGGTCTAGCAAAATAAGCATTTTTACACTTCGGATAAGCACTACAGGCGTAAAAAACACCCCGACGAGAAAACTTTTTTACTATTTTTCCCTTGCCACAAAGTGGGCAATCAACCTCTTTTTCAGTCTCGCCATTTTTACTAATATTTTTAAGATTTTTACATTTTGGATAAGCACTACATCCCAAAAACGGACCAAACTTTCCCACTCTAACTATCATGTCAGCTCCACATTTATCACACTTATCTTTCTTATGTTTTTCTTTCAACTCTATCATCTCCGGACTATCTTCTCTTTTCTCCGGTTCACCTTCTTTTTTCAAAGATTTAATATTACGACACTCCGGATAAGCACTACAAGCCAAAAATTTTCCGTAACGACCAGTTTTAATAATCATTTTAGCTCCACATTTATCACAAATCTCGTCAGTCTCTTCTTCCGGAACAATATCTTTCCTATCTAACTCTTCATATTTCTTGGCTAAGTTAGCACTAAAGGGATCCCAAAAACTCTTTATTACTGGAGGCCAATCTTTTTTACCAAGTGAAATCTGATCTAAATCATTCTCCATATCAGCCGTAAACTTATAATCGATAATTTCTGGAAAATGTTCTACTAACAGATCAACTACTACGAAAGCAATGTCCGTCGGAAATAATTTTTTCTTATCATCACGATTAACATAATTTCTATCAATAATAGTTGAAATGGTTGGAGCGTAGGTAGAGGGTCGACCAATACCATTTTTTTCCATTTCTTTAACCAAGCCAGCATCAGAATATCTAGCCGGTGGCTGAGTAAAATGCTGATCTTTATCTAACTTCACTAAATCCAAGCTATCTTTTGTTTTTAATTCTGGTAATTCATTTTCGCTAACCACCTCCGGATATATTTCTAAATATCCCTTAAATTTAACTGTTTGACCATTGGCCCTAAACAAAAACTCATTTTTTTGTCCAGCTAAAATATCAACCGACACCGTGTCTAAAATAGCCCCGTTCATCTGAGAGGCTAATGCTCTTTGCCAAATTAATTGATAAAGTTTAAATTGATTTTTATCTAATTTGTTTAAAAATTTTTCTGGCTCCGAAGAAGCTAAAGTTGGTCGAATAGCCTCATGAGCTTCTTGAGCATTTTTACTCTTACCCTTAAAAACTCGGCCACCAGACAACAAATACTTTTCACCTAATTTATTTTTAATATAGTTACCAGCTTCATCTCTAAATTTCTGAGCTAAGTTAATTGAATCAGTTCTCATATAAGTAATATGCCCCATTTCATATAACTTTTGAGCGACCATCATAGTTTGTTTAGCACTAAAACCTAAACGACGATTAGCTGTTTGTTGCAAAGAGGAAGTAATAAAAGGTGGCAATGGACTTTTAGTAGTTTCTTTACTTTCAATTTTATCTACCGTCCAATTACTTTTAACCAAAGAATCTAAAATTTCCTGAGCATCATCTTCGGTTTTAAAGTAAAATTTATCAATTGATTTATTATCAATTTTTAACAATCTAGCTGAAAAATTATTACTATTCTTAGCTAAAATAGCATTTATATCCCAGTATTCCTGAGCCACAAAGGCCTTTATCTCTCTTTCCCTCTCTACTATCAATCGGACAGCTACACTTTGAACACGACCAGCTGATAAGCCCTTAGCTACCTTTTTCCATAAAAAGGGGGACAATTTATAACCAACCAGCCTATCTAAAATTCGGCGAGCCTGCTGAGCGTCAACCATTTTTTGATCAATTTTCCTAGGATTATTTAAAGCTGATAAAATAGCCTCTTTGGTAATCTCATGAAAGGCAATTCTCTGGGAATTACTATCATTTAGAGACAAAGCTTCAGACAAATGCCAGGCAATGGCCTCTCCTTCGCGATCTTCATCAGACGCTAAAATAACATTGGTAGCGCTTTTAGCTAACTTTTTTAAATCAGTTACTCTTTTTTTAGCCGTACTGGAAACAACATATTTAGGCGCAAAATTATCTTCCAAATCAACTCCTAACTCACTTTTAGGCAAATCTCGAATATGACCAAAAGATGATTCCACTTTATACTCACTACCTAAAAACTTAGCGATGGTCTTGGCCTTAGTAGGAGATTCCACTATTATTAAATTCATAGACTATTTTATCATTAACTACAATAATATTAATATAATCAATGACCTTATTTTTATAAAACAATTATAATATTAAAATTAAAAAAACACAAATCAAGCCAGTTCATAGTTTTTCCCACCAATATCGCGGACAATTCCTTTTATCTCTAAAACCGCTAGAGAAGAGCTAATTTCTGAAAAATTATAGGGCAAAACACTAGAAAACTCATCAATATGAAGAGGTTTGTTCTTCAAAAAAGCTAAAATCTCTCTTTCTAAATCATTTTCTCCCTGATAGACCCTCTCAGAAACCCTATTATTCGAAAAAGGCAAAACATTAAAAAAATCTAAAATATTATCAACATTTAAAACAACTCCCGCCCCGCTTTTTATTAAATTATTATTACCACAAAAATTATCATCATAAATACTCCCAGGAAGACTTAAGACTTCTCGCCCCTCCTCTAAAGCATATTTAGCCGTTATTAATGATCCTGATTTTTCTCCGGCCTCAGCTACTAAAACAGCTCGAGACAAACCAGCAATAATTCTGTTTCTTTGAGGAAAATTAAAAGAAATCGGCTCTGTTCCTAAGGGAAATTCTGACAAAACCAAGCCCTCTTTCTGGAGAATCTCTTCAACCATTTTTCGATTAGCTCGGGGATAAATACTCCAATAATCTAAGCCCGACCCTAAAACAGCAATGGTCTTCCCATTATTATCTAAAACAGCTTGATGGGCTAAAGAATCAATCCCAATAGCTAAACCACTAATGATACTAAGACCGGCCCTGGTTAGTTTAGGGATAAAATCTTTAATAATTTTTTCTCCGTAATAGGTGAACTTTCTTGATCCGACTACTGACAGGGAATTATTCCAATCAATATTAATGTTTCCTTTATAATATAAAATGGGTGGTGGGCTATAAATATTGGCTAATAAGAACGGATAGTCCTTATCGCTAATCACCAAAATTTTTATTTTTTCTTCCTTGATTTTTTCCAAAATTTCATCTAAATTAATTTTTTTCCTCTTAGCGACAAAATCAAAAACCAGCTCCGGTTTTAATCCCGCCCTTATTAAATCTTTAGCCGAGCTATAAAAAGCTCTTTCCAAAGTTTTGAAATTTTGGATTAATAATTTATATTTTTTAAAAGTAAAATTTAATAAATAATTAAAAGCCACAAAAAATTTTTTATCATTATTTAGATCCATTAACCAATAATACCAAAACTAAGGTAAAATTAATCTAAAATGTTTTTATCTACTAAATAAAAAAGCTAATTACTATTAAATTAAAAAACTATAAAAAACCTTGAAAACCAAGAAAAATTGGCTAATATTAAACAATTTTTTCAATAAAAATTAAACAAAAAAAGAGATGTTTATCTCTTTTTCCGTCCTATCTATTTTATTTAAAAATTACACTTCAACTTTAGCAAAAATATCATTTATTTTATCAAATTCATCCTTAGAAAAACTCTGCAAAACAAATTTTTCTCCCGAAACGTTATTTTTGTACTCATTATTCACCCCGAAGCGGATTCTTTTAAAATTTTTTGTTTTTAAATTACCAAAAATTGATTCCACTCCATTATGACCAGCACTACCAGCTCCAACTGACATTTTACAAAAACCAAAATTAATATCTAAATCATCATGAACTACAGTTAAAACTCCGCTTAGATCACTATTTTTATTACTGAACAACCCAAATTTTTTAGGAATCAACTTATAATAATCCAAGATAGCTCGAACGGACATTCCCGAATTATTCATAAAAGTTTGAGGCTTCACTAAAATATCACTTCCTTTTTCAAAAATAAAGGCATTAAACTTTTTATTAAATTTCCAACCAGTCGAATCTCCAGCTAAAAAATCTAAAAACATAAAACCAACATTATGCCTAGTTTTTTGATATTTTTCACCCGGATTTCCTAAACCAACAATTATTTTCATATAGGTAGAACCTATTTATAGATTTCTCTCTTTTTCTTGCCTCGATACCCTGTTCCAGCTGGGATTAAGCAACCAATGATAACATTTTCTTTTAGTCCCTCTAAGTAATCAATTTTACCGCTTAAGGCCGCATCGATTAAAACTCTAGGAGTTTCTTGAAAAGAGGCCGCCGATAAAAATGAGTCAGTAGTCAAAGATGTTTTAGTAATTCCCAATAATAATCTTTCTCCCTTAGCCTTATCTTTAAAGTCTTTATTAGCTTGAAATAGAACCTCTTCCTCGATAGTTTCACCTGGCAACAAATTAGTCTCTCCGGTAGATCTAATTAAATAACGAGAGAACATCTGTCGAGCAATAATTTCAATATGCTTGTCATTTAAAGGCTGACCTTGAGAAGAATAAACGTATTGAATTTCTCTAATAATATATTTTTGAGTTTCTAATCTTCCTCTCAAACGAAATAACTCTTTCAAATCAAAGCTTCCTTCAGTCAAACGATCACCAGCTTTTACAGAATCACCATCCTTAACCCATAACATTAATCCTTTAGGAATAGTGAATTCTTGGATTTTATCAACTTCTGTTAAAATATCAATCGACTTCTCACCAACCTTCACCACTCCAGCTGAAACTGCCTTAACTGTTTTATCTAAAACCGAATATAATTCTGTCCCCTTGGTGACAACATCTCCATTATTAACTTTAATAATAGGTTCTAGCTCTTTTTTAGTGTGTTTAGTGGAAGATAATTTTAGTTCATTTATTATCTCTTTAAAATAATACTTATCAACATCTTTACCTTTATAAATTATCCTTAACATTTTTTCTTGCGGATTATTAACTAAAATCTCCTTGCCCTCTTTGTCTTTAATTATTTTCTGACCAAACTCAACTTTGATTTTACCATCAACTTCCGACATTAAGGCCTTTTTCTTAGGGCTTCTATTTTCGAAAATTTCTTCTACCCTAGGCAAACCTTGAGTTATATCTTCCGCACTGGCTACTCCTCCAGTATGGAAGGTTCTCATAGTCAACTGCGTTCCGGGTTCACCAATAGATTGAGCGGCGATAATTCCAACCGTTGTTCCAAGTTTAACTTCCTTACTATAAGCTAAATCAAGGCCATAGCATTTAGCACAAATTCCTTTATGTAACTTACAATTTAAGACCGATCTAATAGTAGCTGATTCGATATCCTTGTTTTTTATTTCTTTAATTACCTCTTCCGATAAAAGCTCACCGGCTGGAAGTAAAACTTTACCCTTTTTATCAACCAAATCTTTAGCTAAATATCTTCCAGTAATTTTTCTGAAGAAATCATCATTTTCTTTTTCAACCTCAGCTCGATCTATGAAAAGACCCTCCTTATCTTTACAATCTTCTTCTGAAACAATCACGTCCTGAGCAACATCAACTAATCTTCTAGTTAAATATCCAGCATTAGCAGTTCTCAAAGCGGTATCAGATAAACCTTTTCTAGTAGCATGAGTAGCGATAAAGTATTCTAAAACTGAGAAACCTTTTTTCAAATTACCTTTAACTGGTAATTCAATAATAGCTCCTGACGGTGAAGTTACTAATCCTTTCATACCAATAATTTGAACTGGCTGAGCCCAAGAACCTCTAGCTCCAGAGTCAATCATAGAATAAACCGGCAAAGAGCTCTTTAAACTTTCCTTACAAATATCGGCAATTTTTTCTTTAGTAGTTGTCCAGGTCTCAATAACCTTACTATATCTTTCACTTTCAGTTAAAAGTCCTTCTTCAAACTGTTCTTTAATTTGATCTACTTGCAAGTTGGCTGATTCTATCAATTTATCTTTTTCTGGAAGCTCTGGTAAATCACCAAAACTCCAAGATAAACCACTCTTAGTTATAAAATCAAAACTCAAATTTTTTAAATCATCAATAAATTTAACTGTAGTTTCTTCTCCATAAATATTTAAGCATTCTTTAATTAAAATTTTTATTTTACTTTTTCCTAAAACCTCGTTAACGTATTTAAGTTTTTCTGGTAATATTTGGTTAAAAATTACTCGGCCAACGGTGGTTCTAATTATTTCTTTTTTCATTCTAACTCTAATAACCTGATGAAGTTTTATTAATTTACTATCATAAGCTAATAAAGCTTCTTGTTCTTCTGAAAAGACATTTAAATTTTCCTCTTCAACTTTATCTGAGCTTTCTAAGGTTAAGTAATAAGATCCCCAAACGATATCTTGATTAGGGGCCACAATCGGCTCGCCAGTAGCTGGTTTCAAAAGATTATGTGAGGAAAGCATAATGTCTCTCGCCTCAGCCACAGCTTCTTTAGTTAGAGGAACATGAACGGCCATTTGGTCTCCATCAAAGTCAGCATTGAAAGCAGTACAAACCAAAGGATGAATTTGGATAGCCTTTCCTTCTATTAAAACTGGTTTAAAAGCTTGAATTCCTAAACGATGTAAGGTTGGAGCTCGATTTAACAGAACATAAGCTTCATCAATTATTTTTTCTAAAATATCCCAAACCTCATCATTACCAGTCTCAATATAGCGAGAAGCGCTTCTAACATTATGAACAACCTCTCTTTTAATAAGTTCAGCGATAACAAAAGGTTTAAATAATTCCAAGGCCATTATTTTAGGTAAACCGCATTGATCTAAATTCAATTTAGGATTAACCACAATTACACTACGACCAGAATAATCAACTCTTTTACCTAATAAATTTTGTCTAAATCGACCCTGTTTTCCTTTTAAAGCATCAGCTAAAGATTTTAACTGTCTTTTCTGCCCAGTAGAAGCTACTACCATTTTGCTATTACGAGCTGAGTTGTCTATTAAAGAATCCACCGCTTCTTGTAGCATTCTCTTTTCGTTACGACAAATAACTTCAGGAGCATTTAATTCCACTAATTGCTTTAAACGATTATTACGATTTATAACTCGACGATAAAGATCATTTAAATCTGATGAGGCAAAGCGTCCACCATCAAGGGCCACCATCGGACGAAGATCTGGTGGAATTACTGGAACAACATCCATAATCATCCACTCCGGTCTAATATTGTTTCGATGTAAATTATTTAATAATTTTAATCTCTTAATAATTTTGTCTTTTTTGGTCTCAATAACTACTTCTAGTTTCTCCCCTAATTTTTTAATAGTTTTTTCTAAATTAATTCTTTTTAGAAGATTCTGTATAGCGACGGCTCCAATTCCAGCCTCAAATAAATGACCAAATTTTAAACTTAAGTTTTGATATTCCTGTTCCGATAATATTAAAAGGGGATTTAAGTCTTTAAGTTCCTTTTTAACAATATCAAAATCAGAGTCTAATCTAGCTAAACGCTCTTCTTTTTCTTTGGTTAACTGAGTTATTGTTACCTTTTTATCAGCCTTTTCATCTTTAGATTTAATTTCAACAACCTCTTTTTTAGTTTTATCTTTTACCTCTACATTTTTAACAGCCGTTGGTTTCTTTTTAGCTTGAGCCTCGTCCTCTTTAGCCTGATCCATTTTTCTTCCAAAATCAATTTCGATATTTTTTCTTTTATTCTTATATTCCTTTTTAATAATTTCTAATGTTTCAGCTTTTAGTTTTTCATCAACATCGGTTACTATAAAATTAGCGAAGTAAATAACTTTTTCTAAAGATTGAACGCTAATATTTAATATTAAACCAATCTTTGAAGATAAGCCTTTTAAAAACCAAATGTGAGAACAAGGAACTTGCAATTTAATATGGCCCATCCTTTCCCGACGAACTACACTTCTAGTAACTTCCACTCCACACTTATCGCAAATAACTCCCTTATACCTAATTTTCTTGTATTTACCGCAAGAACACTCCCAGTCTTTAACCGGACCAAATATTTTTTCACAAAACAAACCGTCTTTTTCTGGTTTTTGCGTTCGATAATTAATGGTTTCCGGCCTAATTATTTCCCCCTTAGACCATGACAAAATATCGCTTGGTGAGGCTAAGGTTAATTTAATAGCGTCGAAGTCGCTTGTTTTTATGGGATTTAACATATAAGTTTATATAATTATAATAAATAAATAAATCGAATAAAGAGATTATTCTTCTAATGGAGTTGTTTTTTTATGATTACTATCATCAACTTCATTTATTTTTTCTGTTTCTTTATTAAATCCCTCTTCTTCCTCTTCTTCTAGTCTCTCTGGAGTGCCACCCAATAAGTCAACATTAAGACCTAGTCCTTTTAATTCTCTAATTAAAACGTTAAAGGATTCTGGAACATTAAGTTTTTGGATTTCTTCACCTTTAATAATGGCTTCGTAAGCTTTACTTCTACCAGGAACATCATCTGATTTAATTGTTAAAATTTCTTGTAAAGTATGAGCCGCGCCATAACCCTCTAAAGCCCAAACTTCCATCTCACCAAATCTTTGTCCACCAAATTGAGCTTTTCCGCCTAAAGGTTGTTGAGTAATTAAAGAATAAGGACCAATCGATCTTTGGTGAATTTTATCTTCTACCATGTGATTTAGTTTCAAAACATATTTATAACCAACTGTTACTCTATTTTCATATTCTTCTCCGGTCTTACCGTCATACAAGGTCACTTTTCCATCTTCCGCAAAACCAGCTTTTATTAATTCTTCTCTAATTTGTTCCTCGGTAATTCCATTTAAAACTGGAGTGGCTACCCGATATCCAAGTTTCTGAGCGGCTAATCCCATATGAGTTTCTAATAATTGTCCGAAGTTCATACGAGAAATAATACCTAAAGGAGACAAAATTATATCTATCGGGGTACCATCTTCCATATAAGGCATATCTTCAGCTGGCACAACTTTAGAAATTACTCCTTTATTTCCATGACGACCCGACATTTTATCACCAACTTGAATCTTTCTTAAATTAGCAATAGATACTTGAACTGATTTTAAAACTCCAGCTTCTAATTTATCACCATCTTCTCGAGAAAATATTTTAATATCAATAACTTTACCGTGTTCTCCGTGTTCTAAATATAATGAAGAGTCACGAACGTCTTTAGCTTTATCACCAAAAATAGCTCGAAGTAATCTTTCCTCGGCACTAAGTTTTGATTCTCCCTTAGGAGTGATTTTACCAACTAAAATATCTCCGCTGGAGACTTCTGCTCCCACGCGAATAATTCCGTCTTCATCTAAATTTTTTAATTTCTCTTCTGAGATATTAGGAATATCATTAGTAATAACTTCCGGTCCTAATTTTGTATCACGAACATCAATAGTATAATTTTCTATTTGAATAGAAGTATAAACATCTTCTTTCACTAATCTTTCTGAAATAATAACCGCATCTTCATAATTATAACCCTCCCAAGTCATAAAGGCCACCAAAACATTTTTACCTAAAGACAATTCTCCTTCAGAAATAGCCGGGCCATCAGTTAAAACTTGCCCCTTCTTTATTTTTTCACCTAAATCAATAATCGGTTTCTGATTTATACAGGTTAAAAAGTTAGATCTTAAAAATTTAGTTAAACTATATTTTTTAACCTTATCTTTACTATTAGTAATTTCTATATTTAAAGCATCAACCTTAGTAACAACTCCATCTTCCTCGGCAATAATAATATGACCCGAATCTCTAGCAACGACAGCCTCAACTCCAGTACCAACAATTGGTGGTTCCGTTTTTACCAACGGCACAGCTTGACGTTGCATGTTTGTTCCCATTAAAGATCTTTGTCCATCATTGTGTTCCATGAAAGGAATAAGTGATGTCGCGATAGAAACAATTTGGTTAGAAGCAACTCCAACAAAGTCTATTTCTGAAGATTCAACTGTCTCCGGCTTGCCACCTCTTCTAGCTGGATATTTTTCTACTAAAAAACTTCCATTATTATCTAAAGGAATAGTGGCATCGGTTACTACATATTTTTCTTCTTCCGAAGCATCTAAATAAACAATTTCATTACTGACCTTACTTTTATTTTTTTCTTTAATAACTTTTCGATAAGGAGCTTCTAAAAAACCATAATTATTTAATCTAGCATAACTAGCTAAGTGTCCAACTAACCCGATATTTGGTCCTTCTGGAGTAGCAATCGGACAAATACGACCATAGTGAGTAGTGTGCACATCACGAACATCGAAACCAGCTCTTTCTCTGGTCAAACCACCTGGTCCCATAGCTGACAATCTTCTTTTATGCTCTAATTCAGCCAAAGGATTGGTTTGATCCATAAATTGAGAAAGCTGAGAAGACATAAAAAATTCTCTGATAATAGCGATAACTGGTCGAGCATTTACTAATTTATTAGGACTTAAAACGTTAATATCAACTATACTCATTTTATCTTTAATTATTCTCTCCATTCTGGCTAGCCCAACTCTTAAACGATTTTGTACTAAACCACCGATAGCTCTAATTCTTCTATTTCCTAAATGATCAATATCGTCTTCTGGCTCTTTAGTAATATTTAAACGAATAACTTCTTTAACGATATTTACTAAATCTTCTTTTCTCAAGATTCTATTATCTTTATTTATAGTTAAGTTTTCGCCAAATCTTCTATTCAATTTATAACGACCAACTCGACCGAAGTCATAACGATCAAAACGAAAAAACATGTTTTCAATCATTTGCTTAACATTTTTATCATCAGCCATATCTCCTGGTCTAATACGGCGGTAAACCTCTTGTAATCCTTCTATTTGATTTTTTGATAAATCTTTATTAATAGTGGCATCGATATAAGTTTTCTCTTCATTATTTTTTATAAGGTCAACCTCTTTAAAAAGGTCTTTTAATTCTACATCACTTTCGTAACCAAAAGCTCGAAGTAATGAGGTTACTGCTACTTTTCTTTTTCGATCTATTCGAACCCAAATTACTTTATTAACATCAGTTTCTATCTCTAACCAAGCTCCTCTATTAGGGATTATCTTGGCTCCATAATATTTCTTTCCTCGAATATATTCAGAGGTAAATATTACTCCGGCGCTTCTAATTAGCTGAGAAACAACTACTCTTTCAATTCCGTTAATAATGAAGGTTCCATTTTTTGTCATTAGAGGAAAGTCACCCAAATAAACCTCTTGCGTTATTTCCTGCGAGGTTTTTTTATTTTTCAAAATAACCTTAATTCTAAGTGGAGCTTCGTAGGTTATATTTTTTTCACGACTTTCTACTTCATCAAATTTTGGCTTATCTAAATAATAATCACCAAAATATAATTCTAATTCACGATTGTTGAAATCAACGATAGGAGAAATTTCGTCAAACAATTCGGCCAAACCTTCTTTCAAGAACCATTTATAAGAATCTTTTTGTAATTCTATTAAATCAGGAACCGGAATTACTTCGATAGAATTATTGAAACATTTGCGTTGACTATTTTTAATGCAAACTTTTGAAGTATTGGACATAAAATTATAAAACAAGTTTGGCTTGTTTATGTAGATTAATTTATAATATATAGTTAATACTCGATATAGCAAAAAAACCAGCAACAAAAAATCCAATACCATGGCTGGCTTGGTTGTTAAGCTGTTAAAAGTTTATTTAATATAAACAATCACTTTTATATTAAGATTAAGATTTTATGTCTATATAATATAACAATAAATAATACTTGTCAATCCACAGTTTATCCCTATATTATCCACATAATTTAGAGGAGAAATCCTTTTAATTTATCTCTCGGCCAGTCCAAAAAGGGGCTAAAACCCTAATAAAAACAACTATTTAGCGACTTTCCTTGTAATTGAAGACTGGACCAACCGAAAAAGCAGGTTTTTCTCCCTTATTTGATATTAAGACCATTAATTTAGGTTTACTAATATCATAGTTCAAAGTTTTCTTGTTAAATCCTTCTATTTTTAAGATTTTGTTTTCAGTTTGTTCTAATTTCATCTCTAAACTAAATAAAGAAATAAATTTATAATCGTCTTTACTTAAATTTTCCGAACTTAATTCCTTCATCATTATTTCTTTAACTCTGGCTAAATTATTTTTCAAATCTTCTAAATTAACTAAAACCGAATGAAGCTCATCAGTCACCTTTAATAATTTAAACATCTCTAAAATCATATTAACATTAGCTATCTGCTCGTTTATTAAATCTAAATTCGGTTCTATATAATTATTTTCGACAAAAAGAGCTTCGTCCGGAACAAAAGACTGAGGTTGATTTTTTTGATAAATTTTTAATTTGTCCATTGGTAACTGCAGATCTACCCAAGACCCAACAGCTGTATATAATTCCTGCCGTCGCCAATCTGAATTTTTAGTAAAAAAGGGTCTTTCATTTTTATCGCTTTTTAAATATTCTTTTATGATATTTAAAGTTTTCCAGAAATTATTATAATGCCAAATATTAGGAATTTGATTTATCTGGTCTTTTAAAAAATTGATTTGACTTTGATAATTTTTATAATTAGAATTTTGGAAATAATAATCATTCCCAAGTAAGCTTTTTTCATTAACTAAGGCTACAATATCTAGAGAAAATCCATTACACCTAATATTGCTCGCCTGATTTTTTATACTACAAGAAGTTATGTTATTTTTGGTTAAAGACGCCCCCTGATATTCTAAAACTTGCGGGTAAGATAATTGATTAAAGATATAATCATTTGGCCAATAAAAATCAGTTAACATTTTTACTCCTAAAGATGGCCTTTTTTCTAAATTATTTTTATCAAAACCACCCTCAATTCCCAAAAAACTATATTCTTTAATTTTTTCTATAAATTTAGCTAAATTATTTATAGCCTCGGGATTATTATCACCAAAAACCACTTCAATCTCGTAACCTTCACCAAATAAATTTAATAAGGCATCACGATAATGAACATAAGTCAGGTCTCCCCGAAGTCCTTTAAAAAAAGCCAGGGTTTTATAAATTCTAGCCCATTTGTTTTTTAGTTGGTAACTGTCGAAAATATCTTTGGCGATAAAAGTTGAGGTTATTATATTAATTCTCCAATCATCAAAATCCAAAGAGCATTGCGGACAGTCCGCACTTTGATAATATAAGGGAAAATTAGATGATAGCCATTTGGTAGTAAGATAAAAATTATTTAATTTAGCATTGCTCTTATATTCACTAGGGATTAGAAAATCTTTGTAATTTCTGACATACAATAAAACTGGAGATTTGGCAGAAGCCTGTGCCTTTCTAATTAAATCAACTTCTTTTTTAACATCAACCTCTAAATATTCGGGCAAACTAAAAGAATAACTTTCAGCTTCAAAAGATGTAAATAAAGATTTATTACTTATATCATTTTTTTTATTTATCTGGCTATCTACTGGTTTTAATAATTCTAAAGAAGTAGCAAAATAGGCAGCAGCTAATCTCTGAGCCTCTAAAATTCTGTCGTTCACATTACCTTTCGCTTCTAAACTGCCCTCATATCTAATTTTAGCTTTTTCGTATAAAAACCTGTTTATCTCCCACAAATTAGCATAAAAAAGATTTTCCTCAACATCTTTAAATACTTTTTTTAGATTATACTGGTAATAATAAATTAAGAAATCAGAAGTTATCAGAGCGGGAATTTGTTTTTTGTATAATTCATCGTAAATATCGTAGAAATTATCTGAATCTAAAGAATTTTCCAGAACAGCAAAACCATTATTATTTAAGGAATCAATATGGCTATCCAAATTTAATTTACGAGAAATATCATAATAATTAGAGATCTCGGTTTTTACATTAAAAGGTAAGCTGGGGCTAGAAATATTTGCTTGGAAATTGTCTTCTATTTTTTCATAAAAATCTAAAAAAGAAATATATTCGATTAAAGCATTGGTTTCATCACCTTGAAAATTAATGCCAATTTTTTTATCGCTAGTCGGCAAACCTCCAATTAAGCGCGAAGCATCAATCAAATTTTCAATATCACTCTTAACTTCAGTTGATTTATTCTCCACCACTGGGACATCAACCACGACTGGGGCGGGTTTTTTCTTTTTAAAAATAAAAAATAAGGGCAAGCCGACAACCAAAATTAAAAAGACAAAAATAACCAAACCCTTCTTTAAATCCTCATTCATAAAAAATATTTATAAGTTATTTTATATACTTATTTTTATTATCAAGATGCTCCTGATAGGTTTCACTAAAAACAGTTTCTCCAGTTTGAGAATTGGTTAAGAAATAATTAAAGTCGGTATATTCTGGATAAATAACTGCTTCAATTGCTCTTATCCCGGGATTAGCAATTGGACCAGATGGCAAACCTCTATTAATATAGGTATTATATGACGAATCAATTCTGGTATCTTCATAGGAATATTGAGCCTTATTAACTCCTAAAATATAAGCTAAAGTCGCGCAAGATTCTAGGGCCTGTTTATTCTTTATTCTGTCCCAAAAAATTCCGGCAACTATTTTCATATCCTTCTCACTCTGAACTTCTTTCTCAACAACTGAAGCCATGGTTATAATTTCATAAATTGTTTTTTCTTGTTTAGCGATATCCTCTCTCATTTTAAGGGTTAATTTTTTATCAAAATTAGACAACATTTTTCTAATAACCTCATCAACACTAGCCGAAAGATAGAAATTATAAGTATCTGGGAATAAATACCCTTCCAGACTAGCCCCTTTAGGTTTATCTAATAAAAAAGAGAAGTCCTCGGAATAATCATAGAAAGATTCTTTCGCTAAATTATTTTTATAACTACTTAAAGGTTCTCCGGTTAGTCCAAAAAAGTCTTTGCTACTGGCTAAATTATTTTTTTCTAATAATTTGGCGTAATCTCGTAAATTCCAACCCTCAATAAAAGTTAATTTTGTTTCTGGTTTTAAAATTGTTCTAGGGGTAAGTTCAATTATAATTTCCTTAACATCCATTTTAGAATTTAATTGGTAAACGCCCTCTTTGAAAGAACTTTGTTTGCCTAGTAATAAGACATTAATTTTAAACTTGAATTTTGATCTAATAATTTTTTCCTTTTTCAGATTATGGGCAATAATATCAACGCTTTGGCCTTTCTCGACTTCAAAATTAAAAATTTTTGTCTTCTTAAAAGAAATTGTTTTATTACTAGAAATAAAACCAAAAACTAAAACCAAAATAAAAGCTAATAATACTAAACAAGCATTATTTACTTTTCTTCTCTGGTCTCTTTTTCTCTTTTTTTGAAACCTGTTTAAAAGCATCTTTTATTAAGATTGAGCTGGATTTGATTTTCTTTCCCAATCCATCAACCATTTTAATATTTAATTTTTGACAAATATTATATTCTGGAACATCGTTTAAATTTTTTCTGTCTCCACCATTAGCAAAAATATTTGGTTTTATTTTGGTTAATGATTTGCAAACAGTTTTATCTTTATCAATAGATAAAAAAACCTCATCAACGTTTTTTAAAGATTCCGCTATTTTAATTCGATCTTTTTGGTTCATGAAGGGGACGCTTCCTTTTAGGGCCACCTGATAATCATTATTAACTATAACTACTAAATAATCGCCTAATTTCTTAGATTTTTCAATCATTTCTAAATGTCCAACGTGCAGGGGGTTAAAATAACCACTAACCGCCACTACTACTCTGTTTTTATTTTTTGTTTTACCGCCTGATCTCGCCATGTATTTGTTGATATTATTATTTCTTTTCTTATTATACCATAATTTTAAAAAATATAAAAAAATAGTTTTCATTTAAACTATTAAAAATAAAAAACCCTTCTCCGGAGAAAAGGGTAAAAGTTAAAAGTAACAAGGGTCAAGAAACTACTTCACGGGAACGCAAACCATAATCAGAAAAGCCAGGACTACACCGCCCGACACCGAGCCCGCCACCGCTAGAACACCAACGAACACGGGGAACATAGCCATCAGAATAGCGCGAACCAGTACACAGCGTCCGATTACTGATGTCTAAATGCTTTTTGGTTCTATCAAAATACAGAATTTCTAATAACAATCTTTCCATCAAGGTAATTCCCTTGTGGTTCATAACCTTCAATTGATCAGCTGGAAAATCTTTGAATTCCTCATCAGCTTCAATGTTTCGGTTAAACAAAACAATATAGTCACCATTTTTAGCATCTCTATCATTGTGATTCACAGAGGTGTCTAGGTCTTCTTTATGCAAAGAAACCTTAAACTTCAGCCTCATCTCAGCTACAATCTGATTCTTCGTAAGTCCTTGAGCGACAATGACCGCAAAGTGCTTTCTGGGGTCATAGTGTTCTGGAACCTGCAAATCAGAAAAATCTTTCTCTAGACCGAACCATTTTTTGTAGATCCTCTGCCAAGTGGATTTAATTTGACGACTATTTTTGTTGTCGTCAAACAAACACTCAGCAAAAGCCTCAATAGCGGGATCTTTTTTACGACCACTTTTTATAACCTCAGCTACCTTCTTCGCCAGAATAGGATCAGATCTCAACAAAGAAAGATCGCTCAAAATGATCCCCTGATCTTGCAGAGCTTTTAAGGTTGCTCCAACCTCGCCATAACTGGCGTTCCATAAACCAGAATTGTCTTTTTTCATGACTTTTCCTCCACATTTTATGCCTTGTCTGATATAAATTACAGACTTTGGCGGGTTAATAATAATTTCAAAGAACATATCTCTATTACAACATAGTAATTAGAAAAAGTCAAGGGTAAATAATTGTAGTACTTTGCTACAATTAACAAAAAATTATGCAACAATTAATTTTAATTAAATTATGCAATCAAAATAAATCAAAGAATTATTTATAGAACAGCTTAAATTTTCATTAAATAATTATTTCCAAAAATAAAAAACCCTTCTCCGAAGAAAAGGGTAAAAGTTAAAAGTAACAAGGGTTAGGAAGAAACTACTGCGCGGGAACGCAAAAAGTCACTAGAACGGTCAGGATACGACCAAATAACACAAAGCAAGCCATCGCTAGAATTCCAACCGACATCGGGAACACAGCCATCAGAATCGCGCGACCCAGTACACAGCGTCCAATTACTGATATCCAAATGCTTTTTGGTTCTATCAAAATACAGAATTTCTAATAGCAATCTTTCCAGCAAGGTAATCCCCTTGTGTTCTATCGCCTTTAGCTGGTTAGCTGAGTAATTTTTGAACTCTTCATCAGCTTCAACATTTTTGTTGAACACAACGATATAGTCGCCATTTTCGGCCTTTCTATCATTGTGATTCACAGAGGTGTCTAGGTCTTCTTTATGCAAAGAAACCTTAAACTTCAGCCTCATCTCAGCTACAATCTGATTCTTCGTAAGTCCTTGAGCGACAATGACCGCAAAGTGTTTGCGCGGGTCATAATTTTCCGGAACCTGCAGGTCAGAAAAATTTTTCTCTAGACCGAACCATTTCTTGTAGATCCTCTGCCAAGTGGATTTAATTTGACGACTGTTTTTGTTGTCGTCAAATTTCTTAGCAAAAATTGTTCCGACCAAATCATAAATCGGATCGGGATTATTAATCAGGTTGCTAACCTGCCCCGATGAGGGGTTGGCCTTATTAAGGGCTAATTCTATAATTCGCAATAGCTCCATACCTTGTTTGAAGCTTGCTGGACTTTGGAAACTCTTGTTTTCCATTTTTACCTCCATTTTTAAAGGGTTTATAAAAAGAACAAATTTATAAAAAATATTATCATATTTAAATTAATTTGTCAATATAGCATTTTTTTATAATCTATACTATTATACTTTTATACCGAGAAAATCTGGTCCGATGGTGAAGTGGTTTAACACTACAGTTTGCAAAACTGTCACTCGTGGGTTCGAATCCCACTCGGACCTCTGAAAAAAACAACCCAAACTGCTTTGGGTTGTTTTTTTTATATGACAAAAGAGTGGGATGAGAAAGCCGGAGCCCATGTGCACGAAGTGCACGGGCGAGGCCGGGTCGGGGCGCTTGTTTTTATCAAGCCGAAGGCGCAGAGAAAAACTTAGCGACCGTGACCGAATCCCACTCGGACCTCTGAAAAAAACAACCCAAACTGCTTTGGGTTGTTTTTTTTATAAGACAAGAGAGTGGGATTCGAAAGCCGGAGCCCATGTGCACGAAGTGCACGGGCGAGGCCGGGTCGGGGCGCTTGTTTTTATCAAGCCGAAGGCGCAGAGAAAAACTTAGCGACCGTGACCGAATCCCACTCGGACCTCTGAAACATAAGAAGCTAACCTGCGTTAGCTTCTTATGTTTTATATGACAAAAGAGTGGGATTCGAAAGCCCTCCTTCGCCATATTTCATATGGCTTCGGCGGGCAAGCCGGAGCAGAAATTATTTTAATAATTATTTTTTACGAATAGATTCTAAATTAGCTTTTAAATTAACATAAAAATCTGGAGCCTTTATCTTCATCCCTAAGGCGTCAGCTATTCTAGCTAAGAAACTCAAACTGGGCAAATCCAAGCCCCTCTCCAATCTAGATATGCTCGATTGTTTAGTGAAAAGTCGCTTAGCTAATTCTTCTTGAGTTAAACCCATCATTAACCTAGCTTTAATAATGTTTTCCGAAACCTCAAAAACTAAATTAGAATTGTCATAATAATATTTTTTGAAGTCTTCATTTTTAAATAATTCTTTTTTTATATTTTTTAAACTCATAATTTTATTTTAATTAATTAAAAATTTAATTCTAGTTCTTTTTTTCTTTTCTCAGCTAACTCAATTTCGTCAACTGGGGTTTTCTTTTTTTTCTTGTAAAAAATATTGGTTAAATAAAAATTACCATTAATAATCGAGAAAAATATCCTATAATTAGCCTTCTTCCAATTAATTATTAATTCAAAAATATTTTTTCTACCTTTTATCTTCTTAACTAATTTAATTCTTAATAAAAGATCTAAATTATTTTCTTCTAATCTTTCCAATGTTTTCAAAATCTTTTTAGCATGATCAACTCTCCCTTTCAAAAACAAGTCATTTATATATAACGAAATTAATAAATCACCTCGAGAATTAAAATATTGTCTGATATTATTCATTATAATAAATAATATCAATATAACAATATTGTTATACTAATATTGTAATTTAAAAAAATATATAAGTCAATAATATAATTTTCCCAATAAAAACAAGTTAAATCTTTGATAAAATAAAAATAAAAAAACAATCTGAATTTTAGATTGTTTTTTTTATATAATCTATTTTTTCTAAAAACCTACCTCCCCTTCAAACTACGCCATCTTTTAACCGATCTGGTTCTAGCCAATTCCTTTTCAATCATGGCCGATATATTAGCAAACTGAGTCGCATCAATATTACGAATATTTTTTAGGGACTCTTCAGCTCTCTTTCTGGCTTCCTCCGCCCGATCTAAATTAATCTCCTCTGCTCGCTCAGCGGTATCAGCTAAAATAATAATTTTATTTAATAAAACTTCTACAAAACCACCGGAAACTGAAATAATTTCAATTGAACCATCATCTTTTTTCAATTCTAAAACACCTGGCTTCAAAATTGAAACCAAGGGAGAATGCTTAGGCAGAATAGTTATTTCTCCTTCCACGGTTGGAACAGTTACTTGAAAAACTTCTTCCTTCACAACAACTCTTTCCGGAGTAACTATCTCAAATTTTATTGTTTTTTTATCAGACATAATTTTTATAAAATCCTTACTATCTTAAAAATCCTACTTCTTAGCTACCTCCTCAATCGCTCCCTTCATATAAAAGTCACCTTCGTTCTTATCATCATGCTGACCGTCTAATATTTCTTTAAAACCTTTAATAGTATCTTTCAGTTTTACATATTTTCCTGGAACTCCAGTAAAAGTTTCAGCAACACTAAAGGGCTGAGACAAAAATCTTTGCATTTTTCGAGCCCGAGCCACAATTATTTTATCATCATCAGATAATTCTTCCATTCCTAAAATAGCAATAATATCTTGCAAATCTTTGTATCTCTGTAAAACTCTTTGTACACCTAAAGCGACATCATAGTGCTCTTGTCCGACAATTTTAGGATCTAAAATAATAGAAAAAGAATCTAAAGGGTCAACCGCTGGATAAATACCAAGCTCCGATAAAGACCGAGATAAAACTACGGTTGAATCTAAGTGCCCAAAAGTAGTTGCTGGAGCTGGATCAGTTAAATCATCAGCTGGAACATAAACGGCCTGAATTGAAGTAATAGATCCTTTGTCAGTCGAAGTAATTCTTTCTTGTAGCTCTCCCATCTCTGTCGCCAAGGTTGGCTGATAACCCACGGCACTAGGCATACGACCTAATAAAGTAGAAACCTCTGAACCAGCCTGAGTAAATCTAAAAATATTATCTACGAAAAATAAAACATCTTGATTCTTTTCATCTCTAAAATACTCCGCCATAGAAAGACCACTCAAAGCTACTCGAGCTCGAGCTCCTGGTGGTTCATTCATTTGACCAAAGACCATCGCTACTTTATCAATTACTCCAGCCCCTTTCATTTCATGAAAAAGATCGTTACCCTCACGAGTTCTTTCTCCTACTCCAGCAAAAACCGAATATCCACCATGCGCTTTAGCAATATTATTTATAAACTCTTGAATAACCACTGTTTTTCCAACACCAGCTCCACCAAATAAACCAACCTTTCCTCCTTTAGCAATCGGGCAAATCAAATCAATAACCTTAATTCCAGTTTCTAAAATCTCAGTTTTAGTTGATTGATTTATGAAATCAGGGGCCGGACGATGAATTTCATATTTTTTAGCATTTACCAATTCCTTACCGCCATCAACAACTTCACCTAAAATATTAAAAATTCTACCTAAGGTTGCCTCTCCCACGGGTACAGAAATTCCTTGACCCGTGTTTATAGCTTGATCGCCTCTTTTTAATCCATCAGTTGAACCCATAGAAATAGTTCTAACAACATTAAATCCTAAATGTTGTTGAACCTCTAGAATTATTTTTCTATCTTCCAAATTAACCTCTAGAGCTGTATAAATTGAAGGAAGGTCTCCCTCAAAATAAACATCAACCACCGCACCAATAACCTGTCTAATAGTTCCAATTTTTTTATCTTTTGTTGTCATATTTTTTATTTAATTTATTTTTAAATTAATAATAATCCTAATAGTTTTATCTCTTAAGGGCGTTCGCTCCAGCACTAATTTCCGCAATTTCCGAAGTAATGGCCGATTGTCGAGCCTTATTATAAAATAACACTAACTCCTTAGCTAAATCATCAGCTGCCTCAGTGGCCTGATGCATAGCTGTCATCCTAACACTGTGCTCCGAAGCATTTGATTCTAACAAAGCTTGAAATAATTGGACCTCGATTAATCTAGGCAACATCTGATTTAAAACCTCTTCTGACCCGGGCTCATAAGTAAAAATATATTTATGACCATTGTCTCTTAAATACTTAGACTCTTTCTCGGCAATATATTTTTTATCACTACCAACTCTATCGTCTTTTCCAACTACTCCTAAATATTCATCTTCGGCACTAATATCAACTGGTAAAACTTGTTTAATGCGCGGGACTTGCTTAGAATTATTAACAAAATCAGTATAAGCCACAAAAACCTTATCATACTTTTCCGCTAAAAATTCATCGATAAGTAATTTGGCTATCGGAGTTATCTCTTTTATCTGAGAAATAAAATCTGTTTTTTGAAACTCAGCCTCAATCTTATATTTAAATCTACTATTTACCGCTAACCCCTTTTTACCAATTATAATAAAATCAGTATCAATATTCCCATGCTTTTTTATAGAATCAACCGCTTTATTTATAATATTAGAATTAAAACTTCCACATAAACCTCTATTAGATGAAATTAAAAAAATTGCCACCTTTTTAATTTTCGATCTAACATTAAGTAAAGGATGCAAATTTTTGCCAGAATCAGAAGCTCCAGCAATATTTAAAACCGTTACCCAAGCTAAGTTAGCATAAGTTCTAGTTTTAAGTACGGCTTCAACTGATTTTCTCATTTTAGAGGCCGCCACCATCTCCATGGCTTTGGTTATCTTTTTAGTATTATTAACCGACTTGATTCGACGTTGTATTTCTTTTGTTTTGGCCATATTAATTTTCTCTTGCTATTAAAAAATAAAATTAATCTTTAATTAAATAATCTAAAGTGTCTTTATAATCATTAATTAATTTAATTATTTTTTCCTCATCTTTTTCTTCTAAAATTTTTAGTTCTTTAATATTTTTTAAAACATCACCAGCGTTATCTCTAATATAAGAGATACTATTAATTTCAAATTCTTTAATTTTTTCTACCGGAATGTTATCCATTAATCCTGATATTAGGGAGAAGAAAACAATAACCTGTTCCGCTACCGACATCGGTTCATATTGCCCTTGTTTTAAAATTTCCATTAAACGTTTACCTCTTTCTAATTTATTTTTAGTTTCTTCATCTAAATCAGAACCAAATTGAGCAAAGGCTGCTAACTCTCGATACTGAGCTGCCTCTAATCTCATTTTACCCGCTACTTTTTTCATGGCTTTAATCTGGGCATTACTACCAACACGAGAAACCGATAAACCGGCATTAATCGCTGGTCGGCTTCCTTGATAAAAAAGATCCGGTTCTAAATAAATCTGTCCATCAGTAATAGAAATAACATTTGTTGGGATATAAGCCGATACATCTCCGGCCTGGGTTTCAATAATCGGCAAAGCGGTAATTGACCCGCCACCAAAATCTTTATTCAACTTACAAGCTCTTTCTAATAATCTAGAATGTAAATAAAAAACATCTCCCGGATAAGCTTCTCTGCCCGGTGGTCTTTTTAATAAAAGAGATATTTCGCGATAAGCAACCGCGTGTTTAGATAAATCATCATAAATAATTAAAACATCTTCACCTTTATCTAAAAAATATTCAGCCATAGCACAACCAGAATATGGAGCAATATATAGAAGAGAGGCAGGATCGCTGGCTCCGGCTACTACAACAGTAGTATAATCCATGGCACCCGCTGATTTTAATTTAGCCACAATACTAGCCACCTTAGATTCTTTTTGCCCAATAGCTACATAAATACACTTCATATTTTGGTCTTTCTGATTGATAATAGTATCAATGGCAATAGCGGTTTTACCGATTTGTCGATCGCCAATAATAAGTTCTCGTTGTCCGCGACCAATTGGAATCATAGCATCAATCGCCTTGATACCAGTTTGTACTGGTTCGTTAACTGATTCACGAGTAATTACACCAGGAGCAATTTTTTCAATTGGATAAAATTTTTCAGCTTTAATTTTCTCTTTTCCGTCTATTGGAGCACCTAATGGGTTCAAAACTCGACCAATAATATTATCTCCTACTGGCACCTCTAAAATTTTTCTTAAAGCCAACACCTCATCACCCTCTTTAATACCGCTAAAATCACCTAAAACAACCACACCAATACTATCTTCTTCTAAATTTAAAACTACTCCATAAACTGAGCCATTTTGGGTCTTGAATTGAACCATTTCTGACATCATCGCCTCTGATAAACCAGAAACCTTAGCAATACCATCGTTTATTTCGATGACCTTACCAAAGTTTTGCTCTTTAATTTCAGCTTTAAAATCAGAAATTCTACCTCTAATTTGATCGATTATAAAATCTTTTGCATTGTTTTTCATATTTTTATTGTCTTAAACTATTTTTAAATAAATTAATTCTATTTTTTATACTAGCATCAAATATTTTATCATTATATTTTAAAATAAAACCACCAATAATATTTTTATCTTCTTTTTCACTCACCTCAATCTTCTCCGACTTAGAAATCTTTTTTAAAAATTTAATTATTTCCTCTTTAGGTTCTATTTCTAATTTTCTAGAGCTGGTAATTTCGGCTTGAACCACAGAATGTTCTTTCTGCCAAAAAACCTCAAAGTAAGAAATAATTTTTTCAATTTGAGATAGGCAATTATCATTTTTTAAAACCTCTAAAAAATTAAAAATAATTTTCGAAGTTTCTTCTGGGGTTCTATCCTCTAATTCTCGGAACAGAGCTTGAGCGTATTGTTTAGCCGTTACTTTCATATTAATTATTTTAATAATTCTTTAATAATTTTCTTGTCTTTAGCGGTATCAATTTTTTCATCTATAACCTTCTCTACTGCTAAAATTACTAATTCTGATAAATTGTTCTTCATTTCCTTAAAAGCATCAATCTTTTCTTGATTAAATTTTTCTTTTTCTTCTAAAATAACCTTGGAAGCTTCTTCTCGGGCTTTTTTAATAAGCTCATTACCCCTTTTTTCAGCATTATCCTTAGCTTCGTCTATAATATTCAAAGCTTCTTTCTTGGCTTTAATTATAACCTGTTTTTCTTTTTCTTCTATTTCAACTAGTTTTTGTATGGCTACTTCTGAATTTTTTACTCCTTCTTCTATCTTTTTCCGACGATCATCTAAAAATTTTAATATTGGTTTATAGGCAAAACGCCACAAAACAAAAACCAAAACAGCAAAATTAATAAATTGAGCTAATAATATTTTTCCATTTATACCTAAGGCCTTAAGTAATTCCATATATCTAATTTTAATTTTAAAAATAATTGTTAGGGTCTCTTTACGAAACCCCAAAGATCATCTCAAAAATTACCCAAACAAAATAATCAAAGCAATAACTAAAGCGTAAATAGCAGTTGATTCAGCAATGGCCATTGAAACAAACATTAAAGGAGTAATTTTCCCACTGGCTTCTGGATTTCTACCAATAGCTTCTAAGGCTTTAGAGGCAGCAATACCTTCACCAATACCGGGTCCAATAGCTCCCAAGCCAACAGCTATACCAGCAGCTAAATACTTGGCGGCTTCTATTTCCATAATTTTATTTTACCTATTAAATAACCAAATTATTTAATAAGTAAGTTAATTAATTCTAATATTATTTAAAAAAATAAATTTAATTACTAGCTTCAGCTTCAGCCTCGGAAGCCATTGATACAAACACCAAAGTTAACACGGCAAAAACAAAAGCCTGCACTACCGCCGTCAAAAGTCCTAAAAACATAAAAGGCAAAGGCACAAAAAACGGTGCTAAAAACAACATCACCATTCCCAAAACTTCACCAGCAAAAATATTACCAAATAAACGAAATGATAAAGATACTATTTTGGCAATTTCTCCGACTAAATCCATTAAACCCAGAAAAAAACTCATCGGATTACGGAAATTGAAGAATTTACCAATATATTTGAAAGGTCCACTAACAGCAATCGCTACAATTTGAGTAGTAATAACGGCAATCAAGGTCATCACCAGAACCAAGCCGTAATCAGACATAACAGCCCGAAAAATAGATAAAGTTCCACCATCTCTGTTTATACTAATAGCTGATTGTCCAGGAATAAAAACGGCTAAATTTGAAACCAATACGAAAATAAACATCGTAGCAACTAAAGGAAAAATTCTTTGGGCTTTTTTGCCCGGTCCAATAACTGATTCAACAAAAGAATAACTAGCTTCTACTAAAAGTTCAATAAAATTTTGTAGCTTAGAAGGAATATCCTTCATTCTCTGACCTACAAAAACAAAAATAATTATTAAAAATAGAGAAACAATAATTGACCAAAAAAAAGTATTGGTCACCGGGAAGGAACCAATATAAAAAAGAATATCGGGTGATAGAGATATATTTAACTCCATATTTATTTATTAGAAGGGGAAATCGGCCACTCATCTTCTTCATCATCATAAGAATTTTTTTTCTCTTCTGAGAGAGATGTTTTTGGACTATTTTTTTCTATTTCTTTATTTATTTTTTTTAATTTCTTAAACATTAAAACATTAGAAACAATAAAAGCGACTAAGATAGATAAAATTAAAATGAAATGAGTATTAAATAATCTATCAATTAAATATCCAATTCCACCGATAACCAACAAAGGCCCTAAAACCGAAAAACTTATATATAAAAACATAGCTCGAGCTATTTCTTTATTGTTTTTAAAATACTCTTTCATCATAGCTAAAATCACTTAAAAATTAAACAAAAAAACACTTATAAACACTAGTGCTTTAATTATCGAATATTAATTATAAAAAGTCAAGGGTAAATTTAGATTAAAATTATTGGTTTATAATCATAATCTAGTCCTCTTGGAGATCGTTTATATTAAAAAAATTCAATGAATTATGGAAAACAGCTCTCTCCACCTCTTCTAAACTAATTTTCTTAATTTCAGCTATCTTTTGGGCTACCTTTTTCACATATAATGGCTCATTTCTTTGACCACGATAAGGGACTGGCGTTAAATATGGAGAATCAGTTTCTATCATTATTTTTTCCAACGGAGCTTTCTCAATAACATCATCCCATTGTCGATTAAAAGTTATTAACCCAGTAAAAGAAATTTTTAAATTAATCGCAAAATATTTTTGGGCCATCTCATAATCGCCAGAAAAACAATGAATAACTCCCCAATCTTTAGAAAAATTATTTTCATTATAGAAGTCTTTTAAAATTCTATATAAATCATCATGCGCTTCGCGACAATGAATAATCACTGGTAAATTATTTTTAAAAGCCAACTTTAATTGTTTTAGAAAAACAATGGCCTGCTCTTTTTTAATTTTGTCCTCCTCCTCTTTATTTTCGGAATTAATATGATAATAGTCTAAACCAATTTCCCCGATGGCAACTACTTTTTTACTCTTGTCTATTAATTTCTGATAATTATCTTCAATAAACTTTTCACCTCGACTTTTAAATTCATACTTGCCATTTTCATTATCATTTTTAACTAAATAATCTTGTAAATGAATCGGATGTAAGCCCACGGCCGAATAAAGACCAGACTTAAAACTGTCAGCTAACTCTACCGCCCGACTAGAAGTATTTAATTCCGCCCCAACAACTATCATCGAAACATTTTCCGCTAAAGCTCGATTAGCAACCAATGAATAATCTTCTTTGAAATCTTTAAAATTTAAATGACAATGAGTATCTATATACATATTTTATAATTCAATTTCTTCTAATTTTGTTCTATCTTTTTTAGATAAACTTTTAGGAATATTCACCATAACTTCAACAAAGTGATCGCCGTTTCCGCCACCTCTAAGTTTAGGCACTCCCTTATTTTTTATTTTAAAAACAGTTCCCGATTGAGTTCCTTCTGGTATCTTCAAAACCACATCTCCGTGGACTGTTTTTATTTTTATTTTATCTCCTAAAATTGCCTGCTTAAAGTTGATAGTAGTTTTATCATAAATATCATACATTTTTCTTCTAAAATTTTTATCCGGATTGATTTTTATTATTAAAATTAAATCTCCGGCTGAAGAATTTTTAATTCCACTATTTCCTCGACCTGATAATCTAAGAGATTCGCCTTCGTTAATGCCAGCTGGTATTTTTACTTTCATTTTTTCTTGTCCTTTATAAATTCCATTGCCATTACATTTGCTACATTTTTTAGAATAAGTTTTTCCTTCACCATCACAATTCTGACAAACACTCTCCGCCTGAAAAGAACCGAAAATAGTTCTTTGCATTTTAAAAACACGCCCACTTCCTTTACAATCAGGGCAAGTCTCAACTTTAGCCCCTGGCTCAGCTCCGCTACCATTACATTTTTCGCATTTTATATTTTTATTTAACAATATTTCTTTTTCAGCTCCAAAAATTGCTTCCCTAAAATCGATTGTTAAAATTGCTTCAATATTTGACCCTTCTCTATTAGCTCTTCTTTGTTTCCCCGAACGAGATGAAAAGCCAAACATATCTCCAATCCCACCAAAAAGATCTCCCATATCATCAAAATCCATATTAACACCCGAAAAGTTACCATTTTGAAAGCCAGAAAAATCAAAACCAGCCCCACCCATATTATTAAAATTAGAGCCAAATTGATCATATTGCTTTCTTTTTTGTTCATTACCTAAAACCTGATAAGCTTCATTCAGCTCCTTAAATTTATTAGGGTCACCGCCCTTATCAGGATGATGTTGGTGCGCTAACTTTCTAAAAGCAATTTTAATTTCTGCTTGATTAGCTCCTTTAGAAACTCCTAAAATGTTATAATAATCTTTATTTGCCATTGTTAAAATAAGATTTTTATAATCCTTGTTAACTCACCTAGATCTGACTAGTCCATTTTTAGTTTTTACAAAAAGAAAAAGTTAGTTTAACTGGGTGAAAAGATTTTTATTATCTTTAATATATTATTTTATTTTCTATCGCTCTCCAATTCTATCTTCCGATTAACTATTTTCAACTTCGCCTTCAACAACATTGTCGTCAGATTTAGTTGAGCCATCAGAAGAGGAGTTTTCTGGATTATTTTCACCAGAAGGAGCTCCCGAATTATTATCAGTTGAGCTAGCTGATTCTGAACTTTGACTTTGATACATAGCTGTCCCAATTTTTTGAGCTATTTCATTTAACTCTTCCATTTTTTTCTTCATATCATCATAATCTTCTCCGTCTTTTATTTTCTTCAACTCTTCTAATTTATTCTCTAGCTCTTTTTTGTCCTCTTCTTTCATTTTTTCACCCGATTCTTTTATTAATTTCTCCGTAGTGAAAACAACGGCTTCGGCTTGATTTTTAATTTCAATATTATCCTTCTTTTTCTTATCTTCCTCGGCATGAATTTCAGCTTCTTTTTGCATTCTCTCTATTTCTTCTTTACTTAAACCAGAGGAAGCTGTAATTGTTATTTTCTGCTCTTTATTAGTGGCCTTATCTTTGGCAATTACATTTAATATTCCATTAGCATCAATATCAAAGGTAACTTCAACTTGAGGGATGCCTCGAGGGGCTGGTGGAATGCCATCTAGAATAAAGCGCCCTAAAGTTTTATTATCACTGGCCATGGGTCTCTCACCTTGAACCACATGAATTTCTACGCTCGGTTGATTATCGGCGGCAGTAGAAAACACTTGAGATTTAGAAGTTGGAACAGTAGTATTTCTTTCAATTAAAGGAGTAGCCACCCCACCTAAAGTTTCAATTCCTAAAGTTAAAGGGGTAACATCTAATAACAAAACGTCTTTAACATCACCTTGTAAAACACCAGCTTGAACAGCTGCTCCAACAGCCACCACTTCATCTGGGTTTACACTTAAATTTGGCTCTTTACCAAAAAATTCTTTTACCTTTTTTTGTACTAACGGCATTCTAGTCATTCCTCCAACTAAAATAATTTCCTCAATATCTGAAATTTTGAAATTAGCATCAGCTAAAGCTTTTTTGCAAGGCTCAATAGTTCTATCAACTAAATCAGAAATTAATTCCTCTAATTTCGACCGAGTTAATTTCATAACTAAATGTTTTGGCCCACCGGAATCAGTAGTAATAAAAGGTTGATTAATTTCAGTTTCCATGGCAGTCGATAATTCTATTTTAGCTTTTTCGGCTGATTCTTTTATTCTTTGAGTAGCCAAAGGATCATTAGACAAATCTATTCCCTGATCTTTTTTAAATTCAGTAACAATCCAATCAATAATTCTTTGATCAAAATCTTCTCCACCTAAATGGGTGTCTCCATTAGTAGCTTTAACTTCAACAGTATCAGCAGAAATGTCTAAGATAGAGACATCAAAAGTTCCTCCACCTAAATCATAAACTACCACTTGTTGACCTTTCTTTTTATCAAAACCATAGGCCAAGGCGGCGGCGGTTGGCTCATTAATAATTCTCTTTACTTCTAGTCCCGCAATTTTACCCGCATCTTTAGTAGCCTGTCTTTGAGCATCATTAAAATAAGCTGGAACGGTAATAACTGCTTCAGTAATTTTCTCTCCAATTTTAGCTTCAGCATCGGCTTTTAATTTAGATAAAATCATAGCTGAAATCTCCTGGGGAGTATATTCCTTGTCATTCATTTTTACTTTTACGCCCTCACCAGCTTTTACAATCTCATAAGGTACCATTTTGGCATCTTTCTTAACCTCATCGTCATTAAATTTCCGGCCAATCAAACGTTTAACGGAATAAACTGTCCCTTTAGGGTTAGTAACCGCTTGTCTCTTAGCTGATTGTCCGACTAGTCTTTCTCCACTCTTAGAAATAGCTACGACCGAAGGAGTGGTTCTGTTTCCTTCTGAATTTTCTAATATTTTTGGCTGGCCACCCTCAATAATTGCCATGGCTGAATTGGTTGTTCCTAAATCAATTCCTAAAATTTTTCCCATATTATTTTTTTCGATAAATTTAAATAGTTTTTTTTATTTAAATTTATAATTAATTATATTTTATTAATATTTATTTTCTAGTTACCAAAAAATGATAACTAGAGATAAATATCAATTTTAATTTTATTTATTTTTTGTTTTAATTTTTATCGATTTTGGTTTAACTTCTGAGGCTTTCGGTATAGATATCTTTAAAATTCCACCTTCAGCTACCGCTGAAGCATTATCACCCAAAACTCTAGCTGGTAAAGGAATAGACCGATAAAATCCACCCCGACGAATTTCCTTGCGATAATAATTCTTTTCCTCTACCTCAGTTTTTTTCTCGCCTTCGCCCTTTATACACAAGACATCATTTTCAATTGAAATATCAATTTTTTCTGGGTCGATACCCGCCAATTGGGTCTCAACTATAACATTATCTTTGTCTTCGTACATATCAATCGCCGGCATAAAACCGCTATTATTACGGACTGCCGGTAAAAAATCTGACATCATTTTATCCATTTCTTCAAAATAATTGTCGCTTAGAAATGGACTCCATTTAATAAGAGACATATCTTCTAAAATTCTTTTTTCAAAATAATTTATAAATTATAGATGAAAAAAGAAAAAAAATTATTTATTTTCTTCGGTGGTTTTATCCTCTTTTGGAAAAAGAACTACCTTAGCTGGTATAATAACCTTATTATTTAAAATATAACCTGAACGAAGCTCCTTTTTTACGATATCGCTATCGCCCTTAACGGCTTCCATTTTATTATAATCAAATTTTTCTCCAACTGTTTTTATTTCTTCTACTCCATTATCTCTAAATATCTCGCTAAACTGTTTAATTACATACTTTATACCATCAACCCAAGGGCTATTTTGTTCCTTTTCATCTAAAGTATTTATAGCCATCTTAAGATTGTCATAAACTGGTAAAATTTCTAATAAAAACTTCTCTAAAGAATATTTAAAAAATTCAACTTTCTGCTCCGATGATTTTTTTAATAAATTCTGATAATCAGCTAAAGCCCTTTTAAATTTACCCTCCAAATCGACATTTTCCTCTTTTAAGCCTTCTATAATCTTTTCACAATCTTCGCATTCGCAGGAAGATAAATTTAAATCATTTTTTTTACCGTCCTCTAAATTATTATTATCTATATTTTTATTTTTTAGATTTTTCATATTTTTTTTAGGATTTATCACCTAACTTATTTTTTAAATAATAAATTAAACTTAAATTTTTTTCATAGTCCATTCTCATGGGGCCTAATAATCCTACTACTCCTCTTTGATTATCTTTTTCATACTTAAGCAAAACTGTACTTAAAAAACCACCAAAAGGATTTTTTTCTCCAATAAAAATTTTTTCTCCTAAATTTAACTGATCAAATATCTCCCCAATAATTTCCTCCATTCTATCAATAATCGAAGAAACATTGCAAACTAAATCATTTTGACGAAATTCCGGCTGAATAAATAAATTTGATATCCCGGTATAATATAAATTATTTTTATGAAAGGCCCAGAAAACTGCATTTTTAGAAAAATCGGCCATTAACTTGGCTACCTTTTTAAAACCTTCTTCTGAAAAATCAAAAACTTCTTCCAACTCTTTTAAATCATCTTTTTTTATTTTCTGCTCTTCTAAATCATTCTCAATATAATAATTATAAGCTTTCTCGGTTGGTATTCTACCAGAAGAAGTATGCGGTTGATAGATATAACCAAGTTCTTCTAACTCGGCCATTTCATTTCTAGCAGTCGCTGAAGAAATCCCCAATTTATATTTTTCTACCAAAAAACCAGAGCTTACCGGTTGAGCTGTTTTTATATATTCCTTAACTAACACTAATAAAATAAGTTCTTTTCTTGAGTCAATTTTCATATAAAATATTAGAGATAGTCTTATTATACAAAATTAGCACTCCTGTGTCAAGAGTGCTAATTTAAAGATATTTAAAAGGTGAAAATAAATTTTACTAAAGAATTATTTTTTGATTTTATTTCTCAAAAAGGCCGGAACATCTAGATCCTCTTCTTTGGGAGTTTCATCAATCTTCTTTTTATTTCGGATAAAGGCGGGGGTATCTAAATCATCTTCCTCATTTAGATCCGACGTCTTTATTTTTTCCTTATTAAAAATATTCTTAGAATTAAAATTAAAAATTGATTTTTTGTTTTCCTCTTTTCTATCCGAAAAAGAATCTTTTATTTTTTCAGAATCACTATCAATGCTATCCATAATACTATAATCTTTTTTGGAAAAATTAAAATAATCATTACTAGCAGTATTTTTCTTTTCTGGCTCTTTTTTTATAATCGGACGTTGATTCTTATCATTAAAACCAGTAGCTACTATAGTAATCTTTAATTCTTCGCCTAAGTTTTCATCAATAACTGCTCCAAAAATGATTTTAGCATCTTTGTCGGCTAAAGAATTAATCATCTTAGCAGCATCACTTACTTCGGACATACTTAATTCGCTTCCTCCAGTAATAGTAAAGACTATACCCCTAGCTCCATCAATTGAGGTTTCTAATAAAGCCGAATTTATCGCTGCCTTTACGGCATCAATTGCTCTGTTTTCACCAGAAGCTTGTCCGACTCCCATTAGAGCTGTTCCCGTTCCCGACATAATGGTTCTAACATCAGCGAAGTCAGCATTAACAATACCAGGCACAGTTATAATTTCAGAAATACCTTGGACTCCTTGACGCAGAATATTATCAGCCATCTTAAAAGAATCAATAAAGGTTGTTCTCTTATCGATAATTTCTAATAATTTTTCATTAGAAACGGTAATAATGGTATCTACCTTTTCAGCTAAAAGAGAATAACCTTCTTCGGCTACTCTTTGTCTTACCCCGCCTTCAAAATGAAAAGGTTTAGTAACAACAGCGATAGTAAGGGCCCCTAAATCTTTAGCTATCTCGGCTATAACTGGAGAAGCCCCTGTTCCAGTTCCACCACCTAATCCGCAAGCAATAAAAACCATATCAGCTCCTTTTAATAAATCTCGTATTTCATTTTGTGATTCTTCAGCTGCCTTCCTTCCGACTTCTGGTTCCATCCCAGCTCCCAATCCCTTGGTTATGGATTTGCCAATGTTAAGCTTATAACTAGCCCTATTATTCTGTAGAGCCTGAATATCCGTATTTATGGCGATAAATTCAACCCCCCTAATCCCAGCTTCAATCATTCTATTAATGGCATTTCCTCCACCACCGCCAACACCAATTACTTTAATCTTGGCTGAGGTTTCAATGTTTGGTTTAATCTCTGGCATATTTTTTTAATTTTAAATTTTTATTTATTATTTTGGTATTATTTTTTTAACAAAAGAATTTATTTTTCCAAATAAATCCCTAAAATTATCTCCAATGATATTAACTTTATTATGACCATCACCAAAATTACTACCAGAAATGGCCAGTGCTAAAGAAGAGAAAAAATCAGGATAAGTAGCCCTTTCTACTTCTATTCTAGCTTGCTTTGGTTCTAAAAAGGCTATCGGCAAAGATAATTCTTTCTTAGCAACCTTTACTATATTTTTTAATAAGCTTCCGCCACCACTCAAAAATACTCCAGCTGGTAAAATTTTAGAACGATTAACTAATTTAAACTCATCATCAATCATTTCGAAAATTTCTTCAACTCGAGCTTCAATTATATCGACTAAATATTTCTTAGAAATAATATTATCTTCATCTTCAATCTTTTCTTCTTTCAATAAGTCTCCAATATCAATGCTATCTTTAGCAGAGACATTAGAAGCGTCGCAATCACCAAACTCTATTTTTATTTTTTCAGCTAAATTAATCGGACACTTTAATCCCAAAGCAATATCAGCGGTTATATGCTCAGATCCAATTGGTAGGGTGTTAAAATGAAGCAAAACCCCGTCTTCGTAAACAGCCAACGATGTAGTAGTAGCACCAATATCAACTATGGCGACTCCCAATTCTAATTGCTTACTGGTCAAGAATAATTTGGCCATTTTCATACAAGGGAAGGAAACATCCTCTATTCCTAGCCCAACCCTTTGAACTACTTTTACTAAATTAGTTAACTGGCTGGTTAAAATCATTGAAACTAAAACCTCAACCTCTAACCTTATTCCTCTCATACCGATAGGGTCTTTAACATCTTCGTTATTATCAATATTATATTTAACCGGAATAGTTTTAAAAATTTCATAATTATTAGGAACTGGAAATGATTGGGCGGAGTCAACGGCTCGATCAATATCGCTTTGATCTATTTCACCATCACTTTTGCTAATAATAGCGACACCTTTTACTCTTTCATATTTAATTTTAGAATGATTAAAAGATAACCAAACCGAACTTATTGGAATCCCAACTAATCTTTCTGCTTTTTCTAAACAAGCCGATAAAGAAGAAACAGCGTCTTCTATACTATTAATAGTTCCATTTTTTCCAATTCCAGCGCTAGGATAAGAAACTGCTCCAATGATATGAGTTTTTTCTTCATTAAAATCAAACTTTTTTTGAGCAATTACTAATTTTATATTACTGGAACCGATATCAAGACCAACGATAATATCGTTTTTCATATTAAATATATTATTTATTTTATACTACTTATTATACCTAAATTTTTAAATATTAGCAACAACAGAAATCCGAACCGAAAGATAATATTACCCCAAAACTAGCCCTAAATACCAACTAACTAGTTTATCAGCCCAAAAAATAGATATTAGGGCTGAAGCCGATAAAAAGATACCTAAAGGTAGTTTTGAGCCAATTTTTTTGAGGCCAAATATTATTAAAATTATTGATACTAAGCCCCCGATAATATAAGTTAGAAAAATAAGAAGAGCGAAATGACCAAATATGGGAAAGGCTAGGCCTAAAAACCCGCCTAACCAAATATCTCCCTCACCGATTCCCTTGCGACGAGTTAAAAAATATTGTAGAAAGAAAAAAGAAACACCGATAATCATGTTTAATAATAAAAACCAAATAGAGAAACCTAAAAATATATTAATAAAAAAAAATATTAACCCCCCAAAAAATAAAACCTGAGTTGGGATTAAGAACCAGCGCCAATCAAAAACAAAAATAATAATTAATAAAGAAACCAGAAATAAATCGTAAAATAAATTAATAATTGAAAAATCATGAGAAAAATTAAAATAAAAAACCAAAACAAAAAGAACTGCTGTTATAATTTCTACCAACGGATACTGCCAAGAAATTTTACTGTGGCAAGAACGACATTTTCTCTTTAAAAATAAAAAACTCAAAACCGGGATATTATCATACCAATTTATATTTACTCTACATTTAGGGCAATAAGATCGACCTAAAATAGTTTCTTCTTTATACAACCGCCAAGTCAAGCAATTCAAAAAACTACCTATAATTAAACCAAAAAGAAAAATAAAAACTAACGTTAAAATCATAAAAATAAATTATTTTTTTATTCTTTCTAAAAAATTCTTAACTTCTAAATTATCCGGGCTTAATCTCTCAGCTATTTTAAAATTAAGATAAGCGGCCTCCTCGTCTTTCAATTCATAATTAATTTTACCTAAAAGAAAATACCAAACATAATAATTAGCTCTCCTTTTTATTCCCTGATTGCTATAAAAAGAAGCCCGAGCATAATCTCCCTGCAAATAATAGCTCTCGATGATTTTTTCTAGAACTGAGAAATTATTTAAATTGTTATTATAGGCTAGAAAATAATTATCTAAAGCTAATTCATATTTTTTTTCTTCAAAATAAATATCGGCAATATCTTTATAAATTAAATGCTTGAAGTTCTGCAAAGATTTTAAATTTATCTGACTACTCACCTCTAAATTTTCTGGCAATAATCCTAGGGTCTTATTATAATTCTCAATCGCCAGATTATAATCTTTTTTTAATAAACCCATCTTAGCTTTTTTAAAATAGAAATTAGGATAATTAGAGAATCTTTCTTCTAAACTATCGAAAATTTCCTCGGCCTCATCAAATTTACCCAAAATAGCTAAAGCTTGAGCTCTAGCTAAACGATATTCGAAAGAACAATTTTTTTTCTCTTCATCTAATTCTTTTAAAATTTCTTCGGTTTCTTTAATTGATAAAAAACGAGAAGCCTCATCTTTGAATTTAGTAAAACCATCAAAAATCATTCCGATAAAGGTATAATTATAACTTTTGTAAAAAGAGCCTTCCTCTCTAATATAAGAAAAGAGCAATAAGGAAGAGGGAATCTCATCACGATAAAAAGATTCCTTAGCTTTCAAAAAATAATAATCAACTTTAAGGGTTTTTATTTCTAAATTAATAGCAAATAGACACCCAGCTAAAACGAGCACGATAATAATAAATTTTAAAAATCTTCCGGACGAATAATCTTCTTCTATTATTAATTCTTCTTTTTTGTTTTCTTCCTTAACATCTTTATCCCCTTCCATTTTAAGGAGCTTCTCCTTTTCTTTTTTTTCTTTTTCCTCCTCTAATTTTCTTTTGTTTTCTTTTTCCTCTTCTTCGGCCTCTTCTTCTAATTGAGAAAAGTTTATAGCCACAATAACCGCTAATAAAAACCAGAAATAAATACTTGTGACGACAACCGCAAAATTAAAGAATAAAGAGATTAAATAGGCTGTCAGAGCTAAAAAAATCCACTTGGTTAATTCTTCCTTCCGGTCTTCCTTTATATTTTTAAATATTAATCTGAAAAAAAAGAAATAGAAATAGAAATAGGCCAAGAATCCCAAAAGACCTAGGGTTAAAAAAATATCTAAGAAAACATTGTGAGCTCTATCAAAGACAACATTAACCTTGCTAAAGATAGCCCAATCTTTTTGATAATAATCGATGATGGCTTCTTTTTGATTTTCCAAACCATAACCCCAATCTCTCTTTAAAATGGCCTTAACTGAAGACTCCCAGAGAGAAACTCTAACCGAAGAAGATCCTTCGCTAAAAACAAAGGCTGATTGGAATCTCGTACTAACCGGATTCTTACCGAAAGTTAATATTAAAAATAAGAAAAATAATAAAAATAATCCTGAATAAAATATTCTTTTATTATAGTTAAAATAAAATAAAAACAAGAATAAGGCGATAGCTAAAAAAAGACTTAACCAGGCGCCACGACTGCCAGAAGAAATTAGGGCAAATATTTGAAAAAATAAAACCACAACAAATAAACTTCTAGATAAGATTGTTTTGCTCTTACTCAAAAAATAGGCCGACAAAGGTATGGCTAAAAGTAAAAATGAACCCAAAAAATTTGGCTGGCCTAAAGTTGAAACCGCCCTTTTAGTTAAAAGGACTGGTTCGTCCCAAATTAAAAAATCAATCCCCACAAATTGCAGAACAGCATAAAAAGAAACTACGGCGCTAGAAATAATCGCGGTTATTATTAAACGTTTAATTTTTTGCTCTTTATTCTTAGAAAAAACTAGAGACAAAACTAAGATTATAAAAAATAAGAACAAATAAAATTCATTGAGCCAACCCATTTGTCGAACATCTGTCCCAAAAAAAGAAACAATCGGATTTATTGACCAACAAACCGACAATAAAGAGAAAAGAATAACGATTAATGGAACATAAAAATATTTTTTCAACAAAAGGGCAAAAACTGATTTAAATTTAGGGAGATTAATGAATTTCACTAATGATAAAAACACTAGAATAAATAAGAAAAACCTAAACAAGACCATTTTATGTAACTCGAAAGGATTATTAGTAATAAAAAACAATCCAAAATAAATTGGTACTAAAAATATAATGGCCAAATAAATAGACTCAATAAAAAAATCAATAAAACTACTGTCTTTTTCTCTATTCATATCTTTTTAGTTGATAAAATTATACCTTTACATTATAGCATAAAAAAACAAAAGCTAAAAAGCTTTTGTTTCTCTAGACAAATATTCATTTTATTATCTTTTTCTACTAAACCAAACCAAGATTGGGCTGGCAATAAAGATAGAACTATAGGTACCAATAAATATTCCGATAGCTAAGGCTAAAACAAATTCTCTAATAGTAGCTCCACCGAACAAAATAATAGCTATTAAAGCTAATAAAGTGGTAAAAGAAGTATTTAATGAACGAACTAAAGTTTGATTTATGCTTTTATTTATAGTATCAACAAAATTATCAACACTTTTCGGCAGATTCTCTCTGATTCTATCAAAAACTATAATAGTATCATTTACGCTATAACCTAAAACTGTTAAAATCGCGGCAATAAACGGTGTGTTTATCTCCGTATTATAAAACCTTCCTAAAACAGCAAAAACCCCTAAAACTATCAAAACGTCATGAAACAGGGCTACTATGGCAGCAATCCCATATTTCCAAGAGGAAACCGGACGAGAAACCTTTCTAAATACTAAAGATATATATAAAACAATAATAATCAAAACCAAAAAGATAGTATTAAATGATTTACTCTTCAATTCTTTTCCGATAGAAGGTCCAACGGAATCAAAGCGCAATTCTTCAACAAAGGTTTCATTATTTTCCGAAAGATCATTCTCAATAATCTCAGCTTTAATTCCAGAATCAGACTCAATTATAACTTCTGGAGACGCCTCATCCATTTTAACCTCAATGTTTGAATTTTTATCCGAATCAACATTTAAAGAGGCTGACAAACTGTTCAAGCGATCCATTATATCTTTATGGATTTGGGGATTATCGTCTTTAAAACGTAAAATAACCGAATCAGTCTCAGTCATTTGGACAGTTAAACTACTAAGAGATAAATCTTTTAATTCCTCTCTAATTTCTATCACACTAGGTTTCTGACCAGAAAATTTTAGCTCTAATAAATTTCCCCCTGTAAAATCAATCCCAAAGTTTAGCCCCCAAGAAAACAAGGAAACAATCGATAAGGAGACTAAAATACCAGAAAAAATTAACCAAATATTTCTGTTTTTTATAATATTTAAATTAATCATATTTTTTTCTTATTTATTTAAATTTAAAAAATTAATTAATGTTATCATTTTTTCTTTTCGCTCCTAAAAGTAATTTAGAATTTTCCATCTTCTTAGTTAAGAAAAAATTTAAAAAGTTTCTGGTAATAACAATAGCGCTAAACATAGAAACCGAAACTCCAATAAATAAAGTTGTTCCAAAGCCTTTTAAAGCTCCAGTTCCAAAACTCATTAAAACTAAACAAATTAATAAGGTAGAAATATTACCATCTCTAATTGATGGCCAAGCTCGACGTATTCCCTCATCGACAGCATCCTTAACCGTTCTCCCAGCTTTTAACTCTTCCTTAAACCTCTCAAATATCAAAACATTAGCATCTACGGCCATTCCAATAGATAATATAAACCCAGCGATTCCCGCCAAAGTTAAAGTCACAGCGTTTAGTCCAAAAACTAATAATACTATTCCTATAAGAACAAACAAAGCCATCATAAAAACATCCAGTAGTTTTAATTCATCAAAAGTAACAAGCATTAAACTAACAAAGAATAATCCGATTATAAGAGCTAAAATAATTGGTAAACTTTTAAAAATAACTAGAACCATAGCTCCATAAATAAGTAATGAGAAAACCGACATAACGCCTGGAAGACGATAATAAAAAATCATAAACAAGGCGACTAATATTAAACCTAATATTCCGGCTTCTAAACTATCAATAATTGATTGTTGACCTAAACTAGCTCCAACAGTTTTTTGATTAATTAGTTTTATTGGAACCGGAAGGGCACCAGCCTTAAGTCTTTGAACTAGTTCTTTGGCCTCAGCAATACCAAAGGCACCACTAATAACTGCCTTGCCCCCTGAGATTTCCTCGTTAACGGTTGGCACACTAATTGGATAATCATCTAAATAAATGGCTACTGGTCGGCCAATATTCCTAGCTGTAATTTCTTCAAATAATTTAGCTCCCTCTTCATCAAATTCTAAGGAAACTTCCGGCGAATTGTCATTAGGGTTAAACTGTAAAACAGTTCTTTTTAGATTCTTTCCACTTAATTCTGTAATCTTCCAATTTTCTGACAAAGATTTTAAATAATCTAAAGTAATCTTGTCTAAAGAAATTTGTCTAACTCGATACTCTTGAGCTTCTTTATTATCAACCGATAATAAATTATCTTTATTTCTTTTCTCTTCTAATTTAAAAATAGAAAAACTATTTTCAGTTTCAATAATCTCCGAAGTTTGGCCAACTCCTAAAACTTTAACCTGATTATAAACTTCAACATTAGACTCTTCACTTATCCAACCTAAATCTCCACTATTATTGACCCCCGAAGAATCAGGTGTTGAGTCAGAATTATTATTCTCTTGGGCTAAAATAGCAAAATCCTCACCAGCAATAATCTTCCCTTTAATTTCCTCCATTTTAGATTTAATACTGCTATTATAATCATTCATTGCTCCAAGATCCTCATCGGTAATATTAACATTTTCCAAATCTTGTTCCTTAAATTCTAATCTAGGAGTTTCTCCGATTTCCTTAATAGCATCGTCAACGCTTTTTATTCCAGCTAATTCAACTATAACCCGGTAGTCATTATCTATTGTCTTATTTATTTGAATAATTGGTTCACTCACGCCAAAAGCATTAACTCTTTTTTCAATAACATCTCTAACTCCCTCTAATAAATCATCTTTATCTTGGTCTGATATTTGGGAAACATCAGCCTGATAAACCAATTGGACTCCACCTTGTAAATCTAAGCCCAAACGAAAAGGAGCTTCTTTTATTTTAGGGATTAAAATAACACTATTTGTTCTATCGGCTAACCAAGAAGAAAAACGATTATAATAAGAATCGCCAACTTTTACCAAAATTAAGAGAAAAAACAACAAAATAAGGCCGAAAATAAGGCCATTTCGTTTTTTGCTAGAAAAATTTGTTTTTTGAGTAGACATAAATATTTTAAAAAATTAAATATAATTATACTAGTTAATATAACTCAGACTATCTTAAAACAATTTTTTATAAAAATCAAGTCATCAAACATTGATTTTTTTTCTAAAAAATAATATAATAAAAACTAAGTTTAATAGTTTGAAAAAATTAATAATTAATAATCTAAAAATATGCCAATTATCCCAACAGTTATTGAAAAAAGTGGCCAAGGAGAACGAGTTTATGATATCTATTCTCGTTTACTAAAAGACCGAATTGTCTTTTTAGGAGAACCAATAAATGATCATACTGCTAATATTATCATAGCTCAATTATTATTTCTAGAGGCTGAAGACAAAAATAAGGATATTAAATTTTATATAAACTCTCCGGGAGGATCAGTTGTGTCAGGTTTAGCCATTTATGATACTATGCAATATATAAAATGTGATGTCTCAACTATTTGTGTTGGAATGGCCGCCTCGATGGCCTCAATATTGCTCTCGGCTGGGGCCCCAGGAAAAAGATTAGCCTTGCCAAACAGCGAAATAATGATTCACCAAGTTATGGGCGGTTTTGAAGGGCAAGCCAGTGATATTAAAATTCATGCTGAACATATTTTAAAAATAAAAGATAAAATGAATAAAATATTAGCTAAACATTCCGGACAAAAATTAGAAATTATAGAAAAAGATAGCGACCGAGATTATTTTATGAGCACGGAAGACGCTAAAAAATACGGAATAATAGATAAAATAATAAACAAACAATAAAACTTCTAAAAACAAAAGGGAGCCAGTAGGCTCCCTTTTTATAGAAAACAATAGAAAAATAAATTTATTTTATAGAGAAAGAATTAACCATCATCTTAAAAATATTTATATAAGATTGAGGCTGATTCTCAGGAAAACTATACAAAATAGTATAGATATTTTTAGAATTTAAATCCGCTAGATAAAAAACTGAACCGTCGTCGTTATAAAAGCCTTCCCAAGTGGCTTTTTTTATTAAATTACTGTCATTAACCAAGGAAAAGAACCTATTAGCGTACCAACTCTCTATATCTAAATTGTCCGTGTTTTCTTCTACTAAAATTTGTACAAAAGAATGATTTTCAATCGAAAAAATAGCCGAAGATTCATCGCTCAAAATACTCTTCGTCCAAATTTTAGGATGTAAAACCGAATAACTAAAAGAATTATTTTTATATTCAGCTATATTAATATTATTTATTAATTTTTCAGTACTCGCCGGATCATATAGCCCTAAAAATTCTGCTAAATCACCATAACCGTCCCCATCTGAATCTGAATTTAAATGGCTGGTTTCTAAAATGAATTCTTCCTCATCACTTAACCCATCATTGTCAGAGTCAACAAAAAAATATGAATTTTCTTCGACTGGCTCTTCTACCAAAGAATCATCTTCCAAAGAAATAGAGTCATCGGTTTCTCCCTCTGTTTCTGTTTCTTCAATTTCATTCTCAACCTTCTCTTCGCCATCAAAAACATCTTTTATAATATCTTCCTTTTTATAATTATAATTAATTTTAACTGAATTTTCTTTGTCTAGTCTTAAAGCTCGAGATAACGAAAAATCAGGAGTAGAGATATAAGAATAAACCAGATAAACTAATAATAAAACAAAGATGACTCCAAAAATAACAATAAAAATGCCGATTTTTTTACTGTGTTTACTAATTCTTCCCCTTTTATCAATCTTAGAAATAATTGAATTATGATCATCAAAATGACCAATTTTATAATTCTTAGGCATTTTATGAACACCAAAAGCAGACTCTGTTTTCTTTTCTTTTTCAGAATCTTCTACTATTGGTTTCTTTTTTGTTTCTTCTAGGTCTTCATCAAAAACATCTTCCATTGGTTGACTTTTATCTGAAGATATTTTTTTTATATTTAGCTTATCATCCATATTTTTTGTTTACGGAACTAAATTTGGATATTTTTCAAAAAATAAATTTTGATCTTTAAATAGAATAGAATTAATTGTACTAGTGCCTAAAGGATTATACCCCCCCATGACTTCTTGTCCGTCAAGATAACCATCACCATCAGTATCATAGCTCAAAGGATCTGTCCCGAAGATAATAATTTCATCATAATCGCTTAAGCCATCAACATCGGTATCCTTAACATAAGGGTCAGTATTATGAACATAAATTTCGTCATAATCACTTAAGATATCTAGATCGGTGTCTATATTTTTAAGTAATTCTAATGAACCATCTTCTCCGGTTATATCAATAAAATTATCATTTAAATCGCTCTCGTCATCTAGACCAATTTCTTCCCCAGATTCTTCTGTGGCACCATCATCTTCAGTAGTGGTGCCATTTTTTTCAGCTATTTCTACAAAATTATTATTTAAAACATTATTGTCTTCAACTTTAAAATCTAGGGCCTTAGGTAATAGAACCTTAGAGTAGACAAAATAAGCTCCAATTCCCACTATCACTAAAATAATTAAAATCAAAAAAATAGTTTTTAAAATTTTGCCCGAGCGACTGCTACTATCCTCGAACTCATCAACGTGAGCTTTCGCCATTTTATTGCCAATTTGATTACCAGAAACTTTATACGGTTCTGGTCTAACAGCAGAGTTGTTAAGATTTTCTGAAGGAGCACTCTTTTGCTCAGATTCTTCAAAAATATCTTCAATTTTTTCTTCTTGATTGTCTTTGAAATTTTCAAACATAATTTTTTTAATTTTAATATTTAAAATTAGATTAAATAAATACTAAAATAAATTAAAATATTATATAAGTTTATTAAATTATAACATAAATATTTTTAAAAACAAAATAAAATGTTTTTAATTTCCGACTGACGGCAATTGGCAAATTCCATTATCGCAGAAAAAAGTAGAACCTTTATATTTACACTCATTATCGCTTTGACATTCATTAACTATTTTTATACATCTGACCGAATAGCCATCACTCTTCTCATTATTATTTCTCTCGATCTCATAACTGCTAGAATCTAATTTTCGAGAAAGAGATCTGTTAATATTAAAAATATTAGAAGACCAGTAAGCTGACCCCGTATTAAGTCCAGAAAAATTATTAGGATAAACCAGCCAACCTCCCCATTTGTTATTAAACCCAGTAGTTAAATTAGCTTTATCACCAGCATCCGAGCAATCCCAGCCATTTCTAGCTGAATCACAAGTAGCTGGTAAATCTTTTAGATAATCTTCTAAGGCAAACCAATCATCATCAGACGGTATCCTCCAACCCTCAGGACAAATTCCTCTAGGATTATAATACAAACACTCTGGCAAAGAATCATTACTATTACAATAATTTGGTATATTTAAAGCTTCAGTGAATCCATATAAACCACCATAAGCGTCACAAGACATTAAATCATTATCATAACAATGTTTTCCTATAATACCCGAGGCAATATTTCCTGCTGGTAAAAAAATTCCGACATTCAGGTTATCTTTCAACCAACATTGATTTCCAATTAAAACCGTTTTATAAAAACCACTATGATTTCTAAGTGTTCCCAAAATATTCCAAGGTCCGCCAGCATAATTAACTAAAACTGAACCACAATTAGTAGTAACCGAGAAAATAAGAGTGGTAGTAGCAGATAAACCAAACTCGTTTTCCGCTCTTATATCGATGTCAGAAACTCCTAGGCTACTAGGATATCCTTTAATTTTATTCCCATCGAGGATTAATCCTGCGGGCAAAGAATTATTTAAAATAGAAAATGTTGAGTTTAAAGATTCTTGAGGATTGGTTGTTTTTAGGGTGCACTCATAATACTCATTTAGAATAGCTGAGCCAGGGCAATCATTTAAATTTATAACGGGATTGTTAGCCGTAACCGTAACCTTAAAATCTTTAAGAGAGACATCGTCATAATAATCTTGAACTCTAACATCAAAACTATAGTCACCTAATTTGAGTTTAATATTATTAAATCCATTATACTTGCCCTTAACTTTTAAACTATAATTTCCTGGAGAAATCGTATTAACACAGGCCCAAAAATTAGTTGCTATTTGGAAATTAGATGTTATTAAATCATTATCATTAGCTGGGCAAGGTTTATTATCTACTCGAACATAGGTTGATTGGCAAAAATAGCCCGATGGACAAGGATAAAGTTTAATTGATATATTAGGGGTTTGACTTCCGCTGGTTTTTATCGGTATTTCGCCTAAAAAATCTTCATAATAACTAAGATTAAAGGAAACATCTCCAGCTGTTATTTGAGGAGGAGTATTGGTTATATTAATATTTAAAACTTCGGTAGAAGAAGTGCCACTGTAATCAGATAATATTACCGTTACCGGATAAGTGCCCGGCTTACCGGCCTTTTCAGCGAACAAAATTCTTTCAGCCGAATTAACACTTCCTATTATTTGAGGACTATTAGCTGGATACCATTTAGAAAAATCAGATAATGGAGAAAAATTTATAACCCAAGAAATAACATCACCCTCATCATCAACAGCTCTTAACAACCCCTCAAATCTTGTACCGCTCACCCCAGCTAAAGAACTACTTGCTATTCTCGGAGCATTATTAACACTAGAACCAGAAAAACCAATATTTCCAACACTGCTAGATAAACCACAACTATAATTACTTAAAACTCCATCAGTAATCGAATAATTAACCCCGCTTAAACTGGTCTCCATGGTAGCACAAAGTTTATATTCGCTACCTTTATCATTGCTAACATAGGAAATCGCATAACTATCACCGGGCAAAATAAAATTAGAATAATTTATTTCATTATTGACAAAAACATTATCAACCGCATTCCAGCAAGTATTTAAATCAAATTTTTTCTGAGAATCAGCGCAAGATCCTAATTTATTTACTGGATCTAAAATACTACTAACCCCTAATTGGCTCAAAAGGGAATTTTGCCAACTAGGCCAAGTAGATATAACTAAATTTGGTAAATAGGTTCCAGCTCTTAAAATAGGGAAATTGCCGTTTCTATTATTATAGTCAATTATTTTTTCTCTTAGTAATATTAAATTCTCTAAACGATCTAAATCTCTAATTATTTTAGATTTTAAACTAGTACAAAATAAGTTAGTTGGACAATCGGAATCTATTAGACAATTAGGTGTATTGGTTAAATTATTATAATTTTCTTCCTCTAAAACACATTTATTATTTTGAAAAGAAAAATCTCCGCCATTATTTCCACAAACATAGTTGGTTGGACAATCTGAATCTTCATAACAAACCTGGTTTGAAATTAAACAAGAACCAACACTTTCATTTAAGTTGGTATTAAATTTCCAATTTTTTAATATTCTACCAAAGATATCAACTGTTTGAGAATCAGCTTCTTGATTATAAGAAATTAAATAAATATTAGTATATAAATAATTGCCCGCGACATTAGAAGCGGAGACATAAACTGTTCGACCATCTCTAACAGCTTTATAACCATCTACTATTAAAGATTGTGGCGACCCCGCGAATCCTTGCAATTGATACCATTTCTGAGCACTAAGATGATTAGGATTAGGTATAATTCTAATAGCAATAGCATCGGCCGAATTTTCCTGAGCTTTAACTAAGGGCTTATCTATAAAAAGAAAACTCAAAATTAAAATTACCAATAAAAAATTAGCTAATAATAATTTTTGTAGTGGAATATTATTAATTTTCATTTTTTTATTTTTAAATTTATATTAAATTATTCAATATTGAGTAAGTCAACTAAAAACTCGATTGATTTTTCGCCCTCTATACCATTAGTGCCAATAGAACTAACCGCCATATAATATTTATTTATCGAAGTTCCTGACAAATCTATAACAGCCCCTGCAAAATTATCATTAGTTAAAAAAGAAGTGGCATAAATTCCGGAACTAGTTCCTCGATAAATTTTATATTTTGCAATTGAATATCCAGTTGGGGCTGTCCAACTTAGTTCAACTTTTCGATTTGGTAAAACTTTGTAAGTAATATTCGTCGGCGGGAGACTGACTGTTTGATCTGTCGGGGTTACAAAAACTGTGGTTGAAAAATTGGTTTCAGCCAAATTACTGCTTAAAGCTGTTATTTTTATTGAATATTCTCTATCATTTAATAACTCCGTTAAATTAAACTCACAAGCATATTTAGATAATCCCACCGGTTCCGAACAGTAATCGCTGTCATCCTTATCAATTATTTTACTTTGCCAATCAGAAGTATTAGACAAACTATAATAAATTTTATATTTATCAACTATTTCTTTATCAGAGCTCCAATTAATTTTAACGCTTCCCCCGGTCTTATTATCTAGAGCCGAAACGTCCTCTATAAAATGGGGTATTTTTTCCTTGAAGAAATAAGTTTCCTTTAAAAAGCTTGATAAACATATTCCTCCCAATCCACAATCAGCCGAAGTAGAACAAACCTTAGAAGGAATATTGCTACATATTTTTATTAAACTATTGCCCTTAGTAACCGCCAAATCGCTCACAAAAGCTGGCAAATCATCTCCGGTAGTAGAACCACCAGCATCACGACAATAATATATTTCATAATTATATGAAGCTGGGGATGAAGAATCTCTCCAAGGAACCCAAGTGCCACTAATCTGATCAACTGGTGGCCAAGGATTTTTACATAATAAAACATAAGCACTAACCGTATGAGAACTACCATTACCAATAGTTACCAAATTCCCTGGAGTTAAAACAACCTCGGCTTTAATATTGGCCTGACCATCAATAACTCCATCTTTAACTCCCACTAATTTTTTATCACCATCGCTGGACCAACCAACAACATTATTATTAAATTCTAAAACACTATTATTAGATATTGACCAATTCCAGGTCCAATTATAACTACTACTAGGAAGTAAAATTTGATGATCAGAAGAATAAGCTCCGGCTAAATAAACTTTATCCTTATCTCTAACTGAATCAAAAGAAGAATGACTGGGATCATTATCGTTCTCATTTAAATCATTTTTTACATCTTGAAATAAATAGGAAGAAGGGGACACTAAAGCATAATCAATATTACAGATTCCTTGTCCTGAAGTGCTAATATCTAAAGTTTTGAAACTAAAAATATATGAATTTTTATAATATAAATTATTAAATTTAATCGGGGAATCAACATCTGACTCTAACCAAATTTCTCCTGTTAAATCGAAATAACCAGAACCATTCATACCGACTCCTTCAAAACTTTTAATACCAGTCTTGCTATCTAAATTTTCATCACCCTTAACCACTACAAAATAATTAGTGCTTGGTTTTAATAAACTATTTGGTTTAAAATAAACTGAGGTTTTATCATTAGCTCCGTGAGAAAAATCAATCATCCCGGTCACTACACAATAAACCTTATCGGAAGAAGGCGAGGCAATTACTGATTTACCGGCTAACCGAGAAATATAATTTAAAGGTTTTTTAATAATCAGCTCTTTTATTGATTGCCAAATATTTTTCTTATATAAATTATCTTTACTAATAAAATAAGTTCCCGGAGAACAAACACCACTGCTCTCTTCTAATAATAAAATATTATTATTCAAAGTGGCTACCTCAATCCTTTTATTAAAATCAATTTTAACCGCCGAGTTCCGACAAACATTTTGATCACCATGCTCTGGCAACACGCTCAAGTTTCCATTTTTATTTAAATCAATTTCGATTTCAGGACGAGCCTTACAACAAGTATCAAAGCCACAACCAACTTTTTCCGGATCTAGACCATCAGCTGTGCAATCATTGTCAGACGAGCATCCGCAACATAAACCACGAGAAGCCCCCGTACAGACTCCCTTATCAGCCACGCAATTTAAATTTGAGTTGATTAAACCACATTGGTCGACACCAGCATTAGGATCACAACAACAAGAACCACAATCTCCCACCACACCCAAACTACCATCTTCCTGTAAGCACTCTAATTTATTACAAGCATTGGCCGAACAACTGGTTGACGAATTTATATTAGTACAAGAATTATTAAAACCAGCTGGAGATTCAATACAAAAATCATTACAAGCAGAAGCATCTAAATAACTGCCGGCAATACTGGCTTCACAAACAGTACTGTTTTGTGGACAACTATAATAACGACACAGGCCATAATAATCATCGGCCGGATTGCTTGAATATTTATCACCACCTAAACAAGAGCCACTTACATTATAAGGATAAGAACTCTCCCCGCTTTTCCAACAACAATTATTAAGAGAATTACAATCATTAAAATCTTTGTATTGTCCACAATTATCAGAACAAGCCTTAATACAATCAGTTGTTTGAGAATAGTCTCCGGTAATAGAAGGGGTTGCTACCGCGCAAACAGTTATATCGCTAGAATCACAACTATAATAGGGACAATATCCAATATTAGAAGAACCCTCTCCCCAAACCGCTTCATCGCCAGCTCCACCTCGACAAACATCTTTTTTATCATCCCAACAACAAGTAGTTGAATGCTCTTTACAAGAGCCTTCTTTTAAAGAAGTACAATCTAAACAAGCTCCACTGGAATAACCTTCCGTTTCACAAAATTGTCCAGAAACAGAAGAACAATTACAGGCCAAATCACGAGTAGAGGTCGCCGTGCTTTCTGATATTTTACAACCCGAGCACAAACCAAAATTAGTTATAACAGCACCATCATTAGCGCTAACCCCACAAGTGCTATCACAGGTTAAGGGCGCACAACAGGCAGGATTACCATTAGCTGTATTACTGTTTTTATCACAACAACATTGGCAAGAAGAACTATCAGGTTTTAGACATTCATTCCCAGAGCAATTTGAACTTCCAGAACATAATTTAGAAGAAGCACAAATACCTAAACCAGTGTCGGCGCTCAATTGGCAATTAGAACCACTAGGGCAAAGACTACAAGTTGAATTATCTCCGATAGTGCTAACATCAACACAACGACCACTAGAAATCATGCTCCATTGAGTCCCGTCTATTATCGGACAGGCGGTATTAACCTTAATTTCATAATAATTTCTCTGACCATTTATAGTAGTATAACTCTGACAAACAGCATCTTTAATAGTATTTGTACCTCCAGTCCCCAAAATATATTCAACCTTTTTGCTTAAAGAACAATCAAGATTTTTATAAATACATTTGTCTAAGTTTGAATTATAAGAACAATCATCTCCGGTAGGTGAGCAAAAAGAAAAACTGCTACAATCATCTTTACAAACTCCCGTAACGATAGGATTGCCCCCCTCATAAGAAGAACATAGTCCGGGCATATTAGGACAAACCCAAGAAGTGGTGGGACAGAAATTATAACTCGCGCAACTAAAAGTTTTATCAGGTGGAGCGGTTGGTTCATTAGTAGAAAAACCAGTCTGAAAACTCCACTGGAAAAATGAATTTTCCGGGACATCAGAAAAACAGGTATTAATATCCTCAACGCAAGATCCAGCTAGTGAGCTCCCTGGTTGGCAACATGAATTTCCACTACCGCAATCACTATTAACACTACATAGGCCCACTAAAAAATTTAAGCTATTTCCTTGATTTCCATCCCGATTAACTTTTACTGGCCCAGTAACCGCGCCAACTGGAACACTCACTGAAATTTTATCTGCTCCTAATTCAGAAACAACTGAAACATTAGGTGTATTTTTATTAACACTAAAAACAGCCGAAGCACTACTGCCAAAATATTCTCCCCATAAAGAAACATTTGAATTATAGGGGCCAGAAATTGGACTAATTTTACATAAATTAGGACTTAAAGATAAAGCTGAATTTACAGAAAAAGTTTGGCTAGAAAAAGTTTCCGATGAATCGTTTATTTTTACAACTATTTTATAATTTCCATTATCAATATTTTCTGGAACCTTTACTATAATTTGATTGTCGGACCAAACCGAATGTAAACACACCTCAGGAAAATTAAATCCAGCTGTTTTAGAATAATTAAGATCATTTTCTTTAACAAAATAAACTTCACTACTTCCTTGTATTTTATTAAAACCACTACCATAGATAGTAACATACTGACCAGATGGTCCAGTAGTCGGAGAGAAAAAAGAAATTGAAGCGCCCAATGGAGCTTCGGCTAATTTTTTAAAATCTAATAAATTACTAAAAACGCCACTCCTTTGGACAAAAGTACTGGTCTCACCATCTCCAACAAAAGGAACTCGGGCCACTCCCGAATATTCATTATCAAAAGTATTAGGAGAAAATCCTAAAACATTTTGCAAACTATTACCAAAATAAGCTTTACCCCCATTTAATTTAATACCATAATACCAAATATCTTCATTAGCTCGAGCTTCAATATTGCTAACGCCACATAAACCGGGACGAGAAATATTATTAAATTTTACCAATTCTAATTGTGGGCCAAAACTATCACGACTTCGATCTGACTTACTATTCTTAGTTATAACCTCAACTTCTAAATCATTGCCCGAGACAAAAGGACTGCTGGTAGGCAACACTACGACAATTTGATCATTAACCCAAGTATTAGAACAATTAGCATTTAGGTCTTTTACGTTTTGCGCCTGAACAACAGTATCATCACTGTTTCTTATAAAATTAACCTGAGAAACTGCTGGGTCGTAGCTATCAAAATTAAAACCAAAAACTGTGAATAAATTACCATTGGAGATATTTGGTAGATAAAAATTGCAGGTAGAACCAACGCAACCAGCGTCATTTAAACAAGGAATATTTATATCATTTTCACAAAAACCACCAATAGGACTAAACCCTGTAATAACCGGTTCTCCAATACAAGTGCAGGTTCCAGCATCACAAGATAACCCATGATTAGGGTTGCAAACATCATTAACAGCGCTACAAGAAGATCCATTATTACAAGGATCTCCTAATTCGGCAAAATTGTTTAAAGAGCATAGACAAGAATCTGAATCACAAAATAAGTTTGGATCACTACAATCGTCATTATCAGGCGAACAAACCCCTTCCAATAATTCTCCACAAACTTGACCCTCCCCCGGATAAACACATTCACACTCTTCACTACAGGTTAGGCTAGAATTACACAAACTATCATCCGGCAAACAAACACCCCCTAAACCAGCGCTACAACTAGAGCCATGACTTCCGGGCAAACAATTAGATCCCACACAAGATCCCCAAATACCATTAGAACAAGTGGAAACGCCCTCACAACCGCAAGATTTAATTTCACCGTCCGAACAAACTACCGCGACCCCCGTGGCTTTGCCTAATTGGTTTAAAACGAAAGAAGCAATTCCCCAAGAAGCTAAAATAATAGCCAGGCCTATGATCCCAGCTTTTAAAATATTCTTGGCTTGGGCAACTTTTTCTTCATTCCCTTCGGACATCATCCAAATAAACCCACCAAAAATAATTATTATAATTGCTACTATTCCTAAAACACTTAAAGATATGTTTATTATTCTAGACACCATCGTTCGAGGATCTTTACTCGATAAATTTATCTCATCTTCAACAAAATTAGTGCCAAAAGAATCCCCCGCTAAAGCTAACGAAGAAAAATTAAATATAAAAAAAGAGAATAAAATTAAAAGAGGAATGAGAAAAAGGAACTTGGAAAAATTATTTTTTCTATTAAACATAAAAAATACAAACTAATTGTTTTAATAAGGTAATTTTAACATAATTTTATTAAAAAGTAAAACAAATTTTATTCCTCTTTTAGAAAATCATCCCAGCCCTCGGAACCAGCTGGTAATAAATTATCGATATCTCTGTTTTCCTTTTTGAAAATCTCTTTTATTCTTATTTTATCTACTGTATTATTGCCAACCCACTCTGATAAATTATCCACCAATTGAAAAACTCCCTGAATATAGGGGATACTTTGATAGTCCCTTTTCTCTTTATTAAACCACATAAAAGAGAATAAAATTAAAACGTAAAAAATGGCTACTAATAAAATTGTTTTTATAAAATCAAACATATTTTAATATTGCTTAAATTATTTAAAAATTATTTTTTAGCAATAATATAGAAATTAAATTTATCTTCTCTAAACTCCTTAATTTTAAATTTACTAGACTGAAAAATCTTTTTTAATTTTCTTTTAGAAAAGGCATGATAATATCTTTGGCTTTTTTGTCTAAAGCCTCTAAAAAGAAGATCGCCACAATCTAAAATTCTACCTTTAAAAAATTGTTTTAAAAAAGACTTTAAAAAAAGATAGTTAAATCTGTTTTTAGATCTTAACTTCCAAACACTAATAACTAAAAGACCATCTTTATCTATTTTATCATATATTTTGTTTAAAAAGGATAGTCGCAAACTATCCCCCGGAAGATGATGAAAAACGGCCAAACAAAAAACTAAATTAAAATTATTTTCCTCTAATTGGTCTAAATTTAAAATATTTTTATAAACAAACCTAACACCATTTTTTTTATATTTCTGTCGGGCTAAATCTAATAATTTTTTACTATTATCTACTCCTAAATAATCTATATTATCGGGTAGAAATTCTAACAAGCGACCATTGCCACAACCTAAATCTAAAATTTTCTGCTTGGTAGCTTCTAAACTTTTTAATATTTCTAGAACCTCGCTGTGTAATGGCTTTTGCCGACTAATATTAAAATCTTCAGCAATTTCTTCATAATTATTTTCAACTACTTTTAATAAATATCTCTCGGCTTTTTTGTTCATTTTTTTATACTAAATATTCTTTGTGTCTAAAATTTCTAATCTCCTTTGTTTCGGCATCAAAAGCCGTCGCCCCCCGTAAACATTGGTCGCATTTATTGCAATTTTTAACATTTTCTTCGCCAAAATATCTTAAAATATAAGCCTGCCGACATCCTGAAAAATAAGCATAATTTTCCATTTCGTCTAATTTTTTTTCGGCATTTTTTAGTTTTTCCGATAAAGCTTCGAAATCTATTTTTAAATCGGCTGGATCTATTTTTTTAACAATTCTAATTTCAGTTCCTCTAAAAGGCGGTCGATAATCAACCAAGGTTTTATCTGCTAAATTTTTTATCAATCTTGAAATTGAGTCTTTTTTTATATTAATAATAGCCGAAACCTCATCTAAATTAAATTCAAAACCGCTTTCCAATTTTTCCTTAAATTTATCATATAATTTATTTAAAGCTTCTATCTGAACCTTAGAGCGAGAACTAAGAGCCCCCAATAAAACATCAAAATTATTTTTAAATTTTAAAAAGGCCTGCCCACTTTTTTCATTAGGCCTAGATAAATAACCCTCTTTTTCTAATATTTTTAAGGCTGTACCGATAGCCATTTCCGGAACATTGGCTGATAATTCTTGGGCCAATTCTGAGTAAGTAATTAATATTGAACCATTATAATTATTATTTTCTCCGAGGTCATCATCTTTCTCTAATAATTTTTCATAAATTTTTATTATCAACTCCGGATCAGGGTTATCTCCTTTTATAAAAAATTCTCTTAAATATCTATCGCTAGGAGAATATAGAAGTAAACAAAAACTTGGTAAGCCATCACGACCAGCTCGACCCGCTTCTTGATAATAAGACTCAATTGTCCCAGGAATATCATGATGAATAACAAAACGAATATCTTTTTTATTTATTCCCATACCAAAAGCATTAGTCGCTACAACTACTTGAGCCTTACCAGACATAAAATTATCTTGAACCCATTCTCGACTTTCATTATCCATCCCAGCGTGATAAGCTACCGCTTCAATCCCATTTTCTAAAAGTTTAGCCAATATCTCATCGGCCTTAGCTCTGGTTCCAACATAAACAATCCCGGAGCCCTCGTTAGAACCCGAAATAGCATCTAAAATAAAATCTGCTTTACGATTACTAGAAGAATGAATAACGCCAAACTGAATATTTTCTCGAGCAAAACCAGTAACAATAATCTCTGGGTTTTTTAGACCTAATTGTTTAACGATATCGTGTCGGACCTCAATAGTGGCTGTCGCCGTTAAACCAACAACCGTTGGATTTTTAAAAAATTCAATAGCTTTTTTTAATTTTAAATAGCTAGGACGAAAATCATGCCCCCACTGGCTGATACAATGAGCTTCATCTATGGCGAATAATGAAACTTTTACTTCTTGCATGGAATCTAAAAAAGATTGGCTATAAAATCTTTCTGGGGCGATATAAATTATTTTATAAAAACCATTTTTTATTCTTTTTAAGCGCTCATTAGTTTCTGACAAAGAGATCGAGGAATTAATAAAAGTCGCCGGAATTCCTAAATCAGCTAAAGAATCAACTTGATCTTTCATCAATGAAATCAAGGGTGAAATAACTATAGTAAGCCCGTCCAAAACTAAAGCTGATAATTGAAAAATAAGTGATTTTCCTCCACCAGTCGGCATTATTACCACCGTGTCTCTTTTTTCTAATATATTATTTATGGCTCTTTCTTGACCTAAACGAAAATCAGAAAAATTATAATATTTTTTTAAAAAATCCTTTATTTTATTTTTTTTTATTTCTATTTCAGTGTTGCCAGACATAAAAAATATTTTATTTTTTTATTTTTAATAAATAGGCCTCTAAAACGTTACCTAATAAAGATGCTACTGTCATTGGACCAATCCCCCCAGGAACTGGAGTCACCCAGCCGTTAATTGATCTGGTATCAAAAAAGTTTATATCACCACAAACTTTTCCGTCTTTTTTATTTATTCCGACATCAAGCAAAATCATCTCATCTTCTAAAAAACTTTTGTCTATAAATTCCGCTCGCCCAATAGCACTAATTAAAATATTGTTTTTTCTAACTTCTTTCTTTAGAGTTTCCAAAGATTCTCCGGCGATAGCTTGATCTAATTCTTTAGAAGAAACCGAATTAAAAATTAAATTTTGTTTAACAAAAAAATGTTCAACTTCTTCCTTAAAAATTTCCGAATTATAAAACAAAAAGATTTTTTTATTTTTTAAATCAACCTTAGTTTCATCTAAACTATTTTTAATAGCCAGTAAAACTGGTGAAGAAAATAATTTGCTATTAAGATTAAAACCATCAACATCTTTTTTGGGATCAATGATAGATAAAATTTTATCTGTATTAAATTTCTTTGGTAAAGGTAATTGAATCAAAATTCCGTCAACTTGAACATCATTATTTAAAAAATTAATTGTTTCTATAACGCTGTCTTCGCTATCATTTTCAGTTATTAAATATAAACTAGTATCAATACCCACCTCTTTAGCTACTTTTTCTTTTAAAGACACATAGAGTTTAGAATCTTCTCTATCCCCAACTAAAATAATTGCCAAATTAGGCTGACGATAACCGTCTTTTATTAATTGAAAAACCTCTTTAGCTAATTTATTTTTTATTTTTTCAGATATTTTTCGTCCATCAATTATTTCCATAGAAATTTATTATTTTTTATAGATAGGAAACTTTTGGCATAATTGTTCAACTTCCTGTTTAATTTTTTCTAATATTTTTTCATCATCTTTATTCCGAAAAGCTAAATCAATGAATTCAACCACTTGTAAAACTTCATTTTCTTTAAAACCTCTAGTAGTTATGGCTGGGGTACCAAGACGGATTCCTGATGGCTTCATGGGAGAGGCGGGATCATTAGGGATAGTAGAGCGAGAAACAGAAATACCAATCTTTTCTAATATTTTTTCTCCCTCTAAACCCGAAATTTCCTTATTTCTTAAATCAATAACCATTAAATGATTATCAGTTCCTCCAGAAATAATTTTATAATCTAATTCTAAAAATCTTTCCGCCATTTTTTTAGCATTTTTAATTACTTGCTGACTATAAATTTTAAAATCAGGTTCTAAGGCTTCTTTAAAGGCCACTGCCTTAGCCGCCGTGATGTGATCATGCGGACCACCTTGCATACCAGGGAAAACTGAACGATCAATTTGTTTGCTGAATTGTTCTTTACATAAAATAAAGGCTCCTCGAGGACCACGGAGGGTTTTATGGGTGGTGCTAGAAACAACATCAAAATAAGGGACTGGGCTGTCTAAACATTCTCCAGCAATAAGTCCAGCAATGTGAGCAATATCAGCGAAAGTGTAAGCTCCGACCTCGTCAGCAATTTCTTTAAATTTAGCCCAATCTAAATTTCTTGAATAAGCACTAAAACCAGCCACTATCATTTTTGGTTTTTCTCTCAAGGCGATCTCTCTAACTTTCTCCATATCAATAAAACCATCTTCCTCAACCTCATATTGAACAAAATTATATAAACGACCAGAAAAATTTACTCCATGACCATGAGACAAGTGCCCTCCATGATCTAATTTTAAACCTAAAACCTTATCACCTGGTTCTAAAAAAGCCATATAAACCGCGGCATTAGCTGGCGAACCAGATAAAGGTTGGACGTTGGCATGTTCAGCTTTAAAAAGTTTTTTTAATCTTTCTATGGCTAAGGTTTCAACTTCATCAATCACATTATTCCCTCCATAATATCTTTTACCGCTATAACCTTCACTATATTTATTATTGAGCGATGAGGCCATCGCCTCTAAAACGGCTAAAGAGGCATAATTTTCCGAAGCAATTAATTCTATCTCATTTTCCTGTCTATCACTTTCTTTAACTATTAGCTTATATAATTCATTGTCGCTAGAAGATAATTTTTTGTTTAAATCCATATTATTTAAAGTTAAAAATAAAATAAAACTAGCCCAATTTTGGGATCTTAAATGTATTTTTATTTTAGATTAAAAAAGGGTTTGTGTCAAAAAAGTAATATAATTTAGAAGGTGTCTTTAGTCTTTGAGACAACGAATCGAGCTCCCAGTAAATTTGCTAAAAGAATTGCATCTAACACCAATATAATCCAATAGTATCGCTAGTTTTGGCTCTAGTGTTTCAAATTATTATCCAATTAGTTCCATTGCTTCGAATGGTGACACTATCATACTGCGACAAAATGATAGTTGTTGTTCCATCTATGGTTTCAGAACTATTACCATCTAAGGTCACAACGCCTGAACTAGAGTTTTTAATAATCTACATTTCTACTTAATGCTGTTTGAAAAGTTGTGTTAATGGTGTTTAATGTTGCTTGTTCTGTTGGTGTTAGTCCATCGTGAATGGCAAAGAAAGCAATTTCACGATTAGAGAAATACATTGGTCCAACATTTGAATTTACAGCACCAATAATTATTGAATATGGATTCATTTCTGTAGATGCTTGTGCTGTTTCAATAAACTCAACACCATTTTTATAAACATAAGAAGTTGCAGACGATAACCTTGATATTGTATAAAATCCCCTTGCATCAGAATTCGTTAAAAAACTAACAGTCCCAGTATTTACTCTATATCTTAAAGTGTCACTTACTCCATTTCTTACAAATATATGTAATCCTTTTGAAAATGTTGAAGTTTCATTTACACTACCAAAATCACAATCTATTAGCCCACTTGTTCCAACAACGGTATTCTGTCTAATGTAAATACTTGCTCCAGAATTGTTTAATGATAAGGCAGTATTAGGGACTAATTTAGTATCAGCATAACCAGTTGAACCATTAGGGTCTACTCCAGTTGCAGTGTGTGCCCAACCACCAGTAAAAACTAATCTATAAGCAGAGTCTGCGTCTCTTGGGTCTTTTAAATTAAATTTATGTGTTGTCGCTGTTCCACCAACAAAAGGATAAATAGCTTTCATTTTAGTCCATAATGAATTTGATTTTAAAGAATTGACTAAAGTATTTATTGCTAATTGTTGGGTTATGTCTGTTATACCGGTAGCTTGAATAAAATTAAAAGCGTCTTCGTCAAGAGAACCATATTCTACTCCCACCGGACTAGCGACAGCTAAGCCAGAAGATATACCTGAATTTGTTCCTCCTAAACAAAAGAAGAGTGTATAGGAACCATTATCTTCTCCGGTTTCCGTATAGACATATTGATTATTACTTTCGGTACAATCACCATCAGGTGGATTAGGAGCCTGAGGATACATTTCCATATAGACCCGACTAGCGGAACGAATAGAAGAAGTAACCGAAGTAGAAACCGGATAAGAACCATTATCATTAAAATATAATTCTAGAGCGGTTTGGATTTGTTTAATATCCGCTATTCTTTTAGTGTCACGAGCCTTAGATCTAGTATTTTGAATACTGACTATAGCTAAAGTAGCTAATATTCCAATAATAGCGATAACAACTAATAGCTCGACTAAAGTAAACCCCAATTTGTTTTTATTATTTTTTATTTTGAACATTTCTCATTTTTATATTATTTTTTTAACCATATAACTTTTTTCTAACTTATAACCTAATTTTCGATAATAATTTCTCACTCCCACGCCTGAAATTATGGCAATTTTTTGAATATTATTTTTTCGAACAATTTTTTCCGCTTCAATCATCAACTTTTTTCCTAAACCACTATGCTGAATTTTCTTTTTTCCTCCAATCGGGACCAGTTCTCCGTAAACATGCAATTCTCTTATTAAAGCTGTGGCCATATTATTGGAAGGATCAATTCTTAAACGACAAAAACCATATAACATTTTTCTGTCTAAACTATCAAAGCTAATAAAATATTCATCACCCGCTGAAGCTCTATACTTCAAAACACTTAATTTTATTTTTTCTTTTCTAATCGGGCTACCTTTAGCTTCTCGACAACGAATACAATTACACTTAACCCCCTGGCTCTTCATAATTTGTCTTAAATTGGTAATTTTATTGCCAGCCTCAATAGATTCACCAGGAATATCTCTAATCAGTCTAATAATTCTAGTATAAATTGGAGTGTTTTTTTTACAATCAATAATAATTTCCTCTAATTCTCTGCCAGAATAAGGTTGATATTTCCCCTGTCGCCACCACTTATAGAGTAAACTGTTTTTTACCACCACTGTTGGATAAAACTTAATCTGGTCAGGTTTAAAATTATCGTTTTCATAAATTTCTTTAAACATTTGCTTATCTTTTTGAGGGTTAGAGCCGGGCAAGGCGGGCATAAAATGATAGGTTACTTTAAAGCCAAACTGTTTTAATTTTTTAGTGGCCTCTACTATTCTCTGAACGTCATGCCCTCTTTTATTCTTTTTTAAAATTTCATCATCAATAGCTTGGACCCCAATTTCTACTCTAGTGCACCCCAGCTCTCTCATTTCCCAAAGCTCTTTATTGTTTATATAATCAGGTCGAGTTTCCAAGGTCAACCCAATAATATTATAATTGGCCGATTCATTTTTCTTTTGTTCTAGAGATAAATTTCTTTTTAAAGAAGCCAAAGACAGTTTTTCAGAATAAATTTCTTTTGAAAAAAGATTAGCTTCAACCTTTTCTCTCCCCTTGGTTATTTTTATTTTCTCATTTATTTTTTGATAATCATTAACTGCTTTAAAACAATTTAAAATATACCAATATTTATATTTTTGGGGTAAATAACTCCACGTACCACCAATAACTATTAATTCGATTTTATTAGGATTATGCCCATTATTTTCCAGAGCTTTTAAGCGGAAAATCGTTTGTAAATAAGGATTAAATTTTAAACGTAAAGCTCGCATGACGGCCGGTTCATTAGGTAAATAACTAACTGGAACGCCAGATTTTTCTGGACAATAAGCACAATTTCCCGGACAGGGATAAGGTTTTGTTAAAACGGCTACCGGAGCAACTCCCGAAAGAGTTCGAACCGATCTTTTCTTAAGTAAAGAAATAAAAAAACTATGATATTTCTTTTGCCAAAGTTGATTTATTTTTTTATTTTTTAGTAAGGAAAAATATTCTTCTAAAATGTCAGAATTTAGTAAAATAGAAAAATTATATTTTTTTGATAACTCCCTCTTAAAGACATTTAAATCCTGAGCTGATTTAATTTTTTTTATATTATCAATAATTTCCAGTATTGCCTGTCGCATAGTTTTAAGCTATAATAAAAATGTTTTTAATTTAATATATTAATTATAACTTAAAACTTTTAAAAAAAGAAATATGAAAAAAATTTATTATTCGTTCGCTTTTTTATTTTTATTTTTATTCCCCTTATCCTCTCAGGCCTATGTCGTGAAATCAAGTGATTTTATCTATGTGGCTAAAGATGAAATAATAGAAGGAAATCTATATTTTACAGCTAAAAGTGTGACTATTGAAGGACAGGTTTTGGGAGATGTTATCGGAATAGGGTCTAATATCCAAATAAACGGTCAAATAAAAGGAGACCTTATAACTATTGCTCAAAATATAAATATTAATGGAAAAATAGAGGGAAACGTGAGAGTCATCTCCAACGCTTTAAACATTTTTGGGACCGTAAATAAGAACATTAATTTTTTAGGCGAATCCCTAATCTTAAACGAGGGTTCATTAATAAACCAAGATGTTTTATTTAAAAGCATTAATTCCGAATTTAATGGACAAGTTAACCAAAATATTCATGGAGGTTCAAATAGTGTTTCTATTCGAGGAAAAATCGGGCAAGATGTAGATTTGATAATTGATGCTTCAAAAAAAAGAAAGTATCTTAATTCTCTACAAATAAATGAAACCGCTTTAATTTCTGGATCTTTAAATTATCAAGCTGGCAATGACGCCCTAATTGAAACGAGTGAAATAAAAGGAGAAATCAATAAAAAAAATCCAACAAAGACTAAAAATAAAACTACCGGCAATAAAGTTTTTTATTTAATCGTTTCTAGTTTTTTGATAGCCTTAATAATAAATCGTTTATTTAAAAAAGAGGTTAAACTTTTGAAAAAAACAATTTTAGAAAAAAATTATAAACTAATCGGCTATGGCTCAATACTTTTATTTTTAACCCCGATAGCTATATTCCTATTATTCTTGACTATTATTGGCTTACCGATCGCCTTTATTTCTCTATTTTTGTGGTTAATATTGGTTTATATTAGCAGAATCTTAACCGCTTTAGTGTTGGGGGACTATCTATTTAAACTAATCAAAAAAGAAGCGCTATCGCCTTATTTAAAAATTATTACCGGCATAGTCTTGTTAACCCTACTAATAATATTGCCTTACATCGGATGGATCTTTTCACTTTTATCAATATTGTTAGGATTAGGATCTATTTACTATATAATTAAAAATAAAAATCATGTTGACTAACCCTTCTATTTTTAAAGCTTACGACATTAGGGGTATTTACAAAAAAGATTTAGACGAAGAAACTGCTTACCGGTTAGGTTTGGCTTATGTGGCCTTAAGAAAAAAAGATTTAAAAACTAAAAAAATAAAACAACCATTAAAAATAGTAGTAGCTTCCGACATGCGCTTATCATCTCCCTCTCTTAAAAAAAATCTTATAAAAGGATTGCTAACTGCCGGAGCTAATGTAATAGATATTGGTTTATCAGCTACTCCAACTTTATATTTCGCCGTAGCTAAATACAAATATGATGGTGGAATAATGGTTAGCGCTTCTCATAATCCTAAAGAATGGAATGGTTTTAAACTAGCTAGAGAAAGAGCTATCCCTATTAGTGAAAATACTGGAATTAATTTCTTAAAAGAAAGAATTTTAAAAAATGACTTAAAACCAGCTACCATCACCGGAAAGCTTTTTTTTAAAAAAGGCGTTTTAGAAGATCAAATTAATCATGATTTAAAATATTCGGATTTAAAAAAAATAAAGAAGATAAAAGTGGTGGCTGACCCGGCCAATTCCATGGGCGCTTTGTATTTAGAAAAACTTTTCCAACATCTTCCAATAAAATTAATCGAAATAAACTTCAAACTTGATGGTAATTTCCCTGCCCATGAGGCTGACCCTTTAAAAAAAGAAAATTTAAAACAATTAAGAAAAGAAATTTTAAAACAAAAAGCTGATTTAGGAATAGCCACTGATGGCGATGGTGACAGAATCTTTTTTCTTGATGACCGAGGAGACTTGATCGACCAATCTATCATTAGAGGCTTACTGGCTAAATTATTTTTAGAGAAAAGCCCCCGGTCTAAAATAGGTTTTGATGTCCGACCAGGAAAAATTACTGAAGATTTAATCTTAGAAAATGGAGGAAAAGCAATAAAAACAAGAGTTGGACACTCTTTGATAAAAGAACAGATGTTAAAAGAAAATATTTATTTTTCTGGGGAATCATCTGGCCATTTCTTTTTGAATATGCCTATTGGCTGTTTTGAAATCCCTAATATTGTGATTTTAAAATTACTCCAAGAATTTTCCTCTCAATCAAAAAAAATATCAAAACAAATAAAACCCTATAAAAAATATTTTCACTCAGGAGAAATAAATAATGAGGTTAAAAATAAAAATAAAACCTTACAAAATATTGAAAAAAAATATAAAAATGGTAAAATAAATAAATTAGATGGCCTTAGTGTGATTTTTGATAATTTTTGGTTTAATGTTCGTCCGTCTAATACTGAAAATAAAATTAGATTAAATTTAGAAGCTCGGGACAAAAAAACGATGATTACTAAAAGAAATGAAGTTTTAAAAATAATAAAAAATGATCTTTAAAAAAATAATTTAAAAGGGGAGGTAAAAATGACAAATGTTTTTTTAGTTCTTTTAACCGGCTTTATTGCTGGATTAATTTTATCAATAATTATAAAAGTATTTTTTAAAAAAAATAAAATAAATTTACTTGTAAAATCTTTATTGGTAATAGCTGGTTTTTCATTGGCTTGGTTAATTTATTGCTGTCCGTCTAATACTTTAATAATTTCTGGCTTTGGTTTTTTAATCGGGCTGATTATTATAGATCTAGCAATTATTCTAACTAATAAAATCAATATCTATAATTATTCAAAAATTGTTTAATTGTTTGAAAAATAAAAACGGATTTTAATCCGTTTTTTTATACCCTAAAAAATAATTTTTATTTATTCTTCTATGCAACGAACCGAATATCCTAAATCTTTATAATAAAAATATCTAAAAATATAAGTATTGGCCGAACTAAGAGCTCTATAACAACCATCGGTGCCACTATCGTCAGAGGACCAAACAAAATAATTAGAACCTACGGTATCAAAAGCTCCTCCTATAAACCGACGCCCGCTAAACAAAGCGGAAAAGCCAGTTTCATTACCAGTAGAAATTTTTAATTTATCTCCTATATATATACCTCGCCAACCAGTATTATTAAGCTCCCCCGAATTCATGCCAGCAAAAAGTTCTAAAACTTTAAAATCATCGTCAGTCGGGACCCGCCACCCAGCAGGGCAAAGTTTACCACTATCAACGGCATAAAAATTATATAAAGCTCCATGAATGGCCCCATAAGTAGCGTAATCATTATTATACCAACAATACCCCGGCGTTGTTAAACTGGCCCAAGCAGAATCTCCGGTAACATTAGGAATATCAGTATTATCATTTAGTTTAGAGCTTCTAAGATTTTCTTCGAACCAACATTGGCTTCCAATTTGAACGGTAGCATAATCATAGCTCTGATAAGAAACGGTGCTTTCGCCACAAACAAAAACTTCTTCTTCCTCTTCTTCTTCTGGGACACCTTCTTCTTCGCCAGAACAACTACTATTTAAGATACCCATAGGGGTAGCACATTTATCACCGGAATTTAAATTGGCTGATTGAGATCCAATACAAAAAGAAA
>JBBACQ010000003.1:0-100014 GCA_041656935.1 Patescibacteria group bacterium
CATCAGGTGGATTAGGAGCTTGAGGATACATTTCCATATAGACCCGACTAGCGGAACGAATAGAAGAAGTAACCGAAGATGATACTGGGTAAGAACCATTATCATTAAAATATAATTCTAGGGCGGTTTGGATTTGTTTAACGTCAGCTATTCTTTTAGTATCACGAGCTTTGGCTCTAGTATTTTGGATAGCTACTATGGCTAAGGTAGCTAATATTCCAATAATAGCGATAACAACTAATAGCTCGACTAGGGTGAAGGCGGATTTAAAGTTTTTATTATTCTTCTTTCTAAACATGGACTTTGTTTCTATTAATTATTTTTTGCATTAACCCTGGACTCCAGTCATTCCCGCGAAAGCGGTCTCCAGCTTCCGCTGGAGTGACAATTTGCTCCCGTCATTCCCGCGAAAGCGGGAATCCCATGAGGTTTAAGATATTATTTCTTACTAAACTCACAACCACAATATTTCTGTCGATAAAAACCTTCCCTTTTCGCTTGCTCAACTGACTTCTTATAGAGATCTTCTCGATCGAAGAATAAATTTAAAAAAACCAATTTCTTTCCTCGGGCTATTTTTTCACCTAATCCCTTTATCATGTCTAAATCTTTGTAAATACTGGAAACTAAGGTGGTATAAAAAATATGAATGCCCAGCTTTTCAGCCAAGACAGCAGTTTTTTCCAAACGATCTTGATAGCACCTAAAACATCTTTTTCCTTTCTCGGGTTCGTTTTCTAATCCCCTAACCTTTTCTCTCCATAAATCATGATTATAGGGCTCAACTTCTAATTTCAAAGAGTGATCTTTAGCTATTTTCTCAACCCCCTCTAAACGCCGACGATATTCTTCTAACGAATCAATATTAGGATTATAAAAATATAAAACAATTTCAAAATTCTGAATTAATTTTTCTGAAATAAGATAAGACCCACAAGGAGCACAACAAATGTGTAATAATAATTTTTTCTTCTTTTTATTTCTTCCAAAAATTATTTTTTTCTTATCTAATAAATGAAAAAATAAAATTAAAAAAAGCATCAGAACTACCAACCCTATTAAAGCCCAAAATTTTCCTCGACTTTGTAAAAATAAACCGGCGACACCAAAAAAGGTGGCTACCAAATAAAAAAATAAGACCGCCTGTTTAGTATTTAAACCTAAATCAAGCAAACGATGATGCAAGTGCTTTCTGTCCGAATGCTTAAAAGGATTTTTACCAGAAAAAAGACGACGAATAATAGTCCATAAAACATCTAGAGCTGGCAAACCGATGACCAACAAAGCAATGGCAATTTTTCCACCAGAAATTATAGCTAAAACACCTAAAATGTAGCCCAACAACAAAGAACCACTTTCACCTAAAAAAATTTTGGCGGGGTTAAAATTAAAAATTAAAAAACCAATTAAAACGCCGAAGAAAGCCAAAGAGGCTAAAGCAATGTCAGGTTGATAATATTTAGAACTAATAGTAAATAAAAAAATTATTAATCCACCAATAGCTGAAACTCCCGTCGCCAATCCATCTAAACCATCCAATAATTTGGTAGTGTAAGTCATTCCTAAGATCCAAAAAAAAATAAATAAAGAACTAAGCCAAAAAGGGAAAAAAATAAAAGACCCCCCGGTAGAGCTTATTTTTTCAATACTAACACCACCCCCAATAACGGCTATAACAGCCAAAATTGGCCAAATAATCTGCCATTTAGGAGCTAAACTATATTTATCGTCTAAAACACCCCCAATAATCAAAAAAACCGCCCCAATCAAAAATCCTAGCCAATGATTAAGGCTTAAATCGCCCGATAATAGCTCTCCTCTAAACAAAAATAGGGTTAAAAAATAGGCTAAAAAAATAGCCAAACCTCCTAACAGCGGTATGGGTCGAGAGTGAATTTTACGATCAAAATCAGGCCGATCAACAATATTAAGCTTTAGGGCCATTTTTTTAATAAGCCAAACAAACAAAACTGATGAAGAAAGGGTTATTATTAAAACTAGCAGGTATAGGTAATTCATATTGACTAAAAAAATAAAAAAGGTTAAAATAAATAAATGTAGAGCAAAGTTATCCAACATTTTAAAAAAAACAAAAGAGAATGGCAGAAAATCAGGGACTACAAGAAAAAAGCCTCAAAAAACTTATTAGACTAGCTAAAAAGGCTGTTAAGAAGGAAAGTCTTATCGAAGAAGATTTTCAAGATATGATGGAAAAAGCCAAAGAACTTCCACAGCCCCATCTAAGAATAATAGCTGAAAATGAGGCCCGCAGGATCCACGAAGAAAATCTTTTGGCTTACCAAAAAGCCAAAATTTTTCTCGAAAAAATTGATCCTCAAAAAATTAGAAAATAATGTGTGCCCTGCTAAAAAGTAGGGCTTTTTATTTAAACTAAAAACTACAAATTTCTCCCCTTATCAACAGTCACCTCTCCTTGCTGATTTATAAAAACAGTATCTCTTCGGTTCAATTTTTTACTTAAAATTAAATTAGCAATCTCGTTTTCAATATTGTCTTGTAATAATCTTCTAAGTGGTCGAGCTCCAAACTTAGGATCATAACCAGCTTCAGATAATTTTAAAAGACCATTATCATCATATAATAAATTAATACCTTTATTAGCCAAAGATTTTCCAATCTTATTTATCATTAATTTAGCGATAGATAAAATATTTTCTAAGGTTAAAGGTTTAAATACAATAATACCATCAAAACGATTAATAAGTTCTGGGCGCATTACTTTATTTAAATGTTCATCAATCAAGGCCTGTTTAATAACAGCCATTTCAGTATTATTTTTAACAGCTGTTTGAATAAATAAGGCTCCGGCATTAGAAGTGGCAATAATAATTGAATTGGTAAAATTTATAGTTCTTCCCTGCCCATCAGTCAAGCGACCATCATCTAAAATTTGTAAAAACAAATTTAAAATATCCGGATGAGCCTTCTCAATCTCATCAAACAAAATTAAAGAAAATGGTTTTTTTCTAACTGCCTCAGTTAAATATCCTAAAGTTCCATCAACATCACCCAACATTTTTTTAACACTATCGGCCAATTGATATTCACTCATATCTAAACGAATCATGTATTTTTCATCACCAAAATAAACTTCTGAAACCGATTTAGCTAATTCCGTTTTACCAACTCCTGTTGGACCTAGGAATAAAAAGCTAGCGATAGGGCGATTACCTTCTCGAAGTTCAGCGCGAGATCTTCTTAGAGCCCCTGACACCGCTTTAACCGCTTCTTCTTGGCCAATCATTCTCTCATGAATCTTCTCTTCTAAATTCATTAATTTTTCTCCTTCTGATTCCGAAACTTTAGAAACTAAAATTCCAGTAAGATCGCTAATAACTTCAGCAATGTCATTTTTTGTACAAACTTTTCGACTCGGATCTTTTTGGGCTAATTTAGACATTTTTACAGCAACTGATTTTATAACCAAAACAGCTTTCTCGGGCAAGAACTTATCATTTATATATTTACTAGACGATTTAACAGCTTCTTCTATTGAATTATAATCAAAATAAACGCCGTACTTATTTTCAATCCAGGAGATTTTACTTTCCAACATATAAATAGCATCATCAATAGTTGGTTCAGAAACATTTATTGTTGTCATGGCGCTAGCTAGGGCCTTACCTTCTAAATATTTAGAAAAATTTTCACTAGAAACAGAGGCTAGACAATAAATTCCTTGACGACTTAAGGTTTCTGCTAAAACCTCTGATAATTCCAGACTTTCCTCAGAACCCGAAGAAATACCCATCATGTTCTCAATATTTTCAATATACAAAATAACATTTTTCGATCTTTGCATCTCATTAATAATATTCATTAATCTCTCTTGAGCTTGGACCGGAGAAGAACCACTAATTAAACGAGAAATATCTAATTCAACTAATCTTTTGTCTTTCAAAAATTTAGGGACCTCTTCTTTAACCATTAATTGAGCTAAGCCCTCTATTATGGTTTTCTTACCAACTCCCACTGGCCCAACCAATAAAGCACCACTGCCACCACTTTCAAAAGATTCAAATATTTGTTTAATCTCTTTTTCTCTGGCAACGCAAGTTTCATAATAACCATATTTAGCCATAACCGTCATATCACGAGAAAAATGATCAACCGTTGGAGTAGCAATGGCTGTATATGATTTATTCATATTAGTTCCCGATTTTAAACGAGCCATCTTTTTAAATTTTAGATAATCTTCATACATCTGCTCATTTATTCTAAACCATTTAACAGCATTTTCAATTTTGTTCTGCGATATTTCCATTTCAAAAAGAATTTCTTGCAAGACCGGATTACTTTGATAACAAAACAAGATAACATTTAAGACCCCCACACTATCTTTTTTATTGAAATAGGCATCACTAAAAGCTGATAATAAAATTTCTTGAACTTGAGGCGATAAAGAAGTTTTTTCGCTACTATTACTTTTTTTCTCCTGGTCATCAATTAAATATTTCTTTAATAGACTAGTTAATTTATTAACATCAACGTTTAATCTAATTAATAGACCATTAATAGTAGAGGAATATAATAACGACCAGAAGAGATGAATAACATTTAAATTTTTTTGCTTTAATTTATGAGCTAACAAATAGGCTTTCTCTAAAATAGATAATAATTCTTCGCTTAATGAATTAGAAACATCTAATTTTGGTAATTTCTTGTAATCACCTCCAGCCAAATTTGTTTGGGGTTCTTTAATTTTTTTTATTTTTTTTAAAAAAGCCTTCTTTTCACTAATTCGGTAAATTATAAACATATCAAAAATCAAGGAGGCAAGAAATGCTAAAATTAAACCGTCATCGTTCTTATAAAAATATAGTAATTCCCGAGGATCAACAATAATAAAGTCAAAATTTAAATAAATCCAAAAAACAAAAGCCATGATTCCAACGGTTCCTAAAAGATAAGCCAAAAAATTGATTAACTTATCAAATTTATTTTTCATCTTTCTGACAGCGATGATATTTCTTTTAAAAGATCTCCCCCAAAACAAAAGCTTTCCTCGAAAAACAACGGCTCTTCGATTATTAGATAATTTTATGTAATCTTCTTCTCTGAAAAAAACTTGTTCAATTATTTTATCTGACATAATTATTTAATAGCTAAATTAATAATTAAAGAAACAATAACCGGAGGTAAAACTGTCCATAAAAATAAAATGAAAAACGAAAATAGGATGAAAAATATATAGAAAACAAACCGGAAAAATATTTGAATTAATCTAATAAAAAAACTAATGGCCCGACTGGCAAAATCCACCTGACCATACATTGGAACAAATAAATTTTTTAACCAAACTCCCGCCCCAATAACTAACCATCTTTCTCCTAAAAACTTTAGCAGAACCTTCACCAAACGGACTAATCCAACTGAGTACCACCATAGGGGAAAATAAACCACCTCCAATAAAAATTGGGCTAAAACCTTGCCTAAATAAATAAAAAAATTGCTATTCATATATCAATATAATAACAAATATATCTAATTTTGGCAAAAACGATCTTTCTCTAAAAAAGCCCATAAAAACAGAGAGATAAGGCCAAAAAACATCTAATCTCTATGAATATATTATAAATTACAAAAAAGGAGTTATTAACCTAAGATTAATAACTCCTCTGTTTAGAAAAATCGCTGGATTATATGAAAGCTAAACTATCTAACCGAAACTAAAATATTATCCTTAGCCCCAATATCTAACAAGACCTTATCGCCGTCTTTAACCTTACCTTCAATAATGTTTAGAGCTAGCTCGTCTAAAATCATGCTCTGAATAAGTCTCTTAAGCGGTCGCGCCCCAAAACTAGGATCATAGCCCTTATCAGCTAGATGTTTCTTTATTTTAGCGCTAATTTTAATTCCAATATTCTTATTCTTTAATCTAACTTCAACTTTATTTAATTCTAATTCAATAATTTTTTCTAAGGATTCCTTACTTAAATTTTTAAAAATTACTATTTCATCAATTCTATTTAAAAATTCTAATTTAAAATATTCTTTTAAAATACTGTCAATTTTTTCCTTCATTTCATCTTGACGAAATTTATCTTTTTGCTCTTCGTTTTCTCCACTACCAAAACCAATTGAATACTGCTTGATAACTTCGTTCCCCAAATTAGAAGTCATGATGATAATAGTATTTTTAAAATTAACTTTTCGGCCCTTAGAATCAGTTAAAACACCATCATCTAAAATTTGCAGTAAAATATTGAAAGTTTCAGGATGAGCCTTCTCAATTTCATCAAATAAGATAACACTATAGGGCCGACGACGAATTTTATCAGTTAATTGCCCACCATCATCGTGACCAATATAACCCGGAGGAGAACCAATCAATTTGGCAACGCTGTGCTTCTCCATAAATTCACTCATATCTAAACGAACTAAAGCATTTTCATCATTAAACATAAACTTAGCTAAAGTTTTCCCCAGCTCTGTTTTACCAACTCCAGTTGGCCCAACAAATAAAAATGATCCAATTGGTCGTTTTTCTTCATTAACACCCGCCCGACTGCGACGGATAGCATTAGAAACAGCCTTAATAGCCTCATCTTGACCGACCACTGACTGGGTTAATTCCTCTTCAGCTCGGGCTAATTTTTTAATCTCACTTTCTAACATTTTATTCACTGGAATCCCAGTCCAACGAGCTACTACTCGAGCAATATCCTCTTCGTCAACTTCTTCTTTTAAAATATGCTGGCCCTTTTTTTGAATTTTAGATAATTCTTCTTGTCTTTTTTTAACTTCTTTTTCTAATTGCGGAATAAGAGAATATCTAATCTCGGCTACCTTAGTTAAATCATCTCCTCGCCGTTCAATAATATCAGCTTCCATTTTAAGTTCATCAATTTTACGTTTTGATTCTCTAATATTAGAAATTATTTTTTTCTCATTACTCCAATGTATTTCTAATTGGTTGGCCCTCTCTTTTAGTTCTTCTAATTCTTTATTAATCTTATTTTTCTTGCCCACGGCTTTCTCTTCTTTATTACTGGCTAATCCAGCTCGTACTATTTCTAAACGTTTTATTTCTCTCTTCATATTATCTAAATCTTCGGGCATCGAATCTATTTCCATTCTTAAAGCCGAAGTGGCCTCATCCATTAAATCGACCGCCTTATCCGGTAGAAAACGATCAGAGATATAACGACTAGAAAGTTTCGCTGCTGAAATTAAAGCCTCATCAGTAATTCTAACTCCATGATGAACCTCATATTTTTCCTTGATTCCTCGCAAAATAGAAATGGTGTCCTCAATAGTTGGTTCGGCTACATAAATTGGTTGGAAACGTCTCTCTAGGGCCGAATCTCTTTCAATATATTTTTGATATTCTTTAGTAGTAGTAGCTCCAATGGTTCTAATTTCTCCTCGAGCTAAGGCTGGTTTCAACATATTAGAAGCATCCATGGATCCCTCACTAGCTCCCGTTCCTACTAAGGTATGAAGTTCATCGATAAATAAAATAATTTTACCTTCTTGAGTTTTAATTGTTTTTAAAACTGATTTTAAACGATCCTCAAATTCTCCTCTAAATTTAGCTCCGGCTACTAAAGCCCCGAGGTCTAGAGAAACCACCTCTTTATTCTTCAACATTTCTGGAACATCACCACTAACTATTCTCTGGGCCAATCCTTCAACGATAGCCGTTTTACCCGTCCCGGCTTCTCCAATTAAAACTGGATTGTTTTTGGTTCGACGCAAAAGAACTTGCATAATACGACGAATTTCTGTATCTCGACCAATAACTGGATCAAGTTTTTCTTGTCGAGCTAACTCGGTTAAATTAATAGTGTATTTTTCTAAGGTTCTAAATTTGCTCTCAGGCTCAGGGTCAGTTATCTTTTGTGAACCGCGTAATTCTTTTAAAATTTCTAAAACATTTTGATATTCAATATTAAATTTAAACAAGACATCTTGGGCAGGTGTCTTTATTCCAATTAAAGCTAAAAAAATATGTTCGGTAGAAATAAATTCATCCCCCATGCGATCAGCTTCTTTCTTGGAGCGCTCAAAAACAGCGATCACCTCGCCAGTTCCTTGAACAGCTTGAACTGATTCAAAATTAGTATTGCTAGTTTTAACCTTGGGCAATCTTTTAATTTCATTAATTGCTAAACTCTCAATGAGCTCGGGATCAATTTTCAAACGCTCCAAAACAACTCTTACTAGACTTTCATTTTGTTGAATTAAAGCTAATAATAAGTGCAAGCCTTCAATATATTGCTGACCAAAATCCGAGGCAATAACTTGAGCATTAATAATTAATTCTTGAGATTTGCTAGTAAATTTATTAAACATATATTTTAGATATTATAATTATTTTTTAAATAAGAAAGAAAAAAACCACTAATCTTCTTTTAAATTATAGCCGACTTCTAATTAGCAGTCAAATAACAGGACTGCTAATAGTATAAATTATAATTAAAGATTGGTCAATACTCTAAAATATTACCCATAAAAAGCAAGAATAAAAAGCTCTAAATACCTAGCTAAAATCGAGCTTGACATTATTATATTTATATGATAGAATCAAATTGATATTACTTAGAGGGGGAAAAGAAGAATCCCCTTCAGAACAAGCTCATTAAATATTTCTGTTTTAAAGATGCTATGAATAAATTATTAGCTAGTTTATTTATAAGATCTTTAAAAATAAAAAAATGGAAGACATTTGTATGTATGCTGGAAAAGAGGCCATATTTCTCTATGGCTTTATACTAGCCAAAGACAAATGGCTAGTAGATATTTTATTTCTAACCGATGCGCCGAAACTACAAAACAAAAAAATTGTACCTTATGACGAAGTACAATTTGTTGATGATAAAAAAGGCGAAAAGAAAAAATTCCTTCTAGAAATAGAAATAAAAAAGAGAAGAAAAGAAAGAGTAAAAGACCTCTATGAGTCTATAACGGGGTATGCTCTTATCTATAACTAAAGAAATAAAAGCGGACAACCAAACCGCTTTTTTTATTTCTTCTAAAAAGATTAAATCTCGAAAACATTTTTTATAACTTCAGCTAAATTTTTTACAAAAACAAATTCTAATTTTTTAAAATTACTCAATAATCTTTTTTTCTCTTCAGCTTTATAAGAATCACTTAAAATAACCTGTTGAAAACCCATCTTCTCAATCTCACGTAAACGAATGTCTAGGTGCGAAACTAAGCGTAATTCTCCCCCTAAACCTAATTCTCCTAAAATTGCCTTGGTCTGGTCAATTGTCTGATTCAGAAAAGAAGAAATTATCGCTAAGGAGACCGCCAAATCAATCGCCGGATCATTCGTTTTAAAACCACCAACAATATTTAAAATAATATCTTGATTAGACAAATCTAATTTTTGTTTTTTAGAGATAACCGCTGTTAAAACCTGCAGACGATTTAAATCAAAACCGGAAGATTTTCTTTGCGGATAGCCAAAAACTGTCCGACTAACCAAAGCCTGGATGTTTATTAAAAAAGGCCGATTACCCTCCACTACGCAGGAAAAAGTTGAACCAGAAAAAGATCCAATTAAACCGCTCTCAATAAAAGAGGAGCTCGGATTTTCCACTTCTACAAAACCACCCCCGGTCATTTCTAATATTCCAATTTCATTAACGCTACCAAAACGATTTTTAACTGAACGTAAAATAGTATGGCCACCGCGCCCATCATTTTCTAAATACAACACCACATCAACTATATGTTCTAAAGACTTAGGTCCAGCCACTTGGCCATCTTTAGTAATATGCCCAATTAAAAAAACAGCGATATCATATTTTTTAGCTAATTCCATAAACTTAATGGCGACCGTTCTGATTTGACCAATTCCTCCAGCCTCCGATAAAATAGAAGCTGAATAAATAGTTTGGATAGAATCAACAATTAAAATAGACGGCTTTAATTTTATAGCCGAAGAGATTATCTTTTCTAAATTAGTTTCTCCAATAAATTTAAAATTATTTAAGTCGCATTTTAATCTTTCTAATCTAAGTTTAATCTGGCTAGCCGATTCTTCGCCCGAAACATACAAAATTTCCTTTATTTTATTTTCTTTATATAAAGAATCACATAATTGGGCTAAGAGGGTTGATTTTCCAGCTCCCGGTTCTCCACTTAAAAGAGAAATAGATCCCGGAATTAATCCTCCTCCTAAAACTCTGTCTATTTCTGAAATACCTGATTTTAAGCGAGTAGTTTGAGAGCTTTCCACATCTTTTAAATCAATAACATTAGCCAAGCCAATGCTAGCCATCATATTATTCTCGGCTATTTTTTTAGAATCTTTAATATCTTCCAATAAAGATCCCCATTGACCACACTCCAAACAACGCCCACTCCATTTTGAGAATTGGGCGCCGCAATTTTGGCATTCGTAAATTGTTTTAATTTTTTCAGGCATTAAATTAACTTTAAATATTAATCTAAATTAATTTCTGTTTCAATAAATTGAGATAATTCTTCTTCGGTAATGTTACCTAGAACATCCAAATCATTAATATATATATAAGGAACACCAACAATTCCTAAATCTTCAGCTTCGGAGATATTTTGCAGAATTAATTGGTCAGCTTTATCGCTAGCTAAACATTTTTTAAAATTATCAATATTTAATTTTAATTTTTCAGCTAGATTTAAGAATAAACCTTCTTTCAATTCAGCAAAGTCAGCCTCACTTTGATATAATAAAGAATTATAATCCCAGAACTTACCCTGTTCTTGAGCACACCGACCGGCTTTAGCGGCCTGATAAGAAAAAGACCCTAAAGAATACCACTCGGGATAATCCTTCCATATTATACGCACATCTTCCTTAAAATTATCATAAACTTTTTTTATAATATTTTCTTGTTCTAAACAAAAAGGACAAGCAAAGTCAGAGAAAATAAATATTTTTACCTTAGCATCATCTGGTCCTAAAAAAGGATCTAAACCGGTGTCTGACGGCTGAGTTAAAGGTTCTTGAGATTCTGAATTTTTTAGTCCAACCAAAGGATCGTCGGTATCTAAAATTAAATTAGCCTCATAATCTTTGACAAAGTTTTCAGCAACTTGATCTTTAGCTTCATACAAAGAACTTTTCAACCAATAAAGAGCTAAAATTAATATTAAGAATAATAAAATTGAACCGATAATAAAAATAACTTCAAAATAATTCTTTTTTTTATTTTTTGTTACTCGACGAATTGGCTTAACTTTAACCGTCTTAATATTTTTTTTAGTGTCTTTCATATATTTATTTAATTTATTCTAAATTATATTTTAAATTTTAATTATTGCCACAAGGCTCCATCAACCAACCATTTGCCTTGGTTTTTAACTAAATCTACTTTTATTTTTTGTTCATAAACTCTACTATTATCTAAACCTGAAACCTCTTCTCGTTGAGTAGAAACCATTACTGAAACGCTGGTATCGCCGGCCTTAAACGATTCTACCAGTGGGTCAACTAACACCTTAGTAGTAACCCCAAAAAATTCACCAGAATATTGTTCGTTAGCTCTTAAATTTCTTAAATAATCATCAGCCCAAATCATCATTTCGGAGCTCATAATCTGAGGCAACATTAAATCCTCAATATTGCTAAAATTGGAATGATTAGTGTAAGAACCGAATCTTTCCACAAAGAAAGTAGCAAATCTTTTAAAATCGCTCTCGTTCCATTCTCTATTATTTTCTAAATTCTCATCAAAAACATAAACAGTGTTATTTTTTTCAGCTTCTTTCATTTCATTAAAAAGCTCTTCGGCACTCTTTTCTTCTTGAGCCTTTTTATCACCGCGATTAAATAAATCCTTTAAATAATTTTTTTCTGGATTTAAAAATAATAATACTATTAAAACTAAAAGTATAACTCCTAAAATTAATAATAAGTAACCAATTTTTCTTTTGTTTGAATTTATCATATTTTTATATTTTTATTTAGATTAAATTTAAGCTGATTCTTCTTCTAAGTCATTGCTAAACTCTTTTTTGGCCTCTTCGATTTCTAATAATTGCCGAGGATCAGAAGTAATTAATTGATCTTCAGTGTAAGAAGCCACTACTTTAATGGCCACATGTTTATTTCCGGCAAAAAATATACCTTCACCAATTCCACATTCCAATAAAAGATACTTCTCTCCTTCGGTCAACATAAAAGTTTTTTGAATTAAGTCGATGGCCGCTGGTGATTGTTTTAAAAGAATCTGCAAAGAAGAATTATTAACAATGGCTTGACCATAAGGTGATGTTAAGAAATCATTAACATCCTGAGTTATAGTTGTAACCCCTAAATAATACTTACGACAACGTTTTACTAGGGCAAAAATAAATTTAGCACTATCCTCGTTTTGCATCATCCACCAAGCTTCATCAATTACTAACACTCTTTTCTTGGTTTTGCTTCTAACTATATTCCAAATATAATTAACAATGGTATAAATAGCGATTGGTCGAAGTTCATCTTCTAAATCTCGCACTGAGAAAGAAACTAACTGATTGTTCATTTCAACATTAGTTAAATTATTTAACAAACCAGCAAAGGTTCCTTCGGTATATTTTTTAAGACGCAAGGCCAACTCCGAGCCACCTTCCATCCCTTCTAAAATTTGTTGGAAATCAGATAAAACAGGCGGTTCAATTTGGGATAAATCAGAATCGGGGGTAATATCTTTTTTAGCATAAGTTTCTAATAAGGCCCGATCAACCACTGAATCCTCGTCGTGGTTTAAATCTCCAATCATTAAACGAACTAAACCTTTCAAAGTGATAACGGCGCTACGAATAATATCTTTAGGTTTGGCTTCTCCTCCAACCGACCGAGGCAAATCAAAAGGATTAATCTTACTCTCACTAGAAAGAGAAATATTTACATAGGTTCCACCAACGGCTTCTGATAAATATTTATATTCATATTCAGGGTCAATAACAATAACATCAGTTCCCATCATTAAAGATCGCAAAATTTCTAATTTAATACAATAACTTTTTCCAGCACCAGAAGTGGCAAAAACCACCGAATTAGCATTTTGCAAACTAAAACGATCGAATAATATTAAACTATTATTATGACGATTGATTCCGTATAAAACGCCTCGATCACTGGTTAATTCTGAAGAAATGAAAGGAAAAGATGAGGCAATCGGCGAAGAATTCATATTAAATGTTATATACAATTCGTCGTTAGCCAAAGGTAAGGTCGAATTAAAACCTTGTTCAGTTTGATAAAAACCTCTTTTAGAATAAACTAACCGCGATCCGAAAATATCTTCAACCTGATCTGATAATCGATCTAATTGATCTAGATTTTCAGCATAAATAGTAATATACAAAGAAAATTGAAAAAATTTCTCGGTTCCCTGAGTTAAAGCATCTCGTAAATATTCAATATCTCTTAAGGCGGTTTCTCTGATAGGATCACGCGGAGCTCCTTTTTCTGAGTCACTAACTATTTGAGCTTCTAAATTACCTACCCTATTTTTTAATTGCTTTAAAATAATAGCCGACTTCACTGGGTAAAAAAACATCGAAACGTCAAAATATTCGTTTAAGTTAACAATCGGAGCAAACCAACCAACACTAATATATCGAGGATAATTTATGACAAAAATAGTCCGTAAAAATTTTTGACCTAAATTTAAATAATTAGGCCCGATTTTTAAACTAGCTGGAGAAATTAAATCTCTAATCGATAAAATACCTCGTCGAAAAGCAACTTCTTCTTGAACTAATTCTTCGGCCACTTCAAAATCCTCTTCTTTAATACCAACACGCTCTAATTCTCGTTCAATAAAACCACCTTTCGTCTTTTTTTTGCCGTCAATAATTTCACTTTGTTTTTTTAAATCAATCATATTTTAATTTTTATATTTTACATTTCTACCTGAAGTTTATTTACATCAACTAAAGGCTGATTTTTAGAGGTTTCCGGATTATAGGTATTATAATAAAGCTCAATTAATTCTTGAGTTTTTAATTGATCAACATCAACTCCTAAAGACATTAGAGCTGAGGCCACACTATCAACTCTTCTCATTAAATTATCTTTATATTTCAAAAATTTAGCTTCTTTTAGTTTTAAAACTGTGGCTGGTTTAAAAACTTCTGTTAATTGAGAGAAGAAACCTTTATGTTTGTCAGAAAAAGGACTATACGGTACCACCACAAAAAATTTCTTATTCATAATTTTTCCGATAGAAACCAATTCTTGAATATATTCAATATAACTAGCTGTTTGAATTTTTAATAAACGATTAGTTTGCTCTTTCTCTCTATTTTTTAAGAATTCGATATAACCTTCAATATTTAAATCTCGAGATTGAATAACTATTTGAATCGGAGTGCTAATATTATTTAGAAAACTAACATAAGAAGAAATTATGGCATTTTGTTCATCTTCACTTTTTAGGGAAAAATTAATACTAGAAACAGCTAAAACTGCCCTAAGAGTGCCATCCTTCATAATAACAGTATCTCCTTTAATTTCAGCAATATCTAAATATTGTTGAGTGGAAGGAGAGGTTTTTTTATTTTTTGAATTTGATTCCATTTTTTTAATTTAAATAATTTAATAAACCTCGAGCCATTAAGAATAACTTTCTTCAACCTCAATATTATCACCATCAGCTCCCCGATATCTTCCCTTGGTATCAATAATCAAAGAAAGTTCGGCCAATTTTTCTTTAGAAAAATATTTATCAGCTGTAATAATTTTTTCATACTTAACCTCTTCATCTTCATTATTACCCCAAACGACACTTTTGTGATTCCAAATTCTTAAAGCCGGTCGCTTCAAAGTTTGAATTAAATTTAAAATGAAATAATGAAAAGCCCGTCCATTTATTTTTAAGAAAGCGAAGGTTCCAGCTAGAGCAATAATAAGAACGCTAACAATAACAAAGGTAGTAAAAAAAAATATTTTATAACAGATAAAGACCAACAAAGCCGATCCTAAAAAAATAAGGAATTGACGGGTAGTTATCGGTCCAATTATTTTGGGCTCAACATCTATAAATTGTGGAACGGTAAATTGTTGCATAATTCTATTTTAAAAAACTAAAACTTTGTTAAACTTTATTAAAGCCTCAATTTCAGATCGACTTAAGTAATCTTGTCCGGAATTTTTTAAATTTTCGATAACTTTATCAATATCAGCCCCTTCTTCACTAGCTTTAAAAAACATTTTTAAATATAATTTATTAATTGGACTTTGACGCCAAGCTTTAATCCCTTCTAACATTTTACTATAATCAATATCTTCTAAAACTTTTAATTTTTGCCCAATTTTATTAAAGGCTTCATTAGGATTATCTGATAAACGACGGAAATTTATTAAATCTAAATATCTCAGTTCATCAACGGGGCTGGTTATTCTAACTCTTTTAATATCAGTCATTTTTATTTTACCACTTTCTTCTACTGGCAGAGAATTCATTTTATTTTCAATTGCCGGTTTAGGCCAAGACATCGGCTTCGCTAACAAAACTTCTTTTTCTATCTTTTTAACTTCATTTTCTTTCTTTTCTATATTTTTTTCTAATAATTTTTTGTCTTCCCCCAACTCCACCTTCTGACCTTCCTCTCTGATAAATTTTTCCTTCTCTTCTCTAATAGCCTTAGGATGATCTATCTCGGAAAAAAGAAGTTCATCTTTTTTTATCTGTTCAGAAATAATAGCATCATCGCCTCGCAAAATTGCTCTTTGTTGAGGTGTTAATGGTAAAGACGTTTTTTCTTTAGCCAAGACCGCTGGTAATTTATAAACTGGATTTTCAACTGACGATACTTCTTGAGTAATTATAGAAGATGTTTTTCCATGACTCAATCGGTCAATCTTATTTAAAACTTCACTATCAACTTTTATTTCTCTCTTAGCTTTATTTTTTTCCTTATCCCAAATGTTTTGAATTGTTAAAAAAATGCTATCAACCGATCTATCAGAAAAACTAAAACCACCCGACTCTAAATTAGCTGTTAGTATCTGACGAATTGAAAAACGATCTTTTATTCCCCTTAAATATTTATTTAAAAGTGAGATAAATCTATCTTTTTTATCATTGCTCTTAAATTTTAGATTTAAAATTTTAATAAGTTCTTCCACGACTAAATTTATTCTTTGTCCATATTCTTCTCGAGCCGGAGATTTAGATGAATCTACTTTTTTTAATAATTTTTTTTCAGGAGTCTGGCCTAATAAAATTGGTTCAACAACTTTTTCCAACATAGTTGGAGCTTCTTGAATTTTTTTGTTTTTAATATTACTCTCTTTTGTTATAATTTTCTTCTTTTTTGGTTTAGAAATAAATCCTAAATAATCGGCCACTTCTGAAAAAATATTTTCTTTTAAATCTTCAGCTAGCTTCTCTGATTTTTCTTGATTTAATTTAAATTCAGAAAAAATAGTCAGGGGTAACATACCGATTTCCACCTCTTTTACCATTACTTTCATTACTAAAACTGCTAAATCTACCTTATATTTGCTTTCCAACTCTTCAATAATTTTAACAGCGTTCGGATTGGAAACCGAAAGTTTTATTTGGGAGTCGAGGTTATTAAATTTGCTTAAATAATCGAACATAGAATTAGGATTTTTTATATTTCTAAGTTTATAAAAATTTTATATTTAAAAATTAAAGAAATAATTCTCTACTTTTTCATCTTGGCTATCTCATCCTCAATGGCTTTATATTCCAAACTTTTTTCCGGATATTTTTTCAACATTCCTTGCAAAAACTGCCAGCTATCATCCGAATCAATCTTTTTGGAACCCCTTGGAGAAATATTTTTTGTTTCTACTTGATCCTCGACCGCTAATTTCTTTTTATCAACCGACAAACTAAATTTTTCTCGCTCCTTTTCAATAACCTTTTCCAAGTCTTTATCTACTGGAATTATTTCCCATGATTCAACTGGCAAACCTTCCATAGATTCTGGGAAAAAGGATAAATTACGATAAATCTTTATAATTTTTCTTAATACCTTCCTCTCATCATCTTTTAAGGATAAAACTTCTTTATCTGAGGTTAAATATTTGGCTAAGGCAATAGTACTAAACATTTCGCTTCCATTGGCTTTGATAAAATGCTTAATCCAATTAGAAACACTGGGATCCTGATTTTTATTATTAATAGATATTTTTTGCGAACCTATTAATTCTTGATTCAGAGAAAAAGCTTTGGTAAATTTATCCAAAGAACCTTTTTTATTTTTTAATAAATAAACTAAAGAACCATTAATTCTTTGCGACCCGGAGGGATCATCATCTTTTAATATTTCTAATAAATTTTTCTCTAAAAAATTAGAAACAACCCCCTCTTCTTCATTTTCGTCAAAATTTTCTTCTAAATCAATTAAGAGATCCCCTAAATTATCCAAGTTTTTTTCTTCAATTAAAGAATCAAAATCTTGAATGTTTTTATTATATTTTTTTATATCGCCACCGTATTTTTTTATATTTTTTTCGATTTCAATGTTAATAAAGGGCTCAACTGGTAAAAATAATTTTCCTAAAAAATCATTAATAAAATTACTGGAACTTTTTTTGTCTTTTAATTTGGTATTAATCTCTTTACTTAATAAATCAATATCAAAATTTGCTATAAAAAAATCATAAATAATCTCGTCTAATGTTTCTCGCTCAATCTTATATTCTTCAGAAATTTCATCACAAACCAAAGAATTATAATTAGAAGAAAAATAAACAAAAACCTCTTCGGGAAGCGAGTTTATCTTTTGCAAAAATTGTAAACTTTTATTTTCCATAATTTAATTTATTTCTAAGTTCTCTTTAAATAGTTTTCAATAGAGGTCACAATCCCTCGGTGGATATTATTCTGCTTATTAAATTGAATGTTTTTAGTAACATTATTTAATTCCTTAAGAACAGCATCGGTTTTACCTTGATTAAGCATATTCTGAATCTTAGTTAATTTTCCGGTCTCATTTAACCAATTTTTTATACTTTCTAATCCTTTAACGCTACTAGACAAATCACTAAATTGATCAAGTCCGGCTCCTTCAAGATATTTTGTTTTAGCCGCAGAATCCGCTCCAAAATGGCCTAAATCACCATCAATACTAGCTAAAACATGCAAACTAGAATTTGTTTTGTTTAGAGAACTCTTTATTTTACCCCTCTTTTCTACGGTCTGATTATCATAAATATTTTTAAAATTTTTAGGAGTAATTGTTCCAGCTAATTTTGGCATTATCAAATCAAGCGATGCTTGATCGTTTATTCCATCAACTTTAATTGTTCCGCTAACAATACCTTTAACGATTTTATCTTCGGCCTTAGCACTTTTTTCGGGTTCACCAGAGTGAAGATCTGAAAAAACCTGGGTCATGTTTTGATAATTATTATTTAAAGCACCATCAAGCTGAGACATAACCTTACTATCGTTTTTATAAGTATCTCTAATTTGATCTGATTTAGTTTTAGCCTCACCCGAAGAAAGTTCGCCTCTTTCCATTAAAACCATAGTGGCAGCGGTTCTTTCATGACCACTTAGAGAATAATTATTCATATTTTCTCTTAATTTTTCATCTTTCTCGTCTTTAATTTTATCTTTATATTTTCCAATCTGAGAACTATTATGATTAGAGGCTAAATCTAAGGCGCCTTCTCCAGCATGTTTTAATCTTTTTCTACCAACTCCGCCAGCTACTCCACCGATAAGAGCTCCAGGAATACCACCACCAATTATAGCACCAATAGCTCCACCGGTGATAACCGAACTCCATTTATTAACCTTTTCCGATCTTTTTCTTTTCTTATCTAAATCTTTATAATCTTTTTCAATATCTACTTCTTGACTTTCAATCTCGCCACTGATAGAAGTTAATTCATCATCCTTCGCTGTTATATCTTGTCCGATATTACTCTTGATGTCTGCCAAACCACTAACATTTTTACCAGTAATACCACTATAATCTCCAACCAATGAAGTTTCTTTTTCTTGAATGTCGCTCTTATTTTCAGTTATTTTTTCTAGAGTTTCGTCATCAGTAGCATTTTTTTCTAAACCAACTGCCACCTTGGCTCTCTCTAAATTCTGACCTAATACATTTAATCTCTCTTCAGCCTCCTCTTTGGTTCCGGAATGAGTTCCGTTGTAAATATCTCTTTCTAAATTTTTATAATTTGTTTGAGCTGATTCTAAATTGTCAGTTTTATTTTTTAGATCTTCAACCATTTTTACCTCACCCTCTAATCTTACTAATTTATCTTTATCACCCTGAACCCCGCCAATATTCTCTTTAAGAAAATCTCTGCCTTGTTCTTTTTTCTTTATTTCCGCTTCCTGCTCTTTCATTCGTTTATCAGTTCCTGAACCAAACACACCAGTACTCCTAACCAAATTACCCATAGCACTTCCAGCTTTTTGAGGAATATAAGCTACGGCTTTTTTGGTCTTGCCTTCAGCCTTAAGTAAAGATCCAGCATCTCTTTGGGCCAAATCTTGACGCTTAGATTCTTTCTGTTGTTTATATGATTTAATAGCGTTCTCGGCTCTTTCAATTCCAGTAACTCTTTTGCCCGTTTTCAAAGCTCCGCTACCCATCGCCTGTAATTTAGCCATGCCTTTACCGGCCACCTTTCCAGCCATGCCACCCATTTCCTGAGCAATCATCAATCCTCCTAAAAGCATTCCAATGGAAACAATAAATTTATCATGTTATCAGCGCTACCAGCTTCAGTCATCGCAGCCGAAACGGCAGTAGAAGTGGCGGTGGTTGAATCATCATTTAAACTAGAACTAAAACTTTCTTCTCCCTTAATTCTTTTAATTTCATCAACACTACCAACTCCACCCAAAGAGGCAAACGACAACCAAATGAAAAAAGCTAAAACTGGACCAATAATTAAATTTTTAGAAAAGTCTGACCACCATCTTTGAGAATAAGATTGTCCTTGAGGAAAAGAAGCTAATAGATAAGCTAAAGGTGAAAGTACCACATAAATCCAAATCATTACCATCCTCATTACCAACATTACCAACATGGTTAAAATAACAACCGTGGCAATAATAACAAAAATTAAAGCTAATATTATAGATCCTAAAATACTCCAAGCGGTAACAGCTTCCGTGGAATCTTGACTGAAATTCAAAATGTCAGTAAGACCCAACATGTGGGTTAAATTTGCTCCGGCAATGTCTTTAAAAGCGTTAACGAAGGTAAGCATGATAACCTGAGTAAAATCTATAAAAACGCCACAAATTAATTTAGAAAAATTTATCAAAATAGCCATGATGACTAATTTTGGTAACCAAGTTTTTAAATTATAACTTTCTACACGCAAAATAGTAGCAAAAGCAATTATTAATAAAATTAAGACAAAAAACATGTTACAAAGGTCTCGAACTATTATCCAACCATAAGTAACCGCTGAAGAATTGATAAAATCATTATATTTAGCCACCCTAACAAAAAGCTCTAATAATAAAACAGCCAATTTACCTAATAATAAAATAATGGGATAAATAATCCAACCTAAAACCTTAGCCACTCCTTCTCCCTCGGCGGCTCTAGTTAATTCCGGAAAAAATAAAAATATAGAAATTAAAACAAAAAAAGAGGCCAGAACTAGAATCCTTTTTTTATTTTTTAGAAAAAATGATTTCATTTATATTTAATTATTTTATTTTAAAAATTAACTACCGGAAAACACATCTTTAAGCCAATTCCAAGCAACTACATCCCAATTTATTATAAAATAAATTATGGCTATCACTATAATAATAAGGAACAGGTGACAACCGCAGGCACAACCGACGGCCGGTTTTTCAGCTATACCAATCTTATCTCCCATTTTTTTAGCTAATTCTGAATTGGTTCTTTTTATATTATCTGGTACCCATTCATGACCTAATTTACAAAAATATTTTGGAAAAAGTTGGCTTAAAAGAACGTGAATATAAACATAAAATAAACTTATAGAAAAGGAGGGAACAACAAATTCGGTCATCATTTTTTGTAAAGCTTTATCCAGCCCGATTCTAAAATTGTTTATTTTTTCTTCTGGTTTCTTCTCTATCTTTAAATTTTGAACATTATTATCTTGTTTTTTTTGAAAATTTAATCGAGCTTCAACCGCTCGTTCTCTTTCGACATCAGTTCCAGAACCTTCGCCGGAAATATTTTCTGAACTACTGCTATCAACCCGACCTTCAACTGCTTCTTTTTTCCTATCAGAGAAGGAAAGATTAGGACTAAATTTATCTCTTGAAATAACATTTTTTTTAGTGGAGTTTAAACGAGCCGAATTCTCTTTTTCGAGCCGACTTTCCTGCATTTCTCGGTTCAATCTATCTGACAAGTCTTCGGCATTTTTATTAACTGGATTAATGTTCTTTAGATTTGCTGAATTTAAACTTGGTTTCTCAACCTTTTTATCGCTTAAATTATCTCTATTTTTATCTAATCTATTACTGAAGTCTGGCTTAATTTTTTTAGAATTTTTACCTTTTAAATCTGAAGTGATTTCTTCTTTCTCTTTATCAAATTCAGCTCTCACCTGCGACCCTATTTTATCTTTAGTTTTTTCATTAATATTTGCCATAAAATAAACAAAAAATATAATAAGCCCAGGCTAATTAATTTTCTTCAGATTACTTATATTATACAACAAAAAAAATATTTTGCCAAATAATTATAGTCGCTCTAGACACTAATAAAAAAGAGGTTAAAAATTAGAAACAAAAAGGCCAAATCAAAAAACCCGCCAATGGCGGGTTAGAGAAAAAAGACGAATAATAGAGCTCTATTTATATTTAGTTTATAAATCAACTGGCTTCATAAGGGGAAAGGCGGTTATTTCTCGTAAGGTATGAGACTCGGTGATAAGAGCCACTAATCTATCAATACCAATCCCGGTTCCAGTAGCTGGAGGCATGGCGTGTTCTAAGGCTTCTACATAATCCCAATCATTAGCCATGGCTTCGTCATCGCCTAGTTTTTTATTTTTAAGCTGGTCTTCAAATCTTCTTCTTTGATCAATGGGGTCATTTAATTCGGTGTAAGAATTGCTTATTTCGGCCCCATTTACAACTAATTGAAACATTTCAGTATAACGAGAATCGGCCGATTTTTTAGCTAACGGTTTTAATTCAACTGGATAATTAAGAATAAAAGTTGGTTGAATTATTTTTTTACGAGCTGACTGTTTATACAAGCTATCTAATAATTTACCTCGTTCGACAAGGTTTTCATGATTATAGCCTTTTTCCGACATAACCTTTTTTAATTCTTCCACCTTATCATATTTGTTTATATCAATTTTAGAATGTTTTAAAACAACATCACGAAAAGTAATCCGAGGATAAGGCCCCGCAAAGTCTATTTTATGACCATCTATCTCAATATTTAAACTGCCAATAGAATTTTGGATGACAAAAGGAAAGAGTTTCTCATGAAAAATCATATTATCTTCATAATCAGCATAAGCCCAGTAATATTCTAACATGGTAAATTCAGGATTATGTTGGTAATCAACTCCTTCATTACGAAAAGCTCGGCCCATTTCAAATGTTTTTTCAAACCCCCCGACTAATAATCTTTTTTGCCAAAGTTCTCCAACGCAAATACGCAAATGGACATCCATATCATAAGCATTTAAATGGGTATCGAAAGTTTTAGCCATCGCCCCCGAAGAAATCGTTTCTAAAATAGGGGTTTCTACTTCAATAAAATTTTCATTTTGCAAAAACTCACGAAGATAACGTAGCACCTTCCCTCTGATCATAATCTTTTCTTTTTCTTTTGGGTTCATTAAAAAATCTAAGTATCTTTTACGGTAACGAAGATCTTCATTGTTTAAACCATGATACTTATCGGGCAAGGGCAAAAGAGCCTTAGATAATATTGCCCAATTTTTAACCAGAACTGAAGGCTCGCCTTTATTAGTAATAAATTTTTCTCCAGAGACGCTTATAATATCGCCAATATCAATTTTTTTACAAAATAATTTATAACTATCAGCCCCCACCTCATCTTGTTTGAAAACAACTTGAGCCCGAGCGGATTCATCTTGCAAATGACAGAAAGTTAATTTGCCCATATCACGCTTGGTCATAATACGACCAGCTAATTGTAATTGAACTCCTTCCGCTACTTCCAACACTTGTTTTAGATAGTCTTTTCTTTCTGTTTTAGAGGGATAAACATTAATACCAGCGCTTTCTAGTTCTTTTAGTTTAGAAAGACGCATATTACGTTCATCGTTGATATTAATTTCTAATTGATTTGACATATTGTTTTAAAAAATTATTTTATTCTTTATATTCTAACAAATTTATCTTTAAAATACAAATTTTTTAAATAAAAAACCCACCGATTTCGATGGGTTAAGCTTTGCGGAAGCTTGTTTGCTATTTTTTTACGATCACTCTCTTTTCAAGGATTTTTCCTCCTTCCTCTTCTCTTAAGATAACTAGATAGGTCCCCCGAGATAAACTGGAGAGATCTACATTAGCTTTAAGAAAAAAGTCCTGGGTAAGAACTAATTGGCCGGAAATATTGAATATTTCCACCTTTTTAGGAGTTAGAATAAAGTGTTCCGATTCTATGGTTAACCAGTCAGCTACTGGATTAGGATAAATATTCCAATCGGTTTTTTCTTCTTCCTCTACAGAACTGCTTATAAGCAACTCGACTACAAAACCTTTGTTTCCAACAAAAATAGCTCGATTGTGACGATAAAAAGATGAATAAAACTTTTCATTCTCCCATTTAGGAATAAAGATTTTTTCATTTCTACCCTTAGATAAATTTAAATATTTAACTCCCCTAACTCCTCCAATAAAGATATTATCATTATTAGTGAGAAAAATAGTAGTGTTATATTTCCATTCATCCTCCTCCGGACATTCATAAATTTTCTCCATATAACCACCCGGCTTGTCTATGCAATCATCATCCCAACAATAAATATCACCAACACCAGCAAGAATAAAAATTTTTTTATTGTCATGGCTAAATAATTTTGTTGGATAATCATCTTCAGGAAAGACAAATAATTCTACCAAGGCCGTATCAACCAAACGAAAAAGTTTATAATTTTTATCCTCAAAATGTCTGCCAGCAAGAAAAACATTATTTTCATCTTTAACATAAATCGCAGAATACGAAAAACCTTTGGTCCATATTTTTTGAGAAAATTTCTCTCCGTTCCAATGCCAAATTCCTCTGCCATTGTTAAAATAATAAATGACAAAAATACTTTTTTCCGATAAGGCATAACCAGCACTAGATGTTTTTATGGGTAAAGAGCAAATCTTCTGCCAATTTTCTGAAGAATCAGACCAAGTATATATTCCTGTTGAAGAAATATTATAAACAGCTAATTCTCCGTTTTCCTTCTCCACCGTAGTAATCATTCCGTTTTCTTCTCCTTCTGGCCAACTTAAATACTTCCAAGAAACCCCGTTAAAATACCAATTAAGATCAACTTTTACATCTGAATGGTCAGTTTTTATTAATATTTTATTATTAAAAAAAACTGGATCTGTGAAATTATAATAATTAGAACCATAAGCCTGTAATTCGTTGAAAACAAATTCCTGACCAAGACTGTCTTTTATTGATAAAAACAGTAAAAAAAACAATAAATATTTAAATATTTTTTTCATGACTTTTTCCTCCTATTTAATTTTAAATGAACAATATAATTAATTACTTAGATACTATAATACTTTTTGGTTTTTGTCAATATCTACTCTCCTATACATAGGCTACAAGAAGTATCAACATCATTCTTTTTTGTAAAACTTTTTTCGACACAACATTCATAACAATTACCTTCTGTGCCCATTGAGCTAAATTTATCAGCCGTATCAACACAATGATAAAAATCCCAATTATCTTCAACCTTAACTAAAATAGTATAATAACCGGCTGAAAGATAACGAGCTACTTGATGAGGATTATTAATATTTGGAGAGGGATTAATATTATAAAATTCAATTATTTCAGAGCTTTCCGAGTTCGTCCAATCACTGTCAAATTTTTTAACCCGCAAAACCAATTTTTTTATCGGCACCTGCTCGGCATCAATCTCGGTGTTAAAAGAAATAGTATAGAAACCAGGAGTGCTAATAGTGATAGCTCCGGCTGATGGACTTATCGGCTGTCCTAAAGAATCTTTTAAGGTTACATTTTCTATTTTAGGTTTAACAGCTTGATGCTTATAGTCTATTCTTGTTTCAACCAATCCTGGAGTTTGAAATTGGTCTCCGGAACCCGTTCTAGTATAATTATAATCGTAAAGAGGACTATTATTTGTTACTTCCTTGGCTTTTAGAAACAAGCGAGAAAAATAATGCTCAAACTCATTATAGCCACCTGAATAAGATATGGGCAAATAATTATTTGAATAATCAGTCGGGCTACTTAAATTATTAGGATTTAAAACCCTTATTTTTTGACCATCAAAATATAAAAAATCACAAGGGGTCCAGTTTCCAGAAAATGGCGGAATTATTGTTTTGCTAAAACTTTTACAAGTATAAGGAAACCCATAAAGACCACCACTAGATAAGGCTGAACCAGCATAAACCACCGAATCGCTATTTAATATTTTTCCCTGAGTATTAATAGCTCCAAAAGGAGTCCCCGGCAAGCCTAAAACATATTTAATAAAAACAGCGAAACCAGTGCTTAAATATTTATTTAAACCCACAGAAGAACTTTTTAATCTTTGAGCCCAAGGAATTATTCCCCGAACCACTCTTGTACATTTAGGAACATATTTATCTAATTCCATTAAACAAGCTCCTCCGTTAACACCACTGGTTTGAGTTTGATTTGTCCCATTACCATTTAACTTCCACTCTCCCGAAACAATATCACACTCTTCTTTGGTATAATCATAAGCTAATAATTTTATTCCTTTTTGATTTTCTACATTATTTAAACTACCATCATATTTATACCAACCAGCTCGAGAACCGCCAGTAGTAATAGAGCCTGAAGAAGCAAAAGCTCCGATATTAGCATTAAGATAAAAATAGGATGTATCACTATGATAACAATTTAAATCATCACAATTACTCGAGTCGTATAAATTACAATAGTCAGCCTTAGCATCGGGTGGGGATATATTTGTACAACAAATTCTTTTAGTATTATCCTCGGGACGACTACCCTGAATATCCCCAACGAAAATAATTTCAGAATTTGTTCCTATTATTAAATCCTTCGCTCTATCAGGAACACAATATTTTGTAGTTACGGAAAAATTTCCCGACCAAGTGCTAGATCCTCTAAAGGCCTGCGAACATTTACTAGCGTCACCATCATATCTTATATTTTCAGCTTTGAAATAATTATCATCAGAGGAACATCTTTCATTAACTTCATATAAAACATCATTATTCTCTGTGCCATGATTGGCCTCAAGAAAATAAACATCTCGATATTCTACTAAATCAAAATTAGCACTCATTTCAGCACAATAGTAAGGCTGGGCCCCTCCAGTAGTGGGATAACCCGAGAAAGCAGAAGATGCCCCACCCGATCCCTTAATTCCGGAAATAGAATCAATCGGATACCATAACAAACAAACATCTTTATTTTGTGGATCTTTTTCTAAACAATATCCATACCAGCCGTTAGATACAAAATTTTTATTTTCACTTTCACATAATAGACTATCCTGAGCTGGATACAAACGACAAGTAGCCGAAACAAACTTACTATCGGTAGAAGAAGACACCGTTTTTAAAACTGGCTCTACTCTAAAATTGTCAAAATAAGTTGGATTATTTCCGCCACTAGTTTCTAAAAGAATCTTCACTCCGTTGACCCAAGTATTCTTAGTTTTAAACTTAAACACTACCTCTCTCCAGCCTGGTTCTTTATTAATAATATAGTCTATAGTATCCAAATTAGCACTGTCTTTTATTTTAACAACTCCTTTTTCATTAAAATTTAAATCATCAGTATTAACCATAAAACTTAGATAATATTCGGTATTTGTGGTCAAGTCTAAAACATCGGCTGTTTCTATCCAATCTCCACACTCCGGATCTCCCTCAACTTTCAAAAAGCCAGTTCCATTAGCTGGATAAGTAACTTTTTTATTTGAAATAGCGTTAGAATTGGGCCGATTAACTAAACATTTCGCTGAGTCTACTTCTGGTTTTTTGGGATTGTTATTCTGGTCCGAAGAAGCTTTCACCCATTTATTTAAATTGCCATCTTCAAAATTATCAGAAAAACTAAAATCTCTACCAATTTGACTCATATTAGCCAAGCTATTAATTCCTAACTGCGAATAACCAGTAGCATTATCATCTCGTCCTAAAGTATATTTTCTTTCTCCTTCAAAAGAATTAACAAAATCACGACAAGAGCCATCGTAATTAAAGGAGTTACACTCGCGCATTTCTAAGCAAATTTTTTCGTTAGTTTCTTGATCAATTGTGTAAGAATAACAAGCTAACCATTTTCCACAAACTCTATCCGGATCAACCTTTAACAAGGTATTAGCGTCACAACTGGCCCCCGAACAAGTAGAATAATTTGTATAATTATAAGCATTAAAATTTAAAGGATTAATAATACCATTATTATAAGACCGCTCATTAAATAAAACACAACCTTTACTAAAATCGGCTCCTGAGCAAGAATCGGAATTTAAATTTTGTTTTAATTGATAATCAATCACTGCTTCTCTAAGCTCAATTTGAGAATCAGGCTCTCCTATAAGAAATGTCCCGGAAGGTCTTTCATAAATAACCCAACAAGGATTATTATCCCCTGAATAAAAAGACTTTTTATTATACCCACTTACATTTTTGCTAACCTTAACAAAATAACTAGAAGGAGCAACCGGAGATATAAGAGGATCTAAAAAAGTATTAGAAGAATCCAATTCATATATAGGATTAACACAAAATATTGTGGCATCTTGCTCTCCTTTAGTTTCCAAAATGTAAAGCTTATTATTTTTTATGTTTAAATTTTGTTGATATTTAATATTTTGCGAACAAACAATTTCGTCATCATCAAGAGTGCAAGCACCGGTAATTTCTTCCCAAAAATCAAATATTTGACCATCACCATCTAAATCAAGGAAACTAGAATTTATAATAATATTAGAACCAAAAGAACTAACCGGATCAATATATTCTGTACAACCAGCTTGTTTTATCGGACAAAGTCCAGCCCACTTAACTTTATTATCATCCTCAGTCGGTTGATCAATCGCCGAGCCTCCCCAACCAATTGTTTTTAAATTATCAACAGCACATAAATGATCAATATTATCTAAAGAGCAAGAAACATTAACAGCGCAATCACTATCAGTTACACATAAAATTCCTGTTCCTCCGCACCGATTAACCTTTTTCTTATACCAATTTAAAGCAGTTATTTCAGTTGTTCCCGAAACAATTTTTCCCGAACGCCATTGACAGACATTATCTCCGGGATCCTTAAAATAAATGGTGCCAGACTGACTACTGGAATTCCAAGCGTCACAACCAAGCTCATTATTGGTACAGAGAAATCCATTAGTAGTAGTCGCCTTATTAGGATCATATTTCAAATAAGTATCTTGATAAACATTTTCCACCAACATTTTTCCGAAAAGACTACAGCCCATATTAGCCGAGGAACAAGCCTTGCCAGTATCATAGACTACCGCCTGAAAAGAATAATTAGTCGGATTATAAGAATTATAATTATTAGTTTTGACCATCATTTCACAACCGACGGCACTATCATCACAAATCTTAGAAAAATTAATTAAACTATGATTATTATTAAGACGATCACTATAATTTTGACAACCTAAATTGTAATTTTCAGTTTGTTGATTACCTAAAACATCAAATTTACAAATAGCGGGAACAGCCCAAGAATCCTTTATTAAATAATATCTATTACTAATTTCTAATAAAACAATATTAGCGATATAGACATTTCCTGAAGAATCAGAAATTTTGAAAACCAAATCTTCACCACTAATCACAGAATGATCTAAGTTTTCTAAATTAACCTGATAAAGGGTCCAGTCATCACTATCAGAAATTTGTACCCCCTGAACTTCTTGATCATCTTTATTCACCGAACCAAACAAACTTTCCGCTGTTCCATCAGTAAAGTATATTGATAAATTTTCAGCTTGATTGCTTTTGGCTAAAAATTTAATTATATAGGAAGACCCCGTTTTAGCTAAATTACCAATATTATTTTGCATTTCATCTGTTAACAGAATTGAACTTCCCCCTTGACCTAAGGCTTCGGTGGTGCTAACCGAAACGTCTCCTGCCCAATCTTCTAAGCCATAATTAAAATCAAAGGAATCAACAATTCTAACACTATTACCGGAATTACCATTATACTCTCGACAACCATTAACACTGGCTGAGCAACCCTGTCCTTCCCCAGGGATAGATTTATACAAACAAGCTTTTTGAGTATTATCCCACCAACCACCATTTAGACAATGGTAACAAACATTTAAACCACTATCCCAAGAAGCTACTAACGGTTGTCCAGCTTGATTTAAGCTCAAACAACCAGAAGAGTCAGTATAGGCATAGTTAATATTCTTTTCAGTCATCCGATAGGTTTTACAATTTGCTGAGCAAGAAATAGATTTGGAATAAAGAATATAGAAAATCTGACCAGCTTGATTATAGAACTCTCGACAATCAGAATTATATCCAGGATCAGAAACTGGTTTATTATAAATATTTTGATCGCAGACAGTGCTTCCATTAATTTCATGTTGCCAAATATTAGCCGAAGAAGAAGTTAAACTTCCAACGGTTAATTTAATATTTTTATTGGAACTACTAATGGCCTCTAAGCTATAAGATTTTAATTGATAACCACCACCACTAACACCTTCCCAAGAATAAAAATTTTCGCAAGTTCCTCCATCGGGCTTAATACAATGTTTTAAACTAGTGTAATATTCTTTACCCTCTCCACCAACAGCTAATTCATCTAAATTAGTAAATTCGGTACAACCAGATTGGCTAGCATTACAAGAAGTAGCCGAAGAAGGAATTAATTTTTCAATCGCTCTATTTTCAAATAAAGTATTTTTTTGTACATAAACATCATAACCGACACATTGATTCGGACAATAATTCTTATCTAAAACCTTACCAGTAATTTTTAAATTATAAATCGAAGTAAAAGTTTCACAACCGACTTCATCGTTATTACATAAACGAGCATATTTATAACACTCGCTCGGAGCATTAGTTTTTAACCTAAAATCAGTTGGAGAAACATAACAGATATTTTTTAAATACTCCGGAATAATTTTTTCATAAATTAAACCATTGCCACGATACTCCGAATAGAAAGTCCCAACAGCTCCTTTTTCTAATTTTATATCATCGATATAACAACTATTTCCATTAGGATTAATAGTAAAATTAACTTTATTAGAACCATAAATATCGGGGAAAGTATAGGTTAAGCTCTGATATTCAAAACCACCTGAATTACTAATATTTTTAGGCAAGCTACCTCCTAAAGAGAAACTAGAAGTAGCCGTTCCCGAACAATAAGAATAAAAAGATAAGGTATAAGTTTCCCCACCGATATTATAACTACTACTAGCAACTGTTATGTCCTCGGATAAAGAAGAAGAACTAGGAAGATATAAGGAAAGTTGACCAGTATAAAAATTAGTACTAGTAGAATAAGAATCCCAACCACCAATACTCAAATCATCTTCAAAACTTCCATTTAATAAAAAATTATGGCCAACGCCTACGGCTGTTCTAATAAACTCTTGGCAACCCTCATCGTTAGCTGAACAAGATTGAATTTTATTGTTAAAATAATAAGAGCTGGAAATATCCCAAGTTACTTTTTTATTAAAAGAGTCATAGGTCAAGGGAACAACATATTTTTTACAACCAACATTTTCCGCATCACAGCCTTCATAGTCAAGAGTGTTCTTTAATAAAGCTAATTTCTTACCGTTAGAAACACTAGTAAAATAATCGCAGGTATTATAAACTGGATCACAAGAATCTTCTGAAAAGTTCCAAATTCTTTTCTCTTCTAAACAATAACCATAATATTCACAGGTACCATCCGACCTCTCTTTAATACAGGATTGTTCGTCAGCACAATAATTATCAGACCGAGAAACAATAATCGGTTTAACACCAGTTTGTTGATAAATATCTTCGGCGACATTAACCAATTGTTGACTAGCAATATGACCGCCGTATCCTTGACGTTTGCAATAATTTAAAGGCGCCTTTAGAACCCAATTAGGATCAATTAATCCTCGGCACCATAATGAATTTGAATCTTCCCCACCATAACCAGATTTAATAAAACCATCACTATAAGTTTCATAATCATCCTCGCTAGAAAAACAAGAAACAAAATCCATTAAAGTATAGCGATAACCTTTATCAGTTGTTTTTTCTTCAGCTAAATTAAGAGCCTCTTCCCAACCCAAAGGGATAATACGAAACTTTCGTAAAATAATTAAGGAACGATGATTAAACCCAGTGGTGTAATCAGAATATCTTTCTAAAGTCCAATCAGGATTTAAATAACCATTATCAATGGCCTCAATTACAGTATTTTTATTCTCAACTGCCTGTCGGAATTGATTATCAATAACACAATTATTCGGTCTCGGATTTTTAGGATCTAAACAAACAATTAAATCCGATAAAATATTATAATCAGCTCGAACGTTGAAGCGAGGTTTAATAACTTTTTTTAATGATTCTATTACATATTTCTGACCAGAGAATGAAGAGGGGTCAGAATCCGAAGAAGTATAATCTGGACCACCGTTGTCTGAAGAAGCATCCGGATCTTTTTTACCTAAATTTTTAACTATATTATTAAAAGCAGTTATTGCTAATTGATTTAAAAAAATATTAGAAGCGTCCACCAAAGCATTGCCAGTAAACTTTCCTAAATTTTGTACCAAGGCTGAGTCAGCTTGTTGTAATTCTCTCTCGGCCTGTCCGGGAGGAGTATCAGTTGTTCCACCAATATTTCTCAAATCTAACCAACCATTATTTATTTTTACCTGTTCTTCAATTTTTTCCTGTTCTTCATCCCCAATCTCGGCTGACCGACCAAAAAGTTCTAGAGCAATGGTAACATCATTGCCAGTTGGCTCAAACATATTGGCTACCTTGCTTAAATAGTCTGGACCGCTCATGCTAGCCCATTTTTCATATTCGTTCACCCAACTAGATTTTAATTCTTGCCAACCACACCTAGGAGCATAAAATTCTGGCTGGGAAAGAGCCACCAAACCTAAACCCATTTTTACTTGAGTATCAAAACTAGGTTGACATAAATCAAATTGCCAATCTTTACTTAAGGTATCAATAAACTTACCAATTGCCGCATCTCTAGTTTTACTACCCAAATCGGTTAAATATTCTGTAGTAAATAATGGTTTTTGCCCCGCTTCACCACTACCAATCCAAGTAGCAACATCGAAAGCTAGAGTATTTAAGACCGATTGCAGAGTAGATTGAAAAGCCAAAGACCCAGCTTTTTTTAATTGGTCGGCCAAATCATCTTTGATATAATCAACAACTCCTCTAATAACACCAGTTGGTCCACCAATAACATCCGGGCCAGCCTGAACTTTGAAAGGATAAGATAGGGTTCCAAAAATAAAAGAGAAAATTAAAAAAAGAATTAAAATTTTCCCTTTATAAAAATTGAATTTAGGCTTATTCATATTTTATTATTTAATTTATTTGATAATTTTTAAAAACCCTCTAACGTTTCCTGATAAATTTTCATTAAATCATCATCGCTCAATTGATCTAAATCATTTTGTGATAAACCGCCCTGCAATAACATTTCTCTAAGCATTTCTGGATTAATTTTATCGGCCTGAAGATCTTCTGAAAGATCAGTCTGATTTATTTGAGTTGAAGTGGTTCCTATTTCTGCTAATAAATTATATAAATCATCAGAACTTCCCGAAGAAACATTTTGCGAATCTCCTTGATATAGGGAATCGGAACAATTTTGCCCCTCGGGACAAAGTGGATTAGTTCTATAAGTAAAAATTTCTTCGTAATCAGTTAGATCATCACCATCAGTATCTTCTAAATAAGGCGAGGTTCCATAAATAAATAATTCATCCCAATCTGAAATTCCATCACTATCAGTATCAACTAATTTTAATTCTAAATTACTCGAATTTAGATTTTCGTCTTTGTAACAACTCCCGTCGGTACAAATTTGCTGTTGGCTATTCCCGGCCAGAAGTCCCTTACTATAATCAAAAGGATTAGCCAAATTATGTTTAAAATTAAAAACCCAAATGATAACAACAAAAACACTAAAAAAAGACAAAATAATTACAGCCGTTTTTTGATTTTTTTCCATTTTTTTAGAGATACGGGATTTTCCAGAATCCTCATCTCGCCAACGGTTTTCTTCCATATAAAAATAGTTATAATCATTCTCCTGATTATTTTTTATTATACTAATATATTATAATATTTTTTGTAAAAAAGCAAGGAAAATACCTAATTTTTAGACCCATAAATAAAACTAGCCCTTTGTTCATAAAAAAATATTAATTTTCCTTGAATATCTAAAGAAATTATATAATTTTTTCCTTCTTAAATGACTGAAAAAGGTCGAGCCAATTATCTAAACTTAATTGCTCAGGCCTAATTTTAGGCTCTAAATTATTTTTTCGGATAATCTCTTCAATTAAATCCACTTTTTTATTAAATCCAGTTGATAAATTATTTTTAAGCATTTTTCTTTTAGCGCTAAAAGCAACTCTTAACAACTTAAAAAAATTCTTCTCTGCTTGATAATCAGCTAATAATTTTTTATTAGGAATAATTTTAATAACAGCACTATCAACTTTCGGCGAAGGATAAAAATTTTCCTTTTTTACTTCAAACAACATTTCTACCTGAGAATAAAATTGGACTGATAAAGATAATAAACTCATTTTAGGTGGACGAGCAATTATTCTATCAACAACTTCTTTTTGCAACATTAAAATCATCCGTTCCGGTTTATTAGCCAAGCTTAAAAATTTTCTTAAAAAAATAGAGGTGATATTATAAGGTAAATTAGAAACAATTTTGTAAGGACTTATTTTAGAAAAATTTTCTCCCTTAGCCTGCAAAATGTCTTTATTAAAAATTTTAATATTTTTAACTAGCTGACTTTTTATTAAAATATCTAAAACTTGAACAATTTTGGGATCCACCTCAACAGCCAAAACTTTTTTAACTTTTTTAGCTAACTTAAAAGTTAAGAACCCCAATCCCGGCCCAACTTCTAAGACGGTATCTTCTGGCTGGAGGTCGGCGAATTGAATTATTTTATCATACACTTCTTCATTAATTAAAAAATTTTGCCCCTTTGTTTTTTGGGGCTTAATATTATACATTTTACACAAATCTAATGTTTGTTGAATAATATTTTCAGACATAATTATTTAATAAACTACTTTTTATGGCTTAGCATAGGAAATTAAACTTTTTGTTTGCCAGCTTTTCAAAATTTTAGGTTAGACATGAGTGTAAAAAGCGTGTAAAATTTAGCTGTTTGAGGATGAGCGGAGCTCATCCGAGTTCTAAATTTTACTAGCTTTTATAACGAATGTTCTAAAATTTTGATCTGCTGGCGATTTTTGGGCCACTTTTTATAAAAAAGTGGCATTAATAAATACTTTCTCCAAATTCTTTTTAATGTCCACGAGAAAAAATAATAACAATTATCCTAAATCTATTAAAAATCCTGAACATCTTACTAATAAAAATATCACCTTATTTTTCCCTCTCCATGTCTATTGCTTTAACTGGGCATTCTTCGGCGCATAAACCACAACCCTTACAATAATCATAATTAATCTTAGCTTTTTTCTGACCTTTTATTGTTGTTAATTCGGCGGCACTATCGGGACAAATTTTAGCACAAATCCCACAAGCAATACATTTTTCTAAATTTATTTTTGGTCGATGAGATCTCCATGAACCAGTTTTATTTTTAGAAGAAGTGTTTGGCTTTACATTCATATTTTTAGATTTACTATTTATTCAAAATTTAATTAACAGCACTTTTTTTAATGGCTAAAATATTTTTAGCAATAATCTCTGGGCCTTTTTCAGAAAACTTTTCTTTAACCGCCTTAATACTACTCTCAACTTTTAATAATCCCGGAACCTTACTTAAGGCCCCTAAAACTGAGGTATTCACCATATTTTTCCCAAAAATTTCCAAAGCAATTCGGGTAGCATCTATTAAAAAAATATTTTTTGTTTCTAAGCCAACTGGTAATTTGGTAACCTTTTTTATTTCTCTAAAAACCTCATCTAATTTGAGATTAGAATTTATAATTATTTGAGTATCGCCCTTAATACCTGAAAAAATATCAGCTTTTCCTAATAAAGAAAAATCTAAAATTATTAAAATATCAGGGTTATAAACATGTTCTCGGGTTAAAATTTCTTGGCTGGAAATTCTAACAAAAGATTGAATCGGAGCTCCGCTTCTCTCTACTCCAAAATGAGGAAAGGCTTGAACAATTTTTCCATCATTAAAAAAAGCAATGGCTAAAATTTCAGCCATAGCTACTACTCCTTGGCCTCCACGACCATGAATCCTAATTTCCTTATTGATTATTTTTTTCATAATTTATTTAATATTTTTACTTTTAATTTTAAAATAAAACTAATTACTATTTTTTAAAGCTTTATCTAAAAATTCTGACCAAAAAGTAAAAGGAATAGCCCCTTCTCCTACTTTAACTCCATTTATAAACCAAGTTGGCGTTCCAGCAATTTGTAAAAAAACACCATCGCTTTTATCTTTGGCAATATTAGAAATATATTTTTTTTCATCTATACAATTATAAAACTCATCGGTTTCAACTATACCAACTTCTTCCACTAAAGCTCCAATTCCTAAATTATATAATTCATCTTGCCAGGCAAATAGCTTGTAAAACATTGGCCAATATTTATCCTGCTCTCCGGCACACCGAGCTACTAAAGCTAAATTTTCTGATTCCTCACTAATAACTGGAAAATCTCTAACAATTATTTTCACCTGCTCGCCATATTTAATAGCTAAAGAGCTAATGATTGGTAGGCTTTCTTTACAAATCGGACAAGAAAAGTCAGAAAAAACTACAATAGTTAAAACTGGATTTTCAGCTCCTAGGAAATAAGAATTAGTTCCTTCAACTATTTTAATATTAGCTGGATTATAATCAGAATAAACACTCTTAACTTCATCAGAAGATTTTAAAGACTTTCTAACCAAGGCCATCTCCACTGGATTACTAATTAAATGAATAATTAAAAAAATAAAAGAAAGACTCACTAACAAAAGAGAGGCTAATATTACCAATAACAAAACGCCCCACCATTTTTTATGCCAACGAGCTGATAGCTTTTTACTCAATCCTTTAGCTCTTAAATATTTTATTCTTTCTTCTAAATTCATTGATTAATTGTCTAATATATTATATGATAATATTAGCATAAAAAGATGAAATATAAAAATAAAGGTTTAGAATCTTATGAAAATTATATCTTGGAACATTAATGGAATCAGGGCGGTTGTTAAAAAGGGCTTTAAGGATTTTTTAGAAAAAGAAAGCCCTGATATTTTAGTTTTACAGGAAATTAAAATATCAGATGATAAAAAAAACAAGGAAGAATTTGATTTTAGTGATTATGAAGAATTTTGGAATTCAGCTCAACGACCTGGTTATAGCGGAACATTAATATTATATAAAAAAGAATTAAAAGTGCTAAAAAAAGAAAATGGTTTAAAAATTGATAAATTTGATAATGAGGGCCGAGTTCAAACCCTAGAATTAAAGGATTTTTACCTAATTAATACTTATTTCCCCAATTCTAATCACGAGTTGAGCCGATTAGGCTACAAATTAGATTTTAATAATGAATTAGAAAAATACTTAAAAAAATTAGACAAAAAGAAACCAGTTATTTTAACTGGGGATCTAAATGTTGCCCATCAAGAAATTGATTTAGCTCGTCCCAAAGAGAATATTGGCAATCCCGGATTTACTTATGAAGAAAGAAATTGGCTAACTAATTTTCTAAAAGATGATTTTATTGACACCTTTAGACATCTACATCCAAAAAAAATAAAATATTCTTGGTGGAGTTTTCGTTCTGGCGCCAGAATTAAAAACATTGGCTGGAGAATTGATTATTTTTGTGTCTCAAAAAAATTAATAAAAAAAATAGAGCGGGCTGATATTTTAGACCAAATCACTGGTTCAGACCATGCTCCAATTGTTTTAGAGATAAAATAATCTTTATGCAACTTTTTTAGAAAAAGTTGCGCAAAAATCGCCAGCTATTCAAAATTTCAGGGCACTCGCTATAAAACCTAGCAAAATTTTAAACTCGCTCGTCACGCTTAGCGTGACTTCGCTCAAACAATAAAATTTTACACGGTTTTTACGCTCCTACCTATTCTGAAATTTTTCAAGGCTGGCAAATTAAAGAACCAAAATTCTTAAACGTTCGTAGAAAAAATAAAAAATTAATTTTAAAAATAAAAATAATAAAAAATATGTCTAAAAATAATAAAGCACAAATATTAGAGGGGTCTCGGGCGATTGCCTTAACTATAAAAAACATCCAACCCGATGTTATTTCTGCTTACCCAATTACTCCCCAAACCCATATTGTCGAAGATTTAGCTAAATTTAAAGCTGATGGCCTAGCTAATTATGAATATATTCGATCGGAAAGTGAATTTTCAGCAGCTTCTATTGTTCTCGGTGCCTCCGCCAAAGGAGCTCGCGCTTATAGCGCTACCAGTTCTCAAGGGCTACTCTTAATGACCGAAGTAATCTACAATATTTCCGGAATGCGTTTGCCAATAGTTATGACTTTAGCTAATCGAGCCATTTCCGCCCCCATTAATATTTGGAATGACCACCAAGACGCCATGGCTATTCGTGACGCCGGTTGGATTATGTTATTCGCCGAAAATAATCAAGAGGCTGTTTGGCAACATCTTTTAGCTTTTAAAATCGCTGAAAAATTATCCCTACCGGTCATGGTAAATATTGATGGTTTTATTTTAACTCACTGCTATGAACCCGTTTATATCCCTGAAAAAAAACTAATCAAAAAGTTTTTACCAAAATACAAACCACTTAAGGGAAAATATTTAGATTCTAAAAATCCTATTACTATGGGGGCTTTTATGACCCCTCAACATTATCAAGAATACCGAAAAAAAATAGCTGATGATTTTACTACAGCTATAGAAGAAATTAAAACTGAACATCAAATTTTACAAAAACTTACCAAAGCAAAAATGATTAAAGGAGTTATTGATAATGGTTTAATAGAATATTCTGGACCCAAAAACCCCCAGACCATTATAATAGCTATGGGTTCGGTAATTGGAACTATAAAATCAGCCATCGCTTCGATAACGACAACTAAAAATAATAGTGTGGGAGTCTTAAAAATAAAATCTTACCGTCCTTTTCCAGCCAAGGAAATATATGATATAATAAAAAGAGCTAAAAACTTAATAGTCTTAGAAAAAGCTATTAGCCCAGGAAATTTTAGCCCCTTATTTTTAGATATAAAATCAATAAGTTCCGACCGCCAAAAGATAAAAAGTTTTATTAGCGGATTAGGCGGACGCGATATCACCGAAAAAGAAATTTTAAAGATTATAAAATAAAAATTAAAAAATAACGTATGTTTAAATTGTTTGATAAAATTATCAGAAAAAAACCTAGTCATAAAATAACTGGTTGGCCCTTGGTTTTTTTAATAACATTTTTCTTCATTTTTTTAATCCAAATTTTAATTTTAATAATATTAATGAAAATAATAAATTAAAAATATGAAAAATAATAGAAACATCACTCTTAAGGCCATTATTCTAATATTTTTTTTATTAATATTTTTTGTTCCCATTAATAAAACTTTAGCCAGTGGAATAGAATTTGTCCCTCAAGTTACCATCCCGGGATCTAATTTTATTAAAGGACAAAACACTACTATAGAAGGCGGAACCAAGGCCTTGGCTATCTATGTTAAATCTATTTATAATTACTTATTAGCCATAGTTGGATTGCTCGCTGCTATTGTTTTAATGGTTTCGGGTGTTATTTGGTTAACCGCTGGAGGAAATACTGAAAAAATCGGCCAAGCTAAAGGCTGGATGACTGGTAGTTTAACTGGTTTAATTTTAATGCTAACTTCCTACGTAATTTTAAGAACGATAAATCCTTATTTGGTTGATTTTAGAACAAACGATGTTGATAATATTGACCGCCGAGAAAAAAACACTGTTTGCGTTAAATATAATGAAGGGGAAAGACAAGGAGAAACAAAAGATGGTAAATTATTTATAACCAGAACCGCCGCCGAAATAGCCGAGAATGAAAAACTTAAAGAAGAAGGAAAAACTATTCAAAATGTAGCCAAAGAGTGCTTAGAAGATGAAGTTTGTGCTAAAATTAAATATGAAAATCCTAATGATATTTTTGAATGTACTAAAAAAAATAAAATTAGATGTTGCCAATATGAAAAAATGGATTCACTCGGAATAACTTGCAAAACAATAACTAACGGAGAAAGTTGCCCTGATCCTAAAGAATCATATCCTGATATTAAATTAAAATATATATACGAAGAAGAGATTTGTGATTTGCAATTTAATAATTCTGGAAGAAATGCCTGTGTCCCAGATGGAAAAATGTAAAAAAATTAAAAAATATATAAATATTATCCATGAATAAAAAAAAACTAATTTCATCCGGTCACAACGCCTGTGCCGGTTGCGGACAATTATCAGCCGTGCAATCGGTAATGCGGGCTCTAGGAGATGATGTTATTATCGCCAATGCTACTGGTTGTCTAGAAGTAACCACCACTCCCTATCCTCAAAGTGCTTGGGGAGTCCCTTGGATACACTCTCTATTTGAAAATCCTTCGGCTGTAGCTACTGGAATATCAGCTACCCTAAAAAAACAAAAAAATCTCAAAACTAAAGTTGTAGTTATGGCTGGCGACGGTGGAACTTTTGATATTGGTTTAGGATTAATCAGCGGAATGTGGGAAAGAAAAGAAAATATTTTATATATTTGTTATGATACTGAAAGTTATTCTAATACTGGTTACCAAGCTTCGGGGGCCACTCCTTATGGAGCTTCCACCAGTACCTCACCTAAGGGAAGTTGTCCTCCCCAAAAAACACTTTGTAATACTATCGGAAATCAATATCAAAAAAAGGATATGATAAAAATTGCTCTAGCCCATGATGTCCCTTACGTTGCTCAAACTACAGCTGGCTATCCCGACGATATTTATAATAAAGTGAAAAAAGGTAAAGAAATAAATGGTCCAGCTTATATTCAAATTTTATCGCCTTGTGTTCCCGGTTGGGGAATAAAAACTAATGAAGCTGTTAAAATTGGAAAATTAGCCGTTCAAAGTGATTTATATCCTTTATTAGAATATGAAAATGGAATATTAACAAACAAAAGTGAAAAGCCAAATAACTTTTCCGAAGTAAAAAAAGAATATTTACAAAAACAAAAAAGATTCCAACATTTAATAAAATAATTTTTGAATTACTCTTCTAAAAATATGCCTAAATATTTTAATAAAATAATCACTCTATCTTTATTAATATTATTTTTTGTTTTTTTAGTTCCCACCACACAGGTTCAATCAGCTGAAATTGGAGAAAAATGTACAAGTTTTCAAGATTGCCCTATTAACAATATGTGCGTTTACTCAGGGATGTCTAAAAGATGTTATCCTAAAATAGGGGGAGGTTGTAATAGTAATAATGATTGTTCTCATATAGAAGAACACTTAGGAATTCCTGGGGCTTTTTGTGATTTATCTAAACCGGTATTAACATACCCCGGAAGTTGCTTTAGCGCTAGCAGTGCTCCCAAAACAACCACCGATGATGGTTGTTCCTGGCGAGTAGAAAGACTTGTTCCCGGTGGCACAGTAAGCACTTTTCAAGGAGGATGCTATAGTACCGAAGAAAAATCTAGTAATGATAAATGTAAAACTATTACCCAACCAGAAAAAAATTCTGGAGACACTATCTACTGTTGTTGCCGAAAAAAAACGGAAGAAAAAGTTAAAACTCCCGATTTAAATCCTTTAGGAAATTTACAAATAAAAATTCCAGGGTTAGAAGAATTAGCTGAAAAATACCCAGTAATTTGTGAAAAAAAAGACGGTAGTGAGGTTTGTAAAATACCTTGGATTGCCGTTTATATTTATGCTATTTATAATTATCTTCTAGGTATTGGTGGAATTTTAGCAGCGCTGGCTTTAATGATTGGTGGAGTTATCTGGCTAATTTCGGCTGGAAACGCTACTCGTGTTACTCAAGCTAAAAGCTGGATTACCGGTAGTATAACTGGATTAGTTATTCTTTTAACTTCTTATGTTTTACTTTATCAAATAAATCCGAATTTAGTGGGGATGAAGTATTTAGAACTTGAAAGTGTTCTTCCATTGGCTTGTGCTGGGATAGACGAGACCAACGAAAACCCCTATATAGCCGGATGTGCAGCTTCTAAAAATGGCGATTTTAGTATTTGTCGGGCTTTTGGAGAAATAGAAGCTAATAGTTTAATTACTGACCCTGTTTCTGGGAAAAAAGTACACACCGACACATTAAATAAATTTAATGAAGCCATGAAATGTGTCAAAGCGAAAAATTCCAATAAAGATCTTTTTAAAATATCTTCAGGCTGGAGAAGTGCTTTAGGCCAAATTAAAGCCAAGGAAGATTGGATAAAAGCAGGAGTTCCCAAAAATGCCGCTAATCCCTGTTGCTCTAATCATGGATCCGGAAAAGCAATGGACTTAATGAGATTAGATGGACAAAAAATGTCATGGGACTATAATGAAAGCTCTGGATTAAAAGAATGTATGAATGCTCAAGGACTATACGCAAATCTATCCAGCGAACCTTGGCATTGGTCACCGACTGGAAAATAGTTTTATTCTTTATTCTTTTTATTTCATTTTATCCATTGCCTCATTGGCCAATCTATCCGCTTCTTTATTATCCTCCCGATAAACATGTTTAAAGGTTATTTTAGAAAAATTAAGAGATAAATTATATACTTCTAAAAACAAGGGTGCCAATTCCTTGTTTTTTACTTTATATTCACGATTTAATTGTTTAACTACTAATTCACTATCTAAAAAAATATCCAGCTCCTTGGAATTTAATTCCTTCGCTTTTTTAAGAGCTTCTATTAGGGCAATATATTCGGCCTGATTATTAGTTTTCACTCCTAAAAATTTAGAGACTTCGGCCACCTTTTCTTTTTTTTCATTATACAAAACCGCTCCTATTCCAGCCGGACCAGGATTTCCCCGAGCCCGCCATCGGTGAAGATTATTAGTTTATTGAATGACATATTATTTTATTTCTTAATATCAATAATTTTTAATTGAATATCCTTCCGTCCATTGAACTCATTAAACTCTAAAGTATAAACAACATCAACATTATCACCAATATTCAAATGCCTATATCTTTCACTACCGCCAAAAGAAATTCCCCAAAAACTTTTCATATCCTTATCATCATGATTTAAAAATTTTATTTTTATATGTTGACTATCAAAACCCATTTTAGAGACATCAATAATTTTAACATTAAAAGTAGCAAATTTGGGAATCGGATTACTTTGCCCAAAAGGGCTCATTTTCTCAACTAACTCTACTAACTCATCATCAATATTGCTAAAATTAATCTCACAATCAACTTTTATTTTTGGCAATAACGAAGTTTGAGCTAATTTATCTTTAGCCATTTTTTCTATACTTTTTGCAAAAAGAGAAAACTCTTCCTCAGATAAAATAGAGAAACCTCCAGCCATGGGATGCCCACCATATTTGTACAAAAATTTTTTATTATCTTCTAGAGCCTCGACCAAATTAAATTCTTCAATGCTACGACCACTCCCCTTATACACCCATTGGGATTGACCCTGATCATCAGTTACCTGTTCTTCTGTCTTCACAACGACTAAAACTGGACGATAATATCTTTCGGTTAATTTTCCGGCTACCAATCCAATAACCCCTTCATTCCAAGAATTACTAGAAAAATCTTTAACAATAATTATTTCGGGTAAATTTTCTTTATCAATTTGACTTTCAGCCATCGACATTACTTCTTCAGTTATTTTTTGTCTTTCTAAATTTTTATTATTCAAATCTCGGGCTAATTTTTCGGCCTCTCCTTGGTCCTTGCTAATTAATAAATTCAAAGCTGAATTAGCATGTTTAATGCGACTAGCAGCGTTAAGTCGAGGACCAATTTGAAATCCAACATTAAAAGCATTTAATTCTTTAACCGCCCCAGTCACTTTTATTAATTCCAACAACCCAATTCTTTTAGTATTGTTTAAAATTTTTAAACCCTCTTGAACTACTAAACGATTTTCTCCCACCAAGGGAACCATATCAGTCACAGTTCCGATGGCCACTAAATCTAAACTACGAGAAATTAATAAATCTTTATACTCTTCTGGAATTTTTGATTTTTTTACTAAAGCTGAAACTAATTTAAAAGCCACTCCCACCCCAGCCAAAAATCGAAAAGGATAGCCAGAAGAAAAATCAGCCGGATTAATAATCAAACAATCTGGTAAATCTTCTTTTTTCTCTGGATAAGCATGGTGATCGGTGACAATAATATCTAAACCTAAACTTTTAGCATATTCAACCTCTTCTTTCCCTCGGATTCCATTATCAACGGTGACTATTAAACTAAAACCTCTATTTTTAATTTCATCAATCGCTGTTCTGTTTAAACCATAACCCTCACTAACTCTATCCGGCAGATAAAAATCAACCTCAGCCTTAAAAACTTGAAAAGCCTCGTAAAGCAAAGCTGAAGAGGTTACCCCGTCGGCATCATAATCCCCATAAATCATTATTTTATTTTTCTCTTTAATATGTTTTATTACCAAATCAACCGCTGACTCCATATTATTAAAAAGAAAAGGATCTAAAAATTCAGCCTTGTCATCTAACAAGAACCATCTCAAATCATCCGATAATTTTATATCTCGATTATACAAAAGTTGAAGAATAAAAGGATTAAAATCTTTATTCTCCTCTTTAAAATCATTTGGCATCGAAGGATATATTTGCCATATTTTATCCATTTTTTTTATATTAATTTAAAAACAATCCATTAAAAACGACCCTTAATATCTTTACAATCAGCAACGATAACAATATTAAAAAATTACATTAGAGCTAATCCGATTGTCCAAGCAACCATCGAAAAAATAATAAGTATGGCCAAAATTGCCCAAACTATTTTAATGATTTTCTTTTTAGTTCTTCTTCTCATTTTTTTAATCTTAAAAATTTATTTTTTTAATATTTTAACAAAAGTATCTGGCGGAATATCAACACTACCCTTACCAGCAGCCATCATTTTCTTTTTACCTTTTTTCTGTTTTTCCAATAATTTTCTTTTACGAGAAACATCACCTCCGTATAATTTAGCCGTTACATCTTTTCTCATAGCCGATAATCTTTCGGCCGCGATTACTTTTCCGCCAATAGCGGCCTGCAGTTTTAAAACAAACATTTGTTTAGACAAGGACTCTTTTAAAATATTTACTATTTCTTTACCGCGACGATGAGCCTCATCCCGATAAACAATAACGGCTAAGGCCTCAATTGGTTCTTCGGCTACTAAGATATCCATTTTAACCACATCGGCCTGACGATAATCTAAATATTCATAATTTATTGAAGCATAACCAGCGCTAATGCTTTTTATTTTATCATAGAAATCAGTTAAAATAGCTGACATTGGAATTTCATAATGTAAAATCACTCTTTGCTCATCGGCTCCCGAAGAAATAAATTGGGTGTTTTTATAAATTCCTCTTTTATCTTGAGCCAACTGCATAATATTTCCTATATAATCTTTAGGCGAAATTATATCTAAAGAAACCCACGGCTCTTCTATTTTTATTATTTCTGTCGGATCGGGTAATTTTTGAGGTGTCCGAATAATTATTTCTTCATTATTTTTTTTAAAAACTCTATAAGCCACACTAGGAATTGTTACTATTAAATCTAAATTATATTCACGACGCAATCTTTCTTGAAAAATTTCCAAATGTAATAATCCTAAAAATCCACATCTAAAACCAAATCCTAAGGCATCCGATCTTTCCGGTTCAAAAACCAAAGAACTATCATTTAATTTTAATTTAGCCATAGCTTCACGCAAATCTTCCAAATCATTTCCCTCTCTAGGAAAAACACCCGCGAAAACCATTGGCTTAACTTCCTTGTATCCGGCCAACGGATCAATGTTAGTTGAAGATAATAAGGAAACAGTATCTCCCACACGACATTCTCCGACCTCTTTAAATCCAGTAACAATATACCCAATAGACCCAGTCTCTAATAACCCGGTAGAAAAATAATCAGGTTTAAAAACGCCAATATCTAATATTTCGCTTTCGGCTTTAGTCGCTACCAATTTAATTTTATCGCCTTTTTTCAAATGGCCATCAAAAACTCTAACATAGGCCACCACTCCTTTATACTCATCGTATTTAGAGTCGAAAATTAAAGCCCGAGAGGTGTCGGTTACCGAACTTTTGGGAGGTCGGCCCTTTTCAATCACCGCTTGAAGAATTAGTTCTACTCCTTCACCCGTTTTTCCAGAAGAGGCTAAAATTTCATCTTCCGAACAACCCAATAATTTTATAATTTCTCTTTTGGTTTTATCGGGGTTGGCAGCGGGTAAATCAATCTTATTTATAACCGGAATAATATTTAAATCTTGTTCTAAAGCTAAATATAAATTAGCTAAAGTCTGGGCCTGAATTCCTTGGGTACAATCAACTAAGAGAACCGCCGTTTCAACAGCGGCTAAAGATCGAGAAACCTCATAAGAAAAATCAACATGACCAGGGGTGTCAATTAAATTTATTTCATAGCCTTGATAAGACATCGTGACCGGCTGAAGTTTTATAGTAATTCCTCGCTCCCTTTCAATATCCATACCATCTAAAATTTGATCTTTCATTTTTCTTTTATCAACGGTATTGGTAATTTCAAGCATGCGATCAGCCAAGGTTGACTTACCGTGATCAATATGCGCGATTATACAAAAATTCCTTATTTTATCAAACATAAATAATTTTATTCCCTTACTAGTTTTAGCTTAGTATTGTAATAGATTATCCGTAATAAAGCAAACAATAACTATAGCCCTCGAACTTCACTTTGATCATCTAAATCTTTTTCTTTTTTAACTCGATGACTAAAAGGCAGTTTTCTTTTAATAACTTCCAATAATTCTAAAACTTCTTCGCTCCTCATTACATAACAAAGCAAAACATAAACCGCCAGACCAAGTAACCCAGCAAAAAAACCTTGAGCCAATACTCCCCAGAGTTTGCTCATATCAATTACTGGCCAAATTAAATATTTTCCTAATTGAATAAAAAAACCAGCCACCACACCAGCCACAGAAAATTTAAAAACTGAATGAATAATTTTTCTTTGATCTAAATCTCCAATTTCAAAATAGAGCCATAACCACAAAATCATAAAATTCAAAATGCTAGATATAGATAAAGCTAGGGCTAGACCGGCGACCCCCATTCTTTTACCAAAAAATAATGATAAAAAGATATTTATCACCACAATAAAAATTCCAATATAAAAAGGTGTCTTAGAATTATAGCGAGCATAAAAAACTCTGGTTAATAATGGAATAGTCGCCTGAGCAAATAATCCCAAAGCAAAAAAGCCTAGAGTATCAATAGTTAAAACAGTATCTCTCCAAGAAAATTCACCCGTTCCTAAAACAACTCGAATTATCTGAGCTCTTAAGGTAATTAATAAAACAGTGGAGGGAATTATAAAAAATAAAATTTGTCTAAAGGCATACGAAAAATTAGAGATTAATTTCTCTTTATTAAAAGCAACGGCTGACAAAACCGGAAAGGCCGCCACCGCAAAAGATATTCCAAAAATACCAATAGGAAACGACTGTAAATTATTAGCAAAATTGAAAACGGCTAGGGAACCACTAGCCAAAGTTGAAGCGATTATTGTAACCACTAATAAATTTATTTGAACGGTAGCCAAACTTAAGGTTCGGGGTAACATCATTTTAAAAATTTCTCTTAAATTATATTCTTCTAAATTGACTAAAAGCTTCCACCTAAAACCTAAAATCATAACTGAAGGAAATTGAATCATCATGTGCATAAAAGCTCCCAGAACTACCCCCCAAGCTAACCCGCTAACACCAATAATAGGGACGAAAAACAAAGCTCCAACTATTATACCTAGATTATAGAAAATAGGAGCTAGAGAAAAAATTAAAAAATTTTTAAAAGATTGCAAAACTCCACCCAATAAACTAGAAATCCCTAAAAAAATTGGGGAGAGAAACATTATTCTAGAAAGAGTAACGGCCGTTTCTTTTAACTCTGGAGAAAATCCTGGGGCAATTATTTTTATAAGTTGCGGAGCTAAAAATAAACCCAAAATCGAAAAGAAGGCTAAAACAATTATTAATATATTTAAAAGATTGCTTACTAAATTCCAAGCCTCTTTGTTTTCCGAACTAGAATAACAAAAATAAAAATTTTCATTACATCTCATCTTTTTTATTAAAGCTGAAAAGACGGGGATAAACCCAGCCGATAAAGCTCCTAGAATGATAAGATTATAAATTAAATCTGGAATACGAAAAGCACTATAATAAGCATCCAAAACCTCTCCCGCCCCAAATTCTCCAGCTAAAATTCTATCTCGAAAAATTCCCAAGATTCTGGAAAACAAAGAAAATACCCCCACTAAAATAGCAGCGGCCGCAATACCAGAAGTTCTTGCTTGAAAAACATTTTTAAAACTAAACATTTTATCTAAATTATTTTTTACCAACCACCCTAACATCAAGGGCCATGATTTGATCTTCCTTAGCTATTAAAGGATTAACATCAACCTCAAAAATATTTGGTTGATCTTTAATTTTCTTAGAAAAATTTAAAATAATATCAATTAATTTTTTTATATTTATTCCTTTTTTTCCTCGGGCTCCAACTAAAATCGGGTAACATCTCAGTTTTTTAATCATTTTCAAAACACGATCTCGATCTAAATCAGCTGTTTCTAGGACAATGTCTTTATAAATTTCTGAATAAATTCCACCTTGACCTAATAAAACAATCGGCCCAAAAACCGGATCTCTTTTAAAACCTAATATTAACTCCCAACCATTTTTTACCATCGGCTGAAAAACAACTTTGTTATCAAAGGCTATCTTTTTTTTCATCTTTTGTTCTTGAAAAATATCAAGAACATTTAAAGCCTCACTTTTATTTTCAATATTTAAGAAAACGGCCTGCTTATCGCTTTTATGAATAAAATCGGGACCGGTAAATTTAATAACAATCGGATATTTTATTTTATTTAAAATTTTCTTATTTATCTCTTTAGATGAAACCATTTTTAAACCTATTTTTTTCAAAAAATTAAACGATTTTAAATAATCCCAAACCTCTAAATCGGAAGCGTAATCAACTGCCTCTTCATTTTTGTCTTTTTTCTCTTCTATGAAATTTTTAATAGTTTTTCTATTATTTAAATAATTAAAAAACTTAGATAAAATATTAATCGCCTCTTCCAAAGAATCAAAATTTGATATAGCGTATTTATTTAAAATATTTTTACTCTTAGCAACTTCGACTCCGCCAATAAAACAGGTGCCTACCAACTTATCTGGATATTTTTCTTTTATTTTCCCAATAACCTCGGCGGTTGGGACCACCTTGGTCATGCTCTGCGGAGTTAATAAAATCAAAACTGAAGAAACCTTAGGATCAGCCAAAATTAAACTCAAAGATTTTTGATATCTTTCGGGATCAGCATCCCCTAAAATATCTAAGGGATTTTTTACATGAGCAAAGCTAGGTAATGTTTTTTTCAATTTAATAATTGTTTCTTTAGAAAGAACGGCTAACGATAAATTATTTTCATAGGTCGCATCGCTAGCTAAAACCGCTAGGCCCCCAGCATTAGAAACAATCGCTAATTTACCAGAGGTATCTTTGACCGGCCCCTTAATAAGGTGCATTAAATTATATATTTCATTAATATTTTCTAAAATAATTGCTCCGGCTCGCTCTAGAGCTGTTAGGGTAACTTCATAAGAACCAGCCAAACTGCCAGTATGAGATTTAGCCATCTCCCCTCCGCTGACTGTTCGCCCCGATTTAAGTATAGCTACTGGTTTAGTTTTAGCTAATTTAGAAACTAATTTTAAAAATTTTTGTCCCTGAGAAATTTCTTCTAAATAGGCTACTATTAAATCAGTTTTTTTATCCTTAGCTAAAAATTCAAAAAAATCATTTTCATTTAAGTTTAATTTATTACCTAAGCTAACGAAATAAGACAAGCCGATATTTTTGTCTCTAATCCAATCTAAAAGAGCGCTACCAATAGCCCCAGACTGAGATAAAAAAGCAATATTATTAGTTCTTTTTATTTCTGGCACTAATAAATAATTAGAGAAGGTAACATTCAAAAATTTATCGTTATTAATAAATCCTAAACAATTAGGACCTAAAATATTAATCTTATTTTTATTAGCTAAAATTTTGATTTTCTCTTCTAACGCCTGACCATCATTGTCAGCCTCTTTAAACCCAGCACTAATAATAACAACACTCTTTATGCCCAAGCGAGCACATTTCTCTATTTCAGCTATAACAAATTTTGCTGGTATAACTATCACGACCAAAAGTTCCGCCCATTTTTTTATTGGCAAATCACTAATATCGGCGTAAGCTTTAATTCCGGCTATTTTTTTCTCTTTAAGATTAACCGGGAAAACCCCCGTTTTTTTTGTCAGACTAATATTATCAAAGACTTTTCGCCCCACTTTTTCAACGTTATTAGAAGCTCCCACGACAGCAATAAATTTGGGGTTTAAAAATTTTTCTAATTTCATAGATGTTATTTATTTTTTAAAAAAGGAGAAAATATTATATAAAAAAAGATTACTAAAAATAAAAAGACTAAAATATTAAGATTAATATAGGCTAAAACAAATCTAGGAAAAATTAATTCTAAAAGAAAAAACAAAAATAAACTTACAGCTAGAAAGTAAAAAAGCTCCTTTTTATATTTATCAATTTTGCTCTTAAATCTTAACATAAAAACATCAAAAATTAAAATATTTTTTTAATTTGGCTTTTAAACTCGTGCCCGTTAAACTTATCTCTATTTTTTCTATTTCTACAAAATTCTCCTCCCTTATTTCCGACAAAAAAGGAATTGAAAAAATAAAATGATAACCATCCTTATCCACAAAAGCACCATTTAAATCAACCTTTAAAATAGACTCCCAAGATTCATCTTTAAACTCCGCTTTATTATATTTAGCTACTATAAAATCAAAATTTTCAATGTTTAAATCTTGATCTAACCTAATTAACCAAGGATCAAAAAAAGATTCTTCCGTGAAAGAAAATAAACCATTATTTTCTATCAATAAACCACTGGAATATAATTTTAACCTATTTAATTTATCTACTCTATCCGAGATAGAGCTTACATTAAATTGCTTATAAATTTCATCTACCCAAAAACTTTCATTATTAATCTCGATTTTGCCTAAATGTTCAGAAGATAAAGCTTTTAGTCTAAAATTATTCTTCAGAGAAAAAATAGTTGTTTCCGAAGTTAATTCATCTAAAAACAATTTATTTAAAAAAACCAACTTTGTTAAATTTGCCCTAATTTCATCGGTTATAATATTATCACTACTATTAATTTCTACTTTATAAACACCTTCCTTTAAATCTGGCAGGTCGAGAACAAAAGCCAAGGTATTATTACTAAAATTATTATCGCTAATGTTTTTTTCAAAAATTAAATCATTTGCTTGATAAACTCTAACTCTAAAATTTTCTGAGGTGGCTTCAATCTTCCTAAAAATAAAATTAATATTTAAAGCCTCTTCTTTCACATAAGTAAAAAAAGAATATGACCCTCTTATTTTATTTATTTCTAAAATATTTCTAGTCTGAGGTTCATAATCATCTAAGACAAATTCTCTATCGATGTCATAATTATAAAAAATAGTTTTAGAAAAATCATTATTATTTATAAAGTCTGAGTAACTGGCAAAAATATTATTTTTTTGGAAAAATAAAACAGCTTCTTCTTCCTTAACTGACCATTTTTCCGATAAACTGTTCAATTTATTATTATAAACCGGATATAACCTATAATCCCAATTATTTTTATCAACCAACACCCCAGCCTCAATATTTAAAAAATCAGCTCGGCTTAAATCTTGGCTAATTTTATACTTTAATTTAATTTCAGCCTCATTGAAATGGCGAGACGTTCTTAAATTAAAATAAACTGGGTCACCAATTATCTTATTCTTATCTAATAATCGATCACTAGGGCCGAATTTATGAAAGAAACCCTGACCGCCTAATAGATTAAAACTTTTTTTAGAAAAATCATAACTATAGGTTATTTTCCCTGAAGGAACAACATAAAAATAAGCCAAAACCATTAAGCTGACCCCTAAAAAAGAGTATAAAAAAAATCTAACTTTTTTCATCTTTAAATTATGCCACATTTAAGGAAAAAAAACAAAAAAAGGCCTTAATAGACCTTTAGATAACTGCCAGAAAAAACTAGGCTAATCGGAGTTTTTCTAGCTCCTTAACATTGTTAAGAAGCTCAATAAACTTATCAAAAACTAATATCTCATTAGAGGCATTAGTTTCTGCTTTTTTCATTTCAGAAAAATAATCCAATAACTTCTTGTACTCCTTATTTTTCAGAAGACGGAAACACTTGCCTAATCTTTTCAAAGAACCAAAATTGGAATAGATTTGTTCTGCTAAAACCTTATTCCTTATTTTCTCGTTATTAGCGATTTTAATGATTTTTTTGTAATCATATTTGTCCAAATTGGACAGCGCTAAAAGCCTTACTTTAAAATCCTTGGCCATGTAAGCAATGATTTTGAAAGATCCCATTTCTAGCTCATTAATCCGAGCTATCCTATTTTCTTCTTGCTCTTTCCAATGAGGTAAATACAAATCTTTATTATCATCTTGATTGTCCTGATTGGGAGCGATTATTGCTCTTTCCTTAGATTTTAAATTATCTACTAAATCATTTGGAAGATAATTTAAAACTTCTTCCTCTGCCTCTCCTTTAACATTAATTACCAAGTTTTTTTTCTCTTCAATGCTAATTTTTTTCTGATCAGAAAAATTAATTTCTAATTGAGTCCCGTGTCTCATTTTTTCCTCCCTTTTTATTATTAATTTTTTAATGTTCTAAATAATTACATCTTATACTATCATATTATACTGTCGATGTCAATATTAAAAAAAGGACTAAAAAGTCCTTTCAAGAGTTAAATGTTTAGTAATAAGTAAACCAGAATAACTATTACTAAACCCGCCAGCATTTCTAATAAATTTTTTATCTTTATTCTTTTTTGGAATAAAGAAACGACTAGAAATAAAGACGGAATCAAAGAGGGACCAGCTATCACCATTATCCACCAACCAAAGTTGATTAATATAAATAGAGATAGAACCGCTCCGCCCGCTAGATTCAAGCCTAAAATTAGATACTCCTTTTTATTTTTCAAAAAATAAAACAAATATATAATAAGGAAATTTAAAACAGCTAAAATAAACAGGTAATAAATTAGGCAAGAAATCTTGATAGTAGCCGGAATGTTTGGCCAAATTCTTCCGCCATCGGTCTGTCCATCGATAAATAATGGAATAGTTATTTCTCTGCTCTCCCCCTTGAGGAATAACAATAAGAAAAACACCGATAAAAAAATTAGTAAAAAAAGAACTATTTTCTTCATGATAAAAAGAACTATTTAATAATCTATTTAAACATAAAAATTTATAGAAGTCAACCAGGCAAATTTTTATCTTTTATCTTTCTCTGAAAGAAATTTTAAAACAAAAAATGCTAAAATTCCACCAATAATAGCAGTTAAAAATTGAAACCAACCCATAGTAACTGCTATTTTTCCGGCCAATTCTTTTTTTAATAATAGATTAAACAAAAGAGAACTAGAAATATAGAGGAAAGCAAATTTTAAAAAGCTGGCCGAAATAATTCCGAACCAATAATTTTTGTTTTTTAAATAATGGAACGATACTACTAATAAAATATTACCTAAAATAATAAAAGGGATAATCGGAGCTAAAGCCAAAGATAATATCCCGGTTGATAAGGCTATTAAACTAGGTAAAAAACTTAAAAGAATACCAGTTCTAAGGCCTAAGGTTATAACACTAATAAACAAAATGGCATTAATTATGGGTCCAGTTATTAATTGATGGCCTAAAAGGGGAGCAACTAAAGACAAAGACAAAAAAACAGAGAATTGTACTAAAGGGATAACTTTGAAATCAATTAGTGACTGAGCTTTAATATTTTTCATATTTTGAAAATTAATTATTAACAACACCTGCCGTAATTATACCATTTTAAAAATAAAAAACAAAAAAAGGTGATAGTAATCACCTTTGATCTTCATTAGGTATAAATCAAGAGAAAAAAGCTGCCCAATCATCGGGCGTAGGAGGCGATAACTCTTTATTATACTTTTTTATTTTTTCTATTAATTCAGGATCATTAGAAAATTCCTTTCTCAGACAGAGATAGGCCTTATATCCCTTTTTTAAAATTTCTTTAGGATAGGAGTGCCCCCAAACATATTCTCTAAAAGGAATTTTTTCTTTATTTAAACAAAACCTGAGGTAGACCTCAGATAGTTCTTCAGCCAATTTTTCATTGACCTTTTTTAATCTTTCGTAATTTTTAGCTGAACCGGGTTTGTGGTTATAAAAATTATAAAAAAAATTACAATAAATACAAACGCCAGTAACATCTATAACGAGAAATTCATTAAAGGTTAACGGTTTTTGACTAAAATTCCGACCAAAATTTCCACGATTTTTACTCATTTTTTAATTTTTAATGAACGATAACAAATAATCTTAATATACTTTTTACATTTTGTCAAATTAAAAAAGCCATCAAGCTAAGTAAAATCGTTAGATCAATCACTCAAGATATTTCTATCGAGTTAATCGATTTCGACATAAAGCTGTCTCGACCTCGTTTTACTTTTATTGATGGCTGAAGCGATCCTTTCCGAAGAAAGGATCTTTGAAACCTTTTCTAAATTTTCTTTACCCGGTACTTTGTGCTATGCACGTACTAGGGCGAACCGTAGACAATCCTTAAATAAGGAAACGAAAAAATCCGGCTAAATCTTCCCTATTGTCAATTATATAATAAGCTAAAATTAGGCTTATGTCAATAAGATAGTTTAATATTGTCTTCCCCAAAAAACTAGATGTTTTGCTTTTTTACCACAAACTACACATTTATCAGAAATTTCTTCTTGCTCAAAAGGAATGCATCTAGAACTAGCTCCGGTTTTTTCTTTTATCTCTTCTTCACAGTGAGTTTCCCCACACCACATCGCTTTAATATATCCTTGTTTGTCATTAATTTTTTTTATAAATTCCTCTAAATTACTAGCCGAAAAAGTCCTATCGATCATATTTTTCTCGCAAGTATTAAACATTCTTTTTTGAATATTATTTAAAATTTCTTTCAATTTAAAATTAACATCATTAAGTTGGACGGCTGTTTTATCACCAGTGTCTCTCTCCACTATAATACATTGATTTTCCAAAATATCCTTAGGCCCAATTTCTATTCTTACCGGCACACCTTTCATTTCCCAATCATTAAATTTATACCCAGGAGTATAATTATCTCTTTTATCAATTTCAACTCTAAACTTTTTATTTAAAGTATTTAATAATTCTTCAGCTTTATCAACTACCGCTTCATCTGACAGAGAAATCGGTATAATCATAGCTTGAATAGGGGCAATTTCTGGAGGAAGTTTTAATCCTCGATTATCACCATGAGCCATAATAACTGCTCCGATTAATCTAGTACTAATACCCCAGGAAGTTTGATAAGCATATTCTTCTTTTTCAATTCTATTTCTAAATTTAATTTTAAATGGCTTGCTAAATTTTTGACCAAAATAATGACTAGTCCCAGCTTGTATGGCCTTACCATCGTGCATTAAAGTTTCAACCGAATAAGTATTTTCCGCCCCAGCAAATTTTTCGGAAAAACTTTTTTCTCCTTGCAAAACGGGGATAGCTAATCTTTTTTCAATAATATTTTTATATATATCTAATATTTTCAAAGTTAAAGTTTGGGCTTCTTCGGCTGTTTCATGAACAGTGTGGCCCTCCTGCCATAAAAATTCTCTAGATCTCAAAAACGGTTTGGTTTCTTTTTCCCATCTAACAACATTGCACCATTGATTAAAAATCATCGGCAAATCCCGCCAAGATTCTGTCCACTTTGCATATAGGGTAGAAAACATTGTTTCAGATGTTGGTCTAATACAAAATCTGTTTTCTAATTTTTGGCTACCACCATGAGTTACCCAAGCAACTTCTGGGGCAAAACCTTCAACATGTTCTTTCTCTTTATTTAATAAATCTTCAGGAATTAATAATGGAAGATACAAGTTTTTCACTCCAACTTTTTTGAATTCTTCATTAGCATATTTCTGAATATTTTCCCAAATAGCAAAACCATAGGGTTTGATGGCCATAAAACCTTTAATATCAACATAATCAGCTAGATCGGCTTTTAAAACTATATCGGTATACCATTGGGCAAAGTCATCTTCGATATTAGTTATTTCTTTTACGAAATTTTTATTATCACTCATAATATTTTTATTTAGTTAGACAACGAGGATTTTAAAGGGTTGTCTCTCTTTATAAATCCAATAACGAAATTAATCGTCTCGAAAGCAATGAAATTATAGCATAATTTTAAAAAAATATAAAACAATTGTATTTTTAATACTTTTTGGGATAAAAAGATTATTAGCTTGATATTATAAAAATTGAGATAACTAGCTTTTGTAACTATTAATTAAAAATAAAAAACCCCTCAACAATAAAGATTGTAAGGGGTTGGGACTATTATTATTTCTTTTTCCAGTCTTCTCGACTAGTTATCGCCTCAATAATCCGTTTATCATAATTATATTTCTTAGCAAACCGTAAAGATTTAGCTAAGGAAATAGCTTTCCAGTCCTCCCTTTTGGTAATCAAAAAAAACAATCCGGAAGAAGTCTTTTCTGCGAAGCTAAAAGCCTCTTCTAGCAATAACTTTTTCCATTCCTTGTTATCTTCAATCGCAAGAAAGATCAAAGCCGAACGGTCTGACTTTTTGAAAACATCCGACAACAAATCAAGGGGGCAATCACTTCTCTGAATAAATTCACGGGCTATTACAGTGTTATAATCGTTCTTTTTGAGAATAACAAGCGCCTCTTCCAAAGAAATAGTCTCTTGACGAACAATCAATCCAAGATATAAAAGTCTACTGTATGAATTTTGACTCAAAAACTCTTTTTCTGCTTCTTCAACAGTAAGAGCTCTCCAATCATCTCGCTCAGCCAAAGAATCAATTAAAGCGTCAGCCGAATACTTCTCAATGTAGTAATAAACCTGTGAAAGGGGCAATTCTTTCCAATCCTTTCTTGTGCTTATTCCTTTAAAAGAGCCAAAATAAGAATTTTTTGCTAATTCTAAGGCGTTTTCTAGGGGATTATCCAGTCTATTGACCACTGGAAGAAGGGCTTTTTGAATATTCTGATCAGTGGGATCCAATAGACCTAGAAATTTCAGGGCCAACTCCAAGGGACAATCCTTCTTCTCGGTAAGAGACCAGACAACTGGCCAAGGGTTACGACTCCAATCAATTTTGTTTAAGAAATCCATAGCTTCCTGAAAAGAAAGTTTTCTCCAATCTTCACGCTCAGTAATGACAGATAAAACATTGAGATAGGAAACAGGATTTGATAAAAAATCGAAAGCATCCTTCAAAGAAATTATTCTCCAATCATCATGTTTATTAATAATAGACCAAAGATTAATTAATTCATAATTTGTTTCTGCCAAAAGATCAACGATCACACGAAGAGGGGTATCTTTTCGTTCTGCAATACTAATCGCTGTAGACATAAAATTATCGCTTTTCTTTAAAATTTGCAAAGACTCATCTATAGAAGCGATTCCTGACTCTATTATCACATTAGCGAGACTATAATTATAAAGACTGTTATCGCCTCTTCTTAATTCGGCCAATTCCAGGGCTTTACCAAGCGAACAATTTTTCGTGGTTATAATCCTTTCTAAAACGTAATTTTGGTTTCCAGTTTCAGAAGCGAGCTTAATCGCCTGAGATAAAGAAAGGCTCTTCCAATCTTCTCGTTCAAAAACAATCTCTAAAGCACCGTAAAAGCTTCCCGAGTTTTTACAAAAACGAAGAGCATCACCGAGTGGTAAATTTATCCAATCACCTTTTTCAACAATCTTCTTCGAGTCACCATCATAAAATTCTGGTTCATCTCCACGATCATAAATAATTGGAATTAAACTACTCATTAGCCCGAGTAACCGAATCCTTTTTGGAATGTCAAAGTCTCTTCGCTCCTCAAAAGAAGCAAAAGCATCTCTACGACACTCAATTTCTTCCATTAAAGCAAAAGCTTTATCAAAAGGAAGATCGTTTCTCTTAATCAAACCTGAAACAGCTAAAACTAAATACTCCCGGCCAATTTCTTTACTCTCTTCCCTAACTATTTCTAGCAACTCATAAGCCAAATTCAATGAACAATCTGATCGAGCGATTATTTTTTCAAAATTCTGAATGATAATATCATTAAAGGAATAACCCTTAACATTATGAACAAATATCTTTCTCAAACCACTCAAAACATCAGAAAGTTTAAAGTCTTTACGCTTTATAACAGCGGAAGAAACATCCATCGGAAAGCTTGAACGTCTTAAAATTATTAAGGCCTCTTGAATACTACAATCTTTTCTACTAATAAAAATTTTGGCTAAACAATTATTACAGCAAGAACCAATAGTCGTTTCTTTTAATATCTCCAAAGCCAAATCTTTTTTCATCTTTGTCCAATAATCTTTACGTCCAAGATTGTTAATTACCGAAGAATTATAACCAAACTCTTTAGAAAAATTTAATAATTCTTCTCCAGTAAATTTGTTTAAAAATTTCTTCTCGGCCAAAATTTCCAGGGCTTCACTAGCATACTCCGAATAATCAGATCTTTGTTTTTTAGCCGTTACGAATAATGACAAAAATTGATTATAAGAAATTTTCCTAAAATTATCATTTTGGACAGCCGATTTTATAACCCATAAAATATCCTCTGTTTTTCCCAATAATTCCCACAAATAATGAAAAGAACAGTCTTTTCTTTCAATAACAACCTTAACGACTTCTGGGTCATAACCACTTTCTTCAACTAAGGACATCGCTCTTCTGATTGAGCAAGCTTTTTCTCTGCGACATAATGCAACAAAAAAGTCATTTTTTTTCATTTTATACCTCCTGTTTTAATTATTTAATTATCAATGTTTTTTACTAATTTTATTTTATTTTTAAAGATCTTTGATAGGGAATAATACCATAATAATATCTTTTTTGTCAACGGTTGGCCCAAATTCTAACCTAGATCTTAATTATCTGAAAAAGGCTTTAACTTCCACCCAGGGATAAGGAAAGGAAAGCTTCCATCAGCCGATAGATAAACCCCTTGTCTCAGCTCTATAGATTAAATAATTTTATAATTATTCCGCCGGCTCACTATTATTAAGATTGATTTAAAAAAATAAAAAACCCGATTATTAAACCGGGTATAATTTTTACAAATTGCAAATAATTTTATTAGCGGCCATCTTAACGGCCGTTGGTAGCATCATCCATTCATACGGCAAAACCTCTTTCTGCAAAAGCTCCGCTGACTCTTCTAAAGAAACCTTCTTATGAAAAGCATTGTAAATTATGGATTTTGGTATTTCTACACTCCCAACGAGTAACGGCTCTCCTGAATCATATTCTAAATCGGAAATAACCTCGTGAACTGTTGGATAAGTAAAAAACCGATCATCTATGGATTTTCTGCCACGATGAATTAAATCCAAAATTTGCAATAAAACTCTTTTATGAACCGTTAAGCCATACATGCCATCGCCACCAAAATTTTTGATTTCAGCTGGATGAATATTATAAATGGTTACTCTAACAATAGGGGCAACTCTTACAATACACCCAACTAAAAAAACCAATTTGCAATCCAGCTTTATTCTTTCGGCTAATAAAAGGCGATTAAAACCACCTAACCCGCACTCTTTCCGATCAATAACTAGAGTTTCAATATTATGTTTATCAGCCTTTTCCAGGCATCCAGCACCATACTTGGTACTTATTAATTTTTTTAGGGATATATTTGGAATAAATCCACCGGAATAAGCCTCCATTATAGCGTTAGCATCAGTTCCGCCACCTGAAGCAATCAACATGGTGTTTACTTTATGATTTGAGTCCATAAAACCTCCTGTTTTTATCTATTTTATATTTTAAAGATCAATAGAAAAATATAGCATGGTTTTGGTTTTTGTGTCAAGCACTATTTATTAATAATTATGAACGTTTTCTGCTAAAATTAAATCTCAAATTGCATTTTTCTAATACAAAGAATAACTTGATAAACATAAGATTTCCATAGTTCTATAAGATGATAAACAAAAGGACAAAATAACCCATTTATTAGAAAAATATTCCCCCATATTATATTAAATTTACTTCTATAATTGTGACTATACAAGGTATTGACTAAATAATAAAAATTATGTTATTATACAAGGTTAAAAGTTCATTAAAAATTAAATAAAAAAATAGATGTCATGAAAAAGAAAAAATATCTTATTTTAAAAGATGGAAAAAAAATAATCACCGAAGAAGACCCCTTTATTTTTTTAAGATTAAAAAGGGTAAATTTAAATTTGAACTCAAAACTAAAAGAGATGGAAATACTTGAACAAGAAATCTCTAGCGGAAAGGGTTTTTTTTCAATTCTACCTAACGGAAAAATTATTTCTAGCTTAATTCAAGAATTTATTACTAATCATCTTGAAAATGATTTTGAAGCCTCTCAGATAAAAACTCCTTTTATTTATAAAATTAAAGGGGATGAAAGCCTAACAAAATTATTTGAAGAAAGAGTTTATCTGCTAAAATCAGAGGATGAAATAAAAATGATTCTGAAACCAAATGCTGACTTAGGATTATTTCATTTAGCATCAAATATAATGATAAATAAAAAATGTTTACCATTAAGAATCTACGAAAACTCGACTTGCCTTCGCTATTTATTAAGCGGAGAAATTAATGGGATTAAAAAGGCTAGAGGTTTTTTCTTATTTGATTGCCATTCTTTTTGTGAGAATGAAGAATCTGCTATTCAAGAGTATTTTAGCGTCTTAAATAAACAGAAATCCATGCACAGTATTTTTTCTAAGAAAATTATTATTTGGTTTAAATTGCCAGAAAAATTTTTAAATAAATACCAAAAAATAATTGAGCTGTATGCCTCCGCAAAAGATTTAATTATAGTAGAGATTCTATCAGAAAAAAAATCTTATTGGGAAATAAAATCTTTCACAATGGACGAAGACGGAGACAGACTATTCCATGTCCAATTTGACTTATTAAACCCAATTGAATATGGAATAAAATATCTTGATGGTGAAAAAACAAAACCTTGTATTATAATCCATAATTCTTTAGGGACTGTTGAACGTTGGATTTTCTTTTTTATTAAAAATGCTCTTAAAAAAGAAACTCCGGTTCTCCCCTTGTGGCTATCACCAACTCAAGTAAGAATACTCCCAATAAAAGATACTAATATTCTTGACACTATTAAGTTAGCAGAGAAAATAAGATCTTTTAAAATAAGAGTTGATGTTGATGACCGCAGTGACACTCTTGGTGCAAAAATAAGAAATGCTGAAAAAGAATGGATTCCTTATATTATCGTTTTCGGTGACAAGGAAGCATCTGACCAAAGTGTTTTACCAATAAGAAAAAGAGGTTATGGACAAATATCGCTATCAGCAGAATCCTTAATTGAAAAAATTAAAGAAGAAGTTGAAGATATGCCTTACAGATCATTGCCAAATTGGTTATTATCAAAAAGACCAATCTTTTATGGTTAAAAAATACCATAAAAAAAGCCACTTTTAAAAGTGGCTTTTTTAATAATAAAAACTGTTAATCCTTGTTACCCCAGAAAAAAAAGTATTTTTTCTCTAGCAAGTTTAGAATGAATATAAAAGAACAACTAACAATTGCAACAAGCAATAAAGAACCATAGAGCAAACCAGGTTTAAGTTGATAAAAAGAAGCTATCATTAATCTTCCGATTCCACTATTAGCGCCAAGCCACTCTCCTATAACTGCCCCCATAATACTAGCCGGAAGAGATAGTTTAGCAGAAATAAAAAAATAAGGAATAGAATTAGGAATAATTATTTTTTGTAAAATCTGAAAACGAGTAGCATTTAAAATTTTCATTAATTCCATAACACTTTGACTTCTAATTTCTCTTGAAGCCGTCTCTAGCGAAACTAGGGCTGGAAAATAAGCTATTAAAGCAGACACAAAAATAATAGATAAAGACGATCCTTGACCGAAAATCATAATAATTAAAGGAGAAAATCCTATTATAGGAAAGGAGTTTATAGCAAAAGCAATTGGCATCACAATAGATCTCAATAAGGGAGAAAAATACATTAAAAAAACAAATAAAATAGCCAAGGCAGACCCAAATAAAAAACCAACAAAAGCTCTATATAAAGTTACGAATAACTCTGGAAATATTATATTAGCATCAAAAATAATAGTTTTTAAAATAGTCTTTGGAGTCGGTACAAAAACCTCTATACTAGTTTTACCATGAGAAACCATTTCCGAACTAAAAAAACCTTCCCCAATCTGCCATAAAAACAAAAATAACAACAAAAAAATAATTAATCCTAAGTATTTGCTTTTAGTTTTCATAAAAAATTAAATTCATTTCTAATATTTTTTATATTCTCATAAAAATAATCACGATATCTTAATCTGGATAGATCATCTTTTTTAATTCCAGGAATAACTTTAAAAATATTACCGTTTCTAGTCATTAAAATAATATAGTCCGATAAAAAAACAGCTTCTTCTATACTATGAGTAACAAAAAATGTTATGGTTTTACTTTTTTTAATAATGTTTAATAGATCTAGCTGTATTGATTCTCTGGTTATCTCATCTAAAGCGCTAAAAGGCTCATCCATTAAAAGCAATTGGGGGGACAAAGCTAGGGACTGAGCAAGGGCAACTCTTTGTTTCATTCCACCTGACAATTCAAAAGGGTAAAGCTTTTCTTTATTTTTTAATCCAACCAAATCTATCAAATTATAAATGTCTACCCCCTCTTTTTTGGCTATCTCAATTGGAAGATTAATATTATCAAAAACATTTCTATTTTTTAAAAGAGTTGGAAATTGTGGAACCCAGCCTATACTACTTTTTTTTCTTAAGAAAGGAATATCTTTATCATTAAATAAAACAGAGCCAGAACTTGGCTCTAAAATATTTCCTAAAATTTTTAACAAAGTTGATTTACCACATCCAGATGGACCAATAATAGAAACAAAATCACCTTCAGAACAAGAAAAACTAAAATTATCAATAACCAAATCATTAGGATTTTTATAATATTTAGATAAATTAATTATTTCTATCTTGTTCATTCTATCTAAAATTATTATTAATCCTTAGAATTTATTTTATTTAGAACACTCAAGTCAATAATATCATTTTCGGAGGGGATTGATGGAATTTGACCTAAATCATAATATGCTTTAGAAAAATTTAAAATTTGTTCAATATCTACACTGCCTATATTATCATCACCAAAAAGCGGAATAGACTTCTTCATCATCCATAATTCTTGATCTATATCTAATATTTTTCCACCACAAACATCAGATAAAACATACTCTGCTGCCTTTTCTGGATTACTAATAGAAAATTTGCTACCTTTAATGGTCGCTCTTAACCATTTTTCTAACATTTCTGGTTTTTCTCTTATTGTTTCATCTCTAGCAATGGCAACCATCGAAGGTTGGCTGAAACCAGGAATATCTCCAAAACTTAAAAAATTATAATCTATGCCAGCCTTTTCAACCTCATAAGCCTGGGTTGTCCAATAAGAAGCTAGGGCGTCAACCTGATTAAGCAAAAATGGCGAGGCGTCAAAGCCTACGGTTGAAAGATTAAGGTCGTCAACAGGAACTCCAACATGATTTGCTATTGCAAACTGAGCTACGCTATCAGCGGTGACTCCTATTTTATATTTAGATCCATCGTTTTTTCTATTATTGACAAGATCATAAAAATTATTTATACCAGAGTCCTTTCTAACTATAAAACCAAAGGGATTTTCTCTCCAAAAAACAGAAAATATTTTTGCCCTAATCTTCTCTTCTTCTCTCTCATTAGTGACACCTCTTAATAAGGGAATTATATCTCCATCAATAGCAATATCAATATTTTTATCTTGAACTAAAGCATTTGTAGCAATAACAAAGGATGCTCCCGTTGGACCGCCGGGAATTAACTCAACATCAAGACCCTCTTCTTCGTAATAACCCTCTTTAATTGCAGAACAAATATTAGCGAATTCTGCATTCAAAATCCATCCGGCTTGAACTCGAACTTTTTCCAACTGCTCATCTTCAACATTATTTTTTTCCTTGTTTTTAAAAATAAAAGATACCACTATCAAAATAACTAAAATAATGGTTAAAAAAAAAGCTAGCCTAATTACTTTCTTGTTTTTCATATTTTTCTAAATTGATTTTAAAAATATTTTTAATATTAGCAGAAACCCTATTAAAATAAAGTAGTAAAACATCTTTTTTGTCTATTGGTTTTCGTGACCAATATAGAGCTTTTTTAAGATCTTCTTCCATTAAAGGATACTCATTAGAAACAATTTTATAACAATCACTGAGATCATTTGAATATTTTTTATGAACGGGAATAGAAGAATATAAAGAGAATCTCAAAACAATTCTCGACATCCATACACATAAAAAGTTAATATCCCTCTTTACGTTATTATAAAGAAAATCCTTATTAAAAGCAAGGGATTGTTTAATAAACAAAAACTCATTATCCATTTCTTTTAATAAGTTTTTAGACAATTCTATACCTAATTTATATTTTTCTAAATTACTCAAAAAATCAATACCAGACAAAAGAACTGATTGAGTCTTTAAATAAATTCTTAACTTATTAAGCTTTGGGGATTTTAATAAATCATTTTTACTAACTAAAAATAAATCGAAACCCTTTACCCATTTATATTTATTGTCTAAAAATAAAGAATACTCTAAGAAATTAGAGAAATTATCTTTTTTGGGTCTTGTTTTTGTGATAATAACAAAGTCAATATCAGAAATATTTTCAACAAATCTTCCAACTGACACGCTCCCCCTTATATACGCACTCAAAAAATTATTTTTCAATTCTCTTTTAGAAAAATAGGCTATTCTCTTTAAAATAAATAACAGTTTTGTGGAAATGTTTTTAATATTTCCATCATTAATTAAAAACCCATCTTTATCAACTCTCAAAATCATATATTATAATTAATGCCACCAATTAATTAAGGGCAAATCTTTGGTTAATATATTAAAATTATTACTTATCATTGGAAGCACATCATTTTTAATAACCAGAAATTCGGATGCAGCATGAGAAACGCCAAAAAAAGACATATTACTACTATTAATATATTCTAAAGATTCTTTCATTTTATTTTTGCCTCTCTCGTTATCTATATGAGAATGAATTTCCCCTGTTATATAAGCATCAATATTATTTTCTTCGGCCTCTTTAAAAAATTCAACCTTATCACCACTCCCAGCAACAATAGCAATTTTTGTTATTTTATCTTTAATTTTACCACCAAAATCAACATATGGAACATCAAAAATATCTTTTAATTTACTTTCTAAATCAGTACTACTAATAGGATCAATATCCCCAAATAAACCAATAAAACCACCCGCAATATTAATAAAATAATTTTTATTTTTCACATTCAATTCTTTGGCTATTGATAAATTTGTATTGATTTCATTATGGCAATCAAGAGGGTGATGGCAAGAATAAATAGATAATTTTTTTTGAATTATTTTATCTAATTGTCCTTTCTTAATTGGTAAAAAAGCTCTACCTGGTAATCCCTGAGGATCACCACATTCCATGTCAATAGGATGATGCAAAAATAAAAAATCTCCTTCTTTAGATTCTTTTATAAATTTTTTCAAAACCTCTTCAGTCGGGAAAACAGATCCAAAAACGGTACTGATGTTTTCACCACCTTCAATCATTAAACCATTAAAATACTTAGAAAAATTTTGAGTAAAATATTTATTCCACTCAAAATTTTCATATACCATAGGAACCATTCTACTCATAGAAGGATCCGGCCCATATTTTTCTATAGAAAAATAATTATTTAAAAAATTAACTAAATCGTTTCTTTTTATCACACTTTTATGATTAATTTTAATTAATTTTATTTATCGTTTTATATAATCAATATAACATATTTTTAGAAAATAAAAAACAAATTTTTTATAAAATTTATCTAAAATTTTAAAAATATAACATTAATTAAGATTTGGGCCTCTTCTACCCCCCCCCTTATTTTCAATCCTTTTCTAATTTTTGACTAAAAAAATAAAATCTGGCCTCTACAAAATCTTCTTTTTACCCCCATAAAACAAAAGGATGTAAGTCGGTCTCTCACAAAAAAGAAGCATCTACTCAGGGTCGCAAACGATGTTCGAACTAAATTAGCTAATTTGCTTTATAATCTTTTCTGAATAAAGCCATGGTTAAAAAATTATAAAACTTATTATTATAAACCTCATCTATCATTTTACCTTCAATTTTAAATCCTAACTTCTTGTATAGCTTTACTGCTATTTTGTTATCTTCAATTACCCCTAAATTAATTTTATGAAGTCTTAATTTTTTGAATCCATATTCTATTATCCATTCCATTGCCTGTTTACCAATTCCTTTTCCTCTGTAACGGTCTTCTCCAATCATAATAAACAGATCAGCCTTTCTATTCTGTTTAGAAATATTTGATAAGCCGACCACCCCACGGGCTTGTTATCAAAAAAAATAGTGAAGAATTTTTTATTTTTATCTTTTTGATAATTTTTAAACCATTTTTCCTGCTCCTTTAAGGTTGTTTTTTCTCCCAATTTATCACCTATATATCTATTTACTTTGGGGTTGTTTAACCATCTTAATCTATATGGTATATCTATTTTTTTGTGAATTCTAATTTTTATCATATTTATATTATACCATAAGTTTATCTATGTCCCAAAAGGGATTAAGTCTAAAATATACAAAAAAAAGCGGATACAAAGTGTCCACTTTCCAAGGTACATATCAATTGCTCGGGGGCAGGGATTCGGCCACACGTCGCTAAGTCTCGCTTGTCTCACTTCGTTCGACCGCGCTCACTAAGCGCTCTGGCCTGGCCTCGCGGTGTTCGCTACGCTCACACATCGCTCCGGCTTTCTCATCCCTGACGCGAAGCACTCAAGTGCTTCGATCCCCCTCACTCATTCAAAAAATCCAGCTTAAGCTGGATTTTTTTTCATTCGCTCGGGGGCAGGGATTCGAACCCCGATAGCCAGGACCAAAACCTGGAGTCCTACCATTAGACGACCCCCGAAAAAAATATTTTATCTAAACTATCTTAATAAAAGAAACAAAATAAGTCAAACCAAGCTAAACCCTAGAATATTTCCTAACAGCCAAATAACTAGCAACAATATTAACCACCGAAATAGCCAAAAACTGAACACCAAAAATCAATATAAAATTATCAACAAAATAAAGAACAACATTCACATTATAATCAACAAAAAATAACTCTAAATACGGCTGTAAAACTCCCAATAAAGGCAAAGTTAACATTATAATAATCACAGTAGCTAATAAGGTGTAAATAACTGATGACAATAAAAAAGGTGCATAAATAAAAGCATTAGAAGCTCCCACCAATCGCATTATTTCAATCTCTTTCTTATGAGTATAAATAGCAACTTTAATAGAATTATAAATAACCAATAAACTAGTGAGAATAAAAATAGCAATTATAAAAATACCAATATCATCAATTCTTTTAGTTATATTATTAATCTTATCTAAAATCATACTGTTATCAGAAAAATCTCTTGATTCAATAATACTGCTTTCCAGAGCTCTCAGCTCTTCTATCAAATTACCTAAATTATTAACATCATACGGAGTAATAATTAAACTAGGCGATAAAGGATTCTTCCCTAGTTCTAATAAAGCTTGCAATATTTCTGGATTATTTTCATTTTTCTCCCTAAAAGAATCTAAGGCCTCTTGTTTAGAAACATATTGCGTTGACTTTACCCCAGAAAAAGAATTTATTTTAAATTTTAATTCAAAAATTTCACTTTCCAAGGAATCAGGTTTCAAATACAAACTTAGATTAACTTTCTCCTTAACTGCCTCCACAGCTCCAGAGCTAACAACCCGAACCAATATCAAAGTATTAATAGAAAACATCGCCAATATTAAAATAGTGATGGTGATAACCGACAACCAAACATTTCGACTAATGTCTTGCAGACTAAATTTAAGCGCTCTAAAAAAAGATACTAACATATTTTAAAAATTAAATAATATATTTACCATGTTTTTGATCACTAACAACTTTCCCAGCATCAACACTCACCACTCTTCTATTTAAACGATTTACAATTTCTCGATTATGAGTTACTAAAATCACAGTGGTACCAAAATTGTTTATTTTTAAAAGCAAATCAACAATATCATTAGCATTAATAGCATCTAAATTACCCGTTGGCTCATCGGCTAATAAAATTTTAGGTTGATGAACCAAAGCTCGAGCAATCGCCGCTCTTTGTTTTTCACCACCAGAAACCTCATTAGGATACCGATCCATTTTATTTTGTAAACCAACAATCTTCATAACGCTAGAAACAACTCTGTCTATTTTAGCTTGATTTTTGCCACAAACCTCTAAAGCAAAAGCCACGTTCTCCTTTAATGTTTTCTTCGGTAATAACTTAAAGTCTTGAAAAATAACCCCTACTTGTCTTCTTAAAAAAGGAACCTCATATTTACTAATTTTACTGATATCCCAATCACCAACCAAAACCTGTCCCGAACTGGCCAAGTCCTCACCAATCAAAATTTTTACCAAAGTTGTCTTTCCAGCTCCAGATTGACCAACAATCGAAACAAATTCTCCCGCTTCAATGCTTAGATTTATTCCATCTAAAACTTTTATTTTATTTTTATAAGCTTTGCTGACATTAATAAATTTTATCATAAAAAATATTATTTTTATTTTTAAAAAATAAAACCACTAATTACTTACTAAATTCTTGATAGTAAACGTAATTTAATAAATCAATGGTTTCCTTAAAACTCCCAGCTCGAGAAGAAGAATTTAAAATTACTACTATAAATTTTTCTCCTCTAATTTCCGCTCGAGTTATTAAGCAATAACCAGCTTCGTCTAAGTAGCCAGTTTTAGATCCTATTATTTTAAAATTTTTGTAATTATTATTTAAAACCAAATCACTACTATTATAACGCAATTTTAAAGAATTGTCATTTCTGGTGACAAAACGATATTCTTTAGTAACGCTAGCATTACTAATTATCGGGTCAGAAAAAACTTTGGCAGATAATAAAGCTAAATCCAAAGAAGAGGCAACGTTGTTTTTATCTAAACCAGTTGGCTCTTTTATCGAAAAAGAATTTGCTCCATTTTCTTTCGCCCAATTATTTGTTTTCTCAATGAATAAATCTCTATCTAAGCCACTAACCCGAACTAAAGTCTCCACCATATTATTAGCCGACCTTACTAGAGCTGAATAAATAACATCCTTAATCGATAATTGGTCGCCTGATTTTAAATTAATAAGAGCAATTTCCCATTTCTTAAAATACCTTAAATTATATTCTTCATCTTTAATATCATATTTTACTATTTCTTCTAAACGATTACGATTATTAGATTCTTTTAAGAAAGTAAAAACCGAAAATATTTTTGTTAAGCTAGCGATAGGTAAGGTCTTATCTATTTCTTTCCCAAAAACAACACTAGAATCTTTTTCCCTAAATACTATCGCCGAGGCTGATTTTATTTCTGGGATATTTCTCACTAGAGAATCAACATTTAGCTGACGATTAAAATTATCTACTGAAATATTTAACGGCTCAATCGACACATTAATTAAACCATCATTACTGCTAGCTATCTCTTTAAAAGCAACATAGTCTAAGTCTAATATTCTATTGGGGAAAACTGATTTATCTGGACCAAAATCATTCACTATCACATCAACAAATTTTTTATTACTAGTGTTATAGACCCTAAGCAAAGATCCTTTAGGAAAGTCTGGCGAAGCGGCGAATTTTCCGCCTTTAAATTTATACCAACTAGCTTCACCTTCTACTAAAACTTCTGGATAAGAAAAAACAGCTATTCGGGCAAATGGTAAATGAATTAAAGATCTAACAAAATTTTCTTCCGGAAAATCCCAGGTTGGTAGTGGTCGCCAAGCATTAAAGTTTTTATCATAAAAAAATACCTGTTTAAAATTAGAATTACTGGAATCATAGGAAAATTGGATATAGAAAGGTTTATGATTGTCGTAGGCCTGTTTATTTAAAAATTCAAATTGCAAAATAGAACTCTCTTTTTTTAAATTCCAAGGGAGCCCCATTTCTTCTTCTCTTATTTCCTCTATGAAAACATTTGTATCTTCACTTAAAATTCCCGGTACCAAAGATAATTTCAAATAATCACTAAAAGCCGAAACCGTATAGCCCTTAGAAATCGTGGTTTTATCTAAAAATATAGAAAAAGAGTTTTTAGTTTTGCCACTAATAAGATCTTCTTCTTTTCTTTCTTCCGCCGAAACACTTTGCCAAGAAAATAAAAGAATAAAGACTGAAAATAAAAAAAGTTTTTTGAACATATATTTAAAATTTTATAAATTAATCTTTAAAAATATAATTTAACCATTTCTTAAAATTTCCTTCTTCCTCCCCCGAATCAAGCACGTAATTATTTTTAACATTGGGTTCCTCTATTTTTCTTCTAATAATTAAAACCGATTCCCCTTCTTTTTGTAAGCCCAAATTAATTCTGGCTCGATCCTCAACCGCCTGATCTGACTCTAAATAATTTAAAATTTCTTTTAGCTCCTCATTCTGATTTTCATATTTATCTATCTCCTCTTTAATCTTGGCTATTTCATTCTCTAAATCTTTATTCTTCTGATACTTATTAAGATAAGGGACAAACATTAAAACTAATAATCCTAGTATTAAAAAAGATACTAGAAATTTCTTAAAATTCTTTTTTCCTTGCCCTTTAATTTTACCCTTCTGAACATAATTTAATTTTTCAGCGGGGCTTAAATTGTATTTTTTTGACATAGCTCCGAAAAATTAACGAGATTTAGGTGTAACCCAAAAACCCATATAGCGACCAAACATTAATCTAATTTGAGCATCTAAACAGGGGATAGCACCAAAAAATATAATAGAAACTGGAACAAAAATCCATTCAATAAATAATCTGGTGTTTTTTAGAAAACCATAGCCAGCTGGTCTTTTAGGTAATAGCAAAGAAGAAACAACGGCTGAAATTAAAAGCCCCAACATCGCAATTGTCATCAAACCCTGAGTAATAGTTGGTAAATTCAAAGCCATTACATTTTCATTAAATCTATTGCCACCTAAAAGCATCGGCATCCAACCAACAACGGCAATTATTAAGGCACTAGTAGCCCAAGAATGAAAGCCATAAATCTGAATCCAAATATGACGTAATGATTTTCTTTTTTTCATTTGTTTTCTCTTTTTTAAAAAATTGAAAACTAAATAAGGAACATTTTCGCTTCCCCAAGCCCAACGTCGCTGTTGCTTATACAAACTTTTAGCGGTCTCCCAAAAATTTTTATCACAAGTAGCGTCCATAGAAACAGGAAAGTACAAAGGTTCAACCCGATAATCGCCATTATAATGTAAAAAACAATGCCAGAAAATACGAGAATCTTCACTAACCATATTAGTCGCCCAAAAATCTATATCTACTAAAGCTTTGAAAGTCATGGAATGAGACGAATAGGTGGCTAACTTTTCCGGCCTAATCTGTTGCATCATTTGCCAAAAAGTATTAGAGGCTGAAGCAATCCTAGCAAAAAACGGAGCCCGCCAAACATTATTATGATAAACTGGAATTGGTTGATAACTAGCTCGATATGGATTCTCAACAGTTAAAAATTTATAAGTTAAACAGAAAAAATAATTATAAGAAGCTACGGTGTCAATATCAAAAACACTAACCACTATTTTATCATAATCAATATTTTCTAAATCAACAATTTCTTTTTTTACTAATTTACCAGCGAAAGCTTGATTGGCCCCTTTGCCTTTTAATTCTCCCTCAATATCAGGATGGAAAGATAATAAAAATCTTTTAAAATAATGACCAAACTCTCTCTTAATAATTTCTCCTTTCTCTCTGGCTTCTGGCCCAACTCTTTCTTCCATGGCCAAAACAACAATCATTTTATCGCTAGGATAACCGTTATTTATCAGCCCGTTAAAACTAGTTCTAATAACTTCTAAACTTTCATTATAAGTTGGTAAAACAACTAAGTGAACAACCTCCTCCCACGACCAACCCTTCACAGCTAAACATCCAGCTAATAGTTTTTCCTCCTTCTTTAGATTTTCACATTTTTTAAACCAATCTATTTTTTTATTTTCCTTTAACTTTTTAAAAGCACTAATTAAATAAATAGCTAAAAAAATAACTAAAAGTAGCCAATAGACATTAAAGGCAATAACAAAATAAGCCACCCAAACTGGCTTAAAATAAGAAAAAATTATTAATATTAAAAGGGTCCCTAAAGATAAAAAGCCAGGTAAAATTTCTAATAAACGATAAACAATTCTATCCCGACCAAATAACTCGGTAGCCTTAGCGACTTTCAAATAATTCATAAATCAATTTTCTAAAATGACATCTTCGCCTTCTTTTATTTCTTGCTCTTCCTTTTTTTTATTGTCTCTATCTTCCTTTTTATTATAAAAACTAACTGGTTTAACCATTTTTAATTCTTCTAAACTCAAGCTCTTTTGATTTTTCTCTACTTTGTCCTCAACTGGCTTATAATTATTTTTTTCTAAACCATTTTTAACCGCAAAATTATTATTATTTTTAGGAAAATCTTTTTTTATACTTTTAACCGGAGGATTACTCTTAACCGCCGGACGATTAATCAAACATTCTCTACAATAAACTGGTCTAACCCCATCTGGTTCAAAGGGCAGGCTAACCTCAACTCCGCAAGAGGAACATTTACTCTGAAACCCCTTATTAGAAAAATCCTTTTTATCTTTCTTATAATCTTCTTTTTTATTATCTGGAGCTCCTTTATCTTTTTTTTCTTCTGAATAATCTTGATGCCAGCGCATAATTTTTTCTTCTACCAACTCTCTCTCACTAGCATATTTCTGTCTAGAATAAGAAATAACCTTTTCAACGTTATCGGTTTTTTCTTCAGTTAATAATGGTGGCAGACCACGAGCTGAAAAAGGATCCGAAGAAATTCCATCAATCATTAATTTTAAATACATTTCATATTTAGGTAAATTAACAATATCTTCCTCGGTAAAAACAGGAGTAAATTCTTTAACTAATTCTTCCGCATCAGCTGCTCCAACACGAAAAACAATAATCGTTCCAACGTTTCCAAAAACTGCTGGCTTAACTCGCTCATCTAACTGTTCAATGTATTGATGAGCCATAACTAGATTTAAACGATATTTTCTGGCCTCTGATAAAATATTAGCGAAACTTTCGGTAGAGAAGTTCTGAAATTCGTCAATGTATAAATAAAAATCTTTTCGATCTTCTTCGTTAATATTAACCCGGCTCATAGCGGCTAATTGAATTTTAGTAATCATCATAGCACCCAATAGAGCCGAATTGTCTTCACCAATTCTTCCCTTACTTAAATTCATGATAAGAATTTTACCTTCATCCATTATTTTTCTCATATCAATTGAAGATTTAACCTGACCAACAATATTTCTCATAAAAGAACTAGATAAAAATTGACCAACCTTATTTTGGATCGGAGAAACTGCCTCGGAAGCAAATTTGTCCGCATAAGAAGCAAACTCTTTCTCCCAAAAGGATTTAACCACTGGATCTTTAATGTTGGCGACCACCTTTTTACGATATTCCTTATCAGACAACATTCTAACTACTCCTAAAAGAGTAGACCCGGGGAAATCTAAAATAGCTAAAATGGAATTTCTCAAAATATATTCTAAACGAGGGCCCCAAGAATCAGCCCATAATTTTTGAAAGACGCCAATCAAACCCGAGGCAACTAAATGTCTAAGGTGAGGTTCAACCTGTTCTACTAAATTAAAAGCAATTGGGTAATCAATATCTGAGGGGTTAAAATAAACGACGTCATTTATTCTATTATTAGGAATATATTGAATAATTTTTTCAGCTAAATCTCCGTGCGGATCAACTACCGCCACTCCTTTACCAGCTCTAATATCTTCAACTATCATATTTTCTAAAATAGTTGATTTACCCATACCAGTTTTTCCAATTAAATACATGTGCCGACGACGATCGTCAGTTTTAATACCAAAACGTCGCATTTGATTGCGAAAATTGGTTTTAGCGAAAAATATTATATCATTATCAATCATAAAAATATATTTTTACCCAAAAATTACTGAGGGAGTTGAGAATATGCCCCTAATGTCTCGATTAAATCTTGGAAAGAAGATGAAAACCCACTTAGAAATGGCGGTAAATATGTTAAAGCTAAAATAAGGGGCACTATAATTAAAAAAAGTTTAATCCAAGAAAGAATCTTCTGCCAAACAATATATTTTCTTATATACTTGGTTAGTTTCAAAATTTCTTGACTAACCTTTAAATTCTCTTCGACTAAATCATGTAGTTCTAGCCCACTTTTAAATACTTCTTTTAAACCACCAGCTGAAAGAGTTTCCTCTTTATTGTTATTATCTTCAATGTTTTTCATATTTTTTTATTATAAAGAAATTATAACAAAAAATAATACAAAAATCAACCAGCAACCCAACTGGAATTATCTTTTAGATAAAGTGTTTTTTCTCGAAAAATTATTCTCTTATTTGACAATTAGGAACATTTTTCTTAATTTCTCCAAGAATTGAATCAATATCCTGAGAAGAGAAAAAATCTTGATTACGAAAGTCGTTATTAACTAAATTTGTATCTGATTTAAATTTTTGTAGAAACCATTTTTTAGCTCCAGCAATTTCAACTGATATCTTTATAATATCTTCTAAACTGTGCAAACTTGGAACTAAGGTAGTCCGAAATTCATATGGTAAATCACCAGCCATTAATAACTCCACTGACTTTTTAATATTTTCAATATTAACTTTAACTCCAACAATTTTTTCATATTTAGACAATGGAGCTTTAATATCCATAGCTACATAGTCAAGAATTTTTTTATCTAATAATTTCTTTAATATCTCAGGGTTTGTTCCGTTAGTATCCAATTTAATTTTAAAACCCAATTTCCTTATTTTGATTATAAACTCCTCTAAGTCAGCTTGGAGGGTCGGTTCTCCTCCTGAAATAACAACTCCATCAATTTTACCAATCCGACTTTCTAAAAAAAGAAAAAAGTCATCCTCACTAATTAGAGAATGACCCTCTTCTTTATATTCAACTTTGTTCTCACCCGCGGTCAGAACAAGCATGGGATTATAACAAAAATGACAACGGAAATTACAAGAATTAGTAAAAACAATTGTTGCTATACATCCAGGAAAATCAATTAAACTAAGTTTTTCTAATCCGCCTATTATCATTTTAAAAATAAAAAAGTACTAGAAACCAGAAAGTAGAAACTATTGATTAACGCTTTCCGATTTAATCTTATAGGTCTTACGATCATTGTATTCAGATACTTTTCCCTTATTATAGCATTTAGTTGGGGTAAGCCATCCGACTACCCGGCTATAAATAATACACTCGGTTCTCTTGTCACTTTGAATTGGACTCATATTCGTGTATTAAGCTCTATATTTCGATTTAAAATATAGAAACTTATTATTAATTATTAATTATTTTAATATTTAAAATTTTAAACGGCTTCACTAACGGGATTAATATTTTCAACAATAACAGCAGATGCTTGAGCATTTTCCTCGTCACATTTAGGACAATACTTATGTTCACCTGATAGATAGCCATGGATTGGGCAAATAGAAAAAGTCGGGGTTATGGTAAAGTATGGTAGCTTATATTTTTCTACTATAGTCTTAACTAATTTTTTGGTCAATTCGGGATCACTTATTCTTTCACCTAAAAATCCATGCAAAACTGTTCCTCCGGTATATTTAATTTGTAATTCATCTTGCAAATCTAAGGCTGTAAATAAATCATCAGTAAAATTTACTGGTAAATGAGTAGAATTTGTATAATAAGGGTCAGCTCCTTTTTCATTAACCAATTCATTATTAGCGCAAATAATATCCGGATACATTTCCTTATCTTTCTTAGCAAAACGATAAGTACAACCTTCCGCTGGAGTAGCTTCTAAATTATAAAGGTCGCCCGATTCTTCTTGAAAATTAGAAATCATATCTCGCATAAAATCCATTATCTCTAAAGCAAATTTATAACCCCTAGCGCTAGCAATATTTTCCCCTAATAAATTTAAAACGCCCTCGTTCATACCATTTAAACCAATGGTATTAAAATGATTTTTCCAATAAGAACCGAATTGATCTTTAATGCTTTGTAAATAATATTTAGAATACGGATAAAGATTTTCTCCAGTTAATTTTTCGATAACTTTTCTTTTTATTTCTAAACTCTCTTTGGCTAGATTCATTAATCTTGTTAAACGATCTTTAAAATCTTTTTCATCTTTAGCTAAATAACCTAATCGGGCCATATTAATAGTTACCACTCCTAAACTACCAGTTAAAGGATTAGCCCCGAATAGACCACCACCTCTTTTTCTAAGCTCTCTATTATCTAATCTCAAACGACAACACATACTACGAGCATCATCTCTATCCATATCAGAATTAACAAAGTTAGAAAAATAAGGAACTCCATATTTAGAAGTCATTTCCCACATTGGTTTTAAGCTTTCTCTGTTCCAATCAAATTCTTTATCAATATTATAGGTAGGGATAGGAAAAGCGAAAACTCTACCAGTAGCGTCACCTTCAATCATAACCTCAGCAAAAGCTTTATTAAAGAGATCCATTTCCGTTTGGAAATCACCATATTTCTCATCCATTATTTTTCCTCCAATAATAACATTTTCTTCCTTCATGGCTTTGGATGGAATAACGTCAAGAGTTACATTGGTAAAAGGGGTTTGAAAACCAACTCTGGTAGGAACATTAACATTGAAAACAAACTCTTGGAGAGCCTGCTTTATCTCTTTGAAAGATAAATCATCATATCTAATAAAAGGAGCTAAATAAGTATCAAAATTAGAAAAAGCTTGAGCTCCAGCTGCCTCACCTTGCATGGTATAAAAAAAGTTTATTATTTGTCCTAAAGCGGTTCTAAAATGTTTTGGTGGTTTACTCTGTATTTTAGTATCAACTCCACCAAAACCCCTTAATAAAAGATCCTTGATATCCCAACCGCAACAATAAGGAGCTAATAAGCCTAAATCATGAATATGAAAATCAGCTTCAGCATGAGCCTTTCTAATATCTTCAGGATAAAGTTTATTCAACCAATATTTAGCTGAAATTGAAGAAGCAATATAATTATTCAAACCCTGAACCGAAAAACTCATATTACTATTTTCTTTCAACCTCCAATCAGAACCACCTAAATAATCTTCCATTAATTTTTCTTCATTACTCTGACTGATCTCTCTAATCTGACGTCGTTGGTCACGATACAAAATAAAATTTTTAGCAGTTTGGATAAGTTTATTCTCTATTAAAGTTTCCTCTACTAAGTCCTGAACCTCTTCCACAGCTGGAATAGTTTTATAATGAAATTTTTTACCAATTTTTTCTAAAACTTGTAAACTTAATTTATCAGCTGTCTCTTCATTACCCTCTTCAGCAACCTTCATTGCTTTAAAGATGGCCGAACTTATTTTTTTAATATCAAAATCAGCAATATCACCCGAGCGTTTTAAAATTTTAGAAATATTATTTGGCATAATTTAAATTTATAAATTACATATTGAAAATTAATAGAGAAAATTTTAATTTTTAATATATAATTTATTTTTTATTAATATTTTTTTTATTTTTTAATAATTTATCTAATTCTTCACTGAACTCTTCTAAATCTTCAAAAGATTGATAAACCGAAGCGTATCTAATATAGGCTACCTTGTCTAATTTTTTTAAATTCTTCATGGCGATTTCTCCTACCTCAGTAGATTCAATTTCATTTTTATTAGTAATTTGTAAATCTTTTTCAATACAATAAATAAGTTTCTGAAATTTTTCCTCATCTACCCCTCTTTTTTCTAAAGCCTTCTTTAAACCAGAACTCAACTTATCACGATTATAGGCTTCTCGACGACCATCTTTTTTTAAAACAACTAAATCAAGAATTTCCATCTCTTCATGAGTAGAAAAACGAAATTCACATTTTAAACACTCTCTACGACGACGAATAAGAAAACCATCTCCCGACATTCTAGAGTCTATTACCTTAGTGTCCTCAAAGTTGCAAACTGGGCATTTCATTGGTTTTTTTATGATTTTATAAAAAATAAGTAAACACAATATATAGTATAATAATTATTAAGTTAACCACTATATATTGTTATTATAAATTATAGCAGAAATTTTAGATTAAGCCAAATATTCAAAAAAATAGCTAAAATTAAACAAATTATAATAGTAAAAGAGGATAAACCTCTAAAAAAACAAAAAGTTATCCACAGGATAACTTTATTAAAAAAGATATTTAAAAAAAATTTAGATTAAATTATTGTAATAATCACTAACATCTTCTAACTCCTCTAACTCTTCTGTAAATTTATCAATTTTTTCTCTTTCTTCACCACTTATTTGTTGTTTATCTTTGGCTAGATATTCAATCTCAGCTGAGTCCAAAACAATCCCCTTTTCTTCTAATAATATTTTAGTCTTTTGCAATCCTTCTACTCTAGTATAAATTATAATAACCCCATCATCTATCTCTAAATCATTAATCCCAGCGTCTATTAGTTCTAATTGTAATTCTTCAACATTAATCTTTTGTTTTCCAATTTCTTCTTTTAAAATAGTAATCACTCCGGACTGCTCAAAATTCCACAATACTGCTCCTAAACTTCCACCATATTTAGATAAGGCATGTCTGACCACTGAGGCGCTTCTATTTCTATTATCGGTTAAACATTTTATTACGAATTGAATATTATTAGGAAAAATACCCTCATAATAAAGCTCTTCTACTACCGCTCCGGCTAATTCTCCGGTTCCTCTCTTTATAGCTCTCTCTATATTATCTTTTGGCATATTAACTGAACGAGCCTTATCTACCGCCATACGCAAAGACGGGTTGGAATTAGGATCTCCACCTTTTTCTCGAGAGGCCACCGTAATGATATTACCTAACTTGGTAAAAATTGCTCCTCTCTTAGCATCAGTTACTGACTTAGCTCTTTTAATTGTCGCCCACTTAGAATGTCCAGACATATTATTAAGATTATTAGCCCCAGACTGCGCTGGGGGATCATTGGGATAATAACAAAAGATGAACCCCAAAGATCTCAAAACTCCCAAAGATCTTAAAGATCTTATTCTTATTGCTTTATATAAAGACTAATTTTTAATTAGTTTCCGGAAACTATTAAATCAAATTTTTTCTTATTGCCGTAAGCCTTAGGGCCATAATCTTGGCAATACTTTTCAATATTATTTTTGAAATAAGCTGGCTTACTGGTTTGAATTTTTCCTACTAAATAATAAGTTAAACACAAAATAAAAGCAAAATCAACCTTGTCGGGCAAATTTATTGACCAACGACTTCTAGGATCACCAAAATATAAGTTTTTCTCTTTCCCTAAAGAGATAACTAATTCCTTTTTATCACGCACGACAAATTTAGCATGACGAGCTTGACCAAGACTAAAAGCTCGTAGAGATACTTTAGGTCCAAACAATTCACTTCTCTTAATCTCAATCATCGGAGAGATAAAAGCAAAGTCATCTGGTAAAATAAAAGAAAAAGCCTCATATTTTTTAAAGCCAGAATTTATTTTTATTTTTTTAATAAAATTAAAAATATCTTTAGGGTTCTCTCCGGTAGCTGACAATATCATTCCCAAATAAGTGGAAATATTATAAGTATAGGGCTCACTGATCTTAGGAAAAAGAAAAACTTTGTCCGCCATTTTACTAGCGCTAGAATTAGGCGAACAGGTTAATAAAGTTGTTTTTAATTTATATTTTTTAGCTAATTTAATTTCCCAAATTGAATCTTTTTCACCAGAAGCTGATATTACCACTACTTCCTTGATTGTTTTTTTATTTATTAGCTTTTTATAATTTTGAATAGTCTTTTTAAAAGTGCTCTCATCAGCAATAACAGCCGGGTAGGCAGAAAATAAAATCTGAGCGGTATTATAAGCATTACCGCTACCAACCACTATAGGAAAATCAAAATTATTTAAATTTAACCGTGGTATTTTGTTTTGAATAAAAAATTCCAAAGCCCTAACTACTCCTTCATCTAAATTTATTATTTTTTTCATAACATTATAAATTTAAAAATTAATTAATTTTACCTTGATCCTTAATTTCCGCCACTAATTTATCAATCTTTTTTTTGTCACCTAAATAATACCATTTAATAACTTTTAAATTTCTGTCCAACTCATAAACTATCGGGACACTATAAGGAATATCTAAGTTAACAATATCTTCATCTGAAATACAATTTAAACCTTTAACAATTGCCCGTAAACTATTACCACTAGCCGAAATCAATATTTTTTTCCCGGCCTTTATTTCTGAGGTAATAACCTTGTTCCAGAAAAACATCGTTCGCTTAACCACATCTTCAAGCGATTCTGCTAATACTGGTTTCTTTAAAAAACTATAACAAGCACTATTTGTTTGATTATAAGGATTACTCTTTTTAATTTCTGGCGGGCGAACATTATAAGAACGACGCCACAAAAGAACCTGCTCTTCACCAAATTTTTTGGCCATCTCTTTTTTGTTTAATCCTTGCAAGTCTCCATAATGTTTTTCGTTCAAACGCCAATCCTTAACAACCGGAAGCCATACTAAATTCATTTCTTCCAAAATAATATCTAAGGTTTTTATAGCCCGCTTTAAAAAAGAGGTATAACACAAATCAAAATAATAATTATTCTTCTTTAAAATTTGGCCAGCTTCTTTAGCCTGTTTAACCCCCAGAGGAGTTAAATCAACATCAGTCCAACCGGTAAAAAGGCCCTTTTTATTCCATTCACTTTGACCATGACGAATTAATACAATTTTATACATATTTTTTATTTACATTGACTCAAGCATTTAAAAATGCTAAGCTTTTATAGTTAATTTTAAATATATCTGGCTAAAAAAAACAACAACTAGAATAGTAATAATATCGATAAAAATATTGTTCTTAATAAGAAAAATAGTCTTTTTTATTGTAAAATTATTAAAAACTATAATAATAGAGACTTTAAACTTCCTGTTTTTTAAAACTATAATAAAGCTATATTATAATTATATCTTAATTTACAAAAAAATAAAAGAAATTAACCAAAAAAACAATTCTAAGCTTTATATGTTAAAAAGAAATTTCTCTATTTTTTTGATAATTTTTCTAGTTTTTGTTATAGTTTTAACCAATAATACCAAAAAATCTAAGGCCCAAGAGCTACCAAACAAAATAAAACAGACAACCTTGGCTAAAACTATAAAGTCGGATTTTGAAGAATTAGAGGAAGAAGAGCTAATAGTAGAAAGTGCTACTAATGAAAATCTAGAAGCGATTAGTTCTCCTCTATATTTAGATCTGATTGGAACAATAAGCAATAAAAATAAAATCAATACCGAATCAGAAGAAAATGATTTTTTTGTCATCTCTGAACATGGGGATGTTTTATCGAAAACTGGAGTAAATCTAAATGAGGAAGGAAGTAGTAGAAATAAAATTTTAGAATATTCGGTACAAACTGGAGATACTGTTAGTAGTATTGCTGAGGACTTCGGACTAAGTGTTAATACTATTTTATGGGAAAATAATTTAACCGCCAGAACTTTAATTAAACCAGGAAGTAAATTAATTATATTGCCTCAGGATGGAATCAGACATATAGTCGCCAAAAATGAAAATATCAGCAAGATAGCTAGCAAATACGGAGTAACAATTGAAAGTATTGCCGAAGGAAATGATATTGATTTAGATGACTCTTTAAAAATAGGGGAAAAAATATTCATTCCTGGAGGTAAAAAAATTATACAAACCACTACCGTAACCAACCGAACTTATTCTGGAACTAGTATAACTCAAAATACTGGAAATACCGCTAATCAACAACCAGCTTATACAGGAGGAAAATTATTATGGCCGACAGTTGGTGCTAGAATAACTCAATATTATTCTTGGCGTCATCAAGGGCTTGATATCGCTAATAAAACTGGGACTCCGCTATACGCAGCCGAAGCTGGAACGGTCTTAAGCTCTGGCTGGAGTAATGGTTATGGTTATAATGTTGTAATTAGTCATGGAGGCGGATTAAAAACATTATACGCCCATGCTTCCAAGCTACATGTTAAAGCTGGCGATCAAGTTGGTCGAGGTGATATTATTGCTGATATGGGTTCAACTGGTTGGTCAACTGGACCTCATATTCATTTTGAGGTAATCTTAAATGGAGTAAAACAAAATCCTTTAAATTATATTAAATAAAAAAATATGAAAATAATATTAGGCTTAATTTTAATGACTGCCGGGACATTGATTGTTATTAAATCAGAATCATTATTTAGATTCTTCGGCCGAATAGCTTGGTTTGAAAAACATTTAGGAGTTGAGGGAGGATCGAGATTAGGTTATAAACTTATTGGGATAATAATAATCTTTTTTGGGCTATTAATAACAACCGGGACTTTTGACGGCTTTATTAATGCTCTCTTATCTCCTCTCATTAAATAGAAGTTGACTTTATATTTTTTATTAACTAAGATATTTATGTTAATTATGGGCCTTTAGCTCAGTTGGCTAGAGCACCTGCTTTGCAAGCAGGGGGTCAAGGGTTCGAGTCCCTTAAGGTCCACTGAAAAAACCAACCCAAACTGCTTTGGGTTGGTTTTTTTATTATGACAAAATTAAGGGACTCGAAAGCCGGAGCGATGTGTGAATTGCCGAAGGCAATGAACACCGCGAGGCGGGGTCGCGAGTTCTTAGTGAGCGTAGTCGCGTTAGCGCGAAGCGCTTTTACGCGACAAACGAACTTAGAAACTCGTGACCGAGTCCCTTAAGGTCCACAGACTAAAAGAACAGACGAAAGTCTGTTTTTTGCTTTATTTATAAATAGCTGGCGACTTTATCAGTAATGGGTATACTATATAGTGGCAGTCAGAAAACTAGATGAGGGCGGGAGATAACTTGTAAGGCTCGGCTTTTCTAAATTCTAATCCCATACAGCAGAATAATAAAAACAAAAAACAGGCATAAAACCTGTCTCTTTATATCGTCTCCGAGGGTGGGAGAACATTAAAGCCCGTTTAGTTTACCCCACCGCATAGCTCATTAACAACTTTCTAAACTCCAGCCTTTTTCCGTAATTCAATTTGTAATTTCAAAGCTTTTTGATGTATTTTATTATATCTATCAGCAGTGCTATCTTCTAGATCCAGATAATCTTGGTATTTATTATTATAATGGGCCTTATCAGAAAAATCATCCAACGCATTATAAACGATAGATGCTGAGCGACTTTCATTCTTTTTATTTAGAGGGCTCAAACCCAATCTAGCAGAGTCTAATTGATTATAAAGAATATGATAAGGATCACTTTTTTCTTTATCAAAACTATTTACTTCAGCTTCTAATTGTTTTAATTTACTTTCAACATTTTCAAAAATATCATCTATTAACTTATTTATTGTTTCTTTATCTTTTTCAAAAACATCACCTTCATTAATTCCCTTTTTTAAATTATCTATTTTCTCGGCTGATTTTTCCTGATCTTCCTTTTTTAATTCGTCCAAACTTTTATCATATTTTTCTAAATCTAAGGTTGTCTCTTTTAGCTTTTGCGATAATTCATTTTTTTTTATTCTTAAAGTATTTAACTTATTAGCAAGATCAGAAATAATATTGTTATATTCACCTTTAAAATCATCATCCTTTTCTAAACCCGCCTCCTTCATTGAATCCCTTGTTTCGTGTGCTTCATTTTTTAATATTTCAATTTGAGAGTCAATGTCTGAAATTTTATTTTCTAAATTATTTTTATTATCAATTAACTCCTGTTTTTCTTCTGTTTTTCTTAATTCTTTTTCAGTTTCACGAGATTTTTTTTCTTCTATTAATCTCTTAGCTTTCTCAGCTGGCGATTCTTGTTTTTCTTCATTTTGTTTTTTTTCAAAATCCATATTTTTTAAATTAATTTATAAATAGTCTTAATAAAATTAATAATATTATGCCCCCTCCCATTGATTTTGTCAATAGCTAAAAATTTTTATTTAAACTCATTTACTCATATCTCCTCACTATCTCAAGCCTAAAGATTAGAGGTTTTTGTCCACAACTTAAAGAGGTTGGGAGCAATAAACCCTCAAAAAATATCATTACTTGATTAATAAACAATCTTACCAATTTCCCCATACTACCCGTAGCAAAATGGGCCCATGTGGTGCCAGAAAATTGATTAAGATTGAGTACATTTGAGTACAATTGATAACGATTGAGAAAGCGCTTCGTCTTATATTCATTGCCTTTCAACCACATTTACCCCATATTCATTAATCTATCTAAAATAGCCAAAATAGGGTTCGAGTCCCTTAAGGTCCACATTACGAGATTTGGCATTAACCAAGTCTCTTTTTGTTTTTAAGATTGGCGATAATTTCGAAGTTTGAAATAAAAAAAGAGGGTTCTTTAATAGCAACCCTCAAAATACTTTACGATTATTTTAACTACATTACGGAAACATTTTTGTCCAGCACAAAACCGGCACGGCACTCTGGTTTTTCATTCCACATTTTAATCACATTCTTAACAAGATTACGGAGTTGAGGCAAAGTACCATTCATTCCTAAGACATACATCATTTTAGCTTCGGGGCGAAGTTGAAAGCTAATCCAACTCACAGCATCTTCAAGCATAACTCGATCATATCCGCACATTTCAGCACAAAGAACTTTAACCGAACCAAATTGTCCAGATGCACCACGGCTATTACCTTGATCCAGAATATCTTTCATGCCGTTAAAATATACATCTTCCTGGAATAGCCGGCCAAGCTCGTCTAACCGACCACCAATAATCATGATATCACGATTATTGTCAAAGGACGCTTGCATAAATGTTTTACTCTCCAAGCAAAGGTTCTCTTGAATACAAGATTTATTGCTAAGTTCCTTGAATCCACAATCTGGTTTGAGATAAATAATAATGTGCACTAAACGATCACATAGTTCTCCAAATCTTTCAAACATGTTGTCGTTTTTGGTGTCTTTGTGCCACGCTTCAACTGTAGCCCAGACTAAATACTCGACTTCATCCCAAATAGGATTGGAATAAATAGTTTTATCTCTAGTTTTCCAGAGTACTGCATTGCCATAAATATCACCGCCAATCGCATTTCTCTCATGGTGATTCCGTGGCCAATCTACACGATTAATAATTTTGCCTTTCCCATCAATGGCAAAAAGGTATTCGCCCTGTCGCATAACTTGATCTTTGCGATTCCCTTTCATCTGAAAAATACAGGAACCATCTCCAAGCCCAGAATTTTTAGCCTGGCGATACATTAAATCTCCATCAGCTTTTTCAACACGAATAGTTAAATCATCAACATTTACGCCACCATTACCGTCAAGTGGTTCCATTTGAGATGATAACACATCAGACACAAAAGGATACTGCTTCAGTAATCCTTGATTCTTAGATGAATTTGCTTTCATTTTTTATTTTTCCTATGTTCTATAGTTTTTAAAGAACCAGCGTTCCGCTAGCCCGCAAGCACCTTACTTACGTTAAAAACGTTATCATGCTTCGATCTTTATGTCAAGATTTGTGGCATTGTAGCAAAATGCTTAAACATTTGGGTGCTATTAGAAAAATTGACATAAGTTTAAATAAGGTCTAAAATACAGACGGGAAAACCCCGTGACGGCGTGCCAAAGGCTAAGCAGTTTTACGAGGAAATACCTTAAGGTCCACAAAACAAATTGCGTTAGCAATTTTTAAAAATTAAAAAGTTTTATAAGTTTTTTAAAAAGTAAAGTCATGAGTAATTATTTTGAAGAAGCTGTAAGAAAAGGGCACTTTGGAGAAGCACAAAAGATAGCTGAACAGCTAGGTCTAATTATGGACTTTAAAACTCTTAAAATTATATTCTGTTCTTGCTTTGACCGAGGCTGGATAGATGAAGCCAGAGAGGTAGCTCTAAAAATGAAAGAGCCACATCGATCGGACTATCTACAGAAAATAATTGAAGGAGATGAAGAGAAACAAAAAGGTTCTGACGATTGCATATTTGTTAAAAAATATCGCAAAGGCTATATAGAGCTTGATTTATTAGACGAAGCTATAGAAACCTATAACCTGTTATCCGAAGAAAAGAAAGAAAACATGCTTATTTTTAGAAATAAATTAAGAGGCTGTTGAAAATCAAAAAGATCTTAACCGGTCTTTTTTTATTTCCTAAAAACTAAAATTTTGCTATAATAACATTAATAAATTACTAATCACAAAATATGTTTATAAAAATAATTGCCTTAATTATTTTATTAATACTATTTTTTATTTTAAGTAAATCAGCCGATCTAATAGTTGTAAATGTTAGAAATATTGGAGAAAAATTAGGAATTAAAATATTTTTTCTAGGAATAATATTAGGCATCATGACTAGCCTCCCAGAAATAGCTATCGGTATAAATTCAACTATTAACAATATTGCTGAAATATCTTTTGGTAATTTAATGGGAGGAATAATTGTCTTATTCGGCTTAATACTACCAATTAGTATTATACTAAATCGAAGGATCCACACTGAAAAACAGTCTTGGCCATTTTTAGCTGTTTTAATCTTCCTATTTTTACCTTTAATTTTAGCTTTTAAAGGTCAATTAAATTATATTGATGGACTCTTTTTGATTATTAGTTATATCTTTTTAATTTACTACTTATACAGAAAGAACCGAGAACTTTCTAGAATAAAAATTGAAATAGTCAATCGAAAAAAAATATCAAAACATTTTTTCTTTATTATCGCTGGAATGATTGGATTAATAATATCATCAGAATTAATTATTAAAACAACCATCTTTATATTAAAAGATTACCATATTTCAGCTTTTATAGTAGGACTATTATTTTATTCTATCGGAACTAATTTGCCAGAATTAATAATCGCCATTAGATCTTTTAAAAGAAAAATTGGAGAATTGTCTTTTAGTAATTTAATCGGGTCATCTCTCGGCAACGTTTTGGTTTTAGGAATTTTAAGTTTTACAAAAACAATCAATCTCCAGATAGGCCCCTCTTATATTATTTTAATAATTTTTTCTCTACTATTTTTTAGTATTCTCTATATATTTTATAGGACTGAAAGACTATTAAGCCGAAAAGAAGGAATCGCTCTGCTAATTATGTATTTAATTTTTATTTCTAGCCAAATATTTATTCAAATAAGATAAACCAACAAAAAAAGAGCTTTAATTTTAGAGCTCTTTTTTATTTATAAATTTTTCTTTTATTGAATTCTTTGTCCGGGATTTTCACAACTTCCTTTCAAGCATTCATCTATTTTAGTTTCCATCTCAGCTCCAAGTGAATCAGCAAAACCAACCCAATATTTATCACCAATAAAGGTCATGGGGACGCCTTGAAAAGTAGTTCCATAAGCGGTGGCCATTTTCTCTAAAATTTGGCGGTTAGCATCATTATTCCAGACTTCATAAGCCTTAATTTCAGCATTAGGAAATTTTTCCGCCCACTGACTCATAGCGGTTTTTTGACTAGCACAATAGCCACAACCGTCTCCCCAGAAGAAATAAATTGCTAATTCTTTATCTGTATCAAAATCAGTTGATTCTTCTAAGGAAATCTCCTCTTGGGTGTCAGAAGAAGAATTTTCTTCTATAGTACTAGTGCTGGTCTCATCACCTCCTAAGGTTGCTTCTAATTCGGCTATATCATAAGCTTGAGGGAAAAACATTTTACCATCTTTACTAATATAAGAATCAACTAATTCTCCGCCACCTAAATCTATAGAAAATTTGTATAGACCAGTTTGTGGATCACTCACAATAGAAGAAATTTCAATTGGAGCACTTGGGTCCATAAAATTATCATTAACAAACTGTTGGGCCTTCACTTTAGCTTCTTCTAAACTTAATTCTTTTTCTTTTTTTAAGCTACAAGCTGATAAAAAAAATAGAGAAAAAATGGCTAACACTAAAAATGATTTTTTAAACATAATTTTAAAAATTAATTTTATAAAAAGTTTTATAATTAATAAACTGCTCTGGAGTATAGCACAAAATAAATAAAATAACAATAAACCTTAAGCTGATTCCTGTTGACCGTGAATCTTCTTATTCTTTTTAATAGAAACTCTTATCGGGGTACCAAAAAAACCAAAATTTTCTCTAATTCTATTCTCTAAAAAACGAAGATAGGATTTATGTAAGTCTTCTTGGGCTCCTATTTTAATCTCAAACTTAGGCGGATTAACCCAATACTGTTTTAAACTATAAACTCGAGGATGTTTAACACCCTTGCCCTTAGATGGTTTATGTATTTTAACCATTTTATTTAAAAATCTATCTAAAGCCGTTTCATTTATCTTCATCTTTCTAGATTCATCTATTTTTAGAGCTACATCAAATATTTTTTTAGTTTTCTCTCCAGTCAAAGCCGAAATAAATAATATTGGCGCCCACAAAATAAATGGAAAATGAGAATTAATGTTTTTGGTCCATTTTTTTGTATCTCGATCTTTAACTAAATCCCACTTATTAGCTACAACAATAAAGCTCTTTCCTAAATCCACAATTTCTTCCACTAACTTAGCGTCTTGTCTGGTTATTTCTTCATTAATATCAATAATTAAAAGAACAATATCGGCCTTTCTTAGGGTCTGTTTAGATTTAATAATCCCATACTTTTCTAAATTCTTTGTTTTTTGTCCTCGCTTACTAATACCAGCAGTATCAATTAAATTTATAATCTTATTTTTATAAATTATCTCGGTGTTCTGTGGCTCTCTAGTCGTATGCGGAAGATCACTAACAATAACTCTCTCATATCCTAATAATGAATTTAATAATGAAGATTTGCCAACATTAGGTTTACCAAGAATACAGATATTTATTTTATCTAATGAATCTTCCGGAGTATTTTTAGGGGCTTTAATTTTATTTTTTTTAAAAAAGTTAATCGCTTCATCTAATAAATCACCAGTTCCCGATCCAGTTCCAGCTGAAATTAATAATGGTTCTCCCAAAGCTAATTTATTAAACTCACTAGAGTCACCTCTCTGTTTAAAACTATCAACTTTATTTACAATTAAAAGAGTCTTTTTTTGATAGTCTCTTTTTTTTATAAAATTAACGATATTTCTATCTTCGGTTAACAAACCAGCCTTATTATCAACAACAAAAAAAAGCAAATCAGCTTTATTTATAAAATCATAAACTTGTTTTTGAGTTTTTTCTTCTACTCTCTCAAGCCCCGCCGATGCCTGATTTATTTTTCTTTTTAAATCATAAGTATCAATAACTCCGGCGGTGTCGATTAATTGAAAATCAACTCCTCGCCAATTCAAAGTATTCATATTAAAATCTCGAGTAGTATTTTCAATTGGAGAAACAATAGCTTGATTTTTTTCCAATAAACGATTAAAAAGAGTTGATTTCCCAACATTAGTTCGGCCAATTATCACTACTAACGGCAATCCTGTTTTTGTCATATTTGATTTTTAAAAATTAATCTTACTAGCACTTTCTCCTAGAATAATTAAAAAATCTGGGACAGCACTCTCTTGTGACCCAACACTATTTTTAATCTCTTCCGCTAACCATGAAGGAACGTTGAAGGAAACCTCAGCTTGCAAAAAATCTTTTAAATATTTTAAGGCTTCTTTTTTTTGACCATAAGTTAAATCATAAATAATAGAATCCTTAAAATCTCTTTGACTAGAATTACTAATTTTTAAAACTTCGAAGTTTTCCTTCTCTAAATATATCGCTGTTTTATTACCTAAACCATTAATCCAAGTACCATTTTTTATTTCAATTTTAGCCTCTTGTTCATTTTCTAATTCTTCTACTTTTGTCTTTAGAGTACTAGGGAAGAAACTATTAACTAAATATTTAATCTCAGTAAAGTCTCCACCTTTAGGATATAAAACATAAGCCCCCGCTTCAGTCCGACCAGCTACTAACAGTCCATTAGGAGCATCGTCTAAAACATAATTATAAATATCATCATTCCCAATGTTTTTAAACATTTGCCAAAGCTTTATTGCTTCCCAAATCTTTAAATTAAAAGAGACGTGTTCATTCAACTCGGAAACAATTGATGACAGCATGGCGGGTTTTAGTAAATTTTCACTCACTAATAGTTTGTCTTTAACGGCCTGAATAAGTTTTTGTTGTCTTCGAGCCCGAGCAAAGTCAGATCCCTCAATTCCGCCAGCATGTCTAGATCGAACATATTTTAAAGCTAAATCTCCATCCATTTTTTGCCAACCCTCTTCAATATAAAGATGTTCAAACCGAGCAAAATAATCTTCGTAATCTTCTCGACCAGAAATAGGATAGCTATAATCAGATAAAGTATTCTCAACATAAATATCAAGTCCGTCTAGATGATCAATAATATTAGAGAATCCCTCAAAATCAATTCTAAAATAGTAATGAATGGGCATATCTAGAACATCACTTAAAGCTTGCGAAATGGCCTCTCCACCACTATCCCTTTTTTTTCTTTCCGCCAAAGCGTTAACAGCATTTATTTTTTGCCAACCCAGACCTTCAACCGCAATCATCATGTCTCTAGGAATTGATAATAGGGCTACCTTTTTAGTAGACGGTTGAAAACTAGCTAAAATTATAGTATCAGTTAAATAGCCCCCTTCATGTTTTTTACCTCCCATTCCTAAAAGTAATATATTTATTCTATCTTGTTTTTCTCCTTGTAATTTTTTATCGGCGCTCTCCACTAAACCAACTAATTTATTTAAAACCGGAACCTTACCGGCCCAAGATTCTGAAGCATCATCCGAAATAAGAACCGTGGCGGTAAAAACAATAAAAAAGGCAATAATAAAACCAAGGATTTTTACTCCTGTCTTTTTTTTCAAACCCTGATCATATTTCGGGGAAGATTTTCTAAACTCTTCCTCCATTTTTTCTTTAAAATCTATCATATTTAAACAATAAAAACTCCAATTAAATTGGCTTAATCTTATTATAATTTAAATTTTGCCTTTTGGCAAATTGGTTTAATTGTGCTATAATGAAATTGAGGAAGCCTTGCTTTTTATCAAGTTTTGGAACGTTAATTTTATGCTTTTACCTGTTTATGGCTGAGGCTGTAAATATCAAAAGCTGAGGCAAATTCGTTTGAAAATTTATAAAATGGAATTTCTGTTTTAATAGTTTTTAGTCGACTCTATGTAGATAGAGACTCGTTGTAGGAGTTTGCCAAAATCTTGATAAATTTAAGCAAGGTTTTCTTTTACAAATTAAAAGCTAAAGATAAAAAAGCAACTACGGCCGTTTCACTTCTTAAAATATTACCATTAAGGCAAACTACTCTGGCCTTATTTTTTTTAGCCATTTCTAATTCTTCTTTTGTCCAGCCACCTTCAGGCCCAATAAAAATATTTATTTTTTCTCCTAACTGACAAAGTTTAAATTCGGTTTTAAAATCAACTCCCGAAGAATCACCTAAAAAAGAAAGACCATCTAATTTCCGTAAAGCTTCTTCCAACTTAACTACTTCCGAAACTTTTATAATATCTTGCCGGCCACATTGTTCGCTGGCCTCTAGAGAAATTTTGTTTAAACGATCTAAATTAATTTTTTTCTTTTCACTTCTCTCAGAAATTACCGGAATAATTCCAGAAACCCCTAATTCTACTGCTTTTTGTACTACCCATTCCAGCTTGTCTTTTTTTATTAAAGATGAAAACAAAAATATTTTCCTATTATTTTTCTTAATTGGAATATTTTTTACAAAGTCAAAAATTATTTTTTTATTATCTATAAAGCTAATCCTATAAATTGCTTCCCTAAAATTACAAAAAAAAGAAAGCTGATCTCCGAGCCTCATCTTTAAAACATTTTTTATTTGATGAAAGGTTGAATTGTTTTCTAATTCAATATTTTTTTGACCAGAAAAATTTTCTAAATAAAATCTATTAATCCTCATAATTTTAGTAAATTTTTTATAAAAACTTAGAGTCGGAATGCCCGGAATCGAACCGGGGCTACATGCACCCCATGCACGCGTACTACCATTATACTACACTCCGTTAACCAAACTCAAAAGATCTAAAATAGCAAAAATATTACTTTAATTTTTCTAAAATTACTATTTCTCGCCAAACTTTTTGCTCAGCTCGACCATAAACCAGAGTGTCTCTATCTTTATTCAGCTCTTTTTTATCTTCAATATTTAAATCTAAGGTAGCCCTAAATTTAAAACGACCAATTTTAGGATTTATTTTCCAAACCTTATTTTCAGCTCTAAACTGAGGCCAAACCATCACAATTCGACCACCGATTTTTAAAATATCAAATAGAATTTCAAATGATTTTGAATATAAATCATCTAGATCTGAAACAACTTCGGTAAAATCCTTAAAACCTCTTTGAGGCCCTAAATATGGCTCACACACCACATAATCAACTGAATTTTTGTCTATTTTTTCATCGAGCTCTAAAATATCAGATTTAAAAATATTAATATTATTTCCCTTACCACTATTATTTTTAAAATCGAAAAGCCACTCCATATTTTTTTTACTATCAACCACCGCCTTGTCTGACAAGTCAGTCCCTATAATATTTTTAAATCCCATTAAATAAGCTTCCATTAAAATAGTCCCCGAACCACAAAAAGGATCGGCTAATATTTTATCTTGATAATCTTTATCATTTCTCCGAGCCAAATTAATCATTATTTGGGCTAATTTTGGAGGAATCATCCCTGAGTGATCATCTCTATTAGGGCGACCGAAATCTCTTTTAGACAAATCTTTGAAAGGTTGAACCACTAAAGTTTTACCTAAATAAACTGTTTTTTTATCAACCATAAAACATAATTCCAAGCCATTTTTTACTAATTTATTTTGCTCTACCACAACACTAGACAAAATTGGTTCTCTGGACATAACCATGCGACTAGCCAGACCCATATTTTTTAAATCTTTTTTAACTGCTAAACCTAACTTAAAAAAATCTCCAGCTAAATTTTTCTTATTATAAAAAGAAAATCCAAAATTAAATTTTCCCGATAATTCACCGGTACCAGATTTTTTAGCCTCTAAAATTAACTCCCTTTTAACACTTTCTGCTAACGAACGACGATTAGCTAGACTAATTTCTTTAACAACTTCACCAATTTTAATAGTTCCCCCCAATAAAACCATTAGTTCTCGACAATCTAGCTCTTCAGAAAAGTCTGATAAAACTACCGAATCGCATTTTTCCCATCTATTATGAGGGAAAAGCGCCGATAATTCAGCTAATGACAAATTAAAATTACTTCCTAGAACAAAGAAATATCTTTTCATTTTATTTATTTTTAAACTCTTAATAAGGCTATTATAACAAGCTCTACCCTAATTAATCAAGGGGCTTGATTTTTTAAAAAAGATTGTATATAATATAGGAAAACAAATAAATTGCCTTTTCCACACTTTTTTACAAAAAAAGTAATCCTATTTAAAATAGGATTAAAGGTATTCTACTAGAAACCCATAATTTCTTAGAATACTTTTGGGTTTTTTTATTTAATTTATAATTTAAAAAATATTATTTAACCTTTAACTTTATTTTTAGTTAAATTTAGATAATAAATGATAAAATTTTTATGTCAAAAACAAAACCATCAGGCCTGATTCATTATGAGATTCTTTTTATTATCCCTAATAGATTCACCGATGACGAGGCTAAAGATATTTTTAAAAAAACTGGACAATTAATCACTGCTAGTGATGGGAAAATTACCTTAGAAAACTATTGGGGAAAGAAAAAATTTGCCTATCCAATTAAACATGAATATTATGGCTATTATGGTCTTTATGAATTTGATCTAGAAAGGGCTTTAATCTCTGAAATAAACAACAAATTAAGATTAGATAATAATATCTTGAGATTTTTAATTTTAAAGAAGGAATTAAGAAACGAAGAACAAATAAAAAAAGACGAAAAAATAAAAACAAAAATAGAAAGTAAAAAAGCTAAAGAAAAAGAAGTAGAAGATAAAAAAACTACCCAGAAAAAAACTTCTACCGCTGATGATAAAAAAATAGACTTGAAAAATCTAGATGAAAAATTAGAAGATGTTTTAAACATCGATAATCTTTTATAAAAAGATCTTTATAATTAATTTTAAAACTATGTATTCATTAAACAAAGCTATGATAATAGGAAATCTAACCAGAGATCCAGAAATAAGAAATACTCCCTCTGGACAGACAGTTAGTTCTTTTTCCGTCGCTACCAATTTAGTTTGGAATGACCAAAATGGTCAACAACAAAGTAAAACTGAGTTTCATAATATTGTTGCTTGGAGAAAACTAGGTGAAATTTGTGGACAATATTTAAGTAAAGGTATGAAGGTCTATATTGAGGGCCGACTTCAAACCAGCGAATGGAATAGCCAAGATGGAAATAAAAGACAAAAAACCGAAATAATTGCTGATAATATGATTATTCTGACCCCTAAAGGTAATAATAGCGGAGCTAGTTATCCTAAAAATAATGATAATGAAGAAATTGTTCTACCTGAAAGTGATGACGAAAACGAAATAAAAATTGAAGACATACCATTCTAAATAAAAACTAATAAGAAATTAATAAATTGCGCTAAGCCAGACTATTTTTAATAGTCAGGTAATTGATCTCCTAAAACGATCGAGCGACAAAACAAAATATGAAAAATAAAACTAGTAAGAAAAAAGAATGTCAATTTTGTAGCGAAAATACTAATCCTGACTACAAAGATCCTAAAACTCTTTATGGTTTCGTTAATTACTATATGAAAATTATAGGTAAAAAAAGAACCGGAATTTGTTCTTGGCACCAAAGAAAACTAACCACCGCCATTAAACGAGCCCGAAAAATGGCCTTGATAGGATTTACTCATAAATAATAACCTATGCTAAATTTCAATGAAATAAAAACTGGAAAAGTTTTAGAAGTTAATAATGATCCTTACTTAGTAATAAAAACTGACCACCATAAAATGGGACGTAGCGGAGCAGTATTAAAAGTAAAAATGAAAAATTTAATTAATGGGAATGTTTTAGAAAAAACTTACCAAGGGAATGACAAGGTTGAAGAAGCTAAAACTGAAACTAAAAAAGCTAATTTTATGTATAAAGACCAAAATGAAGCTTTTTTCATGGACAATGTTTCCTTCGAGCAGTTTTCTCTTTCTTTAGATAATATTGGAGACAAACAATTTTTTCTAAAAGACGGAATTGATGTTGATGTTTTATACTTTAATTATAATCCCGTGTCCATAACCTTACCTGTGAAAATGGACTTTAAAGTTATTAGTTCTCCCCCCGGAGTCAAGGGAAATTCTAGCGGTAATGTTAACAAGCAAGTCGAAATAGAAACCGGATCTAAAATAAACGTACCATTATTTATAAACGAAGGAGATATTATAAAAATTAATACTGAAACCGGAGAATATGTAGAAAGAGCTTAATCTAATAAACAAAAAAACACCCATAAAAAGGTGTTTTTTGTTTATCTAAACCCGAACTAAATTATTTAATTTCATCTATTAACCAAACCAACCTTTCTCCATTTAAAACTCGTGATAAAACAAAAGTTTTCTCAATTAATTTATCAGGATAATTTAAATAAACCTTGATTGAACCAGTTTCGTTTAAATTAGCATTAGTTAAGAAGTCTTCCGGGACAAAATCTGATAAAGTATAACTAAGATTAGGGTTTTTAGTAATACCGGTCATTAAAGATAAATTATTATTTTTTTCTTCAGCTTTTAAATATTTTTTTCCAGCTTCTGAAAGATGAGAAAAGGCAAATGACGGACTAGGATCTTCCGATAAAGGGTCAGTAAGATGAAACATAAACTCTTCCACGACCTCTTTGGCTGAGACTTCATAAACAATATCCGGTTGAGTATTTTTTTTAAAATTAAAAAGATTGCCAGAATACTTACCTGAAAAAAAATAAAATCCAAGTAAAGCTAAAAGCAAAATTAAAATTAGCCAAAAACCTTTTTTCATATTTTTATATTAATTAATAAATAATACTTTCAGACTTCTCGGTTGTCTCCCTAAAAGGAAGGTTTAACCTCGAGTTGGTCTTCCATGATAGCTGGTAAAGATATTGTTCCTTGTCCTCGATTAAAAAATTCTTTAACCGCTGGAACTATTATATTCTTTTTATAGAAGTATGATGAATCAGATACTGACAAAACCGGAAAAACATAGGCGGGAACATAAATCTCATAACTTCTAAAGTCGTTGCTATCAGAATACCAAAGCTTAACCATCGATAAACTAGGAGTTCCAATTTCCACATCGATATTTTTTACTTTTGTTCCTTCTTGATAATAATAATCAGGTGACATTCCTCCTTGTTTCATCTTTTCTAAAATATTATTTTTATCAGTTTCAGAATTATAAGCTGAGCTTTCATAATGTTGGTAGAAAAGATTATAAACCCCCGCACCCTTCTTAGCTTTAATATCAACTTCAACTGTCAAACCACTTTTTTGGCCATATTCTTCATAAACCTCTTTTCCTTCTATTTTTAAGGGATAAATTACGGAAATTGTTTCTGGAATATAGAAAGCTGTTTTATCTTCTGCTAAAAGATAATTTTCCATCCAATAATTCTGTACTTCACCGGCACCATAATTCTCCAAACTTATTCCATAATTTTCTAAAAATTGGTCAGCTATACTAGCAATCTCTTCATCGCTTAACATATCTGTTATTGAAAGCTGATTCCTTTGATAACAAGAAGAGTCGTATCCTCGGCACAGGCTATCAATATTAGGCCATTTATCCCAATTTTTATAAATAGAAAAAGTGCCATCTTTTAACCCTAAATAAATCGAGTAACCATATTCAACATCTTCATTTATAGTTAAATTATGAATACCTAAATTTTTAAATTTCTTCATGTCAAAAAAAGATATTTTCTTATTAGAAAAACTGCTAATAAATTCCTTGCTCAAATCAGGATTTATTCTTCTAAGAACATTAACCTCACTTGGAAAAAGAGAAAAATCACCCCCAGTATAATTATAATTATATTTATAGGTATCGAATTCTGGAGCTGGGAAGGAAATATCAAAAGAACTTTCCACTGTCCCATAAAAAATTCCTTCTTCAGATCCTCCTGGTGCTCCGGCCCCGGCTGACATTCCTGCTTCAGAATCACCTAGCCCATATTGTCCATTAGTCTTTCCGACTTCATCAGAACCAGAAAAAATGTTTCCAAAAAAATTATTATTTTTTTTAATTACCTTAGTATCATCTAAAACACTGAAATAATCTTCACCAAAACCTTTATTAGCTTCCTTTATCTTCTTTTGGCCTCCTACAATCATGAAACTAACCGTTAAAAGAATAATAACCGCTACAATTAATAGAGCCTGAGTAAAATCATGCATGAAACTCAAAAAATTAAAAGAATTCGGAGAATTTTTTACTTTTTTAATCGTTTCTAGTTTTTTTATTCCCTTAGATTTTTTAATTTTGGCCTTAGAACTTTTTTCTTCTTTCATAATTTTAAAATTTATAATTATTTTTTTTAGAATTGTTTTATTTATAAAAATAAACAAACATCTAATTTTTATTATACTTATATTATACCAGTAATTACAAAAAATAACAATAATTTAATGAAAAATTGCTTCTACAAAAATAAGAATAAAAGTGCTATAATAGAGCCAAGATTAATCAATAGCTAAAAATATGGACTTAACAATAATTATTTATCTTCTTTTACTAATTCTTCTAAATCGACTAAATTTAAAAATAGCGGTTTTATTTTTAATTTTTGCGCTACCAACTTATTTAATCAGATTCTCGATTGGTCCTCTACCAACCACCCTTTTAGAGGTTTCTATTTTAATAACCTTCCTTAATTGGATTATTGATAACTACAAGCAACTTTTTTTCAAACGACAAGAGAAAAATAAAAGGGTTTATCCTTTTGGCTGGGAAATAATTTCGGTTTTACTCATTTCTTTTATAGCCGTGTTTATCGGAGGAATTGATAACCCAACTTTAGGAATTTTTAAAGCTTATTTTTTAGAACCACTAATGGTTTTTATATTAATAATAAACACTCTTAAGGGAAAAGAAGGAATCAAGCAGATAATAACGGCTCTAGCCTTGTCTACTCTAATCGTTTCTCTATTCGCTATTTGGCAAAAAATTACTGGGCAATTTATTTATAATGATTTCTGGGCTAATCCTGAAAATAGAAGAGTAGTTTCTTTTTTTAGTTATCCTAATGCCGTCGCTCTCTACTTAGCGCCAATAATACCTTTAATTATCGGGACTTTTATTTATCAAGCTAGAGAGAAATTAGATATAAGAAACCTGCTCAGCCAACTTCTTCTATTTTTTACAGCTATAGCTGGAATAATAACTATTTATTTTTCTAAATCTAAGGGAGCTTTAATCGCCTTAGGCTTAGCCATCTTGCTCTCAATTTTTATCTCTTTAAAAAATAAAATTAAAATAATAATAACCCCTCTTTTAATTTTGTTAGTGTTAGGATTTGGCTATTACCAAAAAGATTGGATAAATTTAAAAATGTCCTCAAGTTTATCTTGGCAAATAAGACAACTTCAATGGCAAGAAACCAAAAAAATGTTGAATGATGGTAATTTTTTTTGGGGAGCCGGATTAAACAATTATCAAACCAAAATAAAACCTTATCACCAAGAGGGCTTTTTCTTTAATAAAGACGCTGATCCTGACTTTCAGAGAAAAGTTGTTTGGTCTGATGATGATAATTACAGAAAAGAAAGATGGCAACCATTAGAAATTTATTTATACCCGCATAATATTTTTTTAAACTTTTGGACTGAACTTGGATTTCTAGGAATGCTAATATTTATCTTTATAATTACTAAATTTTTATTCTTATCCCTAAAATCTTATTGGCAAGAAAAACATACTAAAGATAAATATTTAAGTTTAGGTTTGTTTTCATCTATGTTAATCATCTTAATCCATGGTCTAGTGGATGTCCCTTATTTTAAAAATGATTTATCAATCCTTTTTTGGATAATAGTTTCTCTTCTAATTATTTTAAGAATGTCTAATAACTCCAAAAAATTATGGAAAAAATAAATCTAACTAAGTTTATTGCTGATCAGAGCAATTATTCTAGACGTCAAGCCGAAAGCTTAATAAGAAAAGGGCTAATAAGAGTTAATGGAAGAATAGCCGAATTAGGAGAAAAGGTTGATTTAAAAACAAAAGTAGAAATAGATGGAAAGGAAATAACCCCCAGCACCAAAAAAATCTATCTAAAATTAAATAAACCAGTCGGATATGTTTGTAGCAATAAATTTTTTAAAGGAGAACAAAATATTTTCTCTCTTATTAATATTAAAGATAGATTATTTTCTATCGGTCGTTTAGATAAAGATAGTTGTGGCTTAATCTTATTGACTAATGATGGAGACTTAACCTACAAGCTAACTCATCCTAAATTTGAACACCAAAAGACCTACTTGATAGTCTTAGAAAGAGATGCTAATTTAAAAAATGAGAATAATATAAAAAAAATAGAGAACCGGTTTAAAAGCGGAATAGATATTGGAGAAAAAACTTTAGCTAAGGTTAAGAGAATTGAATTTTTATCAGAAAATGAAGTTAAAATAGTTTTAACCGAAGGTAAAAAGAGACAAATAAGAGAAATGTTTAAATTTTTTGAGTTAAAAATTATAAAGCTTCAGAGAATAAATTTTGCTGGAATAGAATTGGGATCTTTAGAAAAAGGGAAATGGGAATATTTAAACAACCAAGAAATTGAGTTATTAAAAAATAAGAAATAAAAATAGGAAAGGTGGCTGAGTGGTTTAAAGCGACGGTCTCGAACACCGTTTGGGCGCAAGCCCTCTAGGGTTCAAATCCCTACCTTTCCGCCTTCGCCACGCCATAGCCACCTGTAAGGTGGCGGCGGCGGGTTGTGTTATACTCGTTTAAGAAATTTTATCGTATCACTCCTGGCGTGGCTACGGCGTGATAAATCCGCTAACTTCGCCACGCCATAGCCACCTGTAAGGTGGCGGCGGCGGGTTGTGTTATACTCGTTTAAGAAATTTTATCGTATCACTCCTGGCGTGGCTACGGCGTGATAAATCCGCTAACTTCGCCACGCCATA
>JBBACQ010000004.1:0-81272 GCA_041656935.1 Patescibacteria group bacterium
AATAATAGCGATAACGACTAATAGTTCGACTAGAGTAAAAGCAGATTTGGGTGATTTGTTTAGATATGAAATAGACATTAATTTTCTAATAAATATAATTGTTGAATTTCTTCTTCGGATAGGGCTCGGTTGTAGATGCGGACATCTGCCAGTGAGCCATTTAAATTATAAGTGTCAACTTCTGAACCTGTTATTTTCCCAATTCTAAAATTTCTATATACAGAATTGTATAGTATAGCCGAAGCGACAGTTTGAGGGGTTTCACCTATTCCATTAATGTAGTATGTTAAATCAGCCCCACTTTTAACCACCGCAACAAAATGCCAAATATTATTATTAATCGTTCCTAAAGAATTAATATTATCATAACCGCCACTTTTACCCTGAAAATAGTTAATCTTACCAGACACTGAAGTTATAATATGCCATCCGTAATATGGCGAGGTTATTGCTCTGCCAAAAGATAATATATAATCAGAATTCCCAGATGTTTTAACCCAAAAACTCGCAGAAAAATCAGTCATCTCAAAAGTAAGTATATTCCCACAATCGATATAATCATTGCTACCATCAAAAGTTGTAGCCCCACCTGCTTGTCCATTCCTATCAATCGCTCCACCAATAGTTATCCCTCCTTGAGCTGTTCCATCATTCCCACTTGTACTTTTATCTACTACTCCATCAATATTATCTAAAGCCCAATGACCAACTAAACCAACTCTTAAATTCTCAAAAGAACCATATTCTACTCCCACCGGACTAGCAACAGCTAAGCCAGAAGATACACCTGAATTTGTTCCTCCTAAACAAAAGAAAAGTGTATAGGAACCATTATCTTCTCCAGTTTCCGTATAGACATATTGATTATTACTTTCGGTACAATCACCATCAGGTGGAGTCGGAGCTTGGGGATACCCTTCCATATAGGATCTATTTAGAGAACGGATAGAACTAGTTACCGAAGTAGAAACCGGATAGGAGCCATTATCATTAAAATATAATTCTAGGGCCGTTTGGATTTGTTTAATATCAGCTATTCTTTTAGTATCACGAGCCTTAGATCTAGTATTTTGAATACTGACTATAGCTAAAGTAGCTAATATTCCAATAATAGCAATTACTACTAATAATTCTACTAGAGTAAAAGCGAATTTAAATATAGGTTTTTGTATTCTTGATAATTTGACCATGATGTCTTTTCTACTTTCTTTTTTGTCTTGCCAGCTTTATAAAATTTAGGGGAAAAACATTTACGTAAAAAACGTGTAAAATTTAATTGTTTGAGGATAAATGTAATTTATCCGAGTTTTAAATTTTACTAGTTTTTATAGTAAATGTTCCTAAATTTTATGTGGCTGGCGATTTTTTACTCCACTTTTTTCTAAAAAAAGTGGAAAAACTAACTATTAAATGCTAATACCAAAAAATAAAAAAAATAATTTATAAAATATTTAAATCATTTTAAAATAACAACCATGCAAACTAAATATCCCTAACCAACGGTTTCCCCTCCATGTCCGAAGAAATTTCTAAATTCAATAACTTTAAAATAGTAGGTGCGACATCTAAATAGCTACCCTGAACATCTAATAAACTAAGATCATTGTTGGGGGCCTCTTTAAAACCAATATTCTTCCCCCAATATTCTTCTCCAATAATTAGAAATGGCACCGGGTTAGCGGTTCTTTTTTTATTTAATAAACCAGTCCCAACATTATACATATCTTCAGCCCCACCGCAGGTAGCTGTAACAACCAACACTCCCCCAACATCTAAAACAGCTTGAGAAATTTTTTCTAAATTCTCCGAAATATTTTCAACCGCTGAAACACAAGAAAGAAAATCTCCGTGCAAAACCTCCGAAATAATATCAGAGAAACTAGAAAAAATAAAATTATATTTTTCTGATCTTATGGAATTAATTAAATTTTTAAATAAATCACTTCTATTTAAGAAAGAGATAACTTTATTCTTTTTGTCATCAACGATAACCCAGTCTTCTTCGGCTAATCTTTCCGAAAAATTATTAAAAAAAACTGAAACGAGAGGAAAATCATAACTGGAAGCTATTTTTAATTGACTTAAATTAGAATGTGAAATTATTTTAGAAATTGAGGGATCATGAAAACTATTTATATTAGTGAAATTTTTACCAGCTCCCAAACTTTGATAATTTTTACTATTTTCTAAATTAGGTGGATTTATAATTATTGACGGGTAATTAAAAATAAGATTCTTAAAACCAGAAATCTGGGCCTTTCTAATAGCATTGTTTTGAGTATTAGAAGAAACTCCCCAACCATCAATAGAGATAAGAACTACCATTTTTTTAGGGTTTACTTCCATAAATATTATTTTAAATTTTCTTCAATTTCTAATAAACGATTATATTTAGCTAATCTTTCCCCTCGTGATAAAGAACCTGATTTTATAAACTCAGCCGAAACGGCCACTGCTAAATCAGCAATAAAATCATCACAGGTTTCCCCACTACGATGAGAAATCATTAATTTATAATTATTTTTCTGAGCTAATTTGATTGTCTCCATTGTCTCACTAACAGTCCCAACCTGATTTGGTTTTATAAGCACAGTATTAGCAACTTTATTCTTAATACCTAATTTCAGACGATCTTTATTGGTAACAAATAAATCATCACCAATCAACATAATTTTTTCGCCTAATTCTTGAGTTAATATTTTCCAACCTGCCCAATCATCTTCGGCTAAACCATCTTCAATAAACATAAAATGATATTTTTCCACCCATTCATTATACAGAGTAATAAGATCATAAGAATTTAAAACAGCTCGATCTAAAGGGAAAACATATTCTTTATCCTCTTCATTATATAATTCTGAAGAACCAACATCGGTTCCTAAGAAAACCGCCTCCCCCATTTTATAACCAATCCGATTAGAAGCTAAGGTTATATATTCTATAACTGAAAGAGCGGAATCAATATTAGGTGAATAGCCACCTTCATTACCAACATCAGTATCTAAATAATTTTCTTTTAAAACCCTTCCTAATTCATGAAAAATCTCCGATCCCATTCTTAGTTTTTCCGAAAATTTTTCTATTTTATAATTAGGCACAATCATAAACTCTTGAAAATCAAGATTATTATCAGCGTGCTGGCCACCATTAAAAACATTGAAAGAGGGAGTCGGTAGTTTATAATTTTTACTATCAAAATTATAGGTTTCGGCTAAATATTCATATAACTCTTTTCCTCTACTCAAAGCTCCAGCTCGAGCTACTGCCATCGAAACAGCTAAAATAGCATTGGCCCCCAGTTTCTTTTTATTTTTAGTTCCATCCAAGGCAATCATTTTTTTATCAATCCCCTCTAAATCTAAAACGTTAGTTCCAATTATTTTTTTAGCAATTGGACCGTTAATATTTTGAATAGCTTGCAAAACGCCCAGACCATTATATCTTTGGGGGTCCTTGTCTCTCAACTCATAGGCCTCATGCTTTCCAGTAGAAGCGCCGGAAGGAACTGCGGATTTAGCCCACATTCCATTATCTAAAATAACTTTAGCCTCCACCGTAGGATTACCACGAGAATCTAATATTTCTCGTCCTATTATTTTTTTTATTTTTATCATACTTTCAATTTTAATTTTAAATTATTTTATAAATAAATTATTCTAAAACTATTCTATCCCCGGCATTTCTTCACCAGCTAAATAAGCTAACATGGCTCCTCCACCAGTCGAAACCCAATCCATATATTTTTTCATTTTTGACAAGTTTAAACTTTCGACCGTTTCTCCGCCACCCGCGACTCCAAAGGCCCGACCGCTCGAACGAGAAGCAATCAACCGAGCTATAATAATAGTTCCTTGTCTAAAATTACTATCTTCAAATTTACCCATCGGACCATTCCAGACAATTGTTTGAGCCTTATTAATATATTTAGAAAAATCTAAAATACTTTCGGGACCAATGTCTAAAATAGTATCATTATCATCAATTTCGTCTATTTTTTTAGAAACTATTTTTTCATTTCCAAAATCATCTAAACTTTGAACAATGACATCTGATGGTAAAATTATTTTTTTAGAATTTAAAAAGTTCTTAGTCTCTTTTAGACCATCATGGTCAAATAAAGACCGACCAATATCATATCCCTGAGCCAAATAAAAATTATTAGCCAAAGCTCCACCTAATAATATATAATCAGCTTTATTATACAGCTTTTTAATAATAGGGATCTTGGTGGAAATCTTAGATCCTCCCATCACAATTACAAAAGGCTTTTTAGGATTTAATATTTTGTCTAAACTATTTAATTCTTTTTCTAATAATAATCCAGCATAAGAAGGAAGATTTTCTCTAATAGCGGAGACCGAGGAATTAGCTCGATGAGAAACGGCAAAAGCATCGTTCACATAAACATCAGCTAAACCAGCTAAAGATTTACCTAATTTTTTACAATTTCTTTCTTCCCCATCATAAAAACGAAGATTATCTAACAAAAACAACCCTTCAGACTGAGAAATTTTCTTTTTAATATCTTTAAATTTAGGAAATTTTTTAAAATCCAGAAAAAAAACCTTTTGGGCTAACAAAGAGGATAAAAGCTTGGCCATTGGAGCTAAAGAATATTTAGCCTCAAAGCCAGATTGAGGTTGACCTAAATGGCTAGCTAAAATTACTTTACATTTATTCTTAATTAAAAAATCAATCGTCTCTAAACTTTGCCGGATTTTAAAATCTTCTTTAATTTTAGAATTATCCATGGGAACATTAAAATCAGTCCTTAGAAAAACTGTCTTCCCGGCTATCTTTTTAAAATTAGGCTTTAATTTTCTTAAATGCATAATAAATTATTTAATGTCTAACTTTAATTCTTTTAATTCTCCCGCTCTTAAAACAAAAATCGAAATTTTGTCTCCCCAAGAAAAATTATTCAAGACATCATTCAAATTAATACTCTGGGTTAATTCATAATTATTTATTTTGGTAATAACATCACCCTCTAAAATTCCAGCGACTTCGGCTAAAGATCCTTTAGATACCGCCAATGAAGAATTATTCCTAACCAAGGCCCCCGCTAAAGGTAAATTACTACCAGCCAAATCGGTTAAATTTATATAGTACAAACCAAAATTAAAAATTTTGATCTGTTTATTTTTTAAAAAGCCATAGATATCAAAACGAAAATCATGAATAGGTCTAACAGCCAAATTACTATCTATTAAGGCTAATAAATTGCCATTTAGATCAAAAATAAAGCTATTTTTAAAATCAGCTGACAAGGTGTTATCTAATAAAACTAAATTTTTGAAATTATTAGTGAATTTAACAACCCCACCAGAATTAATATCCTTTAAATAATTAACTGAAATTTGTTGACCAAAATTATAGGCTAAAACTGTCTGCCCAGAACTTAATTCAGAAATATTTACAAAATTTCTAACAGGAAAATTATTTATATCTTTTATTTTCATAAATAATAATTCTTTAGAGCTATCCCAAAAAATATCTTCAATATCATAAATCTTCTTTTCCTTTCTAGAAATAACTGAATATAGTTCTTTATTTTTAAGAATATTTTTATCAAAGTTATTCAACCCTAAGACATTTAACAACACCCAACCATCGCTACTAATAACAACGCCGGAAAGAAGCTCTTTCTCTAAAATATACTCGGCCTTCTCGGACTCCGAAATGTTTTTTGGTTTTAGAAAAACTCCAACCACCGCTTCACTCAAATAACTCTTAGATTCATCCACTTTTAAATCTTGACTAATATAAACTCTTTTTGGATCTCTGATAATAAAATTAGCGCTACTATACTCAGGAGAATCCAAATCAATATCCTGCTGAGTCCCTCTAAAATCACTAAAAAAATTAGGCCACAAATAAACCGAGCTTAAAATTCCGCCCAATGTCCCAAAAACTAAAGAAACTACTAAAATAAAAACTGGCAAACCATTTTTCTTATTATTTTTTTCCATATAGATTAGCGCCACTTAACCAGCAAAAATAGAATGGCCAGTAGCATTAAGATAAAAATTAAATTATATTTTATTTTTTTATTAGTTAAAGAATTGTTTAAATAAAACTTCACAAACATTAGGGCAAAATAGTAAATAATCGTGATTAATATCCCCAAAACATTATAATTAAATGGTAAGAAAAATAAGATGAAGATTAAAGGACTCAGAGTCAATAAAATTATAGCTGAAAAATAAAAAATTCTTTGTTTGTTTGTTTTAAGCAGAAAAAGATTAGAACCAACAGTTAAAATTAAAGCTCCAACAATTAATAAAAATAATGGCCAATTTTTTATACTCAAAAAGTAAACTAAGCTATAAGAAAAAGACGAAATTAAGAAAAAAGAACCGAGGGAAATAAAATCAACCCAAACATGAAATAATCCTAAGGAAAAATCTCCACCTCTAGCCCAACGTCTTTTCAATTCTAAAAAATAATAATATGACAATAAAATCCCCAATAGCAATAAAACACCAACAAAAAACTTTATAGTTAATAAACTGCTATAAAAAAATAAACCGCCTAGAAAACTCCAAGCTAGAACGAAATAAAGATAATATTTTTTGGAAAATAATTTATAAACTAAACTATAAGCGAAAAAAACGAAAAACAAAGAAAATAATAAGAAAGACCAATAAAAAAAATATGGCCAGATAAAACCAGAAATTAAAATAAAAAAAGAAAAGAAGTGAAATAAAAAAATTTTTCTTTTTATGGTCATTTTTTATTTAAATAAAGACTAATCAAGGTTCACTGAAGTTAATTCTGATAAATCTTCTATTTTATTTATTTTAAGTAATTTATTAGAAAAAGAATAAAGATTTTCTCCGATATATAGCGATCTTCTGTTAGAAGAATTTAAAAATCCATCCCAACTGGAAACAGCATTATTTAGATGTTCAATCTGTCCTTTTAGAACGAGCTTATTTTCTAAAATTTGGAAAACCAAGAAACCATCAAAGGTTGTTTTCCCCCAAAAATTTTCTTTAGAACTATCTCTAAAAGTAGCCGGAACCACTAAAATATTTTTATTCCCCGAAAAAAGAAAGGCGCGATGATCATACAAAGCGATGGATTCGCTTCCCTGATTACCTATTACATAAGAATCCAACTCTAAAGGCGCATCACCGGAGACATCAAATAAAGATAATTTCAGGCCCTTAATAGTAACCTGACCGCTACTGGATAGTTCCGTATCTCGACCTAAACCAATTAATTTATCGTCTCCGTAAGGATGTAAATAATTAGAAAAACCGTCTACTTTCAGTTCCCCTAAAACTTTAGGCTGGTAAGGATCCTCTAAATCAATAGAAAATAAAGGATCAGTTTTTTCGAAGGTTACTACATAAGCCTTATCTTTCAAAAATCTAACCGAGTAGATACTCTCCCCCGGAGCAATATTTTTTATCTTTCCGGCTATCTGCATATCATCTTCTAAAATATAAACATTATTATAAGAATTAGTATTCTCTGAATATTTTGACCAAGAAGAATTTCTGGTAGTCGCCAAACGGAAATAACCATCATATTCATCCATGGAAAATTGATTCAAGATTGAACCCGATACAACTCCATAAGAAATTGGTTCAATTATTCCATTAAAAACAGCCAACTTATAAATAATCGAAGTTTCTATTTCATCCTCTAAGTTAGGATTAGTTGCTTTTATTTTAGCTTCTACTTCTGCCAGCAAAACCTCTTTTTCTGGCTCAGTTAAAAAGCTCAAATACAAATCTAAAATCCGTCGAATTTTTACTTTCTTCTCAGAGGGGCTTAATATCTTATCAGCCACCTTTTTTATTTCTTCAATCGTAGCCCGATCATCAGCTGACAAACGAGAATAAATAATCTCTAATAAGGCTGATGACTCTAAATCATATTCATTTAAATATTTAGTGTAAGAAATATAAATATTATTTGGGGATACATACAAACCCTGACTTTGAGGCAATAAATAAAAACTGCTACGCATTTCTTCGGCATCATTAGAAATATTTATTGAAAAAATAGAACTAAAATAAAAACTATCATAATCCGTATCAAAATAATAAACATCAGGCTGGAAACATTTTAGACCATCTTGGCAATTAAAGCTTAATTCCTCATTTTTATAAAAAACTCGAGGTAAAATATCGGTCCCATAATAATTAAAATTATTAACAATAAAATATAGATGATCATTTATTAAACGAGAGTTAAAATAAGACCCATCTACTTTTAGATTCCTCTTTTCTACTGGGTTCTTTTTGTCACTAATATCAAAAACTTGTAAAAAAACTTGTCCACTTGGCCCTGGCCAAATCATTGAACTTTGGGCCATTTTTTCCATTAAATAGAAATCGCTACTTTGGCCAAAAACTACTAATTTATTGTCCTTAATATAAATATCGTGGGGATTACCCTCTAATACCATTTTATGTAAAATTTTTGCTTCTTCCGCTGGCTGAGCTTCAATTATATATAAATTATTCTCACTAAGGAGATAAATAAAATTACCATCAGTTTTTATAATGTCAGCTTCGTCAACTCCCAAAACCTGGATATTAGTACTAGAAAAATCAGATTCGGCCGTTTTGTTTTCTGATGTAACAGCCTCGGGCAAGCCCAAAGACTGATCGACCATGGTTTCCTTCATTAAATAATTATCAGAATATTCTTTTTTATTTTTCTCTACAAAATCAAATAATTCCTGAAAATTTGTGGCCTTTTTAATTTTACCGCTCTTATTAGAATTAAAAACCTCTCCCAAATCAAAATTATAAACCACTGGATTATCTTCCGAATTAATATCCTTTTTAGTTAAGTCCATTATCTTTAAAACGATGAAAGAAAGAACTAAAAACCCAGCTATAATCAACAAAATTAAGGTCTTAGTTTGATTAATTTTAATTTTTTCCATATTTTTCGAAGTTATATTAATGATAAATAATAGTCTTTTATATTACACTAGTATTATAATATAAAAAAGACAAAAGAGCAAAATAAGGCTATTTTTGACACTTTACAAAGAAAAAATCTTATGATAAGCTGGTATTAAAGATTGTTCTAAAAATATAACAATTTTTACAAAAATAATTAACCCCTGTTTTTAGGAGAATAAAATAATGACTGGTTTAAATAAAAACTTTAAATACTCTCAAAATAAAAACAAAAATATTGATTTAGTTTTTTAAAAAGAACTATTTTACATTATTATTTTTATTGATCCTAAAACGGAATAAAAAAATATGGAATATGTTATTTATTTAGCAGTGGTTGTTGTTGGTTTTTGGGGCGGATACCTATACTACAAGAAAATATCTTCTAATAAAATAGAAGGAGCTCAAAATAAAGCTGAGAAAATAATCAACGAAGCTAGAAACAAACAAAAAAAATACGAATTAGAAGCTCAAGAAAAAGCTCTAAAAATAATTGAAGAAGCCAAAAAGGAAGAAGCCGTTAGACGTAAAGAAATAAATGATTTACAAAGAAGATTAGAAGAAAGAGAAACAGCTTTTTCTCAAAAATTACTAGCCTTAGAAGAAAAACAACAAAAGTTATACGACAAGGTTAACGAGGTCCAAGAGATTAAAGAAAAAATAAAAGAAATCCAAGAAAATCAAATAAAAAAATTAGAAAAAATTGCCGGTTTAACACCCGAGCAAGCCAAGGAAATATTGTTAAAAAACATTGAAGAAAAAAACAGTGAGGATTTATTAGTTAGAATGACCAAACTTAAAAATGAATCTGATGATATCTTAAAAGAAAAATCAATGGATTTATTAGCTAACACCATCCAAAGATTAGCCCCTAATTATACGGCCGAATTAAGTACTACTACGATTGATTTGCCTAGCGATGAAATGAAGGGACGAATTATCGGACGCGAAGGCCGAAACATTAAATCAATTGAACAAATGACTGGGGTTGAAATTATTGTTGATGATACCCCTAATGCTATTACCATTTCCGGATTTTCTCTAATTAGAAGACACGTTGCCAAAAAGGCCTTAGAATATCTTATCAAAGACGGGAGAATTCATCCCACCAAAATTGAGGATGCCGTTAGTAAAGCCAAAATTGAGCTATCAAATGATATTAAAAAAGCTGGTGACGAAGCTGTATATGAATTAGGCGTAGCCGGATTTGATCCAAAACTAACTCAAATTATAGGAAGACTTAAATACAGAACTAGTTATGGACAAAATGCCTTAGAACATTCCATTGAAGTAGCTCATCTATCTGGTATGTTAGCCAGAGAATTAGGAGCTGATGCTAATTTAGCTAAAAAAGCTGGATTATTGCACGATATTGGAAAAGCTGTAGATCACGAAGTACAAGGAAACCATACTGAAATTGGCCGAGACATTTTAAAGAAATTTAATATGCCGGAAGAAATTATTGCTCCGGTAGAAACTCACCATGATGATAATCCTCGCACTTTATTATCAGTAATAGTAAAAACAGCTGATGCTATCTCTTCAGCTCGACCAGGAGCTCGACATGATTCTTACGAAAACTATATTCAAAGATTAGAAGAGCTGGAAAGAATCGCTAATTCTTTTGAAGGAGTTGAAAAAAGCTATGCTATTCAAGCTGGTCGTGAAGTTAGAATATTTATCTCTCCGGAAAAAATAGACGACTTAAGATCTTACGAATTAGCTAGAGAGGTCGCTAAAAAAATTGAACAAGAATTAAAATATCCTGGAGAAATAAAAGTTAATATAATAAGAGAATTAAGAGTTATAGAATATGCCCGCTAAAAAATTTATAAACCAAAAAGATTTAGCTGAAATTATTAACTCTAAAAAGGACTTTAATTTGGGCAAGAAACAAATTGAAAAAATAATTAAAGTTCTAACTGATGTTATTACTGAACAATTAAAAGCTGGAAAAACTGTAAAAATTACTAGTTTTGGAGCTTTTATTCCAAAAACCAGATATGCTCGAGGCGGTGTTAATCCAAGATCTCCTCAAGAAAGAATAAAAATACCAACTGTTAAAATAACCAAATTTAAAACCGGAAAAAAACTGAAAGATGCCCTAAAAGGTTAGGGCAAAAAGTGTCCATAGCTCAACTGGATAGAGCGCCTGGCTTCGGACCAGGAGGTTGTGGGTTCAAATCCTGCTGGACACACTATATTCAATTTTCAATTTTCAATTATCAATTATCAATGGTTTCGTCGCGTGCCACATATCGTAAATAAATAGTTTACGGGATACGAGGACAATTGCTAGTTATAAAATTAAACATTGAACATTAAAAATTAATAATTGAACAAATGGCTGGGTAGCTCAGCTGGTTAGAGCGTAGCACTCATAACGCTAAGGTCGAGGGTTCGAGCCCCTCCTCAGCCACCATCACCTCCCCGCAAAAACGGGGAGACAACCAAACCCTGTCATCCCCGCGAAAGCGGGGACCACGCGCTGTTAGCTCAGCTGGTAGAGCAGCTCCCTCTTAAGGAGAAGGTCAAAGGTTCGATCCCTTTACAGCGCACCAAATTTTGATAACTTAAATTAAATATAAAAAAAATCGACCCTTGTAGGCCGATTTTTTTTATACTAAATATTCTATAAATTAATCACAAACTCCTTCTACTGCCATATCTAGAATACCTCCTGGAGTAGCACATTTAACACCGGCAGCCAAACCACCAACTTGTCCACCTAAACAGAAAGCTAAAGTATAAGAGGCCCCCGAATCGTCTTGAGTATAGGCGTAAGTATTACTAGCCGAAACACAATCCCCATCAGCTGGTGTTGGAGCTGTTGGCACGATAGCCATGTAGACATTAGTTCCACTGCCAATTTCTCCACCATCAAAAACGGAAGAAGCTGGATATTCTTGCCAGTCATTAAAATAAAGTTCAAAGGAGGTTTGAAGTTGTCTAACATCAGCTATTCTTTTAGCATCACGAGCATTCTTTCTAGCATTTTGCAAGGCAACTACAGCTAAGGTAGCTAAGATACCAATAATAGCTATTACTACCAATAACTCAATCAAGGTAAAACCTTTTTTCTTATTAAACATAGTTTTAAAAAGATATTATTATTTTTATTTAAACTAATAAAAATAATAATAAGAAGTATTAAATTTTATATTTTAAATTATCTATAAATATATCTTAATTATACCTAAAAAATAACGAAAGGTCAAATAATATTAATCTATATTAAATATATCTTAATTATACCTAAAAAATAACGAAAGGTCAAATAATACAAGCCTTAATCGCAAGAAGTGGTGGTAGAGATAATCCCTCCCGGAGTAGCACATTTAACACCAGCCTCTAAAGAGCCGACATTTCCCCCTAAACAAAACTCAATAAAATAACTGCTCCCCGAATCTAATTGCTGATAACGATAGGAAATAGTACTGCTACAAATATCACCATCAGCTGGCGAAGGAGCGGTAGGGACCACATACATATAAACGTTAGAACCACTAGCAATCTGAGAACCAGAAACCAAAAGAGCCGGATAGCCCTGAAGATCATTGAAATAAAGTTCTAAGCCCGTTTGCATCTGACGAACATCATAAATTCTTTTAGCATCACGGGCATTTCTTCTGGCCCCCTGTAAAGCAACAATCGCCAAAGTAGATAATATTCCAATTATGGCGATAACAACTAACAATTCAATTAGAGTAAAACCAGAAACGCTAGCTTTTGTTTCTTTGTTCTTCATAAAAGTATTCATAAAAAAGATAAAGCTCTATTAATTAAATAATACCATAAAAAACAAAATAGCTCAAATACTATTTATTAACAATTTTAATAATTTCTTCTTTAACAATTAAACGATCATCCCAAGGTTTTTTTTCACCATTAGCTAAACAAATAGCCTGTTCACAACCCTTACCGGTAAGCAAAAGCAAATCTCCTTCTTGAGCTAATTGCACTCCCTTTTTTATAGCCTCTCGTCTGTCTAATATTCTAAAAAGATTGGTTCCCTCTTCTTTACCGACACTTTTAGCTCCATTAGCAACTTGGTTTATAATATCTAGAGGATTTTCATCATAGGGGTCTTCATTACTAACAATAACATAATCCGCTTTAGCTCCAGCTATCTTTCCTAAAACTTCTCGCCGATCTTGATCTCGTCCTCCCCCAGCTGAACCTAAAATATGAATAATTTTTCCCTGATACCCAGAGTTAAATAAATTCTCCTTAAAAAAATAAATTAAATTATATAACTTTTCCATAGCTGTGGGCTCATAAGCATAATCAACAATCACCAAAAAGTTTTGCCCAATATTAATTAATTCTAAACGACCAGGAATATTTTTTACCTTTTCTAAACCTGAAACTATTTTATCAAAATCAATATTATTTAAAATCAACGGCAAGCATAGTGTTGGTAAACAATTCAAAACATTAAAATCTCCCCATAAGGATAAATTTATTTTTTTAAAATTTGAGGGAGCATCATTATTTTTTTTAGATATAAAATTGAAAGAAGTACCTTCAGGGTGAACGGAAATATTTTCATAAAATACTCCTAAGCCGTTGAAATTTTTTCTAATTTTATCGAAATAAAAAATCTTTTCTTCCGACCAAAAAGAAGAGAAATAAAGAGATTCAGCATCATCACCGTTAATAATCGAAGTTTTTTTAACCCGAGTTAAATCAATTTTAGTTAAATTATTCTTAGCTTTAACAATCTTATTATTTACATCTAAAAATTTAGCCCGACACCTTTTGAGATGAAAAAAAAGCTCTCCTTTAGCTTTTTTATAATTATCGAAACTACCATGCGATTCAATATGTTCAGGATAAATCCCAGTAAAAACTAAAATATCATAATTTATGAAACGATGACGAAATTGTCTAATACCCTCGGAGGTAGTTTCTACTATAGCGTAAGAACAACCATTTCTAACCATTCTCCGCAAAATCCTTTGAGTAAAAAATGGCCCCACCATGGTCATTTTTTTATTATTAAGCCATTCATTTTCTCCATCACTAAACATCGCCGTAGAAGTATAACCGGTTTTATAGCCACTATCACTTAAGGCTTTGGCCATTAAATAAACTGAACTGGTTTTGCCCGAGGTTCCCGTGATACCAATAACAACCAATTTTTCGCTGGGAAAACAATAAAAAAATGAGGCTAAAAAGCTAGATAAAAAATGATACCCCGGTTGAATTTTCCGATATAATTTAACTGGAATAATTTTTTTAAAGTAAAATAGAAATTTGTTCATAAATAGTTATTTGGAGAAATATTTACCAAAGTCGTCGTCGCTAATATTATTAATCTGATTATTTTTATTTTTTTCCTCATCAGTTTTTATTTTTTTATCTTTCTCGACACCAGAAATCGAATCATCATCTGAAATTTCTATACGACTATTATCTTCTTCAGCTTCTTCATCTTCTGATCTCTCGCCTGCCTCAATCTCAGAATTTAAATCCTCTTCCAAAAATTCTACATCATTATTATTGTCACCATTATATTCTTCCCCTTTCTCATCCTCTATGTCATCATTCGAATTATCTTTGTTTTCTATCTCTTCTATATTATTTTCATCTTCGTCATTATTTTCATCTTCTTCAGAATTATTTTCTAATTCTTCAAAAACTAGCGGGCTCTCCTCTTCTTTATAAAGATAATCGTTAGGGCTCTTGCTGGCAGACCTATTATGAATTGGGGTTGAAGAAAAAGGATTAGACAAAGTATTTTCATATTGCTCTTTAGAAACCATTATCTCTCTAGGTTTAGAACCATTGCTCGGACCAACCATCCCTAATTCCTCTAACATATCTAAAATACTGGCCGCTCTAGAATAACCAATTCTCAATCTTCTTTGTAAAAAGGAAGTGGATGCCTTACCGCTAGACAAAACAATTTCTTTAGCCTCTTCTAACAATTCGTCTTCATCTCCCATTAAACCATCTAAACCAACTCCACCGATACCACTAACTTTTTGTCTCTCAGTTATTCCCTCTAAATAATCAGCGGTTCCATATTTTTCTTTTATATAAGAAACAATAGAGCTGATTTCTTCATCACTAACATAGGCTCCTTGTATTCTTTTTGGTTTAGATAATTCAGCGGTAGTAAAAAGCATATCTCCTTTACCTAACAATTTTTCAGCTCCCGAAGAATCTAAAATTGTTTTAGAATCTACCGCCGAAGCCACTGAGAAGGCAATTCTGGCTGGAGTGTTGGCCTTAATCAAACCAGTAATAACATCAACGCTGGGTCTTTGAGTCGCTAATATTAAATGAATACCAACCGCTCTAGACATTTGAGTTAATCTAATAACACTGCTTTCAATATCCTTAGAAGCCGAAACCATTAAGTCAGCCAACTCATCAATAACAAAAATAATATAAGGTATTTTTTCTTTTCCATTTTGATTATAAGTTTGAATATTCTTCTTGCCCGCCCGATTTAACATTTCATAACGACGATCCATTTCGTTTAAACACCATCTTAAAGCATTGATAGTTTTGCTAACTTCAGTAATAACTGGAGTTAGAAGATGAGGAATGCCATTATAGGTCGGAAGTTCTACTCTTTTAGGGTCAACTAATATAAAGCGTAAATCATCAGGATTGTTTTGATATAGTAAACTGACAATAATGGTATTTAAACAAACCGATTTTCCAGAATTAGTCGCTCCGGCCACTAATAAATGAGGCATCTTAGCAATGTCATAGACTATATTTTTTCCAGAGACATCTTTTCCTAGGCCGCCATTAAATTAGTTTGTCTATTTTTGAAGTCTCTCTCTTCTAAAACTTCTCTTAAACCAACAATAGCCTTAGTTTTGTTAGGGACCTCAATTCCAATTAAAGATTTGCCCGGTATTGGAGCTTCAATTCTAATCGGATGCGCCGCTAAAGCCAATGATAAATCATTATTCAAGGCTGTTATTTTTGAGACCTTTATACCCTCTGAGGGTTTAAAAGTATATTGAGTTACAGTTGGACCAACATTAACTCCCCCCATTTCTACTAAGATACCAAAATTCTCTAAGGTCCTTTGTATTATTAAAATATTTTTATCAATATCTCCACTAGTGGCCTTATTAATTTTATTGCTTAAAAGCTCCAACGGTAAATCAATTTTAATTTTTTTAGTTTTCCAATTAACATTTTCTCTTAGGACTTCTTCTTTTTTCCCTAAATCCTCAGTTCTGTTATTAGAAAACCCTATTTCTTTTTTAACAAATAAGACATCCTGATCTTCCGCTAAATTATCATCTTTATTTTTTTCATTTTTTATTTCCTCTTCATAATTATTTTGATTTTCATCTTCGGTCGAATATGAATCTTCCTCCGAAATATCATTAATCTTAAAGAAATTAGAAATTGATCTAAATATTTGAAATAAAAAACTTTTTGACCCCACCAAATGAGACAAAGTAACATTAAATAATAATATAAGCGACAGGGCTAAAATTGCTAAAATCACCACCAATCCTCCCCAAAAGCCCAAAGAGTTTTCTAAAAAAAGTGATAAGTAAAAACCTAAGTATCCCCCGCCCAGTCCTTCGCTGGCTTTAATTTTGGCAATATCATTTTTATAGAAAAAATGTAGTAATGATGAAATAAAGATAAAAAATAATGACAAACCAAAATAATTAGACTTCTTAGAAAAAAATTTATTCTTTTTATAAATAGCGATACTCAAAATGATCAATAAAAAAGGAAAAAGCCACTTACTCCAACCAAAAATTAAGGACAAAATATCATCTAAAAACAAACCAAAGCTACCAGAAAGAGAAAAAAGCGATAATAAACTCAGTAAACCAAAAACAAAAATCAACAAGGCAATAATGCTTGTTTTTATAATAATTTCCTGATTTCTATCATCTTTTAAATCAGGCTCTTGCTCATTATGGTCTTTTTGACGTTTTCTCTTCATACCTATGGATTATAACAAAAATAATAGATTTATCAAATAAATCTAAAAACCTTAGTTTATTATTTCTTCTATTCGTCTTAAATACTTGCTATCTATCTGAAACCAATCACCAGAACTTTGAATCGGATAATTATTGCCTTCAAAACGATGAAAATCTGATCCCCCAGTAGCAATTAGATTTAATTTAATTGCTAAAAATTGGGCATGCATAATAGCTCCAATAGAATGATGGGGCGACAGAACTTCAATCCCATCAATCCCTAACTCTTTTAATTTTTCCGTCATATTCCGACCAAACTTATTAAATTTACCAGGATGGCAAAAAACTAGTTGACCGCCAACTTTCTTTTTAATTTTAATCAGTCTTTCAGCGTTTATATAAGATTCGCTTAGAATACCAATTTTTTTATTAAAAAATAACTCTCCCAAAATATCCTCTTCTCTCAATGGCAAAATTAATTTACCACTAAAATTTTTTTTGCTCTTCCTTCGATTTTTAATATTCTTTAAAACTAGATTATAATTATGTTTTTTTTCTATTATCTTATCCCCTAAACGATTAACCGGGATATAATTCTTAAAAAGAGATAAAAGATTTTCAATATCAATTTGGTAACCCCTTTTCTTTAATTTAGTTAAAATATTTTTTACCAAGAGAGCTCGACGATAACGAGCTGATTCTAAAAGATCTTGCAACTCTTCATTTTTAGCATCAAAATTATACCACAAAAAATTTAATTTTCTTCTCTTGTATTTAACATAAATCTCTAAACCAGGAATAGTTTTAATTTTATGCTTTTTAGCTTCCCTTTGAAATTCACCCAAGCCAATTGTGGTATTATGATCAGTTAAGGAGGCAACCCGCACCCCTCTTTTTTGGATAAGCTTTACTAATTCCTTGGGGGTTAAATAGCCATCAGAAAAATTAGAATGAAGTTGTAAGTCTATCAACATATTTTATTTTATTTTAAGTTTGTTTTTAGTTTCTGCGATTAAAACTTCGGCTCGATCTGGTTTAGGATCATGTCTAAGAAGCCAAAAAACTGAAGTTCGAACAGCCGTCCAGTGATAATAAAGTTTGACTCTCTCTTTTAATCTAATATTATACTTAATCTTAGCATTTTTACAATAAGTTTCTATAAAGAAATCTTTAATTTTCTGAATATAACCTTTAGTATAATTATATCTAATTAGCTTATACTCTAATTGCTGAATAAAAGTCCCTAGATCTCGAGCAAAATCAGAAACACAAATATCGGTAAAATCAATCATAGCAATTTTTTGCCGACCAATTTTTATAATATTCTCGGGATGAGCATCACCATGTATTAACCACCTTTTGGAAGATAACTCAAAAAAATCATCTTCTAAATCAATTAAAAAATCATATATTTTTTGAATATCTTTCACATACTTATCATTGTATTTCTCTTCTATTTTCCTTAAAATATCACGATAACCGGGGACAACTGTTTTTATCCGATTATTTTTTTTATTTAAATTTATAGAATTAGAAATCGGAGTTTTATGTAATTTAGCTAACCACTCAGCTGTTTTTTTAACTGTTTTTTCTATGTCCTTCTTATTATTTTTCTTAATATAATGCAATAAACTTTCACCCTTAACTCCTCGATAAAAAGAAGCATTAAAATATTTAGAATAAAACATCGGTTTAGGCACTGTTAAGAATCCTCTAGAAAAACCACTATTCCATAAATAATTTAAGGTATCATAAACATTTTTTCGTGGTTCGCTAGAATGAGCCGTACAAAAAAAGGATAAGGCCTTGGTCTTCAGTTTCTTTGATTTTTCCGAAGAATAAGAGAAAAAGGTTTTGAACTCTAAAACAACGTGATAAGTACTTTCCCAAATATAATCTTTATGATAAATTATTTTTATTTTTTCTATCTTTTTAAAATCGGGATAAAATGGCAAAATTTTTCTATTAAACAAATCTAAAACATATTTATCACGTAATAATTTATTTATTTTATTATTAGTATTTAATTTATTCCTAGAATAATAATTCCAATGCTTCGCCCAAACAGATTTCTTTATAGCTACAAAAATATTTTCTGATTTTATTTTCTCCGAATGAGAAGTGGAAAATTCTAAAGATCGAATGGACCGAATTAATTCATTAGCTCCTCTTTCTATTTCATCGGGGTTCCAAGCATACGGACCAAAATTATGTTTAAAATCATTAGCGCTGGCCCACCAGAAGGTACAACTAGCCAATCCCCTCACCAAATGCCAACGTGACCAATTATAATTTTCATCTTTTCTGTATTTACTCCCAAGATTAATAGACATATTAGCTAATTTCCATAATTTCATATGAATTTCGTTCTTTTTATCATGCCACAAATGATAAGGTTGTTTTTCTCTTAAGTTTTTTTCGTTTGACTCCCAATTACTTTTTCTAATATTTATTTTTTCCGGATTTTTAAAACCAGCTATATATTTAGAAATTAAAGTTGTTTTGATTTCTTTAATCGCTAAAACTTCTTCTAATTTCTTCCCTAAATCTTGATGTCTTAAACCATAAAGTTCGCCATCAGTTCCACTAATAATAACCTTTTTGTCATGATTTTTGTTTTTTTCTAAAAATTTAATAATCTCATCGGGAACATAACAATTAGAAAATTTTCTCGACCGAAATATTACTTTTAAGCCACTATTTTTATCTAAATAAACTTTTTCGGGATCCAGCTTTTTTTTATTTTGATAAGATATTTCATCTAATATCAACCAGCTATATCCAAGTTTTTTCACAATTTGAGCTGTCTCGGGACTATAAGCCATTTCCGGCAAAAAGAAGCCTTTAAGTTTAGCCTTAGGAAAATATTTTTTTAAAATTGTTTCATTTTCTTTTATTTGCCAAACGATTTCATTTTCTTTTAATAAGGGAAGTAAAGCATGATAAGAAGCGGAACCGGTTAACTCAATCTGACCTTTATCAATTAAAACATTTATTCTCTCTATTAAATCAAGATATTTTAGTTCTACTAACCTAGAGACTAAACAAGCTGAAATATTAATAGTGAATTTAGAGTTTGGATTTTTTTCTAAAACTTCTATAATTCTCTTATAACTAAGATCACTTGCCTCTTTTATTTTATAGGCATCCGAGTTGGCGGGTTGATAACAATGTAAAAAATTTATCCACAACATAATAATTTAGATTTAATTTTTGATAGCCCTCTTATATAATTTAATATATTTCTGGGCCGGAATTTCCCAGCTACTTGATTTACGCATAGCTCTAACAATTAATTCCGACCAATTTTTTTTATATTTATAATTTTCTAAAGCCCTAATTATCGCCATTAAAAAAGAAAATTCATCTTCATGTTTAAAAGTAAAACCGGTGCCTTTGTTAGTAGTCGGGTTAAAATTAGACACCGTATCATAGAGACCACCGATATCTCGGACAATTGGGATACAACCATAACGCATAGCAATCATTTGATTTATTCCACAGGGTTCATAATTAGACGGTAAAATAAAAAAATCAGAACTAGCATATAATAAAGTTTCCTTATTTTGATCAAAGGGAATCCACAACATTTTTTTAGGATGTTTTTTATGCATCTTTTTTAAATTTTTTATGTATTCAGCATCACCGTCTCCCATAAAAATAATTTGAACATCCAGTTTCAAAAAATAAGGTAATAATTTTAAAATAATATCGAAGCCTTTTTGGTGAGCAATTCTAGAAGTCGAACAAAAGAGAGGAATATCAGCCTCCACAGTAAAACCAAATTTTTTCTGGAGATATTTTTTGTTTTCAGCTTTTAAATTAAAATTATCGAAACCATATTGTTTAAATAAACCACTGTCTTTTTGGGGGTTATAGGAGTTATAATCAATTCCATTAATAATCCCAAATAAACGATCCTCTCTATTCTTTAAAATTCTATGAAGATCTTGACCAAACTTCTTAGTCATAATCTCATCGCGATATCTTTCACTCACCGTATTAATAATATCAGCTGACAAAATAGCTCTCTTGGCAAAGTTAATATTAACAATATCTGGGTTATCTAATAAAGGAATATTTTTTCTTCCATAATCTTTTTTGTTTAGAGGAACACTATACCAAGCTCGACTCATCTGAAAGGCTAAATTATGGATAGTAAAGATAATTTTGGCCTTTCCTAAATTCTTGGTATAACGAAATTTATTTTTAATAAAATAAGGAATTAATCCAGTATGCCAATCATGACAATGGATAATATCAGGCTGATGGTCTAATAAATTCAGAAGCTTTAAAGAGGCAACATTAAAAACCAAAAATCTAATATTATCTTTTACCGAAATATAAATTTTTTTAGATTTAGAAAAATGTTCCTTACTTTCAACAAAATAAACCGGCAAACCATCTATTAATTGCCCCTTCCAAAAATTAACCTTAACGGAATTAGCCGAATCGACTACTACATTAACATCTTTATAAATTAGCTTTAAATTATGCTTATCCTTATCGATTAATTTCCCGTAGAGTGGAGTTATAACCGAAACCTGATGGCCTAAACGAAAAGAAGCCTTCGGTAAACTACGAGTAACATCACCTAAACCACCCGACTTTGAGAAAGGTGAAACTTCAGAAGCAAAATGTACTATCTTTAATTTTTTGGCCATATCTTCTAAATTAACTAAGTTAAAAAGTTTTTAAATTAGAAGCGCAAATGGCTGCCGCCAAAGCATCGGCGGCGTCATCAGATTTAGGAGCCTCTTTTAAATTCAAAATTAATTGGACCATTTTTTTTACTTGCTTTTTATCAGCTCGACCGAAATTACAAACTCCCTGCTTAATTTGCAAAGGGGTTAATTCTAGCAACTTCAAGCCGTTTTTTTTCACATTCAATAAAATTACCCCGCGAGCTTGTCCTACAATTAAAGCGGTTTTAGCATTAGTATTAAAAAACAACCTCTCTATTGATACCAAACTTGGTTGGTACTTGTCAATTATTTTTTGTAGCTCATCATTAAGCTTTTCTAACCTATCCGGTAGCTCCTGCTGAGAAGATGTTTTTATCGACCCAAAATCAAGACACTCTAATTTATCTTTTTCTACTGAAATTAAACCGAAACCAGTGTCGGCTATTCCGGGATCAAGTCCTAAAATAATCTTTTTCATAAGAATATAGAATTATCCCTTCTTTTCTAGAAAAGAATCGTTTTTTACTATTTTTTTAATAATAAAATAAAGTAAGGCCATTATTATTAAAAAAACTAATAACGAACTTATAACTTTCCCTAATTCAAAATCAACCTCTCTAATAGTAAAACTTAAATTTTCTAAATTATCTTTAGAAATAAATAAGCTAATAAACGGCATAAAGAGACCATTGACGATGGCGTCAACTAAATCTTTAGAAGCTTGCCCAATAATTAAACCAATGGCTAAGCCTAAAACCGAATATTCTTTTAAAAAAGACAATAATCCTTTTAAGAAATTTTCTGGTGCTTCCTTAATTTCACTAATCGCTTCTGGCTTTTTTTCTTCTGTCATCATATTTTTTTATTATTAACAAATAAAATCTAAAAACTATTCTATTTCTGTCCCCTTAAATTTCTGACCGGAGAAATATTTATTTAAATTACCCAAATTTTGCCCATTCAAAACGACGACTTTTTTATTGCTCTTTTTACATCTAACAGAAGCTACTGGATCGAAAGGAGCACTCATCCCCGGTTTCCATTTTTTGCCAATCAATGACAAAAAATCAGACCATCTAATTTTTTCAATTTTTTGGGCTCCGGAAAATTTATTAGGATCTCGGTCATAAACATAATCAATATTAGACAGATTAATTATTTTTTCCACTTTATAAATCTCAGCTAATAATACCGCTACAAAATCAGAAGAATTCCCCGGTAGATAACCACCCGAAAAAATCAAAGGTTTAGTTGTTTTTACTTTAACTTTAGGATCAGAAATTATTTTTTCAAAGGCTAAGTCAGAAAAAATTGATTTTAATAAATAAGCATTTAAACGAGTAGCATAAATTCCTAAATAATCTTGATCATATTCACTTAAATCTTTTCTTATTTCTCTAGCTGAATAAATATATTTCCGCGCCGTTTGGCCACCGCCAACCACAATAATAAACTTATCGCCTTTTTCAACCCGATTTTCAATTATCTTCTTAAATTTCTTCAAAAAACCGACGTTAACCCCATCTTTTAGAGAAACAATTGATCCTCCCAAAGATAAAACGTAAAACATAATTTTCTATTAATCTAAATTTATAAATCTTTCAAAATTTTATTTTAAAAAACACTTGAAATAAATCTAAAAGAATTATATAGAAGAAAATTTGGAAAAATTATTTATTCTCCCTCTTATTATACTCCTCTAAAATTTTAGATCGAACTTCTTTCAATAATTTTTCTTGAGCTTTTAATTGAATTTTGGCATTCTCGCGACCAATTCCTAATTTTATATCTCCGAAGCTATAAGAATTACCTGACTTTTTAATGACATTATACTCAACTCCTAAATCTAATAAATCACCGGCGACTGAAATGCCCTCGTTGTACATAATATCAAACTCAGCTACTTTAAAAGGAGCGGCGACTTTATTTTTCACTAATTTAGCCTTAACGCGATTTCCAACAATCTTTTCACCTTGTTTTATTTGAGCACTTCTTCGCACCTCAACTCGAACTGATGAATAAAATTTTAAAGCATTACCGCCACTAGTTGTTTCCGGATTACCAAAGAATACACCAATTTTATTTCTAATCTGATTAATAAATATTACTACTGTTTTTGATTTAGAAATTATACCAGTTAATTTTCTAAGAGCTTGGCTCATTAAACGAGCTTGAAGCCCCATGTGTTGATCTCCCATATCTCCCTCAATTTCCTTTTGCGGAACTAAAGCAGCGACACTATCCACTACCACCACATCTACGGCATTAGAACGAACCAAGGTCTCTACGATTTCCAAGGCTTGCTCTCCAGTGTCCGGCTGAGAAATAAGCATCTCTTTGATATTAATACCAATTTTTTCAGCATAATCAGGGTCTAAAGCATGCTCAGCGTCTACAAAGGCGGCTACCCCACCAGTCTTTTGAACCTCAGCTACGATATGTTGAGCTAGAGTAGTTTTTCCGGAAGATTCTGGTCCAAAAATCTCTATAACTCGACCTCTAGGAACACCTCCAACTCCAAAAGCTAAATCTAAAGATAAACAACCAGTAGAAATTACATCGACATTTGTTTTCCGAGCATCACCAAATCTCATAATAGCCCCTTCACCAAATTTACTTTTAATTTGCTCCATGGCCAATAAAGTAGCTTCGGCTTTATTACCCTTCAGCTCTTTAATTTCATTTTTAACTTCTTTAACTTTCTTGTCTTTTAACATAGTTTTATAATAACTATAATTTTTTTTAAAAAAAACATTATAATTATTCTTTTTAATAATTAAAATAAATTAATAATATTATAAGTTTTTCGATCTAAATAAATTAATAGTATTATAAAGTTTTACCGATGAAAACAAATTAAATTAAAATTAAAATTAATATAAATTAATAATTAGATATTAATCACAAGGAGTAACTGAAGGAGCACCGTTACAACAAAAAGGAATAGCGGGAGTGGCCGTACAACCTGGACCGACACTAGGTTTAAAACAATTTTGATAAACATCTTTCACACCTGACCCAACTCTAGATTTGTAATCAGCTCCCTCAAAAAACTTTCCATGATTTATGTAAGCGCTGGTCTTATCAGGCTCCCCATCAACAGGGTCAATGTCTAGACCCTTAGAAGATATCCAATATCCAACTAATTGTCCACTTATTAAATTAATTAAGGAATGAACAACATCTTTAACCCCATTATTTATAGTAACAGCTCCAGTTTTTAAACTACTGGCCATCATTAACTTATTAAATTCAATAATAATAGGATCGTATAAATCTACTGCTGTAGCTTGAACGGCCGGAGAAATATTGCTGATAATTGGTGGATCAGTCTCAATTTTATCGCTGATCCAAAAAGACCATCTCAAATTATCCCCCATATTAATATCAGGACTATTTAAATTATAAAAAGTAACGGGGCCATAAGAATAGCCGTCGCCATTACCATCGAAAGAATTACCGGCGGAGTCCATTATTCCATCCATCAAAGATAGGTTCGATAATGGATAACGCTTAGCCTGACTATTAACACAAATATTATCGGTACAAGTTAAAAAGGGACTTTTGTTAAGACAATTAGCATCATCTCCCTGACAATCAAATAAACTGGCCGATTTTAATTGAACTTCTAAATTACTATTAGCGGGCAAACAATAAATATCTTCTCCACAACCATTAACTCCGCATTTAACATCTGACTGAAATTCTACCGTTTTATAATTAGAAGAAATAGAAAAATTTCCAGCTAAATAATTTCCGACACACACCGTTCCGTCACAATTATAAGATTGGCATTCATTGTCTTCAACACAAGCTTGACCAGAAGATTTAGCCGAAGCAGATTTATTTATAATTTTAATGTAATCATAAATATCATCGCTGTTTCCCGAAACCATTAAAGGATTGACTGCTTCGTTAAAATTTATTTGAACAACACTATTCATTGGTTGATCTTTTTTATCATTTATAACGACCTGCTCACTTTTATCTCCCCCACCACTGAAAGGAATAACCGAAATAGCACTAGAATTACTAGAAGATAAGGCGATGCTATTACCACTAACTCCACCAACCTTAGCCGTTAAATTAATAATAGTTGTCCCTGTTTGATAAGAAACATTTATATTAGGATGGTTAGCTAAAACTACACTAATCTCTTGCGCTAAAACAATAGGGTTAGAATTAACTGAAATATTATAAGCATCGCTCGAACCATTGATAAAAGTATAGACATAAGATCCAACAGTCAAAAAATCAGCTAAAATTCTCTTTTTAACTACCACCGACCACGAGCTTCCAGCTGTAAAACTAGGATCTAATTCCATTTTAAAATAATTAACAAAATTAACTTCATTATCGACAATATCAAAAAGACCTAAATTACTACCACCACTAGATAATTGAGCTTTGGTTCTATTTAAATCAACCACCACATTAAAATTAAGATAATCTCCATTATAATTAGGATTAATATCAGCCGTAGCCGTAGCGGTTCCAATAATATTACTAATGGAAACAATGCTGGCTGGTTGAAAATAATTAGGCTCGCCTAAAACACCCAAAGAGGCTGTAGCAAAAAGTAGCTCTGAAATTAAATTCTTTTCGTCCTTAGTATCATCAGCTTGTGGGAAAACACTCCCTACTTCTGGTGGAGTTAAATCTAAAAGATTACTAACCTCAAAGCCCCATAGGAAGAAATTGGCCGAACAATTAGAAAAAATACTAGCTGATTCGTCTAGCTTTAAAACATCACTGGAAAAATAAACTAAATATTTAGAAAAACCATTTTCGTTGCCCAATAAATTATCTGGATAGAAAACAAATGTTTTATTATCAGCCGTTGAAAAACTAAAAGAAATTGGTTCAGAACAAGCTCTAGTAATAATATCAAATTTATCTTCTTCGCATAATACAACACTAGAATTAGAAATAGAAGTAGAGGCGACTTCCTCCTTAAAGGTAATCATAATCATGGTATTTCTAGGAACATTCTCTTGATCAGGCTCAGGATAAACACTTTCAACGCTACAATTTCCAATGGCTCCTAGACCAGTCTGAAAAAAAGCATTTCTAGAAGTATCTACTCCTTGATTGGAATAGTTATCGGGAAACAAACTTCTAAAAATAAAAGTGACGATACCCCAAGAAATTAATATTATTGCTAGACCAATAATAGCACTTTTCAATAAGCGCTTAGCTTTGTCAACTTTCTCTTCATTGCCCTCAGAGGTCATCCACAAAAATCCCCCATAAATATTTAAACTAACAGCAATAATTGCTAATAGACCTAAAAAGATATTAATAATTTTAACTACAATTGTTCGAGGATCGGTCGCCTTTAAAACTATCTCGCTATCAACCTCAGATATTCCGACAATATCTCCCGCCAAAACTATTCGAAGACCGACTAAAAAAAGACCTAAACAAAAGAAAGAAAAGAAAAGAAGTATTTTTCTATTTTTTATCATACTAAAGTGATTATTTATAAATTGATAATAAATTGCTAATTTGCAATTTTTATATTATTATTATAGCATAAAAAATAAAATAATTGAATATTTATGAATATTGAGCGAGTTATCAAAAAAGCTCAAGAAACTAACCCAAATATTAATACCGATATAATTCTGCGGGCTTATAATTTTGCCGAAAAAGCTCACCGGGGACAAAACAGGAAGAGTGGTGAGCCCTATATTGAACATCCGCTTCATACTGCTTTTAATTTAGCCCAAATAAAAGCTGACCTCCCTACCATAGTTGCCGGAATATTACATGACGTTCCCGAAGACACCGATTATACTATTGAGGATATAAAAGAAAATTTTGGTGAAGAAGTTTGTGGTTTAGTAGAAGGAATAACAAAATTAGGGAAAATAAAATATCGAGGCATCGAACGATATCGGGAAAATTTAAGAAAAATGTTTTTAGCCATGGTTGATGATATTAGAATAATGTATATAAAATTTTGTGATCGCCTCCATAATCTACGTACCCTGGATTCTTTACCAGAAAATAAACAACAAAGAATAGCTAAAGAAACTTTAGAAATTTATGCTCCGATTGCCGGGCTCTTGGGTATCTGGCGATTAAAATGGCAGATGGAAGATATTTGTTTTAAATATATTTATCCTAAGGAATATAAAAAGATAGAATACAAATATGAAATTGAAAAAAAATCAGAACGAAACCAGTTTTTTCAAAGAGTTAAAAAAATATTAGCCAAAGAATTAACAAAAACCAAGATTGATTATGAAATCACAGCTCGTTTTAAACATCTTTACAGTATCTGGGAAAAGATGCAAAGAAAAGATCGAAAATTTGATGAAATTTATGATGTGTTTGCCTTAAGAGTTTTGGTTAATAATATTGAAGACTGTTATAAGGTTCTAGGTATTATTCATTCTATTTGGAAGCCAATCACTAATCGCTTTAAAGATTATATTGCTGTTCCTAAGCCCAATGGCTATCGTAGTCTACACACTACTATTATTGGCCCCGAGAATAAGGCAACTGAGTTTCAAATTAAAACTAAAGAGATGCATGATGAGTCAATCTACGGATCTCAGGACCATTGGAGTTATAAAAATGAAAAATTAGAATATAAAAAACCTTCCTGGATTAAAGAAATTTTAGAAATTCAAAAAGAAAATGCTAATGCCAAAGATTTTGTTCGAGAAATAAAAGGAAATATATTTCAAAATAGAATATTTGTTTTCTCTCCAAAAGGAGATGTTATTGAGCTCCCCGAAAAATCAACTCCGATCGATTTTGCTTATGCTATCCATACTGATGTCGGGAATAAAGCTGTTCAGGCTTTAGTTAATGAAAAAATAGAAAGCCTTGATTTCGAATTAAAAAATGGAGATTTGGTAGAAATAATAATTGATAAAACCAGAAAGGGACCAAATAGTAATTGGCTTAGTTTCGCCAAAACAAAACACGCCGTAAATAGAATAAAACAACATTCGCAAAATAAAACTCTGGATAAATTCAAAAAAATGTTTAATAAATAAAAAGAAGCGCTAATAAGCGCCTCTTTTTTATCGAAAATAAAAAAATTATCTAGTTTCTTTTAATTTACCAGTTTTTCTTAAATACTCAAACTTCTTTCCCAGCTCTAATCTAGCTAGAGCTGATTTTTTGTTCTGAATACTAGTTTTCTTTTTAGCGTATGTTCGTTTTTTCTTGAAAGATTCAAGTCTTTTGTTATTTTTTAAACTATTCTTGAAACGTCTTAAAAAAGCTTCAAAACTTTCACCTTTTTTTCTTTTTAAATCAGCCATAAAACACCCACCTTTCTATATATGGTTAAATAAACCATAAATTAAATAATTTATTAGTATAAATTTTATAACACATTAATTTTAAAAAATCAAGCGCTGACTAATAAAACTTCTAAGAGCAAGCGATGCTCTTTTCTAATCGATTGATTAAATCCTTCCGAGCAATAATCTCTTGGACTCCCGATTCTATGTCTCGGAACAAAATAGTCTCTTCACTTAATTCTTTACGGCCTAAAATTAAAACAATTTTGGCCTTCAAATTTCTAGCTTCTTCTAATTGATCTTTTAATCCATCTAGATGAAAAGCCTGCTTAACATTAAATCCTTTACTTAAAAGTTCTTTAAACAAAAACATCGATTTGGCTTTAGCTGAGACATCAATCTGAGCTAAAAAGATGGCGTCCTTATCGTCTTCAATGAATAAATTATTTTCTTTAGCTTTAATTAAGGTTCTTTCAATACCGCCACTAAAACCAAGTAAAGGAATTTCTCGACCAGCTAAGCTAGAAAAAACATTGTCATATCTTCCTCCTCGTCCTAGGGTTAATTTAGGATTGGCTTCCCCATTTTTGTCAATCGGCCAAATTTCAAAAATTAAATCATTATAACAATTAAGATCTCTGGTTAGATAGGGATTAAAATTATAATTTATTTCCATTTCATCTAAAAATTCCATGGTTTTATAAAAACGAGCGCTACTCTCTTCTGATAAGAAATCAACTATTTGAGGCATCTCAGCTCTAACTTTCAAACATTCCTCTTCTTGACATTCTAACAACGATGACGGAGATTTAAAAATATTTTTTTTGCACTCATTACATAATTTGCTACGACGACCTCGTTCTTTTAAGAACTTAGAGAATTTATGAAGAAATTCTTTCTGACAATCGAAGTCTCCCATACTATTAATCTGGACCTGAACATCAATTTGCAATTCTTTAAAAATATTAAAAACTAAAAATATTAAGAAGGCATCGGAAATCGGTTTGGGATCATTTATAATGCTGAAATTAAATTGTCCGAATTGACGATAGACTCCCCCCTTAACCTTTTCTTGCCTAAAAACCGGTCCGACAGAAAAGAATTTTAGTGGACCAACTAAATTATTTAAATTTCCATGTTCTACTAAAGCCCGAACCATTCCATGAACTAAATCTGGACGTAAGGCCATCTTTTCAACCGAAGATTGATCTACCAAGAAAAGACTTTTAATTTTATTTTTATCTAAAATCTTTTTATAGAAAGAATAGTCTTCTAGAATTGGAGTCTCTATCTTACCAAAACTATAACAAAGAGCTGTTTCTTCTATTTTTTTAATAATCGGATTAAGAAACTTATAATCAGACGCTAAAACATCTTTCATCCCTAAAAGACGAGAAAATTTCTTGGAAGAAAAAACCTTAGGGGCAGTTTTTAACTTCTTACTTTTGTTGATATTATTAGGTTTAGAATTGGTTTTGTTTTTAACATTTTTTTTTCTACCCATATAGTTTTAGTTAATATAATTAGTATTATAAAAATTGTGATATTTAAAAAGAGTGAAACGATTAAAAGGCCATCCACGAAGCAAAACTCTTCCGGTAATAAAACTTCTATTTAAAGGACCGAAAGTTCTGGAATCTTTAGAAGCATAACGATTATCTCCTAAAACGAAAAACTCATTTTCTTTTAAAGTTGTGTTCTCATCTTCTATGCTATAGGTTTTAATTGTATCGGATAAATAAGCACTCTCGACTAATTTAAATCCTTCGGGGTTTTCTCGATTAAAAATGAAAATATCGCCGTCGATCATTTCAATAGTTTCTCCGGGTAGAGCAATAATTCTTTTTATAAAATATTCTTGAGGATTTTGTGGATAACGAAAGACAATGATATCTCCTCTTTCCGGATCACTAAAACGATAAGATATTTCATCAATGATTAAATATTCATGGTCATGGAAGGTTGGCTCCATAGAAGCTCCCTTAACATAAAAAGGTTGAATTATGAAATATCTAATGGGTAAAATTATTACTAAAGACACCACAACTATTTTAATAAAGTCCAAAAAGTTTCTCAACATAAAATTTAAAAAAATTTAGACGAACAGATAAGTTCGAGAAAATAAATAATTATTTATTTATACTTATAAAATAGCAAAAAATAGATTAAAAATCAAATAATAAACATGGCGTCACCATAACTAAAGAATCTGTATTTTTCATTTATAGCTTCCTGATAAATTTCTAAAGTTTTTTCTCGACCAATTAAAGCGCTAATTAGGACAATTAAACTAGATTGGGGAAGATGAAAGTTAGTTATTAAACCATCAACCATCTGGAATTTAAAGCCAGGATAGATGAAAATGTTGGTAGAAAAAGTAATCGGGTCAACCAATATCCCTGTCGCTCCAGCATCCCTTTTTTTGTCACTCCAATAAAAACTGGAACCAGCGCTCCCTTGGGCAAGACTCTCCAGTATCCGAACCGAAGTAGTGCCGACAGCAATAATGCGACGACCCTCTTTTTTAGCTTCGATTATTTTCAGTAAAACTTCTTGAGAAACTTCCGCCTCTTCACTGTGCATCTGATGGTCTAAAATATTCTCGGTTTTAATTGGCGAAAATGTTCCTAAACCCACATGCAAAGTCCCCTCTAATATTTCTATACCCTTGCTCTTTATTTTTTTTAAAAGTTCATCGGTAAAATGAAGGCCAGCTGTTGGCACAGCTGACGAACCGATTTTATCATCCTGAGCATAAACCGTTTGATAATTTTTGATATCATTTTGATTTCGCTCTTCTCTTTTAATATAAGGCGGTAATGGCGTCCAACCAATTTTTTCTATTATTTTTAAAAAATCCTGATAATTTTTATTGAAAATTACTTGGCGCACCCCATTATTATCATTATTATCGTTTTTATCATCGCCAAAAATCTGTTCATCATTTTTTATAATTGTAGCTATCAAATTATCTGGCAAAACCAATTCTGCCCCATCCTTAACTCGTCCACCAATCAAGCACTGCCAAATATTTTTTTCCTGACTAATATTTTTTAATAAAAATATTTCTACTTCTCCCCCAGTTTTCTTGTGAGCTTTAAGACGCGCTGAAAAAACTTTAGAATTATTGACGAACAAAACATCCCCAGGGTTCAGATAATCAACAATATCGTAAAATTTCTGATGATTAATTTTTTGGGTTCGACGATTGTAAATTAAAAGACGGGAATGATCCCGTGGGCTAACTGGCTCCTGAGCAATTAGATCGGAGGGCAGATTGTAATTAAAATCGGAGAGTTTCATTAAGTAATAAAATCTAAATAATTATTTTTATTTACCGAATTAAATTCAACATTATTATAGTTTTCTAAAAAATCTTTTGGCAAATCCTTTTTAATCTTATTCCATTTAAACTCAAAAGCATAAATTTTCCCATCCCTGTCTTCTATTAAGTCTATTTCTTTGCCCTCATAATTTCTCCAGAAATAATAATTATTTACTAAATTATCTTTCTTATTTTTTTCGATAACCAAAAAATTTTCAAAAAGAGCTCCAATATCATCTCTATTATCCAAAGAGTTAAATTGAGAAATCAGAGCATTTCTAATTCCATTATCTAAAAAATAATATTTTGATTTAGTATTTATTTCGTTTCTCATGTTCCTGCTAAAACCGCTTAAACTTTTAATAACAAATCCTTTTTCTAAAATATCTAAATATCTGTCTACTGTTTTAACATCCAGGGAAACTTTTTGAGCTAATTCATTCAAAGAAACCAAATTCCCAACCTGAAAAGCTAACAGCTTTAAAAGATTAAGAAGTTTTTTACTAAATTTTATTTTATCTAATTTTAAAATATCTTTCAATAAATAAGAATCAACTAATTCATTTAATAGTGCCACCTTCTCTTCTTTATTTTTGGCCAAAACAACATCTGGGTAAGAACCAAAAATAAGGAAATCTTCTAATTTTTCTTTTAATTCATACTTATTATACAAGGTAAGCAATTCTGATTGAGAAAATGGATAAAGCGTTATAGTTTTTTTTCTTCCGGTTAAGGGTTCACCAATTTCTTGAGATAATTCAAAAGATGAGGACCCTGTTACTAAAACATAAATATCCTTTACCTGATCAACTATTATTTTTAAAGCCTTCCCAATGTTTTTTATTTCTTGAGCCTCGTCAATAACAATTAAATCATAACCATCGACATATTCTTTTATTTTTTTAAAATCTAAGGAGTTTAATAATTTCTGCAATCTTATATTTTCTCCATTGTCTAGCTTATATTTTAAATCGGTTTTTTCTAAAAAAATATTTAGAAGAGTTGTTTTTCCAACTCTTCTTGGACCATAAACAATAACAACTTTATTTTTTTGTAATATTTTATTTAAATCAAACTTCCTAGAAATCATAAATATATTATTAAGATTTAATATCATTATTATAGCTCAAATCCATAAATTTGTCAAATTTTATGGAGTAGCACTCCATAAATTAGGTTAAATTTATTCTTTTGTCTTAAGATTTAAAATTACCCTATTCGCTCAATTTAGGCTTAAAGCCTAAATGTTTAAAGGCCTGCTCAGTGGCTAAACGACCTCGGGGAGAGCGATCTAGGAAGCCGATTTGCATTAAATAAGGTTCGTAAACATCTTCAATGGTAGCCATATCTTCTCCGGTTGAGGCCGCCAAAGTATTCAAACCCACTGGCCCCCCACCAAATTTCTCAATAATAGTATTTAATATTTTTCTATCAACATAATCTAAACCATACTCATCAATATTTAAAACTTCAAAAGATTTTAGGCAAATATCCTTATCGATTACTCCCCGACCTTCAACTTGAGAAAAATCACGAACGCGTTTTAATAAGCGATTAGCAATACGAGGAGTCCGACGAGAACGATGAGAAATTAATTTGCTGGCCTCTTCATCAATTTCAATATTTAAAATTCCGGCACTACGATTCACAATTTGTTCAATATCACCAACATTATAAAAATCTAAATGATGAATAATGCCAAATCTATCACGCAGTGGAGCTGATAACATACTGGCTTTAGTAGTTGCTCCGATGATGGTAAATTTTGGTAAATCCAAGCGCAAGGTTCGAGCTCCCGGGCCCTTACCCATTATTAAATCTAAGGCGTAATCCTCCATGGCTGGATATAAAATCTCTTCAATAGTTTTATTAAGTCGATGAATTTCATCAATAAATAAAATATCACCTTCGCTGAGATTGGTTAAAATAGCCGCCAAGTCTCCGCTTCTTTCAATAGCCGGCCCAGAAGTTACTTTAATATTAGCTCCTAATTCGTTAGCCAGGACGTGAGCTAAGGTTGTTTTACCTAATCCTGGAGCTCCATAAAACAAAACATGCTCAATTGGTTCATTACGCTTTAAGGCTGCCTTAATGGTAATATTTAAATTGGTCTTAACGCTATCTTGGCCAATATATTCGCTAAAGGACTTGGGACGTAAACTCAAATCAAAAGCCTGATCGTTATTTGTTTCTACTGGACTAATTATTCTATCTTCATTATCCATATTATATTTATAAAATAAATTATTAACACTCTAAACAGCACCGCTGTTCCTATATAATAACACTATAATTGGCTTCAAACAACCTTGACATTATATTTTAAATATGATAATATCGACCATTAAAACTAGTTCCTTGAAAACAATCTTTTTTCATTTTAATAACGGTAATATTAGGTTAATTATTTAATTTATTTAATTAGGAAAATTTAGATAAATTAAATAATTAACTTAATATCTAACCTCTAAAAAAATGAAATGAAATGAAAGAAGTTAAAAAAATTGTTCAAAATTATTTCTTGTCTTTTAGCGAAGGAACGGGAGCTGGTCATGGTCTTGTTTTTTATTGTCTTTTTTTATTTGCATTATTTATTTTTATTTTTTCACTCCCCTTAACGGAATGCTTGTGTGATCCCTTCTATAAAACATTCGGAATTATAGCTGGGTCAATCGCTTTTGGCTTCCCTATAGTGAGCTACCTATTGTGCAAAATAACAAGTCGCAAATTTATTTCAGTCCCACCAGAAAAAAGAAGTTGTCACGATAGTGCGCTTCTCTTAGTGAGAGACGAGCAGGTCATCTCTAGAATAGGCGTGGCCTTCGGTTATCAAGAGGAAAAAATAAATCTCCAGAAGCCAATCTGGAAAAAAGGAATAATTTACCAAATAGTCACCGGCTGGAAGGGAGTTGCTTATTGGCACTATTCGAAAAACGATGAAAATGGAAATACGGAAGATGTATTTGTTATTGAAACCGAAGTTTCGGGCCGACACAAAAACTCCACAATTACAATCCCCGTAAAAATAAAAATTTACACAGGAGAAGAATTCGATCCGATTGAAGTTTTTAACAAAATCTCCCCTGGCCCAAAGGAAACTACTATACTCCTCGGGAAGTATCTCCAAGATTTTTTCGTTAGAATAAACGAAAAAAATCAGGAAGGAATCCAAAAATTAATAACCGAATATGCTGAAATGAAAATTTCTGATTCGGTTTTAATGAGTGAGATAGTTGATCTCCTAATTTTCCCGGAAAAACTATTTTCCAACATTGAAGATGTCCAGATATGTTTGGACACTCCAATAACCACTTCCTGCAAGGGAATGGTCTGCGGAAAATAACAAAAAATCGGGGAAACCTAAAGGAAGCCAACCAGCTTCCTTTTTTATTTATTCGAAATAAATCAATATTAAATAATCTTTTACTCCCGAAATTCACAAATTCCCTTAAAATCACAATAACCACAATTGAAAGACGAGGGCTTAGGAATAAACTCTCTCTTCTCTATTTCTAAAATACTATTTAATAACCACTCCTCCATTTTTTCAATATCCTTATCTTTAGCAGAAAAGCTTAATTTACTGCCATCCTCTAAATAATAATAGGTAAGCTTATCAATTTTAATCCCAAAAGAAGCTTCCGCTACTATTTTGTATAAAACCAATTGCCGTTTATCACCAACTTCTAATTTTTCTTTAGCCGACCCCGTCTTGTAATCAATAATCTCAAAACTACCGTCGGCTAATTTATCAACTCGATCAATTTTACCTTTAATAAAATAATCTTTAAATTTAAAACGAAAATCTTTTTCTAAAAAATAGACCTTCGGCAAATCTTCAGCCATTAAATCTTGAAAGAATTTTTTCAATAATTTTAATCCTTTCTGCCGATAATCATCTGAGACTTTTTTACTACCATACCCCTCGTCCCGCCAAAACTTTTCATACCAGCCCAATAATTTTTCTTCACTTAAATATTTTCCTAAATCTTTTTTCTTATTAATTTCCGTCAACAAACCGTCCGATATATTATTGTTACTAATAATTGGCAATAAGAAATTATATAAAGTATCATGGATAACTCGCCCAAAAGCTAAACTAGGTTTGTCTTCAGAAGATGGAATTTTTAAAATATGTGCATACTTATATTGCAAAGGACATTTATCAAAGGCAGCAAACTGAGAAAAAGAAAAATGAGCTGGCAATTTATATTTTTCTATCTCTTTTTTAATCTCTGGTTTTTGTTCAACTGTTTTTCTTAAGTCCTTCATAAACTCTAATTCCGAAAAATTAATTTCCTTTACCTCTTCTAAATTAACCTTAGCCTCAGCTAAAAAAGCTGACGGTCTTTTATCACGAGCTCCTCCGTAATTTTTAGCAGAGGTTAAAAACAAACTTTCTTTAGCTCGAGTCATGGCCACATAAAATAATCGCCTTTCTTCTTCAATATGAAAATTATCACTAAACTCTGTTTTTTCTTTTATTAATTCAAGGGCTAAAGGAATTTTTTCCGACCGCGAATCACTAGGAAAACGACGTTCTACTAAATCAACCAAGAAAACATGCTTAAACTCTAAACCCTTAGCTGAGTGCACCGTCATAACCTTAACTGTATCAACATCAACAAAATCATTTTTTAATTCTCCCGCTTCTCCCGCTTCTAACTCAAAATTTAATAGCTCAATAAAATCCTTTAAGCGTAAATCTTCCCCACCTTCCTCAAACTTTTTTATTTTTTGATAAAATTGATTGATATAAGAAAAAATTTCTCGATCCTTTTCGTGATGTAAATTTTTTAAAATTTCAGCGTCATAAATAAACTTAACAAAAATAAAACTTAATTTTTTATCGGCAACCAAGGCCCTATGGGCTTCTACTAAATTTAATAATTGGCTAATCTTGGGCAATGATTCAGAGCTAATGTCTTTTACCTTATCAATATTTTTTAGAACTTCATATAAGGACCAGTATCTTCTCTTAGCTTCAAGATTTAAATTTATTAAATCAATATTAGGAATTTTAAACTCTTCCATATTCAAAACTCGAAATAAGGCCGAAGATTCTTTGTAATTATCTAATAATTTAAAATAAGAAATAATATCTAAAATAATCGGTTTATGATATAAACCTCTCAAAGAAACAAAGTGATTAGGAATATTCAAACGGCTCAATTCTTTAGAAAATTTGTCAGCCGTATCATTAGTGCGACATAAAATAGCGAAATCTAGCCAATTGGTTTCGGGGTTGGCTTCATAAATCTCTAATATCTTAGAACTAACATAACTCAATTCGTCAGAATCTGATAAAAAATTAAAAGATGAAATTGCCGGTTCTGAGCTAGAAAATTTCAAACCCGATTCTAATTTTTTATTTACCCCTAATTTCACCTCTAAACGATTGGGATTATTATTCTGAATAAAATTATAGGCTAAATCTAATATTTCCTGACGAGAACGATAATTTTTATTTAGAATAATCTCTTTAGCCTGGGGATAATCATCTTTAAACTGCATAATATTAGAAATAGAGGCTCCCCGAAACTTATAAATAGACTGGTCATCATCACCGACCACCATTAAATTATTTTTGTCCCCAGCTAGAATTTTTATTAATTCATACTGAGATAAATTAGTATCTTGAAACTCGTCCACCATTAAATATTTAAATTTTTCTCTATAAATTTTCAAAATATTAGGTCGCTCCCGAAATAATTTAATCGTATAATTTATTAGATCACCAAAATCTAAAAAATTATTATCAAAGAGTAACTTATTATATAATTTAAAAGCTCCCGCCAACTCTTCTAATCTTTCAATCTCCAATTTTTCTTCCACCCCGCCAGTTTTCTTTATTTTGTTTTTTTCTAACTTCACAAAGTCATCATATTCCGCGGGAGAAATATTTTCATCTTTTAAACGAGAAAAATGACTAAGTAATTCTTTTATAAACTTATTGGGATTCCCAGCACTATAATAATATTTTAAATTGAACAATTCTAAATTCTTTTTTATTAAAACCCACTGAGAAGTGCTGTTTAATAATTTAAAATCAGGACTTAAACCAATTTCTAAGGCCTGCTGTCGTAAAATTCGCTCTCCTAAACCATGAAAAGTGCCGATCCATAAATCAACATAACCATAAGGTAAAACTTTATCAGCTCGTTCTATCATTTCTCCGGCCGATTTTTCGGTAAAAGTAGTAATTAATACCTCATCAGTTTTGAAGCCTTTCTCCATTATTAGATAGGCCAAACGATTAATTAAAACTGTAGTTTTTCCAGTTCCTGCTCCCGCCACTACTAAAAGAGGCCCGTCTTCATGTTTGACGGCTGATAATTGTTCTTTGTTTAGTTTTTTTAATTCTTCGTTCATGTTTTTAGTGGGCCAATATCAACCCGTCAATACTAACCTATATATCATTGAAACTGATTAACTAATTTTTAAAATACTATTAACCTTCTTAACATCCTTAATATCACCAATAACTGCTAAATTTAAATTTTTATCTAGAAATAAATTTTGAGCTACTCGACGAATATCCAATAAGGAAACTTTTTTAAATTTTTTCAAAGCTTCTTCTGGTGATAAAAAATTAGATCTTAGGGGAAACTGTCGGCCATACCAAGAACTATAGTCATCACTTCCCTCCATACTAACCACTAATTTCCCCGATAATAAATCTTTAGCTCTTTTTAATTCCTTTCCCGAAACTAATTCCTTTTTAATTTTTTGATATTCATTTAAAATAATTTTAATGGCCTCGAATAATTTTTCTTTTGGCACACCCGCCTGAACAGTGATATAACCACTATCAGTATAAAATTCGGTACTAGCTCGGACATAATAAGCCAATCCTCGACGTTCCCGTAATTCAATAAACAAACGAGAGCTCATTGATCCCCCTAAAATAATTGACAACAACTTTAGAACAATCTCATCTTTATGATTGGCCGGAACCGTCCTAAAACCTAAAGATAATGTCATTTGGTCAGTTTTTTTGGTCTTTATCTTATAACTGGGTTTAGTTTGTTTTTCTACTACTTTAACTTTATCTTTATAATTATTTTTGGAAATTTTACCGAATTTTTCTTCTAAGGTTTTTTTAATTTCCCGCTCAGAAAAATTGCCTGCCAAAAATAGACCAGCACTTTTCACTCCATATTGAGTTTGAAAATATTTTATAAAATCTTCCCGTTTAAAACTAAGAACACTTTTTTTAGTTCCAATAGTGTCACGACCAGCCGGAGTGTCACCATACAAGCAATTTTCAAAAACATCTTCAATGCTCATCATGGGGTTATCTTCATACATATTCATTTCTTCAATAATCACTCCTTTTTCCCGTTCAATTTCTTCGCTATCAAATTTAGAATTTATTAACATATCACTCAAAACATCAATCGCTATACCAATTTTATTTTGCGGAGCCTTAACATAATAGCCGGTATATTCTTTCCCGGTAAAAGCATTAAATTCGGCTCCAATTGAATCGAGCTCCGTCGATAAGGCTAAAGTATTAGGTCTTTTTTGAGTTCCTTTAAAAAATATATGCTCTAAGAAGTGGGATAAACCAGCTGTCTTGCTATCCTCATATTTAGACCCCGTCTTATACATAATTAAAATTGTGACCGTTTTCAAATTCGGCAATTTTACTGAAAAAACGGGTAAACCGTTTTTTAATCTCATTTGTTTCATTTTCATAATGTTTATTTAGAAGCTATTTATAAGCTAAATTTGGTTATTATTAAATTTATTTTAATTATAGCAAATATATGGTAGAATTAAAACATCTATAAACTATTAATCTTTATAATAATATGGCTTACAAAATCAAAGATCACAATTTAATAATCAACCAGAACAAAAAGTACAATATTATTGCTGTTAAAGACCGAGCTGAAGATGATAAACCGAGAGAAAAAATGTTAAAATCAGGTGTGGAGACCTTGAGCTCAGCTGAACTTTTAGCAATAATTTTAAATGCGGGCACTAAGAAAGAGGAAGTTCTAAACATGGCTCATCGCATTTTAAAAGAATACGGCAAGAATTCTATTATTAATGAAAAAAATCCAATTAACCTAGAGAAGGAGTTTGGTCTTCCATTGGTTAAATCATGTCAGATAGTAGCCTGCTTTGAATTAGGCCGAAGATTTTTCAAAGAAGAAAAAGTCGGGACTATAACAATAAGGAATGCCAAACAAGCTTTTGAACATTTGAAAGATATGGCTAAATTAAATAAAGAAAATTTTAGAGGACTTTATTTAAACAGTCGCTACAAATTAATTCATAGCGAAACAATTTCTATCGGAACATTAGACGCCAGTATTATTCATCCTCGAGAAGTTTTCCGCCCGGCGATTGAACACGGAGCCAGTGCTATTATTGTGGCTCATAACCACCCTTCGGGAGTTCTAAAAGCTACCACCGAAGACTTGATGGTTACTGAAAAATTAAAATCAGCCGGAGATTTATTAGGTATAGAGTTGCTCGACCACTTAATAATTTCTAAAAATAAATTTATCAGTTTGATATAGCCGATTATTGATGGCGAATACTAAAATTTTAAAATACATCTTTTAAAAAATCTTCAACTTAGGGAAAATATTTTTTTTATTCCTTAACTAATTAAAACTTAAAAAATGAAAAAAAATAATTATAAAATTAAAGACTTTTTTTATTCTCTCCGAGATAAAAAAACTACTAATTTTCATATCGAAAAAAATGATTACTTTGGAACCCTAGCAACTATTATTGGATTAATTAATCAAGCTGAAATCTTACAAGATGAAAAGGAATTAAAAAAAATATTATCAAACCTAAAAAAAGATCTCCTCTACTTACAAAAAAACTTCGTTATAAATAAAAAAACCTGATTTTTTTTATCAGGTTAATCTAATTTTTTTATTTTTTTATTATCTAACAGAAGAATTTCTTCTGTTTTTTTCCAGTGCTTTAGCGATTAAGTAGGGGTCCACCTTTGAAGGTGTTTGGGCCGGAGATTTTCGGCATCCTCGGCAATATAAGTAACCAGCTGAATGAGCGAACCACTCTTTTTCCTCGCCAACCTTTTTTACTACTTCCAAAACCTCTGGGACATCAGCTCTGGCATTGTTTTTGACCAGCACTCCGAGATTATTTCCGTCCACATAGATGACGGCTTCATATTTTCCACTCTTAAGAAGTTTATTTCTGGCCGAAAAAGCTAGGTCTTCTTTTATCACAATAGCAGTTTTACCTACCGAAATAATAGAAGAATAAAAGCTCTTTTTATCCTCTTGCTTTCTTTTGTTTAAGAGGAACATCCCGTCCAGAATTTCGAACATTCTTCGGCAAACAATCTCATCGTTGTTTTTGTGGAAAGATTGGAGTGACCGTAAGGCGAATGACAAGGACAAAAAAGGAATTTCTCCCTTTGGATAATCTTGATGATCCTCCAAGTCAACCATAGAACCGGAATCATTCCGGTCAACGAAGATAACCAAATTCCTAAGAATTTCCTTGGTTTCCTCACCACCATATTTCTGAACTATTTCCTTAAAACAAGAGTGGACCTTACCACTCCGATCTCTTCGGCCTTTGATACCATATCCCCCGGCATTAATATCCAGGGCTAAATCATCAAATTTAATACCACGACCATCCCAAGAAGCGGGAACAAAATCTATCGGAGTTTCTTTTTTAGTTATAAATCTCAAAGCAAACCAAACCGACACCACCGCATCGATATCAACCGACACATGAGTCAGAATTCTTTTGACTTCTTTCATTTTTTATCTCCTTTTATATTTAATTTTTAATGAATCTAATTAATCGGATACTATATCACATTTAAAATAAAAAGTCAAGGATATAATAAAAAACATAAATAATAGGCCAAAAGGCAGGCTCCATAACCAATGATCTAAGGTCATAAACACGAAAAGCCCTATAAACACAGGGAAATAGTAAATATTAACTATATTTTTTCTGATGATACATAATAAGAAAGAACAGAAGAAAATAAAGCCCCACAAACCAATCTCAGCCCAAGATAATAAAAAAACATTATGGACTGGTTGAGCTTGATAGGCCTTCCAATCCGGATTTAAAGCCAAAAGTTCATTGTGATAAGACCCCAAACCAACTCCTATCCAAGGACTGTCTTTTATTATCTTAAAAGATGTTTTTAATTGGTCCGATCTTTCATCGATAGATATTTTTTCTAAACGGGAATCAATCTTAAAACGATTAATTAATAATGGCTGAAAAACGAAGAAAAAAACTAAAAGAAAAACAAGGGAAAAAGAAAAAACAGGAAGATATTTTTGAAAGTTCTTTTTTTCGAAAAAAGAGACAAAAAATAAAAATAATAATGACAACCCTAAGGCCAAATAAGCTCCCCGAGAAAAAGATACTAATAGGGCTAATAATAATAAAGCTAAAGATAAATAGAAAAAAATTTTCTTGGGAAGAACAAAATCATTTTTATAAAAAAATAAAATTAAGAAAATTACTCCAAAAAACATCAAAGCCCCAAAAATATTAGGATGCTCGGTTCCACCATAAGCTCGCCCAAATCTCCCCCAATCATTTTCCACCACCGAAACTCCCAAAACTGAAGCCGAATGACTAGCGATACCTAAATATTTATTAGAAAAAGTTTCTTGACTGAAGAATTGAAAAATTCCTAAACCGGCCTGTATTAAAATAGCTAATAAAAAGACCGAAATAATTTTTTTAAAATTAAATTTAAATTGAGTCATTAAAAATAACAGCCCAATAGCTAATAAAAATAAAAAATATTTAAAAATAGACACTCCTCGAACACTGGAGATAAAAACAGAGATAAAAATAAAAAACTCTAAGCCCGCCAGAATTACCCAGTATCTAGCAAAGTCGAATTTCTCAACAAATTCCCTTCGCTTATACCGGATTAAATAAAAAATAAATAATATTAAAATTAAACCTAAAACTAAATAATTCAAATAAAGAGCTATTTCATTATAATTGGTTTCAGCGGGGAAAATAATTAATTTTGTTTGCCAAAAGAAAATAAAAACAAAGAAAAGAAAAGAATATTCAATTATTTTTTTTATTTTTTGTTCCATATTTGAAAATATAATAAAATTATTTAATATTATCTAAACACTCTTCGTATTTTTCTATAAAAACAGATCTTCTTTCTTCTAAAAATAGTTTAATAATATTATCTTCTAATAAAACTCCTGACGATTTTCCAACCTGATCTTTTAATTTTTTTGGCATTATTCTAAGTTGAATTTTTTTAGAAAATTTTTCAAGAAAATCTAGGAAACCGAAAGAAAAATTATTCTCTCGATTTTTCTCTTCTTCTAAAAAAGATAAATTTTGATCGTCTAAGTTTAAATTCGGCAAATATTTTTTTACCCAATAATTAGCTTTATAAAATTTACTAAAAATATTTTTATAATTATAAATAACCTCTATCCCAGCTAACCAATAAACGGAATAAAGGTCTTTGGCGTTATAAGAATAATTTTCTAAATCGAGATTATCATTACTGATATAAAAACTTAAGCAAATTTTATTTCTTTTGGTTTTTTTATTAGGCCTCAAACCTAATGATTTAGCTAAAAAAGTGCAAAAGAATCTGGTTAACCAAATTCTTCGACTAGAAGTAATTATAAAAAAATCAATATCACTTTTTCCTCTCAAATTATGATCACCAATAATATTAGAAACTGCTATCCCCTGAATAAACGGCCACAACGAAATAAGTCGGGAAAATCTCTTGGCTTTTTTTATTTTCTGATTAAAATAATTCAAAGTTTTAAATCTTTCTTCAACTATTGATTCTCTACCTTTAAAAAAATAAAATCCTTTTTTATTTTCAACCTTATCTGATAAATTTTCCAATTCGTCGATAATATCGCTTAGGTTAGTAGAATAATTTACATATTTAAAAATTTCATAGGTAGTTAGGGGGTGAGAAAATAAATCAAACCAGATGATGGTTTTTAATATTTCTTCTTTTAAGTTTTTATTTTCATTATTCATTGCTTATGTAATTCTTTTTATGGAACTTTTTTTAACCCTCCTTCGCCAAGTATAGCCACTTCGTGGCACTTGGCTACGGCGGGCAAGCATAAAAAGTGTCTAAAAAAACTTAACGAACTAAAAAATTTTGGATTACTCACTATAGCTTTTTTATGCCACTTTTTTAAAAAAGTGGCGCAAAAACTTAGCGAACTTTAAAATTTTGGATTACTCATTATGAAACCTAGCAAAATTTTTAACTCGGCTTCGCCTCAAACAAAAAAATTTTGCACGGTTTCTACATTCGTAATTGGTCCAAAATTTTTCAACGTTCGTGGAAAAAGACTATTAACCCCTAGGTTTGTCTATTTCCAATGTCTCCAAATCTGATTTTTTTTCAGTAATTCGAGCCACGTCTTTATCTATTTTTTTAAATTCCTTATAAGCACTATTATAATGATTAACCGTAGTTGACATACTGTTGCCCAATTTTTTCATAAAATCATCATAACTAAGTAGATGACGACTTAAGCTCTCTACATTTTTACGGATATTTTTAGCTCCCTCTTCAATTTGTAAGGCGCGCAATCCTTGTAAAATTGTCTGTAAATAGGCAGCGAAAGTTGTTGGAGAAACAATAATAACGCGCTTCTCGCCGAAAGCATAGTCAACCAAACTGCGAGTATTAACCTTGACGGCTCCAACCTCATTAATTAGTAAATCATAATAAATAGCTTCGGCTGGAATAAACATTAGAGCAAAATCCATAGTTCCCTCCTTAACTCGAATATATTTAGCCGTTTCATCAATTCTTTTCTTTAAATCATTTCTAAACTCTTTTTCTAGAACTAATTTTTTATCGGCATCGTTTTCATTTAGAATCCGATTATAATTATCAAGAGAAAACTTAGCGTCAACTGGAATTAATCCTTCCTTGGTAGTAATAACCGCATCAACGGTGTCACCGTCTTTGAATTGATATTGTAAGGTATAGGCGGTTGGAGGTAAAATATTTTCTAAAACTAATTTTAAACCAGCCTCCCCCAAATTTCCTCGCTTTTTTTGGTTGGTCAAAACTCTTTCTAAATTATTTAATTGTTCAGAAAAACTAATGACCTGCTTATTGGTCTCGTCTAGCTTGGTTAATTTTTCAGTAATCTCAGCAATTTGCTTGGATGATTGATTGGAAATCCCTTGCATTAATTGGCTGGACTTATAAGCGCTTTCTTGATTGGCTTTATGAGTTTCACTTAATTTCCTATCTAATTCTTGACGGAGGTTTTCATTTTGTCGACTCAATTCACTTAATTTTTCGGCCAAAATCAATAATTTTTCATCAGATTTCCCACCAGAAGCGTTTTTGAAAAATGAGTAAATTAAAAAACCGACTGAAGCGATTAATATGATTAATAAAATAATTACTGCTATAGTCATATTTTATAAGTTAATAATTATACTTTTATTATATCATAAACTTATTATATTATAAATAAAACCATAATTAAAAATAATTCAGACAAAAACATGAAAAGAAAATCTAGGCCAGATGATAAATTTTAAAATTGTATATTTTGGCTAATTTTAGCTAAAAAGTATATATAAAGACCGAAATTAGACCCTAAAAATCTATGCAAAAAAGAGGTTTAAATTTAAACCTCTTTTCACTATATCAACAATATTTTAAACTTACTTACACATAAGTAACGCTCGCTACCATATCATTTTCGTCTTTAAAGCGCATAATTCGGACTCCTTGAGTATCACGACCCAATTCATTAACTGTTTTATAAGGCAAACGAATAACCTGACCTTTATCAGAGATAATTATTAAATCCTTGCCCTCCATGGTATCTTTGTTTATAACAAAAGCATTACTAATTTTACCAGTCTTAGTGGTCACTTTAGCTGTTCGAATACCACTACCACCTCGACCCTGAACCTTATACAAATCCAAATCCGTCCTCTTACCATAACCCTGATCCATAATGGTCAAAATTTGATAATTCCGTTTTACTCCTTTCTCAACCTTGATAATTCCCATTCCAACAACAATATCATCTTTCTTTAATTTAATACCTCGAACACCGGAAGCATTCCGGCCCATATCACGCACCTCTTTTTCAGAAAATCTTATCGCTTGGCCATTAGCAGTTATTAAACTAATATGATCAAGCCCGGAAGTTGGTTTTGACCAAATCAATTTATCATCATTCTTTATTTTTATCGCTATTAAACCACTGCGACGAACATTAGAGAAAGAATCAATTTTAACTTTTTTAACCAAGCCTTTTTCTGTAGCGAAAAATAAATAATTATAACCGGCAATTTTATCTAGCGGTAAGATAGAAGTAATTTTTTCTCCACCAATTAACTGCAAGAAATTAACAATCGGAGTTCCTTTAGCCGTACGAGAGGCTTGCGGTATTTCATGAGCCTTTAATTGGAATACTCGCCCCTTAGTAGTAAAGAATAAAATATCATTATGGGTTTGAGTAATAAACATAAAATCAACCGAATCTTCTTCTTTGGTTGTTAAACCGATAACACCCTTACCCCCACGAGCTTGAACCTTAAAAGTATCAGGATCTAATCGCTTAATATACCCATCCCGAGTCATCATAATCATAGTTTCTTCATTGGGTATTAAATCTTCAATATTAAAATTCTTAACACCATGAGCTACTACTTGAGTTCGACGCTCGTCCCCAAATTTTTCTCCCAATTCAGCAATCTCAGTTTTAATAATATTTCTAATTTTAGTTTTAGAAGCTAAAATTGCCTCTAACTCTTTAATCAATTTTAATTTTTCTTTTAATTCATCTTCAATTTTAATACGTTCCAAATTAGCCAAACTCTGCAATCTCATTTCCAAAATAGCCACCGCCTGTCTTTCGGACAACTTAAATCTCTTTATTAAACTTTCCTTAGCTACGTCTTTATCTTTTGAAGCTTTAATAACTTTAATAACTTCGTCAATATTTTTTAAAGCAATCATTAAACCTTCCAAAATATGAGCTCTGTCCTTGGCCTTATTTAATTCAAATTCAGTCCGACGATAAATTACATCTTGACGATGTTTAATATATTCCTCTAAAACCATTTTTAAAGTTAATACTTTAGGTTGAATTCCATCAATTAAGGCTAAAATATTAACATGGAAGGTGCTTTGTAAAGCAGTATTTTTGTACAAGCTATTTAATATTTTTTTCGGATAAGAATCTTTTTTCAAATCTAAAACAATGCGAACGCCCTCTTTATCAGACTCGTCTCGTAAACCTCTAACTCCATCTAACTTTTTATCTTTTACTAAATCAGCAATTTTTTCTACCAAAGTCGCCTTATTAACCTGATAAGGAAGCTCGGTAATAATTATTTGGAAATTTCCATTTTTCTCCTCTTTAATATCAGCCCTTCCTCGACAAACAATTCCACCCTTACCGGTAGCATAGGCATTCAAAATATCTTTTTTATCATAAATAATTCCACCGGTTGGGAAATCAGGCCCTTTGACATGCTCCATTAAATCCTCCACCGTAGAGTCTGGTTGGTCAATTAATAAATTTATTGCTCCTAATAATTCTTTTAGATTATGAGGCGGAATATTAGTGGACATACCGACCGCAATTCCCATCCCTCCGTTTAGGAGTAAATTAGGTAATTTAGCCGGTAAAACTTGCGGTTCTTTTTGTGAGCCATCATAATTAGGAATAAAATTAACGGTATCTTTATCAATGTCAAATAATAATTCTTCTGTAATACTAGCTAATTTTGCTTCAGTATTATGATTTATAAAACCATTAGCTACAAAAGAGTGACAAGTGCTCCCTACTTTAATAGAATAAACATTTTCTTTTTCGACCTGAGTTTCAACTAGCTTCACCTGATTAAAAAAGTAATGATTTTCTAATAAGTAATCGACCATTTTCAAGTCAGAAGAATTTAAAATGCTCTTTAATTTACAATAATTTTTTCTTAAGCTATTATAACGATCAAAATTATTTTTAACTATAAAACTATTTTTATAATTTAATCTTAAATAATTGTTTAAAAATGGAATAAAATCATTATGGCTTAAACGAGTAGTATTAATCTCCGATATCTTAGATAAAATCTCTCTTTTACGTTGAGAAAAAAAGTTAATATTTTTTTGAAAATTTACAATACTATCAACTCCCGAGATTATTAATTTATAACAAGCATTTCTCTTATCCTGATAAGGCGAAGTGGTAACTACACCAAAATTTAATAAAACTGTTTTCAGCTGATTGATAAGTTTTTTGCTTTTAGAATTATAGTTTAATTCAATTGATTTTCCGCCGTGTCTTTGGTCTTTTTTAAAAGAAACCGAACCATCACCCTCAAATAAACCTCGTAAAAAAGAACTTATTACTGCTCGGCTAGACATTAAAACTGAAAAAGGAATTTCTTTTTTATCAGATAATTTAGTAGCCAAGCCAATTTCTTGTAAAAATTCCACAATATTTTTTTCATAAATACAAAGCTCCGGACAATTACCCTTCAGAACTCTTTCATATAATTTAACTCCCGGAAATAACTGAGAAATTATATTTCGAACCTTGCCATAAAAATCTTTATCTGAATTACAGAAGAAAAATTTGTTTTGGTGGAAAGACCCTTCTGATACTAAAGCTCCTAAAAGAAAAGCTAGGTCTTTATTCATTTTTTTAGGTAGGGTAATTTTTTTACTCTTAGGGCTTTCTAAAGGAAAAAACTTTTCTAAACTTAAATCATTTTTAGAAAATAGCGAAGCCGAACGGCTTAAGGGCAAGAAATCATTTTTATTGATATTTTCTAAAGCTTTCCAATAAAAATAGGGCTGACCAAATTCATTTAAACCCCATAATAATAACGGATGATTAAATGAACCCCGAATTTCATAGCCCTGCTCAGTGGTTATTTTTATAATTGAATGCTTACCAGAATCGAAAAATTTAGTAGCTGGCTTAACCTTCCCTTTATAATTTAAAATATTTATTTTTATTTTATCTCCACTTTTAGGGGCAAGATTTTTTATTTCCACTATCCCTTTATCGGTTAAAAGTAGAGTATCACCAGAAACACAATATCTCATCGCGGCGGCATTATCACCATCCATCGAACCAAAGTTTCCCTGACCACGAACCAAAGGATAACGCATTGAGAAATCCTGAGCCATACGAACCATAGAATCATAAACAGCACTATCACCATGCGGATGGTATTTACCTAAAACTTCTCCCACCACAGTAGCTGACTTACGAAATTTAGCGCTAGCCTTTAAACCAATATCCCACATAGCATACAAAATACGACGATGAACTGGTTTCATACCATCACGGACGTCAGGCAAGGCGCGAGAAACAATAACGCTCATGGCGTAATCTAAATAAGAAGAACTCATCTCTTCGCTAATAGACTGATTTTGTACTAAACCGTATTCGGTTTGACGACGACCATTACCATTAACTGCTGAATCAACCACGGCTTCATCACCATTAAGATCAGCCTCAATAACTACCGCATCTTCTTTAATAACGGGAGCTTTTTTTTCAATTATATCTTTCTTAACAACCTTTTTGTTTTTAGAAGTCTCTGCGCTGGAAGAAACTTTTTTGGGTGTTTTATCTTTTTTGTCTTTTTCTTTTTTCATTTTTATATAAAATAAATTTTAATAATTGTTTATTTTTTCCTCTAACTCTTTAATCCTTCTTTTTAACTCGGCAATTTCCTGATCGCTCTCATCTAACTCTTCCGAAAGGATTGGTAAAGAAGAAGAATTATTAATGTTAGTAATAATATTATCAACTAATTCTTCATTTTTATTTTGGATTATTTTGTCATCGATAGCCTTTTTAATTTTATCTAAATCAGTTTCATCTAAGGTAGATTCATCTTTAATTTCAGACGCATTTTGGGATTCAATACTATTTAATAGAACAGCAAAACCCTCCAAGGTTTCATCTACTTCTTTTTTACTCTCCGAAATATTTAAAAATTCAAAATCTCCCGCTAAAGAGACTTTATTCGAAAAAATATTTTCTAAATTAAAAGACCAAACAATAAAAATAGACAGAGTAGAAACAACGACAAAAATTAATAGCCAAAAATATTTATCTTTTTTCGCTACAACTTTTTTTAATTTTAGCCACCAATTTTTAAAATCTAATTTCTCCATTTTTATAAATTTATTCCTTCATGCCATCTAAATTAACATCATATAATATCTGTTCGGAAATAAGGCGATATTTAAAAAGTTCTTCGTCTTTGAACCACAGAGCTATTTCTCGACTAGCCTCATCGGGATGATCAGAGCAGTGAATTAAATTTCTAACAGCTCTTTCATCTAGATTAGATAATTCATAAGAATCAACTGTGAAATCACCTCTAATAGTCCCAACATCAGAACTAAGAGGTTCGGTCCCACCAACTATTTTTTTTACAATTCCGACTGCCCCATTACCCTCAAAAACCATAGCTATAACTGGACCACAAGTCATAAATTTAACTAAGGCTCCAATAATATCGCGTCCATACTCAATAGCTGGCTTTTCTATCGGCAATCCGGCCATTTTTCGATTCTCTAAAACTTTTTTTCCTTTTTCCTCAAACCAATTATCATCTTTGTCATAATGTTTCCAACACTGACCCTCGTTCGCCATTAGCATTTTTAAACCTGTCATTTTCAAACCAGTTCTCTCTAAACGATGGACTAATTCTCCAATTAAAGACCGCTGAATAGCATCCGGCTTTAAAATAACAAAAGTTCTCTCTTTTTTAGGATTAACTGAATTCATATTTTTTTATTTTACTTAAATTATATTTATAAAAAAACATTTCTTATCTAATTATAAAAAATATAATTACAGCAAAATTAATTATAGATAAAATTATCTTTTAAAAATTACTAAGCGCATGTCTTCGCTCGGTAAATCTTTTTTACTTATTTTTAGTTTTTCTTCTTCATTAACTTCAATACCTAATTCTTTAATAAACTTATCAACTCCTTCAATATCTATTTTCAAATCTTTAGTCTTATAGTGCATGGGGATAACGATGCGGGGTTCAATTTGTGAAATTACCTCAACTGCTTTTTTGGCATCCAAGGTATATTTTCCACCAACTGGAACAAATAAAATATCAACTCCGCCTAATTTTTCTAATTGCTTATTATCTAAGACCTCTCCTAAATCGCCTAAATGAGCTAAGCTTAATCCTTCAATATCAAAGCGAAAAATAATATTAGCTCCCCGATCTTTCCCCTCCTTATCATCATGGTAAGAACGAATTCCTTCGATAATAACTCCTTTAACATCAAACTCCCCCGCACAATCAACTACAAAAGGTTTCCCTCGAAGTGAGTTTATATTATTGTGATCATCGTGATTGTGACTAACTGAAACGATATCAGCCTCAACATTAGGAACCTTAAGGCCAGTTTCCTGACCGAAGGGATCAGTAACGATAGAAATATTTTCACCGTTTATTTTTTCCTCAATCTTAAAACAGGAATGACCTAACCAAGTAATATTCATAAAATTAGATTATTTATTATTCTTAAACATAGAAAAAGCCAATTTCTCAGCTTTTTTACCTTTTTAAATACAGCTTAATTTAGACTATAATTATACATTAATTATAGCAAAAATTAAAGTTTCGGTCAATGCTAAAATGGTGTTTTTCTAGTTTTAAATATCTTTTTATCTATTAGGGGAAATAAAAAAAGGGTATAGATATACCCTTTATACTTTTGGAGAGGAATGGTTAGCGATATGACCGCCACTCATCCCATTTGAGAAATTTAGATTGGCTTGATTTTTCAACTAAGCCTAGGTCTAAAATTTCCGTAGTTCTTTCTCCGTGCCCATAGACGATTGTCATGACGGGCCCTGATTTTAAACGTGCTTTGATCCTCTGGCGAGCTGGAATCACCATCCCAACCCACTTGATTCCTGAAAATGCATCAATCTGAACCCTTTCAGAAGACCTTAAGGTGTTTTTTGGTGCTATATACTTTTCCGGTACGAAAATTGTAACATCTTCGCTACGGGTATTGTATAGGTTGACCAATGTTGTTTTGCCGGCAACCTCGCTTCCCTTAGCAAAAAACAAGGGATTGAAAGTTCCTTCATCGAAAATAAAGCTTCCATTTCTGACAATCAAGGTAACTGGAATTTCCGGAGAAATCCCCGTTGGAAGTTTCACTCTGGCAATGAAATCATAGGCTCCATTTTTGGGCATACGAGAAGCCAAAACTTTGATTTCATCTTTGCCACCGGGTGCTAGGGCAAACGAAACGCCCAATTCCTCGCTGTAAACAACGCATTCGTAATTAACTTCCGTACTTACTTTTAAAGTAAGACTTGGTATTCCGAGATCCTCGTCAGTGATAGTTGCCCTGAACAAAGGTCTTTCCCCAGCGAACTGAGAATAATCTTTGTCCTTTTCGATGACCGGCTCCAGCAAGAAAACCAAATTTCTTTTGATCTTCTTACCATCAAGTTCAAACTCGGCAAAACAGGTCACGTTTTTTGCACGTGAAGTGTTAATAACGAGATCAAACAAACCAGCCTCGATCATGGCGGTCGTTTTATCGGCTCCTTCGTCCATGTCGTTCATAAAGTTCAACAAGGGCAAAAGATCTCCCGTACGAAACGAGAAGTCGAAATCAGCGATGAGTGCATTCGATTGTGGAAAGAATTCCACTTTCGACACAATACTCCCCCAATTACCCGAAAGATCCATTTTTTTATACTCGGCCGGTGTGAGTTTCAAATTCTGAGCGAACTCAGATTTGTTCTCAATAATAATCTTGGCCAACATTGGGGCCTTGACCCCGGCTTTGTAGTCATTAAATGACTTGGCATCTTTGGTTTCCTGGGCAAAGCCAGAAAAAGATACTGCAACAAAAGATACTGCAACAATAACCAAACTAATTAATACTTTCCTCATGATTTGTTTCCTCCATTTAAATTTAATTTTTAATAATTTTAATTGTTAAGCTAAACAACATCTAAATATTAGCTAACTTAACAATTAAAATATTAATAATGCATGTAAAAGTACTTTTTGTTTTAATGTAGAATTATAGCATATATATTTTTTTTTGTCAAGGCTTTTCCCAAATAACCAAATTACTGCTGTTTTAAGGGCTAAAATAGGGCTAAAGAGAACAAATCTAATAAAAACTTAAAATATAAAATAATGAATAAACTATTTTAAAAAATAATAATTTTAAAACAATTACTCTGAAAACATCCTCCCATTAACCAGACAAATAAAAAAAGCAGAAGTTATTCTGCTTTTAGACTGTTTGGGCGGAGACTAAAAGTCTCCCAACATGTCCTCGAACATTGTCTCGAGGTCATCAAAGGAAAAACTACTACTTCCACCTTTTTTCTTGGTCTTCGACTTTGGCTTATCCGAAGAAGCGATTGCTCCTTCAGTTTTTTTGGCCTCAGCTTCAGCCGTTTTTTTCTTTTGTTGGTTTAATTGCCAATATAAATTGGCAACTCTCTTTTTCTCGGCTTCTCCAGCCTTAATCAGAGAGTCCTGAATTCTTTTGCTTTCAATATCGGCCCTTTGAAGATCGCCAATGTCGTTTTTAAGACCATTGATAACTCCATCTGTTTCAATAAACTTATCGACATGAGCGTCCAAACGATCTGAGTTCAGGTTTATTTTCTTATTTAATAACGAGTCATTCCGATACAAAGCTGTATCAGCCTTATCAAGACGATAAACCTCTTGCTTGACATTTTTCTTGCCACTTGAAAATCCTATTATCACTACCAGCAAAAAAACAACGGACACTACGGCCCCAATAATCAGATTTTTGTTCATCTTATTTTAATTTTAAAGGTTATAAAAATTTAATTGTTAAACTAAACAATATCTAAAATATTAGCTAGTTTAACAATTAAAAATTTTAACCACCTTGGTAAAGATCTAAATAATTTTAATAGGTAATTTTAACATATAAAAAAATATTTGTCAATAGTGCATAAATACCAATAAAAACAAGCTTTTTTATCTATTCCTCAAATTAATAGAAAATTTGTTTTTTGAAAAAAGATTAATCGAAAAGAGCAAAGCGAAGTCGTTTTTAGCCTAAAAAGAGAAAAATAAAAAAAGCAGAAGTTATTCTGCTTATAATTTGTCAAAAAAGAACTTTATCTGTCTTTTTTATAAAAGCGTTTCGGCCACCAGGGCGAAGCAGTTGGTGCTTTTTTCACGGGCAGATTTTTAGAATTAGAATCTTCAACAGAAACCTCTTCAAAAAACCTTTCTGATACATCAGGCACAATTGGTTTTTCAATAACCTCTTTTTGATTATTTTTCCCAAGCTCTTTTTCCAAAGCCAAAATTTTTCGGTTCATTTTGCGATAAAGAGAAGCCTGCTCCTTCTCTATTTTTTCCAGCTTCTCCAGTACGACACTAAATATCGTATCATGCTGATTCTTAGAAAAATTTAATTCCTCTACTTCTTTTTTAAAGGAATTTATTTTTTCCTCTAAATCGAAGTGGGAACCCCCGACTTCATTTCTTAACTCAAACCTGAAATCTTGATTTTCTTTTTCGACCTCAGCTTTAACTCCTCCAATTTGAGAGCTTACGCTACCTGTCAACTTTGAAAAACCAATTATTATGGCGATAGTTATCACCAAAATTCCACCAACAATTACCAGCACCAACGTTTTCCCCTTTTTTTCTCCTTCCGACATAATTCCTCCTATTTAAAATTGTTAAAAAAACTAATAATAATGATTTTAGACATTAATACATTTTAAAAAATAAGTCAATAGCTACCCCTTGACACAATTAATTAAATATGCTATAATTAAGAATCGTAATAATCGTACCTTTAAAAAGATTAAAATTTAACGAGAAGATTAAAAAGTTCTTTTTTTAATTTTTTAGTTAAATTTTAATTAACCTATAAAAAATCAAGAAATGGAAACATACGAACTGAAACAGTTGATAAGAAAAGACGGAGAGGTAATCGGAGCAGAATTCCAAAACGGACAGAAGTTAATGATCTCCCAGTGGGACCATAGCACCCTGGCCGAATTCGAAAACGTAAGTTTTCGTACTCCGGTAAAAGAGGGTAAATTTTTACAATTCGTGAATTCTCCCTTAACCCTGAAGCCTGACGGCAATATTTGTCAGATACCTTCATATTGGAGGTACGGAGTGAAAATTGGTGGTCAAATCATTACCAGAACATTTCGCTTCTCTTGTGACGAAGGAAGTAAAAAAATAAATCAACTTCCCTTCGGCACAGATGTTGTCGGAAGGGCCAAAATTTGCCTTTCCACCAACAAAAAAACTGGAGAAAAGCGAGTGATAGTGGATTATTTCATCTACAGCGACCAAAAAGTGGTTGCCCAAAATGAAGTAAAAATCGGAGGAAAAACCAAGCCCTCCACCATCTGGACCGCACCCATCCCCAAAACCGAAAGCAACATCGTTGTAAATAAGGTTGAACCCAAAAAATAGATCTCGGGTCTCAACCAAAAAAGCCTGTACAAAATACAGGCTTCTTTTTTTATCTAAATTAGAGATATATTATAAACTTTATTTCGAAAACTATTCTCAGCTTCAAATCTTTTTTTCTCCTCTGCCTCTAAATTCGCTCTTTTAAACGATTAACCAATTCATCAATTTTAATCCTCTCCTGTTTCATAGTATCACGATCACGCCAAGTAACATCATTATTTTCCAAAGAATCAAAATCAATTGTTAAACAAAAAGGTGTTCCAATTTCATCTTGACGCCGATATCGTTTACCAATATTACCATTATCATCAAACTCACACCGCCAGTCCTTTTTTAAAATATCAAAAACTTCCTTAGCTTTAGCTACTAGCTCCGGCTTGTTTTTCAATAATGGAAAAACGGCTACTTTTATCGGAGCTAACTTCGGCGCTAATTTTAAAACTACTCGACTATCATCACCCTCTAATTTTTCCTCATTATAGCTATCACATAATAAGGCTAAAAAAGTTCGCCCGACTCCAGCCGAAGTCTCAATAATATGCGGGATATATTTTTTATTCTTAACCGGGTCTAAATAACTTAGGTCTTGGCCCGAACCCTTACTGTGTTGGCTTAAATCATAATCACCCCGATCATGAATCCCCTCTAATTCTTTGAAACCAAAGGGAAAATTATATTCAATATCATAAGCTTCTTGGGCATAAAAAACTAGATTTTCGTGTTGGTGCCATTTTAAATTTTCTTTTTTAATACCTAAACCGAGATAAAAATCAAACCGCCGTTCTCGCCATAAATCATAATATTTTTTAGCCTCTTCGGGAAGAACAAAATATTGCATTTCCATTTGTTCAAATTCACGAGTACGAAAGATAAATTGTCGAGCCGTAATTTCATTACGAAAGGCCTTGCCAATTTGAGCAATACCAAAAGGAATTTTAACCCGAGTGGAATCTAAAACATTTTTATAATTAACATAAATTCCCTGACAAGTTTCACCCCGAAGATAAGTTGGTTCCTTAGTAAAATCACCAGTAAAATTTCCTAAATTAGATTTTACTAATAAATTAAAATTCTTTCCGGCGGTAAAATCTCCAGCTCCACAATTAGGGCATTTAATTTTAGCTTTATTGTCTGAAAAAATTTTATTAATTTCTTCTTCGGTCATCTTTTCATCCGCCACAATCCCCTGATCTTCTAACAAACTGTCTAAACGCAAACGACTATGACATTTTTTACATTCAGTTAAGGGATCAGAAAAACCCTTAACATGCCCGGAGGCCTGCCAAATTTTAGGACTCATAAAAATAGCACTATCTAAACCGACAATATCATCTTGAAGTTGAGTCATTTCTTTCCACCAAGCATTTTTTATATTATTAGCTAATTCTACACCATAAGGACCAAAATCATAAACAGCCGAAAAACCATCATAAATTTCCGAGGATGGAAAAACAAACCCCCGTCGTTTACAAAGGGACACAATTTTTTCTAGTTGATCTTCTTTTTTCATTTTTTTAGATTAAATTTCATCTAAGGGATCAATCCCTAAGAGGCTTAAAGCATTTTGGGCTACTAAGGCAACAGCGTAAACAAAACCCAACCGAGCTTTTTTGGTCTTTTCTTCTGCTTGAATAATTTTTACTTTTTGATAATATTCATTAAAAGTTTTAAACAACTGAAATAAATATTTAGCAATTTCACTGGGATCATAATCTTTTTGAGATTTTATTATTATCTCTGGATATTTAGCTAATTTAGAAACTAATTCTTTCTCCATTTTATCATTTAAAAACTTATAGTCAAGTTGAGATTGGGGCCGGAAAGAGGCTTTTCTTAAAATACTTTTAATTCTAGCTAAACCATATAATATATATAAAGCACTGAAACCATCAAATTTAGTAGCTTCCTTAATATCAAAAGTTATTATTTTATTACTAGATATTTTTAAGGTTTCAAATTTCAGAATAGCAATGGCTAATTTATCGCTATTTTTCTCAATTTTTTTCTCTTTCCAATCAGGGTGTCTTTTTCGGGTTTCAATGATTAACTCCTGCCAAACTTTATTATATAATTTTTCGAAAGGAACAGCGTTTCCAGAACGAGAAGACATCATCCCCTCAGGTAAGGTTACAAAATCATAAGACAAATGAAAAAAATTTTGTTTATACCCAGCTAAGGATAAAACTTTAAATAATTGTTGGAAATAAAGCTTTTGTCTAACATCAACGATAATATAAGAGTTTTTCAAATTTTTAAAATCTTTAGATTTTTTTTCAATTAAAGCTAAATCGGCTACAGGATAAAGAGCCGTTCCGTCGCTTCTAATAATAGGTAAAATCCCTAAATTATATTTTTCTAAATCAGCTATAATGGCTCCCTCACTTTTTTTAAAAATTCCTTTTTTTATAAAAGTATTAACCATTTTAAAACCTCTCTTAATAACTTCACTTTCAAAATAAGTTTTCTTGAAATTAACTCCCAATTTTTTATAAATACTATTAAACTCTTCTAAACTAATTTTTCTAGTTTTCTTCCATAATCTATAATTTTCTCCTCGTCTTTTTTCAATATCAGTCATAATGGAGGTAACCTCTCTAACAATTAAAGGATCATCCTTGGTTTTTTTAACAGTATTGGCATAACATTTATTAAGGTTTTCACTATACTTTTTTTTATAGCTCCAAATAGCTTTGGCGGTATGAATACCAAAATCGTTGATATAAGAAACTGGAGAGGCCTTAAAACCATTAACTAAGGCTATTTTATAGATAGAATCACCAAAACAAATATTTCTTAAGTGCCCAATATGAAAATCTTTATGGGTATTAACATTACTGTACTCAAAAATATTAACATTCCCTCCGCCGGATTTATTATGGCCATACTTTTTTTTATTTTTTAAAATATCTTCTAAAATGGATTTGAATAAATATTCTTTTTTAATAAAAAAATTTAAGTAGCCACCTAAATATGTCGAAGATTCAATTACTCTTTCTAATTTTTTATTATTAAAAATTTTTTCCTTATAATCTTCCCCAACTTTTTCGGGAGAGAGTTTCATCTCTTGGGCTTTCTTAAAAACAGGCAAAGAAAAATCCCCCCAATCAGATTTAGGTGGATAAATTAATTCTTGAGGATTAACATTTAATTCGAAAGCGGTTAGCTCTTTTATTTTGTCTAAAAACATAGAGATTATTTAGCCTTTAATTTAATAAATTGTCGTTTGCCTCGCTGGATTATCAAATCATCTTTAATTTCTATTTCTAAATTTACATCTTTGACTACTTCCTCATTTATCTTTATACCTCCCTGTTCAATTAAACGACGAGCCTCACCCTTACTAACGGCCAATTTAATATCTACTAATAGATCAACTATTTTTTTAACTCCTTTTGCTAGTGAAACCTCTAATATTTCTTCGGGGGTTTCCTTTTTTTGAAAAGTACTAATAAAATAATTTTGTGCCTCGTCGGCTAATTTAGTACCATGAAATATTTTAACGATTTCATAAGCTAATTTCATTTTTAAATCTCGGGGATTGGTTTTATCTTCCTCTAAACTTTTCTTCATCTCTTTTACTTCCATAAAATCAACTTGAGTGCAAAGTTCAAAAGCATTAATAATAACCCCATCCGGCCAAGACATTATTTTACCAAACATCTCAGTATTTTTCTCATTCAAAAACACAGCATTACCTTCGCTTTTGCCCATTTTATTACCATCATCGTCTTCCAATAACTTTAAAGTCATAACAAATTTCTCTTTGTTATTTATAATTTTTTGCAAATCCCGCCCACACATCATATTAAACATCTGATCGTTTCCTCCAATTTCTAAATCAACTCCCATGGTCACACTATCGTAACCCTGAGTTAAGGGGTAAAGAAACTCATGTAGATAAATAGGTTTTTCATTTTTTAATCTTTCTTGGAACATATCTCTCTGAAGCATTTGCTGGACTGTGAAATGAGAAGATAATTCAATCAACTCTTTAAAGGTAAGTTTATCATTCCATTTACTATTGTATAAAACTTTGGCTGAATTTTTCCCAGAAAATTTTAAAAAATGAGAAGCTTGCTTTTTATAATCTTTAGAATTAGTTCGGACTTCCTTTCTAGTCAATTTTTTTCTAACCGCCTGTTTATCAGTCGGGTCACCAATCATTCCAGTAAAATCACCTATTAAAAATAAAACCTGATGCCCCAATTTCTGAAATTGACCCATTTTATTAATAGAGATAGCATTCCCAATGTGTAAAGACGAAGCGCTGGGATCATAACCACAATATAATTTCAGGGGCTGTCCGGTCATTAATCTCTTTTTTAAAGCTTCTTTACTAGGATAAATTTTCTCTACTCCTCGCTCTAATAATTCGTCAATAATTTGACCTTCAGTAATAACTTTGCTCATATTTTTAAAATTAGTATTTTAATTTAGGTCTCCTAAACAACTGTAAATATTGTATATTATTTATCTTTTTTTGGCAAACAAAAAAAGTCCTAGTTCTTTTACATTTTTAAAAAATATGTTATAATTTAACTAGCCATGAAAATAATTAAAATAATAAAAATGTTAATTAATTATCTTAAAAATTAAAAATTTTAAGATTTAAAACTATGCTATCATATCGTGCTATTTTAAAACAAGCTCTAAGAATCTCTTGGAAAAATAAATTATTGTGGTTTTTCGGCTTTTTTGCCTCTTTAATAAGTTTTACCGCTGAATTTAAAATCATTACTCAATCTTTAAATCGAAATATGGGGGTTAGCTCTATTAATAACATTAAAACCTTCATAAATACTGGTATTTTTTCTAAAAATGCTTGGACAAATATTGTAGAATTAATTAAAAACGATCCGAAATCAATTCTTTTCCTTATTTTTGTTTTACTAATTATTATGGCTGTTGTTGCCTTTTTCGCTTGGTTATCAACTGTTTCTCAAATTTCAATTATCGATTCAGTTAATAAAATAATGAAAGGAAAGATTGAAAAATTAACCATAAAGAAAAGTATTCAAACAGGTAATAAAAAATTCTGGCCAGTATTCCTATTAAATGTCTTTATTTCTTTAGTTGTCTGGATTTCTCATTTAATCATCGGGACTCTCTTATTATTAGCCATTGTTAAAAATCAAGCTCTAACCGTTTTATTATATGGTTTAATTTTTATAATTTTTATACCCTTATCTCTATTTATATCTTTTGTCATAAAATATGCTATTGCTTATTCAATTATTGAAGGAAAAAAAATGGGGCAAGCTATAAAACAAGGCTGGAAGCTTTTCCTTAAAAACTGGTTAATTAGCGTAGAGATGTCAATAATATTATTTTTTGTTAATATTATTACTTTAATATTATTATCAATAATATCGTTTATTGGGTTCTTCTTATTCTTCGGTTTAGCCCTATCAACCGTCTTTTTAATCCCATCAAGTATTTTCTTCTGGATAATAATAATCCTAGGAGGACTTTTCCTATTAGCCGTGATGGTTTTAGGTGGAGCTTTATTAAATGTTTTCCAAATTACTTCTTGGACTGATCTTTTTGTCCAATTACGAGGAGACCAAAATATTGGTAAATTAGAGAAGATATTCCAAACTCAAAAATAAGATATAAATTAAAATAATCTATGAGTGATTTTGACTCAATTTCTAGTTTGTTGAAAGAAAATTCAGCCAGTTCTAATGATAATAATGCTACCAAGAAATTATCGAATAAACAACAAGAAATAAAAAATAAGGAAATAGAGAAACAAACACAGGCCAGAGCGCAAACTTTAGGCCTGTCTTATATTAATTTATTTGGTTTTCCTATCAGCCCCGAAGCCCTCACTTTAATAGACGAAGAAATTTCTATAAAAAATGAAGTTCTTTGTTTTTTTTATGATGGGGAAAATGTCAGAATCGGAACCACTGAACCCAAAAACCCCGAAATTGAAAAAATCATAAATAATATAAATGAAAAATATCATACTAAAAGCAATCTCTATTTGATATCAAAAAACAGTTTAGAACATGGGATAAAGATTTATCAAACAATTCCTAAAAATGAAATCACTAGTAAAGGTGTCCAGATTAAAGAGGAAGATTTAGAAAAATTTAAAAACGAAATAAACGATTTTAAAAGTTTAGATAAAAAAATAAACGAAGTTAGTATTTCTGACGTAGTTACTCTGCTCTTGGCGACGGCTCTAAAATCGGATTCCAGTGATATCCATATTGAATCGGAGAGTGAAGGAATTATAGTAAGACTAAGAATTGATGGAGTTTTGCAAGAGGCCGCCACCATAAAAAAAGAGAGTTGGAGAAAAATAATTTCTCGCATGAAAATATTAGCGGGAGTAAAAATAAATATTGACGATAAACCTCAAGATGGTCGTTATTCAGTCTTTTTAAAAGACAGTCGGATTGATATTCGATCTTCTTTTCTACCAACCGCTTATGGAGAAAGTGTGGTTATGCGATTATTAAAATCTAGCTCGGTTAGTTTGTCCTTTGACGATTTAGGTTTAAGAAAGCATAATTATCAAATATTGAAAAAGGAAATAGAAAAACCTAATGGGCTAGTTTTAACCACTGGACCAACTGGTAGTGGAAAAACAACCACTTTATACGCTATTCTAAACCAATTAAATGATTCTGAGACCAAAATTATAACCTTAGAAGACCCAATTGAATATCAATTAACTGGCATTAGCCAAAGCCAAATAGAACCAAAAAAGGGCTATACCTTTTCTTCCGGTTTAAGATCTGTTTTACGCCAAGATCCGGATATCGTTATGGTAGGAGAAATTAGAGACATCGAAACAGCCGAAATAGCCATTCAATCTAGCTTAACTGGACATTTGGTTTTATCAACCTTGCACACTAATGACGCTTCGGGAGTTATTCCTCGTTTAATAGACATGGGAATAAAATCTTATTTATTAGTTCCCTCTATCAATGCTGTGGTTGGACAAAGATTAGTTAGAAAACTTTGTCCAGAATGTAAAGAAATTCATAAATTAGATGATGAGGAAGAAAATTTAATAAAAAAAATCTTAGCAGTTATATCTCCTAAAGCTGAAGTAGAAGTTCCCAGAAATATTCCGACCGTTTTTAAAGTTGGCCCCGGATGTCCAGCTTGTAATAAAATTGGCTATAAGGGCCGAACTGGTATTTACGAAATATTCACCATGAATGATAAAATAAAACAATTAACTTCTGACAATGCCCCTTCTTTCAGAATATTGCAACAAGCCATAGAAAGCGGAATGATTACAATGCTCCAAGATGGAATATTAAAAGTTCTAGAGGGGCAAACTAGTTTAGAAGAGATTTATCGAGTAGTCGGAAATTTTGATTATATTGACGAATTATATGACATTGCCATTTCCGAAACTATTAGTCGAGGAATAAAAATAGAAACCAGTGAGATGGCCAAGGCTAAAGAAATATTAAAAGATTATTCTCAGATAAATACAAATATTGAAAAAACTCCGAGTAAGGAAATAATATCTTTGCTCTTGGCTTTAGCTATTACAACTAATACTGGAGATTTACATATTGAACCAACTGAAAAAAATGTTAAAATTCGTTTTAGAATTGACGGTGTTTTACACGATATCACCGAAATACCTAAAAATACTTTTCTACCCTTACTGGGAGAAATAAAAATACTAATTGGGTTAGAAACAAATGTTAAAAAATCATCTATTGATGGCCGATTTGCTATATCATTACCAGACAGAAAAATAGATTGCCGAGTTTCAATTATTTCGGGTGGCTACGGAGAAACTATTGTTATCAGATTATTGACTGGAGTGGAGGAAACTTTAGATTTAGAAAATATCGGTCTAGCTGAATATAGTTTAGCTATTTTAAAAAATTCCATTAAAAAAACCAGAGGAATTATTTTAACTACTGGACCAACTGGTAGTGGAAAAACAACCACCTTATACAGTATCTTAAAAAATATTAATACCCCTGATGTTAAAATAATAACTATAGAAGATCCGATTGAATATCAAATGGCTGGAATAATCCAGACTCAAACCAATCAGGAAGGTGGCTATACTTTTGCCTCAGCCATGCGATCAATATTAAGACAGAATCCTAATATCATGATGATTGGAGAAATCCGAGATACTGAAACAGCTAAAATATCATTAGAGGCCTCCTTAACTGGACATTTAGTTTTATCAACCGTTCATGCTAACAGTGCCTCTAGCGCCATATCTCGTTTTATTGGTTTGGGAGTTGAAAAATCAACCTTAGCTAACGCTTTAGAATGTTCGATTGGTCAAAGATTGGTTAGAAAAATTTGTCCTTCCTGTGAAAAAGAAGAGGTTTTAATTACCCCTCAACAACGGGAAGAAATTGAAAAAATATTAGGAAAAATAAACAATAATAAAGTTACTATCCCTAAAGAATTGAAATTTTATCGCGGAAAGGGTTGTCCTAATTGTGGTAATATTGGCTATAAGGGCCGACTTGGTATTTATGAAATAATGGATATAAGTCCAACTATTAAAAAAGCTATTATTGATAAAGAGGTTAATGATCAAGAAATTGAAAAATTAGCCGTTGAAAATGGAATGGTAACTATGTTACAAGATGGGATCTTAAAAGCTCTAGCTGGGCTAACAACTATTGATGAGGTCTTTAAAGTCGCTAAGTAAAAAATTAATATAATAATAAAATGCTAGACAAAAAATTTTTAAACTCCCTTAAGAAAAATTATGCTAAAAGTAATATTGAAAGAAGACAAATAATTTCTTTAGCCAATATTGTTTTAAATAATTCTAAAAAAACTATTTTTGCCATTCACCGAAATGAATTAGATTTGGCCGAAAAAAATTTAGAAGATAACGAAAAAATAATTAAAAAAATAAATCGAGATTTTGGTGAGAACCGAGCAACCAAGGAAGGGGCTTTTATGGCCTCCCTAGAAGAATATGTTGAAGCTAGACTATTTTTTGATTTTGTAAAAACTGGTAAAATTGGGAAAGTTAAAGACTTAAACGTTCCGCTAGAATCATATATCGGAGGAATCTGTGATTTAAGTGGAGAATTAATTAGACGAGCCGTTAACGAAACTATTGAAAAAAACTTTTCTGAAATTAAAAAAATAAAAAAGATAATCAATGAAATTTTAAATGAATTGATAGATTTTGATATTACTGGCTATCTAAGAACTAAATATGACCAAGCTCGAGGAAATTTGAAAAAAATAGAACAAATGGACTACGAAATAAGCTTAAAAAATTTAAAATAAAATGAAAGTAGCTATTATTTCAGATATTCATGATAATTTAGCCAATCTCGGCTTTTTTTTAAATTTAACGAAGAAAGAAGAAATTGAAAAAATAATTTGTTTAGGAGATATTACTAACCAAGAAACCTTAAAAATACTAGCTCAGGGTTTTACAGGAGAAATTTTATTGGTTTATGGAAACATGGAAATATATTCTGAGAACGATATTAAAGAATATCGAAATATTAATTATCTAGGAAGATTTGGCACCTCTCAATTAGGCAATTTTGTCGTAGGACTATGTCACGAACCGGGATTTATTAAAAACCTTTTTGAAAAAAATGAAGATTTGAATTTTATCTTTTACGGCCACACCCACAAACCTTGGCTTTCTATGAAAAACAAGGCCGTCCTTATAAATCCAGGGACACTCGGCGGAGTTTTTCAAAAAGCTAGTTATGCTATTTGGGACGATCAAGATGGTAAAATTAAATTAAAATTAATTCATAATTAAAACTCTACTAGCAAAAAAATAATCTGGAAATTATAAAAACTATAAAAAGATAGAGCTACAACATTTTTTTAATCTTAGGAATAATTTTACCGACTTCTTTCTCGGTAATTTTTATTATATCCAAAGAAACCTCTTTTTTAAAATAAGCTTTAAGCCTAGATAAATCAGAATATTTAGAAGTATCGGGGTTAATAATGAAATCAGAGCTCTTCATTGAATCTTGGCTTAAATTATACAAAGCTATTTCAGCTGACCGAGTGATAATTTTAGCTAAATTTAAATCCCTATTAACAATATTATATTTATTATATAAATTAACTGAAATTACTACATCCGCTCCCATTTTTTTAACGATATCATCAGGAACAGCATTAGAAAGAGCTCCATCAACTAAAATTTTATCCCCTAACTTAAAAGGTTTAAAAGTAAAAGGGACCGATGAGCTAGCTCTAACTGCTTGGGCTAAATCTCCTTTGGAAAAAATATGTTCTTCTCCCGAAACCAAATCAGTAGCCACCGCCCTAAAAGGAATAGCTAAATCCTCTAAGCGAGCCCCAGCAAAAATTTTAAAAAGCTCCCGCTCTAAAGTATGTCCACCCAATAAACCATATCTGAAATTAACATCACGCAAATGATGAACTTTGTGTTTTTGGAGTTCGAAAAAATCTTTTTCTAATTTTTCAACATCTTTAAACAAAGCATAATGTGCCCCAATAACTGCCCCAACGCTACTGCCAGCAATGAAATCTATCGGAATATTATTCTTAACTAAGGCCTTAATAACGGCAATGTGAGCTGAGCCTCTAAAACCGCCACTACCTAAAGCTAAACCAACTTTTATTCTTTTTTTATCCTTGAAAAAAAACATAAAAAATTAAATTATTTTCTTTAAATACTTGCCAGTATAACTTCTACTAGATTTAATAATATCTTGCGGTGATCCACAAGCAATCACTTCGCCTCCCTTGTCTCCCCCTTCCGGGCCCAAATCTATCACCCAGTCAGCTGATTTTATTATATCTAAATTATGTTCAATAACCAAAACTGTATTGCCCTTATCTACTAAACCATGCAAAACCTTTAATAAATTTTTTACATCTTCAAAATGAAGCCCAGTAGTTGGCTCATCTAAAATGTATAAAGTTTTCCCTGTAGCCGGACGAGAAAGTTCATAAGCTAATTTAATTCTCTGCGCCTCTCCCCCCGACAAAGTAGTAGCACTCTGACCTAATTTAATATAACCTAGTCCGATGCTATTCAATAATTCTAATTTAAATTTAATATTTTTATTTTCTCGGAAAAATTTTAGGGCCTCTTCGATATTCATCTCTAAAACTTCAAAAATATTTTTATTATTATACTTTACCCCTAACACATCCTCTTTATACCTTCGACCAGCACACTCATCGCACTTAACATAAACATCTGGCAAGAACTGCATCTCTACTTTTAATAAACCATCCCCTTGGCATTTTTCACAACGTCCACCTTTTAAATTAAAGGAGAAGTGCCGAGCCTTAAGCCCTTGTTTTTTGGCTTCCGGCAAAGAGGCAAACAGATCTCTAATATAGGAAAAAAGACCGGTATAGGTAGCGGGATTAGAGCGAGGAGTTTTACCAATGGGAGATTGATCAATATCAATAATTTTATCTAACCACTCAGTTCCTAAAATTTCCTTGTGTTTTCCAGCTTCCTCCTTAGAACGATAAAACTTTTTATTTAAAGCTTTAGCTAAAATATCTATCATTAAGGTTGATTTCCCTGAACCAGAAACGCCACTAATAACCACCAAACTCTCCAGCGGAATATCAACATTAATATTTTTTAAATTATTTTCACTAGCCCCTACTATCTGCAAAACTTTTTTACTGTTTTTTCGATATTTTGTCGGAGTTGATATTTTTTTATCACCAAATAAATACTGGGCGGTTAAAGATTCTTTATTCTTTTTAAATTTTTCTAAATCTCCCGCATAAATTATTTCACCGCCATGTTCTCCGGCCATCGGTCCGACGTCTATTATATAATCAGAAGATAACATCATTTTAGAATCATGTTCAATAACTATTACGGAATTCCCTTTTTTATTTAAATTTTTTAGGGTAGAAATTAAATTTTCATTATCTCTAGGATGAAGACCAACTGAAGGTTCATCTAAAACATACATTAAGCCAACTAAATTAGAACTTATTTGATGGGCCAATCTTAATCTTTGAGACTCACCGCCTGATAAAGTTGTCGCCGAACGACCAATGGATAAATAGGCTAGGCCTACTTTTAAAATGCTATCTAATCTAGCGATAACTTCTTTACTAATAGGATCGAAAATATTTTTTTGAGCAGGATTATTTTTAAAAACATCATTTATTCTTTTGAAAAAAGCTCTAAGGTCCTCTATATTTAAAGAGGCGATATCATGAATATTTAAGTCCTGAAATTTCACAGCTAAAGATTCTTTATTTAAACGTTTCCCCTCACACTCCGGACAATGGATAATTTTCATATATTGTCCTATCTTTTGTCTAATATAGCTAGAATCGGTCTCTTGATATTTATCATTTAAACCCTTTAAAACTCCCACATAAAGTTGATCGCCGTTCATTATTAAGCTTACCTCTTTTTTAGATAACTTTTTTAGAGGAAGCGAAAAATCAATTTTATGTCTAATCATTAATTTTTCTAATTCAGCCATTAGAAATCTCTGATTATCAAGATTATAATTAAGCCAAGGTTTGATGGCTCCTTGAGGAATACTTAAATTTAAATTTAAAACCATTTTAGGATCTATTTCTGTTTTTATACCTAAACCACCACAAAATTGACAGGCTCCTTGACCGGAATTAAAGGAAAAATCAACCGATTTGAAATCTGGTCGTCGCTGGGAACATTTAGGACATTTTAAATAATATTCATTTTTATTCCCATTTTTCTTGTCATTTTTTTCTCGAACCATTTTGGTTTGGCATTGATGACAATAAGGAATCCCTAATTTAGCGAATAACAAACGTAAATAATCATAAATCTCGGTAATAGTTCCAACGGTTGACCGTGGATTATTGCTGGCCGAACGCTGATCAATGGAAATGGCCGGGATAAGGCCCTCAATTAAATCCACATCGGGTTTATCCATTAAGCCAACAAATTGTCGAGCATAGGAAGACAAAGATTCTACATATCTTCTTTGACTTTCAGCATAAATTAAATCAAAAACTAAAGATGATTTACCAGAGCCAGACAAACCAGTAACTACAATAAATTTATCACGCGGAATATCGAGGTCAATATTTTTTAAATTATTAACGCGAGCTCCTTTTATTTTTATAAAATTTTCCATTTATTTAAAAATTAATATTATAAGATTGTATAAAAAAATCTAATTACACCTAAAAAAAGTTTATCGAAAAAAGATACTTCTATATTATTTTTTGTAAACTTAACCGAATCTTTTTTCCAAGTCTGAATAATTTCTTTTATCTCCTCTATTATTTTAGCATCTCTTATGAAAACGCCAGACTCAATATTTAAACGAAAAGATAAGAAATCTAAATTTTGTGAACCAATTAAAACTTCTTTTTCATCTATTAATAAAACCTTGGCATGGTTCATTTCGTTTTGGGTATAAAAATTAATATTTGAATAGATCAGCTTATTAACGAAAGCCCGATTAATCCGATTTAAAATCTTAACATCAGTGTCTTTAGGAATAAAAATGTCTATCTCTACACCTCTTTTCTGAGCCCCATCTAATAAGGCTAATAACCATCGAGCGGGGGTAAAATAAGGGGTAATTATAATGATGCTTTTTTGGGCTGAAATTATTTTTTCCTGATAGTAAGTCTCTAGGGTATAGATATTATTATTGGGGAAATGTTCTAGGAATTGGGCTCTAATTGTTTTAAAAATTGATTTTTTTCGATAAAGTAATATTTTTTCTTTTTTTCCGCCACTCATTTTATAGGTATAAGAAAAAGATCTTAATATATTTTTCGCCAATAGCGGACTCACAATTTTAATCTGTAAATCAGACCAATTTATACTATTTTTTTTGATATTAACCCCACCTAGAAAAATAATTTTATTATCAATTAATAAAATTTTACGATGAGTTCTTCTCAACCAATGACTGAAAAACAAAACTTCTACTCCGTTTTCTCGTAAATCTTTGATTATAGAGCTTTTTAATTCGGAACTGCCGAAGGAATCTAGAACCAAGATTACTTCTACGCCATTAGAAGCTTTTTCTTTTAAGGCCCCAAAAAAATTATAGGAAGCTGAAGTGTCGTCTAGAAAAATATACATCTCGATATAGATGGAAAATTGAGCCTGATTAATTTCTCTTATCATTCCCTGCCAAGATTTTTTAGAACTTGTATATAATTTGTATTTCATATAATTAAATATACTAGCTAAGATTATAACACTAAAAAAGAAAAAGATAAAGGATAAGAGGTGAATTGCGGAAAACAAAAAAAGAGCTATTAATAAAAATAGCTCTTTTTTCTAAAATCCCCTAAAGTCCGTAGAGTGTTTTGAAGAACAAAAATAAGTTTGAGGAGAGAGTATTCAAAAATATTCTAGTTCTTCAGCTCTACGGGCTTTAGGGGGTTTAAAGTTATTAATGGCCTGAGTTAAAACATTTGATTTGTTATACTAAAATATTTTTAAACCTAGGAGCTTAGAAACTTTTTTCACAACCTCAATATTTTTTTCCTTAAGAAGAGAATCGCAAGAATCCGAATTCCAACAATCAATAGCTAATGACAATTCCTCATCGGTTAAATTTTCTTCATTTTTAATAATAATTTCTTCATGTTTACATTCATAATAAATAGAAATAACTTTTTTAATTTCATTTCTTAATTCTTCTAGAGAAACCTTTCTTCCTTTTAATATTTCTTTAATACTTTGAATAACCGGATCTGCTTCTATGCTTACTCTGTAAAAAGGAGAGTCTGGATTATTTTTATCTAAAAATTCAATAACAAAAATATCAATAAAATTTGATACTTTACGCTTACCTTTTTCTCCTTTTGAAAAATTTACTCCAAGACCTAATTGCGTTAAATTGCCTCTATTTGCCCACTTTTTACAGATGTTGTCTGGATTAATATTCGCAGGCAAACACTCTTTTTTCTCAAATATTTTCATTTCTTCCATATAATTTTTTATTAAATTTAATAATATATCTAACTTATTATACTAAACTAAAGAGCTTTTTCAAAATTTTGTAAAAATTTTGTAAAGGCCAAGTAGAAACGTCCCATCTAGTTAATTATTAAGGGTTACTAATCTCGTATCTATATTATACCATATTTTAAAAAATATGTCAAAAAAAATTAATCATTTAACCTATTTAATAATCTTCTTTTTAGTTAATAAATTGGTTTTTTAAACCATCATCCTTAATATCAAATTATACATATTAAAAAACAATAATCCAATTCTTTATTTAACTAAAAATATGAAAAATTCCCTATCAACCCACAAATAAAAAAATTTATGAATTAAATAAGAAAGGAAAGGTTTGATATAATCGCCCCTTTCCTTTTAACCCTAAATTAACCCAGCTTTGCGAAGTGCCTCAGCCATAGTATCGTTAGAATTCGAAAGGTTGTTATTATAACTTCCTCTCTCCTCCTTACGGGCTACTGGCGTAGCATTTTCTCCAAAATGATATTCGTACACATAGTACTTCACATCATTGGGATCAGCTCCGCAAAAAAAATCTGAATCTTCGCCCATCGCGCTCCAAGCTTCTTCACAATTAGCGCGAGAACGGGAACGACCACAAGTGAGTTCGTGCTCATCCAATCGCCAAGTTTCGATTTTGGCAACGTTGGCAATAAACTCTAACGTACGATCGATATCTCCCGAGAAAGCCTCCAGTAAACGGTCGGGAACATTATTGCTTTTAATTAGCTCATTCCGTTCCTGCTGGCGCACCTCGAAGAGATGAGATAAATTCACAATCAAACCTTCTGCCTGACGACAGATTTTTTCTACTTCCACAAATTCAGCTTTTTGCAAAGCGTTACTTGCTTGGTAGATTTGATTACGAATTTCTTCACACTCTTGACGGATAAAATTTCCACCACCAAGCTCAGACAAAGTCTTGTCAAAACTTTCCTCTAACCGAACGATAAATGCTTGCGCATTTTTATGTTCATTGTAAAGTTGAATTTTGATTTCCTCGGCCTTAACTTTTAGAATCTCAACGCGTTCGGCAGAATTTTCAAGGGTTAGCCCCTCGATCATTTCTGCTTTTAAAGCATCGAGAAGAGTGCGGAGCTTCTGCCCGGTCTCGGATAATCCTCCCCAGTATCCACCGCTACAAAACGGTTCTTCCTGAGGGATTGTAAGCAAACTAGAGATTTGACTCTCAAAATTGATCACTAGGTTACGCTGTGCTCGCTCAATTTCCTCAAGACGAGCTCTTTCAATTATCTGGCGATGTTCGCTTAAAGTGCGAGTAGCGCCATTGAAAGTCAGCTTTACCTCTCGACCGGACGGAAGAAGTAGCTCTTCCTCCTTAGCTTTATGGAAAAATTCCTCTGTAACATCAATCTTGGCGTTAAAATTGCTCCAAGAGTCTGAATAAGTTACAAAAAATTCTTTTCCATTAACCTCAATCACCTCAGGATTTCCTGCTTCAATAACAGTAACCTCTTCGGTTGATATTAGGTCACTCAATTTAATTTTTAACTCTTCAGGGTTTAATCCGAGAGTTTCAAACTGAGTTAAGCTAAGAACATGATAAGGCTCCAGTACCTTCGCGTACTTCTCGCGAATGGTATCACTATCTTTTTTGGAGATAGTTCCACCACTACGAATATACAGCGTATTGTACTGGCTCAAAATTTCGGAGTTGCTCCGATAGAGTTCATTTACAACTTCCGAAGAGGTGTAAGTACTCATCATTGCATTCACGAAAATTTTGAAGGCCTCGGCAGACCACAGTGCTGGCTTAGACACCCGAGCAATTTCTTGGCCGTTGAAGATTGTAATGTGGTCTTCAACAACACAAGCCCGCACACTGTCCCAGTGAAGGTTTTTAATCTCCTTTGAAACTAAGTGCGGGGCGATCTCGGCGAGCCAACTGGGCTCAACTTTTGATGCCATGCTTACCAGGTTAAGAGTCATAGAGCCTCTCCTAGTTTGAATCTGCAGATCAAAAGGAATTCCCACGACCCAATCCGGCATAGATCTCTCTACCACCGAAGCGGATCCTAACTCGCGAGAAACATCATCTCCGTTTCGGTAGGACCCATACTGGTTTTTATACAGATGGTCCACCATACCGGCGCAAACAGCTTTCAGGATGTTTTCCCTTTTGCCATTCGTGCCTAAACGGAAATGTCCTTTTAGAGCATCAGCCAGGCGCTGACGAATCTCCTTGGCGCGAAAAAAATTGCGCAAGGAAATTCCAGCTTCTTTCATCTGGGTCTCATTCATTGTGCGGGTCATTTCCCACACTTTGAGTTGAGCCATAATGTCAGACTCCTTCTCATCCACTAGCTTGCGCCAATCAGGACGATCAGGACGATTCAGACTGGGTGGAGGGACGGTGATACCATCCATCTCCATTATCGCAGCGACCGTTAAAACGTCACTTACGACGCCTAAGCGGTCGGCTTCTATTAGCATTCGGGCGTATTTCACTGATACCGGAAGCTTGTTTACCAAGCGACCAATAGCAGTTACTTTGCCCTCGCTGGTCATGCACCCGAGACCAATTAAGGTTTTACGAGCATCGCTAATGTCCGATTTAGCCGGCTGATGAAAAAAATCCATCATATCCATATCGAAGCCGGCAATTGCTAGACGCAGAACCGTTTGGTCCAAGCGCTTGCGCAAAATTTCGGCTAGTGGAAAGTCGGGACGACTTGAACTCGAGCAGTGATCAATATAGATTCCTGCTTTTGTACGTCCAGCGCGACCTTTGCGCTGTTTAGCATCAGCCAGCGAAATTGGTTTCAGGTATAAACCCTCAACCCCGTCCACCAGCTCAATGCGACGCTCGAGCCCGCTGTCAACGACAGCGTCAATGTCGTCAATCGTCACGCTAGTTTGCGCAACGTTCGTCGACACAACCACCTTCGGCTTGCCATAATGCGCGAAGCACTTGGCTTGCTCGTCTGGCGTAAGCTGTCCATGTAGCGGTAGGACTACCGCCGAAACTTTCAGTTGCTCGAGGCGACTGATTGTCTCGTTGATTTCCTGTTGTCCCGGCTGGAAAACCAGAACATTGCGACCTTCAGCAACTAATGTCGCTATGTCAGTCCCAATATCCCCACCAGCCATCCGGTCCTCTACCGGAAAGGTTCGTCCTGGAACAGAAATAATCGGCGCGTTATCAAAAAACGCACTCAACTTTTCCGATTCCAAAGTTGCACTCATGAGAACGACTTTTATAGTCGATCCGGTTGCAATTTGGGATTTAACCCAAGCAACTAGAACTTCCATATTTTCGTTCCACTCGTGCACCTCGTCCAGGACGAGAATGCCTTTGTTCTGACCCATGAGCTCGCGCACTAGCGCTAACCCGTCAGTGCAGAACAGGCACCGGGTTTGCGGGCTATCCACTCGATCCACCGCCGTACGGTAACCGATGGTCTGCCCGACCTTTTCGCCCATCTCATAGGCCACGCGTGTGGCCACGGAACGGGCGGCAAGACGACGGGGTTGGGTAACGATTAGATCATACCCATCCTCCAGCAAGTATTGTGGTACTTGCGTAGATTTCCCCGCACCAGTTTCAGCCACGATAACTGTCACTGGATTTTGCTTGATGCTTTCAAGGATCTGCTCCCGGAAAGCATCAATTGGGAGAATGTTTTTTTTCACTATATATAACCCCACTGCACTGGGGATTTTCTTTCTACCGTGCAGGGGTCTTTAGTTAGTAAATATCGCAAGGATTAAGAAATTTAATCCCTGAGTATTTACTAACTAAAAAAATGTTCTCCCACTTATTCCAATCAATCTACAAATAAATTTATAGACTGAATAAGAAACCCAGCACTAAATTTTATTTAATGCTGGGTAATTTTTTGTGCCAACAAATAACCGGCATCTCTTACGGTTATATCAAGCCCACTTTGGGTAAACCCCGCAAGATCAAATACTCCGACATAGCCCATAGGAATGTCAAAGTTGCCAATACCATCAGCATTTTTATCATACATTTTCTCCTGAAGGCCAGATTTATAAACCTCCCAAGATTTGTATGGCAAATTTGCTGAAGTTATACTGCTCATTCTCTCGAGAGCTTGAAGCTCCATGATAAGAAGTGGTAAGTCGCTTTGAGCAACAATTACAAGCAGCTCATCATCTTTAGTAAATTTTCCTTGAGCTAAATCATAGATTAACGAATATTTATTAATCAACGAAGAACCCAAACTTTCACCAAGACGAGAAAAGGCAGTTGCAAGTATCGGATACTTTCCGTTAAGACTATCTCCAAATTGATAAAAAATATTATCATTTAGATAAGCCTCATCACAAATAGCGTCCCAGGCAATATCAAGTGGGTCAAACCACTCTCCGTCCTGATAGCTACTTGGCAGAACAAGATTGCCCTGATCCATTACTTCAAGACGTATGTCATGTTGGAATACAACACTCACACTATCCTGAATGGCCATAGCAATAAAGTTAGCAGTTTCTTTAATGCGACGAGTTTTCGTCGTATAAAGAATCTTAACAGCTCTTACTCTAGAGCTATTTATTTCTGCTATAACTTTTTTAGCCGTAACAGAAATCAAATCTTCTTGGCCCGGCTTAAGCGGACCATCGTGCCCGTAAGTTCTAAGGGCGTTTTGATCAACAAAATGCCGAACTGTTAAAAATTTCTTCATTTTTTTATTTTTTGGTTATCGCAATCTCGAAATAATATCGAGACTGAGTAACCAAAAAAATGGGCAATAAAAATTTTCCTATCAACTTACTATTTAATAATAAATAATAAACTGAATAAGGGTGTCGATTTATTCAATCAACACAAAACCCAACCCAACCCGAGCACCCTTTTTTGAAGTTCAGAGCCTTATTTTAAAAACTCTAAAATAAAACTTTGAACTTCTTGATGGTTTGGATATCCGCCCCAAAAAGCGAATCCCTTTTTTTGACCAAGGCCAGCACCACCTGCCCAGCCTTCAAATTTTTTCTGGAGTTCGGAGCACAAAGCGCCGTCTCCATAAAAATTTACCTCACTATCCTCAGAGAGGATTAAGAGGTTTTTATACTGACCAAAATAACGGTCAGTAATAATAGCACACTTTGAGTGTGCCATACGAACAATGGTCAATTGTTCGATTTCAGTCCTGTTTTCCCAGGCACGGACTGCTTGTGCCTCTTGGTCAGGATTAACTCCCTGACTAGCACGATCCGTCAAGCGGATGGCATCTACAATGCCTTGTGCCAGACCCAGAGACTGAAGCCCCGGAATCCAAGTTGTGGTATTTGCCACCACTGAGTTTTGATACTCAGTAAGTTGCTGACCCACAATCTCAGCAACTTTTTTTAGTGGACTTTTTTGCCCTGGACGGTAGGGCTCAATAATTTTGTCCGTCCACTCACAGTCACCTGCGAGCTTAACCCCAAGGATTTCTCCATTAGGGTTTTCAGAACGAAACTTCTGGATTTCATCCTGAAAACTGGTAGGAATTTGTTCCCATTTCATACCCCACCAGCCTGGGAATGAAATAACGGTTTCATTTACCTGCAAAAGCAGGTTTCTGGCCTCAACCGTCTCAAGGTCAGAAATTGGTACCACCCACAAGCGGGAACTTGGGGTGATTAAGCTTGAAATTTCAAATTCCACTGCCTCAAGCTCAAAAGCAGTGAAAAGTAAACGCCCGTTTTCTTCGCGAGCAACTTCGTCCTGGTTAGCCAGAATTTTGGTTGTTTCAGCTAGCGCCCGGAGCGCAGGGCGCTTTTCAGCCACGATTGGAATGCTTGAAAAAGCAATCCAAATAGTTTCTGTTTGGACCTCGCCGGTCTCAGACAGAACCCACATCCCCGCGGCCTGGGTAAGGGATGTAAGACCCAGTGCCGATGCCTGGGTTTTTAGTGAATGAACAACCTCTTCGGCTACCGGTTGTCCATTCTTTTGCAGCGTTGGAATATAGATAGCATCCCGTTCACTGCAAAACGGATTGCCCAATTGCTGGTGATCTTTTTCTGAAGCCTGCGACCACCAGCCGAGTCCAGGCTCAAAAGTTGCTCCCCCCATCGCCTCTACAGCGACGAAGGGATTATTTAATAATATTTTCATATTCGGCCCCTCCATAGGCCCTGGACCTTTCCAAAAAACGCAAATGGAAAAGGACCGAATTTTTTAGGTTTATGCGTCTCGCGATAACGCACAAACCTAACTGAAAATATAAATCAATACTTCTACAAAAACACAAAATAATTTATGCTTTTGATAAAAGTGGCAAATAAATATATTTGCCAAATTTATTTTATTTCTACAACACTAATTCTTGATAAGCTTCTAAATAAGGAATAGCTGGATAGACCTGCATACCACGATAATGATTAAGAGAAATTATTCTAGAAAGATAATCAACTTGACTAAGCTGAGATTTATATAAATTTATTAATTTCTTTTTCTTATTAATAAGATCAGAAATATCAATATAATGAGATGGTTTTTCTAGAGTAGACCAAACCTCATAGGCAAAAATTCTAGCCTTTGGTTTTAATTTCAAAATAAAATTAAAAACACAAGCATGGTCTGAATGATTTTCTCCGGGAGCTGGACAAAAAATTGTATCAAATTTTTCTAAATTTAATTTTGCAAATTTAGAAAAATTTTTTGATAGTTTTCCATCTTCTATATCGAGAAAAGAATATTTTTCTAATCCGACAAACTTCATGGCTTCTTCTAACTCCTTTTTACGCCTTACTATAACCTCATCTTTATTTTCCTTTAAAAGACCTCCATATCGCCCATCTGTTAAGACAACAACTTCACACCTACTCGCATTTTTAATTAACAATCCACCACATCCCAAAGATTCATCGTCAGGATGAGGGGAAAGAATAAGAGTGCGACCTAATTTCGACAATTCTATTTTTTTCATATTAATAAGATAATTGTAATAATGACTGAGATATAAGATCAAAAAATATTCTGTAAGGTTGGGGCTGAAAATCTTCTTTTCTATCCCACACTCTAATAAAATTTGAACCTGTGTAGTGCGAAATTACTGGATTAATTATCCCCTTTACTAATTCTTTATTAGAAAAAACTTTTTCTAAAAATGGATATGAATTTGTTTCTCTGTAGTTTTTTGCATATAAAATATCTTCAAAAACGCAGAAGCTAAAGGGTAATTTTTTAATGCTATTTTTTTGACAAGCTAAATTCAGGACATCAAGATCAAACATCTTTATTCTATCTTTAAAAGTTTTAATGGTTTCTAAAAACTTTTGAGTCATATTATCTTGGCGCATTTTTTTTGAATTTATAACCATAAAACCTGAAGCAAAAATAAATTCATTTTTGTTTTCCGTAAATTTAGTGTGCCCTGATAAATACTTAGGGTCATCAGGATTACCCTTCTGAAAAGAAATGATTTTATCATCAACTTTTTCGTTCTTTTCTAAGGGGACACCAGCCCAATAAGCATTATCTAAGTCCATATTATATATCTCTGATAAGTCATCGTGGAAAAGAACATCAACATCGCTGTAAATAATCTTTTCATGCTGTGGTAAAATATCGTGTATCATTAAGCGATAATATACATCAACTGGATATTCAGATGTTACTGGAGAATTAGCAAAAATATTATTATCTATTTTAAGCCAATTAATCTTAGCAATTTTATCAAGCTTTTTTCTATTTTCATCAGATAAATTATTATAAAGACAATAAATTTTATACCAGGTATCACGCTTCCCAGAATGAAGTAGCGATTTTATAGCTACTCCCGCTGGAACTATATAATTATCGTCGAAAGTAAATACTATCGGGATAATATTTTTCTTATTATTTAAATTCATACTTTAAAAATTAAATTTCTTAATATTATTAAAACGTTATTAACAACTTCTACAAAAACATAAAATAATTTATGTTTTTGATAAAAGTGGCAAATAAATATTTGCCAAGTTTATTTTTTTTAAACCCGAAACCCGAGTCGGTAATTTTTTCCCTAGAGGTTTTCCTTCCTCTATCTAGTCGATTTAACGTGTCAACTAGCCTTTTCACGTCCAATAAGTTCATCTCCATGAAGGCTTACCCTTATTGAAAAACCCCTGTTATGCCATATGAGACAGGGGTAAACCGCTTAGTGGAATTATATTCTGACATAACTCCACCCACCACCGCAGTATGCGGCGGACCAATCATACACTTCTCCTTTCAGGAGAAGTTCGATGGCCGTTGCCGCGCTGCAATAATGGTCTTCGGACCTACCAAACTCTACCGAGTTTGGGGTCCTCTCAAACCTCGTACGACGAAGTTTGATAAAACCATCGTCAGCGGTTTGCTTCGCCAAGTCTTCGGCGAGATTTAAATCTTTTTCAAGATTTTTTTTCTCGCCTTCCAATTTGGAAAGCCTTTCGCGCAACTGGCTTATCTCGTTTTCTTTGAGATAAACCAGTTGGCGAATTTCGTTTAATTTCGCTATCATAGTATTCAAAAAACTTCTTTAAAATTTACTGAATACTATGGCGAAATTATTTCTGTTTCATCATTTTTGAATCATCAGTTCCGGCACACACCGGAAAACAGAAGCGGAGTTTTTAATTCCGCTTGTATGTATGTTATTAAACCCGATTTAACCCATACACTTTTTGATAATTTTTATTGCGAGAACGCGTGATAATTATCAAACTCACTAGTGTGAAATTTATAGCATTCACGAGCATCTTTTTTTCCTAGAGGTTGTCTCCTCTATCCAGCTTAGAGCTGGCCAAAATAAGACTTTTCCGGAATAAAAAATGAGAAGGGCGCTTTTAGATCTGGAGATGCTGAAACACCACCGCAGCGACCTCGCTGTCATAGAGCGGGTTGTGGGTGGTGCCAAAATCACGAACCTTAAGTCCGTGCTTTTGAACATAATCATCAACAGAGGTTGGGTCCTCACCTGCCTGCTGGAGATTTCCAGCAATGTCGATGAGAGGATACGGAGCGTCCCAATCACCTATAAATCCAAGATCATGAGCATCACGTAGGAGTTTAACTTCTACGATGAAGCCCATATGGGCTATAACTGTAGCATCTGCTTTATTCGCCAAGTAAAACTCAGCAAAGGCTCTGACCATCTCGTCGTATGAGCCATGAGTAACAGCAATGTCAGTCATTTTTGGCAAGACATTTTCGGCCACCCAGCCATTTGTTTCCCCTTCTATTGGACAGCGTCCAATAAAACGAGCTATTTCAATACCGTTCTCATAAACGAGAGCGGCTATTGAAAAAGCCTTGCCCCAAAGGCCATTAGTTTCAGCATCAAAGCTGAAAATTTTGTTTATTTTCATTTTTTTATTTTTATTTTTGCCTACTCTTTTAAAGGTTTTCGGCATTCCCTTTTCTATTAATTTTCTTAAATTAACAAAAAAGGAAGGCCGAAATGGCAAAATAAAAATAAAAAATGAAAAAATATTCTCTCCACCAGCCCAAAAGCTCATGAAGATTATCCAAACCCCATCAGTCAGCCAGCCAAAGCCAACTGCCAAATGAAATCCAGAATATTTTATTGTTAATGTTCCCTTCTCACCCCTGGTCTCTCTCCAGAATGCCAATTGTTCTAAATTACTTTTACACCCCACAATCAAACTATTAAGTTTTGCTGTAGAAATGAATAATTTTAATTGGCTTCACTGTGAAAAGTTGTAAAGAAATTTCAGGTTCAAAGGACGGGTTAATTTCCTTTGAGGCCTGCCTATCTCTTTACAAAGAGACGGTCGCAATTGTCGCCTTTCACCGACCCTACTCTTCTTTTTCTTAAAAGAAAATTCAGGTACTAACTACTAGGACTACTATTTCTAGAAGATAGTTTGCAATATCAACTGAAATAATTCGACTTTCGCTTTTCTCCGTTTAGGAGGCAAACAGCTAATAGCTGTCAATCTTAGGACATGGACTCTCTCCTTATATCTTTCTGAGTCTCTCCACTCAGAAGTCCATTTCAATCTCCTAAAACCATCAGTCTATTAATTATTTTTATTTTATTTAATGTGCAAATGTATTTCTATCCCTCAATACTTGGGGCAATACTTCCGGCATCGCTTCGTCTCATCTTTCTTGATAAGGATTTGAAGGGGAGTAGATTTTATAGTGATAATAAATACCGATAAGCATAGTAATCGGTTCAATCATTTATTAAACCTAAATCGTGTGAAGATTATTTTATTCCCATATTAATGTCTTCAGCAAAAATATCAGAAAAAAATATTACTCTCTCCTCTTCATGTCTCTAACAAAAAAGAGATCAGAACTAGAAGAAGATTTTTTAAGACGAACTAATTTTAAACCTCTTTCCAATTCTCATCTCTCATTTATACAAAAAGATAATAATTGTTATTGTTCAAAACTGGCTCTCTCCTTCCAATTTTATTTTATTTAAATTTTGATGTGCTATCTCCTTTCACGAAGACTGGACTTTCCCTTATGCTCTTACTGAAGATAAGAGAAAGGTCACTCGCCGTGAAGCGTTTGTTTTATTTTGCTACCCTTTAAGAATTGGACGCCCTCTAAGCTCTCTCCTCTTAAAGTTTGCCACTCTAATTCGCCAAGGTAGTAGGGACAAAACTCTTTTATATTTATTTATTCTAATGAACTTTTTAAACAATCTCTTTGTTTTAGGCACATACATTTTGCACTTTAGCTAAAACCTCATTTGGACTGAGGCCGTCTAAGGAGCAATGTTCTAAATTATTATAATTTTGGTTCCAT
>JBBACQ010000005.1:0-65371 GCA_041656935.1 Patescibacteria group bacterium
GATAATCCCATTAAAGTCTATGATTTAGCGGTTAATAATCATAAGTCTTTTATTAATTTAATAAAAGAAGCTTGTGAAAGTAAATATGGAAAGATAAAAAATAAGTTATGGCGGTCAGGTTTCAGAAGTATAATTTATATTTTTTTAACCAAGTCAATTTTTGTTTTTTTATTAGAAATTCCAGCTATTAAATGGTTTGGTGAGGAAATTAATACTTTTTCTTTAGCGGTTAACGTTTCTTTCCCGGCCTTTTTGTTGTTTATAATGATTTTGTTTACTTGGAGCCCCGCTCAGGAAAATACTAAAAAAATAATAGCCGGAGTAGAAGAAATCGTTTATACTGAAAAACGGCGAAAACACCAAATTTTACTACGAAAACCAATAAAGAGAAGCTTAGCCATGGATATTATCTTTAATCTATTATATTTAGGAGGTTTCTTTATTACTATTTATGTGGTGATAAGAGTCCTAACTCTCATTCATTTTAATTGGGTTAATATAACAATCTTTTTATTCTTCTTAATGTTTGTTTCCTTTTTTAGTTTTAGAATTAAGCGAGAAATTAAGAAATTTATAATTATTGAACCGAAAGAGGGGTTTATTGGATTTTTATTTGACTTCTTTTATACTCCTATTGTAGCTATGGGTAAGTTTTTATCCGATAATGCTTCTAAAATAAATATTTTTATCTTTGTTTTAGATTTTATTATTGAAGCTCCTTTCAAGGTCTTTATAGAAATATTTGATGATTGGTTGAAATATATGAAAGAAAGAAAAGAAGATTTAGTTAATTAAGTCGATATGATTTTATATATAATAGCTAGTCCGATTGGGAATTTAAAAGATATTAGCTTTAGGGCCATTGAAGTTTTAAAAGAAGTTGACTTAGTTTTAAGTGAAGACACTCGGGTAACTCAAAAGTTATTACAACATTATAAAATAAAAAAACCGTTATTATCCTTTCATCATCATTCTAATGAAAAGAAATACGAAACAATTTTAAGGAAATTAGAGGAAGGGAAGTCCTTGGCTTTTCTTAGTGATGCCGGTACTCCTAATATTTCCGATCCGGGAGGCGAATTAGTTGATTTTATTAGAAAGAGTAATCCCCAAATAAAAATTGAACCTTTACCGGGGCCCTCAGCTTTAACGACGGCTTTATCGGTTTCTGGAATTAAGGCTGATAAATTTGTTTTTTTTGGTTTTTTGCCTCATAAAAAGGGTCGATTAAGTATGATAAAAGAGATATTGTCGTTTAAATATCCGGTTATTTTTTATGAATCTAAATACCGGATTTTGAAGTTATTAAAAGAATTACAGGAACTTCAATTTGATAAAAAAATAATGATTTTTAGGGAATTAACCAAAATGTATTACACTTTTTATAAAGAAGATATCGATGAATTGTGCAAAATATTTGAACAGGATGAAGAAGCTAAAAAAGGTGAGTTTACAGTTATTATTTATTAATTTTTATGGAAAATTTTTTCATCACTACAACCCTACCTTATATTAATTCCGAACCTCATTTAGGTTTCGCTAAGGAAATAATAAACGCTGATATCATAGCTCGTTATAAACGACAATTAGGGTTTAATGTCTTTTTTAATACTGGAACCGATGAACATGGTAAAAAAATATATCAGAAAGCTCTAGAGGCAAATATGGAAATCTCAAAATATTGCGATAAGTATTCAAAAAAATTTTTAGAATTAAAAGAGGTTTTAAACCTGAGTTTCGATAATTTTATCCGAACAACCGATGAAGATCATATTAAGGCGGTACAGAATTTTTGGGAAAGATGTCGAGCTAACGGTGATATTTATAAAAAGAAATATAGTGTTAAATATTGTGTTGGTTGTGAAATGGAGAAAACCGATTCAGAGTTAGAAAATGGGGTTTGTCCTTTTCATCCTAATCAAGAAATAGAAAATATTGACGAAGAGAATTATTTCTTTAAATTTTCTAAATATCAAAACCAGTTGTTAGATTTTTATAAAAAAAACCCTGATTTTGTCCAATCATCTGGCCGATTTAAAGAGATAATAAGCTTTGTCCAAAGTGGCTTGAAAGATTTTTCAGTTTCTCGTTTAAAGGAAAAAATGCCTTGGGGGGTGCCAGTTCCAGAAGATGATACTCAAGTAATGTATGTTTGGTTTGATGCTTTGGTAAATTATATCTCCTGTTTAGGTTGGCCAGATAATTTAGAAAATTTTGATCTTTTTTGGCCTGGTTTACAGGTTTGTGGAAAAGATAACCTTAGGCCCCAAACAGCCATGTGGCCGGCTTTTCTAATGTCAGCTGGCATAACTCCTCCTCAGAAAGTATTAGTTTTTGGTTTCTTAACTGTTAATAATCAAAAAATTAGTAAAAGTTTAGGAAATTCAGTTGATTTATTCCAATTAATAAAGAAATATGGGTCGGATGTTATACGATATTATTTAAGTAAAGAAATTTCGACTTTTGAGGACGGTGATTTTTCTTATGAGAAATTAGAAAAACTTTATCTTTCAGATTTGTCTAATGGTTTGGGAAATTTAGTAGCTCGGGTTTCTAATTTAATTGAAAAAAATAATTTAGATATTAAACTAAGGAAGCCAGAATTTCAAGGATCTACTCCGATGATTCCAAAAGAGGAAAATAGCTTTTTTAACGAATTAGATAAAAAAATGAAGGAGTATAAGTTAAATGAAGCTTTAAACTTGATAGCCCTTAAAACAAAAAAGACGGATGAGTTTTTAAGTCATAAAGCCCCTTGGAAAATGACTGATAAAAAAGAAATGACCGAGGTCTTACAAATAGCTTCAGCCGATATTTTAGATATTGCTCTTTCGATTTTTCCTTTTATTCCAGAGACGGCTGATAAGATAATAAAACAATTTACAGCTAAAGAAATAGTAAAAGGGGAATCGCTTTTTCCTAAATTAATAAATTAATCTAAAAATATGATAACGCTTGATTTAATTTTAATGATTTTTCTAGGGGCCTTTATTTTGTATGGATTTTACATGGGTTTTGTAAAAATGATTTTAAATTTGGCTTCTACGGTGGTAGCTATTATAATATCCATTAATCTTTACCTCTATTTTTATGATCTAGTGCCTTTTATTGGTTTCGGTTCAGAAAGTTTTGGTAAAATGTTGTCATTTTTGATAGTTTTAATCATAAGCAATTATTTATTAAGTTTGGTTTTCCAATTTATTGCTAAACTATTAAAAATAATAACTTCTTTGCCCTTGGTTTCTTTTGTTAATCGTCTTTTAGGCGGAGGGCTAGGATTTCTTCAAGGAGCTTTAATCCTCGGGGTTATTATTTTTATGATGTCTCGCTATGCTATCACTAGTGCTTTATTAAACTCACTTATTTCTAAATCAGATTTAGCCCCAATTTTTGTTAAAGCTGTTAGTTGGTTAACTCCCTTGATTCCAGAGGGATTAAAAATGTTGGAATCTATTATTTTAATAGATTAAAAGTTGCTAAGAATTTGTTTTTAGATTAAAATAAAGAGGTTATTTATTTAAAATAGAATTTATGAATATAAAAATAGGGAAGGGTCTAGGTATTTTTTTAAAAACAGTTGTTATTTTATTAACAGCTGGCCTTATTTTTATTAGTGGAGCTTCGTTGTCTACTAGGAGTGTTGTTGTCCAGAAAATGTCCGAAAAAAGCATCTTATATTTAGGAAAAATAACTGGTAAATATAGTAGAAATAATAATCAATGGTCACAAAATGTTAGTTTTGATCTATATTGGGATGTTTGGAATATTTTAAAAGAGGGTTATGTTGATCAAGAGTTGGTCAATGATAAAAAGATGTTTTATGGTTCGTTAAAGGGCTTGGTTATGTCTTTAGACGACCCCTATTCTGAGTTTATGGATCCACAGGAAAATAAGGAATTTAATGATGATATGTCTGGCACCTTTGAGGGTATTGGAGCCGAGATTGGCATTAGAGACGATATTTTAACCATTATTTCGCCCCTAGAGGGTACTCCAGCTCAAAAAGCCGGATTAATGGCCGGTGATAAGATTTTAGAGATAAATGGTGAAATAACCAAGAATATGAATATTAATGAAGCGGTCAGTAAGATAAAAGGGCCCAAAGGAACTGAGGTGGTTTTAAGTGTTTTTAAAGTTGGTCTGGAGGATATTCAGGAAATTAAAATTATCAGAGATACTATTATTATTAAAAGTGTTTCTTTTGAAAAGATAAATGAAAATATTTTCTTAATTAAAATAAATTCTTTTAATAATGATACTGATTTTCTTTTTTCGCAAGCTATTAAAGAAATGATTTCTTCCCGTTGCGACAAAGTAATTATAGATTTAAGAAATAATCCCGGAGGTTACTTAGAAACTTCAGTTTTATTATTAGGCGAATGGATAAATGGGCAAACAGCGGTGATTGAAAAATTTGGTGATGGTCAAGTTGTTAATTATCCCGCCGAAGGATTAAATCGATTAACTGATTATCCAACAGTTATTTTAATTAATAACGGGAGTGCTTCAGCTTCAGAAATTTTAGCTGGGGCTTTAAAAGATTATAGTAAGGCCACGATTATTGGAGAAAAGAGTTATGGTAAAGGATCTGTCCAAATGATTAAAACATTAGAGGATGGTTCAGCTCTTAAAATGACTGTCGCTGAATGGTTAACTCCTCAAGGGAGAAATATAAATGAGGAAGGAATTTTACCGGATATTGAAGTGGTTCTAAGTTTCGCTGATTTAGAGAATGATCGTGACCCCCAACTCCAAAAAGCAATTGAATTTTTAAAATAAAAAAAGCTACTTGGAGTAGCTTGTAGGATTTTCAGGAATTAATAATTTTATAACACCAATCTTTTGATGTCATTGATAATGGTATTTAATTCAATGTCACTAATTCTTCCTGTAACTGTGAAGCCCGCTTCTTTCTTAATCGCTTCTTCGTTTTCGGGGCTAATTTCATTGGTGAAGCCTTCAATGTCGTCACAATGATCATTGGCTAAGAAGCGCACCATTTTTGAATCGTCATCAAAACGCCTTAATTGTTTAAAGTCTTCAATAAAAACGCAGTATCTTTCCAACTGGCCGTTTCCGTTAGTTCCTTTGAATATAATCAGAACCATAAATCCTCCTTTTTAATTGTTATTGTTAAAAGAACAACTATAAATAGTAATATAAATAAAATTAATTGTCAAGCTATGAAAAAAAAGATTTCGCCTAAATTTATCTTTGTTGTTGGTGGAGTTATGTCGGGGGTTGGTAAAGGTATAACCACGGCCTCAGTAGCTCAAATCTTATCAAATAAAGGGTTCGATGTTAGTGCTATAAAGGTTGATCCCTATATAAATATTGATGCTGGAACCATGAATCCGATTGAACACGGAGAAGTTTTTGTTACTGAAGATGGCGATGAAACTGATCAAGATGTTGGTAATTATGAAAGATTCTTAAATAAAAATATTTTCCGGGAAAATTATATGACTACTGGTCGAGTTTATCAATCAGTTATTAATAAGGAAAGAAATTTAGAGTATGAAGGTAAGTGTGTTCAAGTGGTCCCACATATTCCTATGGAGATTAGGGAGAGAATCTATAAGGCTTTAAAAAAATCATCGGCCGAAATTATGGTGATTGAAGTTGGGGGAACGGTGGGTGAATATGAAAACTTATTATTTTTAGAGGCGGCTAGAATCATGAAATTAAAAAATCCCAAAGATGTTCTCTTTATAATGGTTTCTTATTTACCAATTCCTAATAAGATTGGAGAGATGAAAACCAAGCCAACTCAGCATGCTGTTAGAACTCTAAATACGGCTGGTATTCAACCTAATTTTATAGTAGCTCGGGCGGAAAAGGAAATAGATGATGTTCGGAGAAAAAAAATAGCTATTCATTGTAATGTTTCATCAGAAGATGTTATTTCGGCACCAGACATTGATTCCATTTATGAGGTTCCAATTAATTTTGAAAAAAATAATTTAGGGAATAAAATTTTAAAGAAATTATTTTTAAAAGCAAAAAGTACTGTTAAATCTAGAGACGATGCTAAAAAATGGACCGAAATGTTGGCCAATATTAAAAATTCGAAAAAAAGAGTTAAGATTGGGATTGTTGGTAAATATTTTTCTACCGGAGATTTTTCCTTGAGCGATTCTTATATCTCAGTTATAGAAGCTATTAAACATGCTGGCGCTTATAATAAAATTAAACCCGTTTTAGAATGGATTAATGCCGAAGAAATAGAGAAAAAGGGTGAAGCCCGATTAAAGGGGTTGGATGGGATAATTGTTCCTCAGGGGTGGGGAAGTCGTGGCTCCGAGGGCAAAATAAAAACTATTAAATATTGCCGAGAAAAAAAGATTCCGTATTTAGGTTTGTGTTATGGGATGCAGATGGCTGTTATTGAATTTGCCCGTAATGTTTGTGGTTTAAAAGATGCTACTTCGGAGGAAATAAAATCCAATAGCAAAAATAAAGTTATTCATATTATGCCGGAGCAAGAAGAGCTTATCGAAAAGAGAGGTTATGGTGGGACTATAAGATTAGGGGCTTGGCCTTGTAAAATTAAGCCAAAAACTAAATTAGATCAAGCTTATACTAAAATGGGTTTTGGCGATTTAATAAATGAGAGACATCGCCACCGTTATGAATTTAATAATGAGTATCGTCAATTATTCCAGAAAAATGGTTTGATCATTTCGGGAACATCGCCCGATGATAAAATAGTGGAAGCGATCGAAATAAAAAATCATCCTTTTTTCGTGGGGGTTCAATTCCATCCCGAATATATTTCTCGACCCTTAGCTCCGCATCCGTTATTTGTGGAATTTATTAAAGTTCTAAAAGCAAGAAAGTAGTTTATTTGATTTACAATATTCTTCATAATTTTTAAAGCATCAATTTTAAATTGGTGCTTTTTGAATCAAATAAAAAAGAGTCGCGAGCGACTCTTTAAGCTTTTTAGTTCCACTTCCATTAGTAGGTCGTGAAACTTATCATGTTATTAATCCCATCATCATGCGATAATCCGTGTTTTAGAAACCAATCCCCAGGAATTGCCCCAGGCATCTTTGAAATATTGTATTTCAAAGTATGGCCAGATTCGCTTCGGATGGTATAGTAAACCCATCCATTTTGAATCTTGTTTATCGTGTAGGTGGCATCATTATCAACATTGTTGTAAATAGTGATCCCGTTAGGTCCTACGTGAGGAATTGAAAATGAACTCAAGGAAAGGGGATTAGGGTCTACTGAACTTCCATCCAGACTAATCCTGAAAGAATAATCGAACACGTTTGACCATCCTTCTGCTTTGATTTTTCCTAAGCTTTCTATCGGGCGAGGATTGCATCCTTGCCAGTTAAAAGTTTCGGAATAATAATTGTTATTATTATCCGGCAGTGGAGCGTACGGTCCACCAAATTCCATTTTTTTGCAACTTGTCGTTCCTAGAACGATTGCAATTGCCAAACAAATAGCAAAGGCTATTTTGGCACGAATACTTACATTCAACTTTTTCATCTTTCTTACTTTTTGTGTTTCATTAAAATTTACCTATTATTTTTATTAACAAAAAAATTTATTAACATAAAAAATAGGTAAATCTGATTGTAAAGGAGCTTAATATAGGTTAATAGTACTTTTTATAATATTATCCCAATTATATTCAGACATTATCTTATTATACACATTTTTAATATTTTTGTCAAGGGCTTCAGCGTTTTCACCATTTAGAAACATCCCGAGCTTTTTTTCTAGGTCCTCGACGTTTTTATTCTTAAAAGAAAAGCTATCTTCACCCATTACTTCCAAGTTGGCTTCGATATCACTAATTAAAACTGGTAATTGATAAGAAACAGCTTCTAACAGGGAAATGGAAAGACCTTCGGCTTCCGATGGCTGAATAAACAATCGAGCATTAGAAAAAAGCTCGTTTAAGGTTTCACCACTTTGGCGACCAGTAAAAATAATATTAGGATTGTTTTCAGCTAGGGCTATTAATTTATCAGAAAAATCACCATCACCGACAATCACTAATTTTTTATCAGTCTTTATTTTTTTATAAGCTTCAATTAAATATTCTAAACCTTTGTTTTTTACTATTCTAGAAACCGATAGAATATAAGAATCTTTTTCTAAGTTCCATTTCTCGGTGATAATTTTAGCTGGAGAGGGTTTTGGTAAATTTACTCCATTAGGAATATAGTTGACTGCTCGATTATATTTCTCTTCTACATATTTTTTTAAAGTTTTAGAAACAACAATAACCTCATCGGCTAAGCGACAACCAACTCTTTCACCTATGGCTAAGTAGATTTTAGCTAATCCGCCCCATTTAGTATTATAATAACATTGACTGTGAAAAGTAAAAACGACTTTCATTTTAGGACGAAATAATTTTACTAACCAAATTAGAGAAGCTGGACCAATAGAATGAAAATGAATAACATCAGCCTTTCTTCGGAAAACAAAATCTAAGCAGGCCAAAAAAGTATGACTGATAGCGTCTAAATTTTTGGTTTTAATGCTTGGTAGAGAAATAAGCTTTACTCCTTGATATTCTTTTATCTTTCGATCAGAATAATTATGACGAGTATAAGCAAAAACCTCATAGCCTAATTTAGCTAATTTTACAGCTAAATTATCGACATGAGTTTCCACTCCACCACCAACGGCAGGTATTCCTTTTTGTCCAATTATGTATATTTTCATATATTTATCTTAATGTCCTATTATATCATATTTATAAAATAATGTCAAGGTTTAGCGGTTTTTCAAAAAAGCACCTTTTTAGGGTGCTTTTTAAGGGGTTTATTCTTTTATGAGAGATTCTATAACCACTTCTTTTTCTTGAAGAAAATTAACATTACAGAAGCCAGAAAGAGCATTATTATAACAACATAGATTAAATAAAGTAAACCACTATTAGTTTTTAGGGGATTCGGTTCCATATTCATACCTAACATTGAAGCAATTAAATTCAAAGGCATTAAAATAACCGAAACAACTGTTAGAGTTTTCATGATATTATTTATTCGATAACTCATAATCGATTCGCTGGTATCATGTAATGATTCAATAATTTCTTTTTGAATTTCAGAAAATTCCCAAATTCTTTGGCTGTGTTCAGCTAAGAGATCGTAATAACTTATAATTTTTTTAGTTGGAACTAAACTGCTTTTCATCTCAGTTAATTTTTTCATTATATTTTTATGATTCTGTACGGTACGACGAATATTAATAATATTGCTTTTTAAGAGTAGTAGTTGAGAAGTGATAATTTTTTGTTTTTGAGAAAAGATTATTTTCTCAACCTTATTTATTTCTATATTATTTTTATCTAACAACTCGTAGGAGTCTTGGATTAATTTCTCTAAAATTTCATATAGCAATATGGCTGAGGATTCTAATTGGTATGATTCTAAAAAAATAGATTCTTTCTGGCAATAATCAAAAAAATTATCTAAAGATTTAGTTTTGCCATCGTGTAAGGTTATTAAAAAACCGTGCCCAATAAAAAATTCTATTTCTCCAGGGCTTATTCGGCCATTAATTAAAACTGGGAAGTGCATGATTAAGAATAAATAATTTTTTCCTTGATAAATCATGGGACGTTGAGCTGATACTTTAGTTAAAGATGATTTTAAATGTTTATCATCAAAGGAAAATTTCTTCTTTAGATAATCTATTTCTTTTTTTTCTGGATTAAAAATATTATACCATTCTATTTTTCCAGCCCCTTTCGGATTGTCGATAGTTATAACCCGAATTTTTTTTGATAATTGCTTTATTTTTTTCATAATTATCTTTTTAAATATTATACTAGTATTTTATCAAAAATAATATATAAAGTAAAATATTTAGGAAATAAAAAAACCTCTCGTAAGAGGTTTTTATTTTTGTTTTCGGTTGGGCTACAAATATATTACTATGGCTCCGGTTGGAGTGTAATACATAGAGCTTTCCTTAACAAATTTGTTTTGGACAAAAGTTGATGTTCCGGTTCCCCAATCGTAGATATAATAATCATTCGCTGGGTTAAGAGGAAGGGTGGTGTGCCAATAGCCACTGCCAATATAAGTGGCGGTGGTTACTTGGTTCCAGGTACCAGATAAAGTATCCGTCCAGCGGAAAGTTGGGCTGGCGTCTAAAGAATAAAACCAAACATTCAAGATCCCACTACTAGGGTTAATTGAAAGCAGATTTACTTGGAATTGTTCCTTATAATCTCCCATGGTAGTACTGGCTCCACTTGGCAAGGAAAATGTGCCACTTGGAGTTAGTGCTTGTCCGTTTTTCAAGTTGGCCTGTAAAATATCAGTTAGCGCGGGAGGCGCATCCTGACACTTGTAAGGATCAGCTGGGTCGGCATTAAACCAAACTGGTTTTCCGGCTTTCATTATTCCGGCAATAAACTTAACTGATAGTGGACCGGAATTGGGGGCATAACTGAAAGTGATATCAATTGAATCACCGCCAGTGGTTATTGCTATTCCGGAAAATTTTGGTAGGTAAGTAGCTGAAATATCATCAGCTCTTTCTGATATCCGGAACAGGGTATCGGCTGTCGTTACATAAATTGGTTTATTTATTCTAAATGTATAGTAGAACAAATTTGACGAATCTACGAACGTTGAACCTAAAAAGCGAGCTCCAACCTGGGATATCCCCGGTGTGGTGCCAACCACGATAGTAATATCCCAATCAACTCCAAAACTCTTAATGTTTAGATTATAGGTTCCGGTGTAAGTGAATAGTAGACTTATTTGGTCGGCTGAAGTAAAAGTATCCACTATTGGACCACTTAAAATCCATTGGACGTTAGTCAATGGATCGGTCCAAAAAAGTGCTGTGATCATCGAATCCGGTATAAATACCGTTTGCTTATCAGCTACCGCCAAGCGGGCTGACATTTGTGGCGTTTTCACGAACACCTCAAAATCACCTCCTTTGTCGAAATTAAAATCTTTTTGACAAGAACTAAATCCTGCCACTAGGCCAATTATTAGGGCCAAAAATAACAACTTTTTCATGATATATCCTCCTATTTTTAAGGGTTTAAAAAGAACTATTAATAGGCTACTTTAATATAAATAAAAATATTTGTCAAGACTTCTAAAAGGGCTGTATTTAGCCTTAAATCAAGTTTTTTATATTCCTTTTATATTTTTTCTAAAAAATATGTTTACTAAAAGCTATAATTAAGATATAATAAAACTATAATTTTTTTAGGTATGGTTAATATTTTAGGAGTAGATATAGATAATAAATTAAATTTAGAAAACTTTTCTTCTAAGGTTAAGGGTTTTTTTATTTCTAATGAACAGCATTATATAACCACCCCTAATCCAGAAATAATTTTAAAAGCTCAAGAAGATGAAGAGCTTTTTTATATTTTAAATAAATCTAGCCTAGCTATAGCGGATGGTTTCGGATTAAAATTAGCCGGGTTATTAAGTGGTAAATGGGTAAGGCGATTAACAGGAGTTACGGCTTTATTGGAAATTTTAAAAATAGCCGAAGAAAAAGAAAAAAAAGTTTTAATCGTAAATAATAAAAATGGTTTGTCTTCAAGTGAGGAGATTGAATCAGCTTTATCTAAAAAGTATCCCAAATTAAATTTTTTAATAGAGAATTGTTCTTTTGATTTTTCAGTTAATGCTAAAAAAGAATTAATTTCCTTTGATTTTTTAAAAGATAATATTTTTACTAAAATTGCTAAAAAAATAGAGAAAAAAATTAATGACAAGTTAGAATTTTTAGTACCAGACAAACTATTAGATTATTCACCAGATGTTTTAATCTGTAATTTTGGGGCACCTTATCAAGAAAAATTTATTTTTCATAATTTAGGTAAATTGCCAACCGTTAAGGCAGCTATTGGAATCGGTGGGGCCTTAGATTTTTTAACTGGAAAAATTAAACGGGCTCCTAAAATATTACGTTATCTAGGATTAGAATGGTTGTGGCGGTTAGTTAAACAACCCCAACGTTATAAAAGAATATTTAGAGCTATTTTTGTTTTTCCAATAAAATTTTTTCAATGGCGGTTTATTAATCCCTTGTTTTATAGAAGAAATGTAATTTGTTTGTTGTATAGAAAAAAGGAGATTCCCTATACAGCCTTAGAAAACAAAAAAAGAAGCCCGCTAGAACATTATCAAGTTTTATTAGTAGAAAGAAGTGAGGAGGCTGGGCATTGGCAATTACCTCAAGGGGGAATAGAAAGTAATACCATTAAACGAGCCGGTAGTAGGGAATTATATGAGGAATTAGGTATCGAAAGTTTTTTACCAAAAAAGATATATAGGAATCTTTTTAAATATAAAACTAATCATCAAGGACGTTATGGTTTTAAAGGTCAAAAACAAAGCTTATTAATTGCCGAATATAAAGGAAGTGACGCTGATATAAAGTTAAATTTTTGGGATCATTCTGCTTGGAAATGGATTAAAGCGACTGATTTAGTAGATGAGGTTTACCCCCTAAGAAAAGAGGGTGCTAAAATATTTTTGAAGAAATTAGAAAACTATATCGAGACAAATTTAAATAAAAAATATGAATAATAAAATTCGTTTACGTTTTGCACCATCACCAACTGGCTTTTTACATATCGGAAATTTACGTTCGGCTTTGTTTGGTTATCTACTAGCTAAAAATTTAAAAGGTGATTTTATTTTGCGAATTGAAGATACTGATCAGAAAAGGGAAGTAAGTGGAGCTGTCCAAAGTTTATTAGATATTTTATCCTGGTCAGGTATAACATTTGACGAGGGACCACACCTTGGTGGTGATTTTGGCCCCTATATTCAAACTCAGCGTTTGGAAATTTATCAAAAATATATCAATGAATTATTAGCTAAAGATGGAGCCTATCATTGTTTCTGTTCAGAAAAAAGATTAGAGGAGATGCGAGCTGATCAACAAAAAAATAAACAAGCCCCTAAATATGATGGCTATTGTCGAAATTTGAAGAAGGAAGAAGTATTGGAAAAGATAAAAAATGGTGAAAGTTATATTATTAGACAGAAAATACCAGCCGACACTTCCATTGAGGTTCAAGATGAACTTCGAGGAAAGATAACTTTTAAAACCAGTGATTTAGATGATCATGTTTTAATTAAATCAAATGGTATTCCAACTTATCAATTCGCTAATATTATTGACGACCATTTAATGGAAATAAGTCATGTAACTCGGGGGGATGAATGGATAGCTAGCTTTCCTAAAAATGCTTTACTATATCAGGCCTTCGGTTGGGAAATGCCAAAATTTATTCATTTACCTTTAATTTTAAATAAGGGCGGTGGAAAACTAAGTAAAAGACAGGGCGATGTTTTTGTAGAAGATTATCGAACGGCTGGATACTTACCTGAAGCCATAATTAATTTTTGTGCTTTATTGGGCTGGCATCCTCAAGATGATCAAGAAATTTTAACTCTAGATGAAATTATTGAAAAGTTTTCTATTACTGAAATGGGAACCTCGCCGGCAGTTTTTGATGTAGAAAAATTGGATTATTTAAATGGTTATTATATTCGTCAAAAAAGCGTAGAAGAATTAGGAGAACTTTGCCGACCTTATTTAATAAAAGATGGGCTAATAACTCCAGAGACCGATCCAGAACTTCTTAACCGAGCTATTTCGGTGTCGCAAGAAAGATTAAAAAAATTAAAAGATATAAATGAGTTAAGTTTTTATTTATTTAGGGATGACATTGTTTATGATGAAGGTTTATTAATTTGGAAAAATTTAAGTTTGGTTGAGGTTAAAAATAATTTAAGAGAAGTTTATGATTTCTTAGATAAGATTAAAGAAGGGGATTGGAAGGAAAAATTTTTGGAGAAAGAGGTACTAGATTATTTAAAAAATAACGATAAAAAAAATGGCGATTATTTATGGCCATTAAGAGTATCTTTATCAGGGCAGAAAAATAGTCCGAGTCCTTTTCAATTAGCTTGGGTTTTAGGTAAAAAGAAGAGTTTAGACAGAATAAAAAAAGCATCTTTATAAACTATTAGAGCTTAGCGATTTTATTAGCCGGAATTGAAAAAGGGGCAAAGCTTAAACGATGAATTGGACAAGGCCCATATAAACTTATCATTTCCATATGTAGTTTAGTTCCATATCCTTTGTGTTTGTCAAAACGATATAAAGGATATTTTTTATGAAATTCTTCCATTAAGAAGTCACGACTCACTTTAGCAATAATTGACGCCATGGCAATGCTAAAAATTAAATTATCGCCAGAGACAATAGCCTCTTGAGGAATATTTACTTTTGGTATTTTAAATTTACCATCAACTAAAATAATATCTGGTTCTAAATTAGTTTTTTTTAAAGCCTTTCTCATTGATAAAAAACTAGCTTGTAAAATATTTACTTTATCAACAACATTATTATCACAAATACCAATTTCTACCGCTTTAACACTTTTTTTAATAATTGGAAATAATAGTTGACGTTGTTTACTATTCAATTTTTTAGAATCCCTAATTTTTTCTAATTCCGGAGTAATTTTGAAACTTGAATCAATAATAACACAAGCGCTAACCACTGGTCCCGCCAATGGTCCTCGTCCAACTTCATCTAATGAGGCAATCAATTTATGTCCCTGATTGAATAATTCTTGTTCTTTATTTAAATTCATAAAAAAATGTTATAATACTATTTTAACATATAAAAACCTCTCTTACAAAAAAATAAAAAGATTAATTATGAAATTTAATCCCGAACAACAGAATATCATAACTAGCCTGTGGGGAGCTTATTTAATAAATGCTCCAGTAGGAACAGGTAAAACCACGGTTCTAACCGAGCGTATTATTGAAGCTATGAAAGAAGGCGTCTGCCCCGATGAGATTTTAGCCCTTACTTTTACTAATCGAGCAGCTGATGAAATGAAGAATAGGATTAAGGAAAGAATCGATGAAAAAAATGATTTCGATCTTTTAACTATTAATACCTTCCATGGTTTTTGCGCCCACTTTATTAAAACTGAGGCTAAAAATATCGGAGTATCACCTGACTTCGTAATTCTAGATGAAAATGAACAAATAGAAATAGCTCGAGATATTTTCGTTAAAGCTAAAATATCCTTTCCTGAAAAAAATAGAGAAGTTTTAAATATTTTAGAGAACTTCTATAAATATCGCTTATCATTATTCCAACAGGAAATGGGCCACAAAATACCAATCAAAAAAATACCACCGGACTTAATTGTTTTTGGAGAGGAATATTTAAACAAACTAACTGAACAAAATTCCTTAGATTTTAACGAACTGGTTTTTTTAACCTTAAAGACCTTAATGACTAACAAAGAGGTTAATGAAAAATGGTCTAAAAGATTTCGCTTTATTCAATTAGATGAATTTCAAGATACCCATATTTCTGAATATTTAGTTATTAAAGAGTTGGCTAAAAATCATAAAAATGTGGCTTTGATTGGTGATATTGATCAAACAATTTATAGCTTTAGAGATTCTCAGCCAGTATTTATTGCTGAATTATTTAAAGATCATTTTTCTCCAGTTAAGGAATTTAATTTAAAAATTAACTATCGATCTAATCCATCTTTGATAAAAGCTTTTATGTCCGTCTTGAAAAATATGGAAGCTCCACAAACCAAAATATTGAATAGTGGCCTGTTAGAAGATGCTAATGATTCCACTCAGATTATAAACTTATTTAGAGGGTATAATTTTAAAGAAGAGGTTCTCTGGACAATTGATAATATAAAAAAAATAAAAGCGCAAAATCCTCAAGCTAAAATTGCCGTTTTACATCGGGCTAATTATTTAATAAATAAAACTGCTCAAGTTTTTTCAGAAAATAATATTTCTTTTTTAACCGTAGACCAGTACGACTTCTTTAAACGTCAAGAAATAAAAGATATTTTTAGTTATTTAAAAATATTATTTAATAAAAATGATCTTTTCTCTGCTAGAAGAATTATCGAGCGTCCCGCTAAAAATATTGGTGAAGAAACATTTAAAAAAATATATTTGGAAGGGAAGTCTTGCGGTCTTAATTTATCCGATTTTCTGGATTTTAAAAATTATAGTTTTTTAGAACCATTGGGTGAATTTATTAAATATGAAAAAGAAGGAAGAATTATAGTCTTAGATACAGAAACTACCGGCATTAATCCGGTTAATGATGAAATTGTTCAAATTTATGCTCGTGAAATTAAGAACGGAAAATTAGGTGAAGAATTTCATTTTTATCTTAAAAATAAAAAACCAGTAGGCTCTTCTTATTTTGTTCATAAGATTAGTGATGAATTTTTGGCTCAAAAAGGAGACGACCCTAAGAAAGTATTGGGCGACTTAAAAAAATTTATTGGAGATTCGGCGGTAGCCGGACACAATGTTCTATTTGATCTAAACATGATTAAAGAAAATTCTAAAAGACACCATATTAATATTGAGTTTAATAATTATTATGATACCTTAGATTTAGCTAGAAGATTTTTAAATTTAACTAGTTATAAATTAAATAATATCTCGCAACATTTAAATTTTAAAACAGCCACTCATAGTGCTGACGATGATGTTGGAGCTACTATTGAATTGATGTTTTATTTGATGGCTCAAGCTAAAAAGAAAAAAGAAGAACGAATTGTTTTGTGGAATAAGTTTAAGGCTAAATTTTTGAATATTAGTTTGGCGATAAATAATTGGCAAAAGCAAATAGACAAAAAAAGACCAGTAGAATTATTAGATTATTTATGGACAGAGTCGGGCCTAGGTGAGTTTTATAAAAATGATAAAAACCACGAACAGAGATCTAAATCTTTTACTACTTTAAAAACTTTTTTTGAACAAAAAGATGATAAAAATTTAGATACCAAATCGTCTCTGCATAATTTAATTCATTTTGCCGGACTGGTAAAAAATATAGACTTTCTGGGGCTAGAGCAAGGGAAGGTGCCTATTGTAACCATTCATCAAGTTAAGGGGCTGGAATTTGATTATGTTTTCTTATTAGGTTTAAACGAAGGGACTTTTCCTCTCTTTAAGTCAGACAATCTTGAAGAGGAGAAACGTTTATTCTACGTGGCCTTAACCCGGGCTAAGGAGGGGGTATTCTTGTCTTACAGTAGTTTTAATGACTATAATTATCCACTAGCTAAAAGTCGCTTAATTAGCTTGATAGACCCTTCATTCTTTCTAGAAAAATAGGGTAAAATAGAAATAAAATTAATCTTTCATAGCTATAATTTTAGCTTTTGGGGAATAAATATTGCTTTTTTTTGTAAAATATGATATATTGTTTTTATGAATAAAAACACCAACAAATTTAATTTAATTTTAATAGCTATTTTATTAATATCTGGTATTTTTTTACTTAGATCAACTACCGCTATTTCTCAATATGAAGATGAGCTAGATCAGGAGATTGGAGAGCTAAATGAACAGATTCAAGGACAAAAGAAACAATTAGAGAATCTACAAAAAAGACAAGAAGAATACAGTAGACTGATAAAAAGTAAGGAACAAGAAAAAAATACCCTACAGAATCAATTAGAAATATTAGATAATCGTTTTAAAAAAGCCGAATTAGAAATAGAAGAGGCTATTTTAGAAATTAGTAAAAATAATTTAGAAATTAAAAAGATAGAGATTGATATTGAAAATAAAAATGATTCAATTGAACAAGATAAAAATCATATCTCTAATTTATTAAAAATAATGTATAAGCAAGGGCAAGCTACTCCCTTAGAAATTATTTTATTAAACGATTCTTTGTCTGATTTTATAGATCAATTAACCTATCTAGAAAATACCAATAAAGAAATAGGGAAGAGCTTAGCTCTTTTAAAAGATAATAAAGAAAAGCTAGACGAACAGAAAAAAGTATTAGAAGAAAAAAAGATAAAATTAGATGAATTAAAAAAAGAGTTAGAAAACAAAAAAAATATATTAGAAGGAGAGATGGCCAATAAAGAATTTATTTTAACTGAAACTAAAAAATCAGAAAAAGAATATCAGAAACTTTTAGAAATGGCCAAAAAAGAAAATGATCGAGCCATGGCCGACATCGCTTCTCTAGAAAAAACTGTTAGAGAAAAATTAGCCCAAAAATCTAATAGTGGCCTAGAAGACAAAGTAGATGGATTTTCTTGGCCCGTAGCTAAAAATACTGTAACTGCTTATTTTCATGACCCTTCTTATCCTTTCAGGAAGACCATTGGGGAACACTCAGGAATAGATATTAGAGCCTCACAGGGCACAACCCTAAGGGCATCAGCTGATGGTTATGTGGCCCGAGTAAAATTCAATGGAAGCACTAGTTATGCTTATATTATGATAATTCATGGAGATAACTTTTCTACTGTTTATGGGCATGTTTCTTCCGTCAGTGTTGGGGAAGATGAATATGTAACTGGAGGACAAATTATTGGTCGAACTGGAGGAGCACCACGAACTCCCGGGGCTGGACCTTTTTCTACCGGACCGCATCTTCATTTTGAAATCAGAAAGAATGGAATCCCAGTAAATCCTTTAAATTATTTACCATAAAAATTTATATAAAAACAAAGGAGGAAAAAAATGATAGATTTTTTTTATATGACTTTAATGTTTTTCTCTCTTATTTTCCTAATATTTTTAATAATCTTAACTTATTTAGCTCATCCTTGGACTTCAGCTAAAAAGGTTAAGAAAATATTAGGGAGTCAGAAAAGCTGGGTCATTGAAAACAAAAAAGTTCCATTATCATTTCGGAGCTTGCAGAGAATAAAAGAGCAGAATAGAAAAAACCGAAGACGAAACAGTGAATTTCGTTGGATTGTTTCTAACATCCAAAAATCTGGGATATTAGAAAAGTCAAAAAAAATAAATCTTAATAAAGATAATTTCTATCTTTATTATATAAAAACACACTACTTAAAGTAGGCCAAAAATAAAATCGGACAACACTTCCGATTTTTTTATTTTCCTAAATTTTTATTAATCCTTTAATCTATTAGAAGAATGGATCTTCTTATGAATATCACGCAATTGTTTTTTGGTTACATGAGTATATATTTGAGTAGTAGCAATGTTGCGATGACCTAAAAATTCTTGAACTAAGCGTAAATCAACCCCTTGAGATAAAAGATCAGTAGCAAAAGAGTGTCTTAAAGTATGCGGAGTAGTGATAATTGGTAACCCCGCTATTTTTACATATTTTTTTACTATCTCATCAATACTTTTAACAGTTAATCTTCTAGACTGGCCGTTTTTTTGAGCTGGTTTCCAATAGTTTATAAATAAAGCTTCATCTAAATCAGTTCTCAAGTCTAAATATTTTTTTAACCAATGAACAGCTCTTTGCGAAAAATAAACAGTTCTTATTTTTTTACCTTTTCCAACTATAACTACTTCCAAGTCCTTAGTGTCATTATTAATCCTAAATTGTTCTCGATTTAGATTAACTAATTCTTGAACCCGTAATCCAGTAGAGAAGAGGGTTTCTAACATTGCCCGATCTCTTAGTCCGGCTTTAGTTTTTATATCGGGAGACATTAACAAATTTTCTACTTGAGTAATATTTAAAAAATTAACCTCTTTATCTCCAGTTACTTTAGCTAATTTTATTTTATTGGGTGGCAGGGAAGGGATATTTTTCTCAATAAAATACTCTAACATTGACCTTAGGGCTATTAAATAGAGGTTTTGGGTGACCTTTTTTAGCTCTGTTTTGGTCCTTAGGCTCTTATTTCTTGATAAATACAGTCGATAACGCCAAATATGCTCATCTGATAGGGCGGAGGGGGTTAAATGCTCTAATTTATTAGATTTTAACCAAGCAAAAAAATCACCCAGAAAACGAGAATAATTTTCCTGAGTTTTACTAGACAATCCTTTTTCAATTTCACAATAATTTATGAAATCAATCAGATGTTTAATTATTGGTTTAGTTTTAGAGGGAAGAGACATAAAGAATAGAAGTTATTTGTTTTTTATAGGAATAGCGATGAATTAAGTTATATATCTTACTTCTTATTATGTATATTAATTAACCTACTATCTATAATAAATCATATTAGAGCTATTGTCAAACCTATAATATTAGTCTTCCTAAGGAGACCACCGTAGTTTAGCTTTAAGGCAGAAAGGGTCTCTCTTATATCTAAGAGTTTTAAAATTTATAATAAGAGAGACTAAAAAGATATCTAAAAGGATTTAAATTTAGGACGGAAAGGGTCTAAACATACCCGAAAGGATTTAAATTTTATATAAAAAAGTCCAATAAAGACATCCTAAAGAGATATAATTTTAAGTTTCCGAAAACAAAAACAAAAAGTTAAAATTAGCTGATTAATAGATAGTCAACCCCATGATACTTAATTCTGGAGTGAATAATAAAACAATTTTCAAAACTATTAAGAATATTCCGATGATTACTAAACAAAAAAGTAAAATAGCAATAATAAATATAAATTTAAAAGCACCTTCTCCCATATTATATAAAATTAATAATAAAATATTTTATCTTCATAACGTAAATCAATGTATTTCTTATCCTCTAATTTAGCGCCCAGTTCCCTTTTTAAGGTAAAAAATCTGGTAACCTGGTCTAAATAGTCGTTTTTTAGGTTAAAATAGAGCTCCAGGTCGTTTATAAGCTTAACTTTGATAGTATTATAGTCTTCATCTAGAACGATGTTCTTAAAGCCAAAACTAGTATTTTCACTAAGATCATTGTATAACTTAAGACCAAAGTTAATATATTCAGGATCTAGTTTAATATTTTTTTTATCATCACTAACCCGAGCTAGACCGTTGTTTTCAAAAATTGGATAAAAATTTTCTTTTTTAAATTCTTCGTTTATATCTAAGCATTCTAAAATGGGTTCTTCTATAAAATCATCAGTGGTACTAGCCCCTTCTTCTGTTTCTGGGACAGCAGAACAATTCCATTTATAGTCTACCACATTTCCTAGATTATCAACCATATAATAAAAATTAGCTTCCGAGAAAATAAATGAAGTTTGACGTTCTTCAACGGTTATTATTAAAGATCTTTTAATTATCTTCTTATCAACCGAAATATTCATAAAATTTAACTCTGCCAAGGACTTAAGAAGCTTCTTTTCATTAAAAATAAAGACATTTTCCGAAGAAAATAGAAGAAAAGAGTTGCTTTTTTGTTTTAAAACAATATTTTCTACAATTTCATAATTAGGAGAGCTTATCTGATTAATCTCAATTTTTTGAATATTAAAAAAGTTGGAAAAAAACAGAAAAATTAATACAAAAATTAAAAACGAAAGAAAAACTATACTAATCAAAACAAATTTAAAAGATCTCTTTCTTGGTGAGGTTTCAAAAGAGCTGGAAAAAGATTTTTTATTGCGTTGTAAAAAGGAATTATTTTTTATTTCATTTCTCATATAATTAAACAATAACTCGTCTAATATTAGAATTAAGTCCCGTTAAAATTTCATAGTTAATAATACCTGCAACTTGGCTCAAATTATCAATTGAATTTTCGAAATCCTTTATCTCTGATATAATTTTAACCTGGTCCCCTATTTTAATCTCATTATTTTGACAATCTAAACAACAAAGATTCATACAAACATTTCCGGCAATCTTGGCCCAAAAGATTTCCTTTTCTTTGCTGAACAAAAGTTTTGCACAGTTAGAAAACCTCCTATCTAAGCCTTCAAAATATCCAAAAGGAATTACGGCGATATTAGCACTTTTTTCAGCTATAAAACTATGGGAGTAAGAAACTCTTTCTCCAGGGTTAATTTTATGGGTTTTAACAATAGTAGAAGAAACCCTAAGGGCTGGCTTTAAAGAGCTCGAAAAGGCCTCATAATCACAACCGAAAGGATTGTAGCCATAAAAGGCTATTCCTGGTCTAAAAGCGTTGAAAACCTTATTTTTTAGCTTTAAAACACCATTAGAGTTGCCTAAATGAATCCATTTAGGATAAATCTTGTTTTTATGTAATATCTCTAATCCCTCTAGAAAAAGTCTTTCTTGTTTTTGGGTAAAATCAGTTGAAATTTCACTAGTTTCAACTAGATGAGAACAAAAACCGGTGATCTGAACCTTATCTAAATACTTTTTATTATCTTTTATAAACTCTTCTAAATTATCAATTCCCTCTCGGTTCATTCCGGTATTTAAAAATAAATGAATTTTTATTTTTTGGCCAAATCTACTTAAAAATTTTAAAGTTTCTTGATTATAAACAATAAACTCACTTCTTTTTAATTTACAATATTTATAAACATCTTTGGGTAGTTCACTCAAAAATAATACTTCTCCCCGAAAGTTTTTATAAACTATTTGAGCCTCAGGGAAAGAATCAATAGCTACCATTTTGACCGGAGTATAATTCAAAATTCGACTAACCTCTTTTAAACCATGTCCGTAAGCATTGGATTTTAAAACGGGAAACATTTCAGCTTGTTCCTGTAAAGAATAAAGATAATTTAAATTACTAATTAAATTATCTTTTATTATCTCAATAGTGTTTAACGATTGATATTTGGGTTTTATTATTTTTCTAACCAAATCAAGCATAGATTATTATCTAATATTTATAACCTTTCCCTTACCACTAGAAAGTTTATCGTTTATTAAATTAGTATTTATGTTTTCTAAACTTCCAGCTATTTCTTTATCAATAAAAATATCTTTAACAGTGAATTTTATATTTTCCAATAAATTAGGCATGGTTCCTAAATCTTTTTCATCGGGAATTAGAGTTATTTCAAAGTTAGCTCGATATTTATTACTGCCACCAGTGATAAGAGGAACCTCCCAGACTAGACGCTTCCCTATTTCTCCGTAAATAAGCTTTCCGTCTAAGACCCTTTTATTGTCAGAGAAATAAACATTTTCTGGCAATTCAGCTGTTAAAACAAAATTTTCTAAATTATTACCTAGATTATTAAACTCTAAAAACACCCAATAATTAGTCGCCATATCAACGGCTGGTGGTAATGGCCCAACCCCTAATTGATCTCCTTGAGGGCTATAATAATAAGCTCCAGCAATAGTTGAAACCTGAGAGATAACCTTATTCTTAGAGGAATTAAGAGTATATTTAGCAACTTGACCATCAATCTCATATTCTAAATCAATTCGTAAAGAGACCTCTTGATTGGGTAATAATTGCTTTCGAGAAAAAGAAGTTTCTACTGAAAAAGTTCCACTCTCATCTTCTAAGAGATCGTAAATAATTAAAGAATTATCTTGATGTTGGCTATTTTTTAAATTATCTAAAGTTGACCAAGAGTTTAAAGAAAAATTAGGATTAGCGGAGCTAATAGAAAATTTTAGATTTTTTATACTTTTGGCTTCTTGGTTATGATAATCAAAAGTGTAAATAATTTTTTCATTTTCGTTAATATCTTTTTTATCATTAGAAACATTTAAATTAAAATTTAATTTCCTAACATTATAAAAAAATTTTTCACCAAAAAAAGAGAAAATATTGTTGTGGAAATTTATAGCAAATTTAGGGGCTATTTCTATTTCTCCCTCTTTTTCAACTAGTGCTTTAAAATTAATCTCTTTATCGGTTCGACCATCTATTTTAGATAAAATTATTTCACCGTCTTTAATAGGAAGATCACTTCTTAGAATTTCAATATTTGGTCCTAAATTTATCTGCACATCTGAAAAGGAAGAATTAGAATTATTCTTTACTATTAATTTGCCACTAAATTCCGATCCCAAGTAGATATTTTCATCAATCTGAGTAGCTATGTCTAGGGCTGATTTTTCGATATTATAATATAAGGAATTAGCTAAACCGTTTCGACCACATTGTTCACAATCGAAAACGAAGGCAATCATTTGGCTGTCATTTCTGTTTCCCCAAACGAAACCATTTATTTTTATCTTGCCAGTAGTTCCAGCTTCTAGGTCTCCTAAATTAAAAATCCCTAAATTAGAATCGAATAAATTATTAGGAGATACTGACTCAATAATAAAATCTTCTGGTAAAGAAACTTTAACTGAACTTCCATCAACACTAGCATTGAGACGGTATTCTAACTCAAAAGAATTTAGAGAGCCCGAATAAATTTCTTGATTAACGCTATAAGCTGTTAAAAATATATCTTTTTTAATCTTGTCATTTGAAAATAAAAATATTAATAAGGCTAAAATTAAGATCAACAAAAAAGCATCAGCTACTAAGTGCCAAATATTTTTTTTGTAATATTCTTCATTTCTTCTTTTAAGCGGATTCAATAGCAAGTTAACATTCCCGACCACTAAGTTACCACTCTTTCTAACATTAACTCTTTCATGATCAATACTAACAGCATTGTCGTCGTTAGTATTTTCTACCACTAACTGAGCCTCATTAGATTGACTTTTGACAGGATAAATATTTTCTAAGCTATTTTCTTCTTTGGAACAGAAGTCTTTTTTGTCTTTTTTCATATTATTAATATTATTTATATTATACTAGATTTAATGATAAAAATCAATTTAAAAAACTAGAAACCAATTGTTCCGACTAAAATTTCACTAATGCCATTTCCATCAAGATCGTCAGTCATTACTCTTAAATTAGAAGAAAGAGTTGATTCGTAGGACATAAATGAATTCATAAAAACTCCATCTTTATTAAATATCTTAACCTCAGAAGATGATCCGGAATTGGGAGAAGTAATTATTTCTTTTTGCCCATTTCCATTTATATCGCCAATAGTTAACGACACTCCCCCTCTAAAATTTTTATCATAGGCAAAAAAACCACCAATTAAAGGACGACCATCCTTATCAAAAACTCTAATATGAGGACCTCCACCAATACCAGCCCCAGTAATTATTTCTTGCGTTCCATCGCCATTTAAATCCATAACTGCTACCTTAACACCGCCCCGAAAATTTTTGTCATAAGCGAAAAAACCACCAATCAAGGGTTTACCATCTTTATTAAAAACTCGAACATGGGGACCACCACCCTGACCAGCTCCCGTAATAATCTCCTTACTGCCATCTCCGTCTAAGTCAGCTATAGCCATAGTAATTTCTCCGATAAAATAACCATCATAGGGTTTAAATTCTTTTATTTTAGAGCCATCTTTATATATAGATATTATTCCCCTACTATTAACTAGAGTTTCCTCTTCGTTATCGTTATTAATATCACTAATTATAATTTGAGAGTTGGCTGGATAACTATCAATGTAAGCGAAAAAACCGGAACGAACCTGTTTACCCGAATAATCAAAAATTCTAACGAAATCACCATTATTAAAACTACTATTTTTTATAACACCATAACTAGAAGTACGTTTAAATAATATAATTCCATCATTAGGTTTAATTTTAATGTAATTAATAATACTACCATTATTAACACTCCGATCTTGAGTTCCGTTTATTTTTTCAAATTCTTCTTTATTGAAAATATATAGTTGTTCTTTGTTAGTAGAGTTTACAATAACTATTCCTCTTTCAAAATCTCTTCGCCATAAACCACTCTTATAATTATAATTATTTCTATCTAATAAATTATAGGCACCGGATTGGGCCTTACCTAAAGAAACGTCATATTCATCATACCACCAAATCTGCCCATGATCAGAAACATCAAAGTCAAAAGAAAAATAACCATGATTTTCTAAAAGAGTGCTGGCTAAACCAAAACGCATTTTTTGATAATTTTGTCGATTGCTATTATAAGAATTAATAATACTAACATTGGGACTATTATTAGAATTTCTGATTCTAGAATAGGTTGATATAATTCCACCCCAATCGCCACTGCTTTCCCAGTCAGATGGGAACCCTTCAAACATAACGCCGTTTAAAAGACCTTGGTAGCCATCATAAACCTTGCCATTGCCTAATATTATATAATTATTGCCTAATAATTCCCTGGTTTTTCTCAACATTTTTTTATTTCCTTCCGACCATTTATTATTAGTTTCAGAAATAGATTCAACCTCTCCATCATTATCAATATCAAAATCGCCTCGAACCCAACAAACATCTCCCCAAATATTATCATAAAAAACTCCGTCCCATAAACCGGTGGAGATAATTTCATTTTTTATAAAATAAGGTAAATAATCATTCCATCTTTGACCGCTAGAATTTGTTTTGGCACCATCACTTAAATTTAATAAATAAGTTCCCGGCCAAAAACTAACCCGATTTCCATTTTTATCCTTTAACCACCAACCGCTATCAATATTATTAATTAATCTTTTTCTAAGAGTCGCATTTTGACTCCACTGACTAGAATAGATATCGGCATTGGCCTCTTGAGCAGTGATGTAGGCTAAAATTATAATATCAGGATTTAGTTCTTTAATTTTTCTTAGATTAGCCCGACTATTTTCTTGAACCTCCATATCTAAAACCAATAAATCCCATTTAGCTAATTCAGAAACTTCATAGTCAGCAATAGTCCACTTTAAAAAATAGTTCGCTACTTTAGGATAGGTGTTTTTCACGGTAAGCGAAGAACTTCTTTGAGGAAGAATAAAAAACAGAGATAAAATCAATAGTATTGTTATTTTTTTAGAGAGATTAATCATTTATTTAAATAATTTATTCTAATTATTTACAATAACATAAAAAGCTTAATTTGGCAATAGCTTAATATTTGATGTCTAAAACGCTTATTTCTGGAAAATTAAACAATCGTAAAGGTAAACCGACGGTTCCTATTCCTGGGGTTATGAATAGATCTATGTCAGCAATTTTATAGAATCCTTTATCAAAATTATGCTTAGTGGGAATGATATATTTATATAAAAAAGGAATTCGAATTTGACCAGCGTGAGTGTGCCCCGAAATCATTAAGTCTATTTTTTTATATTCATCTGCGGAAAAATCTTTTATTTCATAAAGAGAGTCGGGATTATGAGTAATAAAAAATCTAAAATCAATCTCAGCACTAGAGTTATCTTTTTTCAAAATACTATAATCAGGGTTCCCTACCCAAATATCTTCAACCCCAATTAATTCTACTAAAGAATCATTGATGCTCACTATTTTAGTTTTATTATCAATCATTAAAATCCCTAGAGATTCTAAAACTGAAGATAAGTTTCGAGAAAAATGAGTTCCCTTCTTGCTGTAATCATGATTACCTAAAACAGCAACTTTAATAGCCCTAATATCTTTTAAAGCCTTGAAATTATTTTCTATCTCCTTTTCATCTATAAAATAAACAAAGTCTCCTGGAATTATAACTAAATCGGGTTCTAAATTATTAATTTTGGTTACTAATTTTTCAACCACTAAACTATTATTATAAACTCCTAAATGTAAATCAGAAAAAACAACAACCTTCAAGGTTTTACTATAATTTTTATTCTGCTCAAAATTATAATTTTTTATTTTAAGATAATTTATTTCTACAAATCTAGCCCAAATTAAAAAAATAATTATTAAAATTAAAATAATTATTTCAATTAAACTTTTTTTGTTTTTAAATAATTGCCAAACCAAAAAAATTAGAATTGGAAAAAGTAAATAAAAACAATAATAGATTAGATAAAGTAAAATCTTTAAAAACATTATTTTCTTTTAATTATAGATAAATCTGATGGTAAAAATTTTCGTAACGCCTCCGGAATTAAAACACTACCATCGGCCTGTTGGTTTTGCTCTAAAATAGCTGGAATTAAACGAGAAGTCGCCAAGCCAGAAGCATTAAGTGTGTGCGGAAAATTAATTTTATTTTCCGAATCTTTAAAGCGAGTATTACTTCGACGAGTTTGATAATCTAAAGCATTAGAAACTGAACTAACCTCTTTATAAACATTCATACTTGGTAGCCAAACTTCCAAATCAGAAGTTTTAGCCATAGCCGAAGAACAATCGCCAGCCGATAAATCACTAATTTGAAAATGTAAATTTAAACCTTCTAGCAATTTCTTAATTTGTTCTAACATCTCTTTAAAAGTATCCCAAGAATTTTCTGGTTTGGTATATTGAAAAATTTCAATTTTATTAAATTGGTGTCCGCGAATCATTCCCCGCTCTTCTTGTCGATAGCTTCCAGCCTCCCTTCTAAAAGATGGAGCATAAGAAAAATATTTACAAGGAAGATCTTCCTCTTTAATAATTTCCTCACGATGATAATTGCCTAACATCATTTCGGCCGTAGCGTTTAAACATAATTTCTCTTTAGTCCAAAAAAGATCATCAGCGAATTTTGGTAAATGACCCGAGGCATAGGCTGAGGCCTCATTTAACAAAAACGGCATTAATAAAAAAGTGTAATTATTTTTAATATGAAAATCAACAAAGTAATTGAGTAAGGCCCATTCTAAAAGAGCTCCCGCCCCCTTATAAATCCAAAAACCAGACCCTGACATCTTAACCGCTCTTTTATAATCAACTATATCTAAGCTTTCGGCTAATTCTACATGGTCCTTGCTCGCAAAATTAAAAACTGGTTTCTCGCCAAAAGTATAAACAACCTTATTATTTTCTTTTCCACCAGCCAAAACTTCTTCCGCCACTATATTTGGTAGAGCTGAAATTAAATCTTTTAATTCTTCCTCTACTTTAGTTAATTTCTCTTCTAGCGATTTAATATTAGAGTCATTCTTTTTAATCTTTTCAATGGTGGCTTTATCTGGTTTAACTTTTGATAATTTATTTTTTTCGGCTTTTAACCCCTCTAATTCGGGAATAATTTTCTTTCTATTATCATCTAGTTTTATTATTTCGTCTAATTTTAAATCAGCCTTATCTCCTAAGCGTTTCTTTAAAGATTTTTCTACCCAATCTTTTTCTTCTCTAATTTTTTTTATGTCTAACATATTTTTAAATTTATTAATTAATCACTTGACCACCAAAGGTCTTTAATAAATCGTTTATTAAATCATTATTTTTATTATTAAGATTTATTTCCATATTTTCATCAACCCCCGTATCGATTATTAAATCAGCTTTAAAAACATCTTTTAGAACCTGCGCAACCATTGATCTTATTTCTGGCTTATCTAAACGATCTTTATGAAACTTATATTTGAAATTCAAACAAATTTTATTACCATTAATGCTATCTATTTTACAAGATTGTAAGACAAACGATAAGGAGTGATTAAATGGTTTTAATTTAGTAATAACTTCGGGCCAATTTTTATCTAATTCTTCTTTAGTAATTATCGGATCTAAATTATTCTGAGATTTAGGATTATTGTTTATGGGGGGGGTCTCCTTGGTTTTTCTAATTGGAGTTTGGCTATTAGTGGAGGCAAAAGATGAATTAGTATTATCAATATTATTAGCTGATGGCTGGCAAATATTTATTATAGCTAACTCTAAAAGCATCTGCGGAATTAAAGAACCAGACAAATTTTTTAAAACTCCCATAAATTCTTCGGTAATTTGGACCAAAGAGTTTAAGGAGAAGTTGCTATTCAACTCACTTATTTTAATCTCTAATTTTTCGCTCAAATCTAACCCCAAGCTACTAGACAAGGAATCACTAACCTTACTAAGAATCATTTTTCTAAGCAATTCTATTAAATCATTTAAAAAATTCTTTAAATTTATACCGGAATCAACTAAATTATTAACTGTTTGAATAGCTGATTGAATATCTTTTTTTCCAAGGCTTTCTAATAAAAAAATGTTTTCTTCAATACTATTATAAGGGATAACTAAATTAGCACTGGCTAAATCAATTTTTTTATCACTAATCGCTATTATTTGACTAAGTAAGCTCTCCGCATCACGTAAGTGCCCATCAGATTTTAAGGAAATTAAATTTAGAACCTCTCTATCTACATCTAACCCCTCGTTTTTAACAATAACTTCTAATTTAGCCACCATGTCGTTAAAACTAATTCTCTTAAAATCAAACCGTTCACAACGAGAAATTATAGTAGTGGGGACTTTATATATTTCAGTAGTACATAATATAAAAATTACATTTTGCGGAGGTTCTTCTAAAGTTTTAAGTAAGGCATTAAAGGCTGACAAAGATAACATGTGAACTTCATCAATAATAAAAACTTTAAATTTATTATTAGAAGACTTAACTCGACTCAAGGAAATAATATTGTCCCTAACATTGTCTACTCCGGTATTGCTCGCAGCGTCAACTTCGATAACATCAAGATTATTAAAATTAATTATACTAGAGCAACTACTACACTTATTACAAGGTTCAAAGTCTTTAGGATTTCGCTCTTCGCAGTTAACGGCCTTAGCTAAAACTCGAGCCAAAGTTGTTTTACCAACAGCTCGCGGTCCACAAAATAAATAAGCGTGCGAAACTTTATTATTTAAAATTTCATTTTGCAAAGTAGTTTTGATATGATTTTGTCCAAAAATTTGAGAAAAATTTTGCGGACGATATTTTTGATATAAAACAGCCATATTTTATAATATTTAGAAAACAAAAAAACAATTTATAGTAGAAATAAAATAAATCGAAATCTTTATATATCTTATCATTTAATCTTTAAAAAGTAAATAAAAAAGCCATCTGGTTTGATGGCTTGAGCGTTTAAGCGATAGTAATGAATACTAGACAATGATTGTTTGTTCGGGTTTAGGTCCGACCGAGATTACTTTATTCTTTGCACCGGTTTCCTCGGTTAAATAATCGAGGATTTTCCTTAGATTTAACGGTAAACCTTGGTAATCTCTTATTCCAGAAATATCTTCTTCCCAACCAGGAAAAACCTTGTAAAGAGGTTCACAATCCTTTAAAAAGTTAGCGTCTGAAATAGCTGTTCTTAAAACATCACCTTTTTGGATTCTTTTCTCTCCAAAACGGTAAATTACCCCTTTATACCGGTAAGCGTAGCAAATCTTGATTTTTTTTACCCCACTTAAAATATCTAATTTAGTTAGAATCAGATTTTTGTGAGATGTTTTGAAAGCATGACGAAGAAGAGGCAAATCTAACCAGCCAATTCTTCTGGGGCGCCCGGTAGTAGATCCATATTCCTCTCCTATAACTCGGATGGCAATTCCTTGAAGAAATGGATCTGGAGAATTAATATCGGCTCTCCCAGATGAAAATAATTGCCTTTCAAGCGCTTTCCTTCCTGATTTTCGGCACCACTCTTCCGACTTTTTACCTCCATGTTCAGTTGGAAAAGGCCCTTCTCCAACCTTGCTCATACAGAATCCCTTGATAATCCCCAACTCTAAATCAACACAGCTTTCTTTTAAACCAACCCCCTTAGCTAAACCTGAAATCGTGCAATCTGATGAGGTTACGTAAGGGTAGGTGCCGTAATCAATACTCAAAAGATGCCCCTGAGCTCCCTCTAACAGGATATTCTTTTTTCCAGCCATTGACCGGAGAAAAGAATCAGTATCCCTAATAAAAGGATCTAACTCATTCGCGTATTTTAAATATTGACTAATAAGAGCATCTTCGTTAATTATGTCGGTCTCACTAAAATAGATACCATTCTTTAAATGGTCGTGATTTAAAATTTCACGAATCAATTGAAGATCATATCCTTTTAATAAAACCCGGACATTTTTCAAATGTTTTTTTATCTTTTCGATAAAAACATTTGTGTTCAGCAAATCATTCATAATTAACCCTGAGCGACCGACATGGTCTAGGTAAGTCGGAGTAATTCCCTTTCCAGTTGTTCCGATTTTTTCTCCTCCCTCTTTTCCGGCCAAACTCTCTTTTAACCGATCTTGTAATATGTGGGTTGGTAGAATCAACTTGGCCCGGAGAGATATTTGCAAATTATTAAGAGAAAACCCTTTTTTTAGCAAGAGCCTCATCTCGTCACATAACGTTTTGGGATAAATTACTACCCCCGAACCGATTATATTAATCTTCCCATCTTTATCATGCAAGGAAGATGAAGGCAAGAGATGAAAAACATGTGTCTCATTATTAAAATCAAATTTAATAGTGTGACCAGCATTATCTCCACCTGTACCACGGGCAATAATATCAGCCCAATATTGGGCGATATAGTCAACAAATTTACCTTTACCGGTATCTCCCCATTGATTACAAACCACAGCTATGGTTTTCATCTCGGGTGTTATAAGGTCATTAAAAGTCTTCATTTTTTTCTCCTTTTTAGTTTATTTTATTGTTAAAGAAAAGACCCTTAATTTTAATCTATTATTATAAATAAGTCAAATAAAAAAACCAGATTTTTTCTGGTTTGTTCTTGCTGTCTTGCCTTAAGCTGAAAATTATTTTTTTAAGTTAACACCTCCTCTTCTTTTGATAAAACCTTTTTTATTAGAGCCATTTCATACTTGGGAGTTCCACTCAGAGACGTGGATTTGATGTCATTTTTCTTTAACACTATCGGAACGGCTTCAACTATAACTCTAACAGCTAGACCTTCTTTGAAAATCTTCTTCAGAGTTTTCTCTATCTTCTCTTCAGCAAAAATAGCTTCTTTTTTAACATCAGCTATCTCGACAAAAGATCCTCCTTTTTTCTGAGCGATTGCCCCTAAGAGAACCGAACCAAAATGCCAGTTTCCGTTTTTTCTAATTTTTGCTTTTCCAAAAACCATGTCTAAAGTGAAATCAGGAGTTACTCCTGTGATAAGGAAAATTTCCCGTGCTTGAGAATCCATTAGCTAAAATTTTAAAGTTATTAAAAAAATAAGTTAAAAAATAAAAAGAACTAAAATTATATTAATAATATAAATATAAAAATCAATAATGTCAACCCCAAAGAAGTGGCCTAAAAAATAAAATTAATAATCTTGTTTTTGACCCAAACAACCTTTTTATAATCATTGAGGAAATACTTTTGTAGCTTCTCGTCACCAGAGACTATTCGACAAACTTCCTCTTCCGATAAATCAGGTGCTATTTTTATAACCCCCTTAGTTTTGCCATTTATTTGAACCGCTAAAGAAATTTGAGTTGAACTTAATAAATTTTCGTCATAAGTTGGCCAGTTTTGTTGATGTACCGAAAACTGATTGCCAATTCTGTCCCACAACTCTTCAGCTATAAAGGGGGCAAATGGGGCTAGAATTAAGATTAATTTTTGAAAATATTCTTTAGGAATAACCTCAAATTGAGAAAAATTATTAACTAGAATCATTAATTGAGAAATAGCGGTATTAAACTTAAGTTCTTCAATATCTTCTCCTACCTTTTTGATACTCTTATTTAATTCTAAAATTAAATCTTGATATTTATTAGAGTCAAACTTTTCTAGAAAAACTCTTGAAGAAATTTCTTCTATTTTATCTAAAAATCTTTTTACTCCTAAAATATTTTTAGTATTCCAAGGCTTAGGATCTTCTAAGGGCCCCATAAACATTTCGTATAAGCGCAAAGTATCAGCTCCGTATTCGGCTATTACATCATTAGGATTAACTACACTACCCTTAGATTTGCTCATTTTACTACCATCTTCAGCTAAAATCATTCCCTGATGACGTAATTTTTGGAAGGGCTCATTTACATCACTATAACCATATTTTTCGAGAACTTTAGCTATAAAACGAGCATAAAGTAAGTGCATAACGCTATGATCAGCTCCACCGATATATAAATCTACTGGCATAGATTGAGAAATATTGGCTTTTTCGGCAAAAATTTGGCTGTTTTGAGAATCTAAATATCTAAAATAATACCAAGAAGAACAGACAAAGGTATCCATAGTATCATTTTCCCGACGCGCTGGTTTTCCACAAACCGGACAATTGACCTTATGAAAGGATTTAGAGTGTTTTAAGGGTGATTCACCGGTTGGTAGAAAATTAACATCCTCTGGTAAAACTACTGGCAGGTCTTTTTCTGGTACTGGCACTTCCCCACACTTGTCACAATAAATAATCGGAATCGGGGCTCCCCAATATCTCTGCCGAGATATTAACCAATCACGCAGGCGATAATTAATATCGGCCTGACCAATTTTATTGTTCAGTAAATATTTTATAATTTTCTCTTGGGCCTCCTTAACTTCTAAGCCATTAATAATATCGGAATTTATTAAACGACCATCACCGGTATAAGCTTCCTGAGAAATATCTCCCCCGCTAATAACTTCAATTATTTCTAAATTATATTTTTTAGCAAACAGATAATCTCTTTCATCATGAGCCGGAACCGCCATAATTGCTCCAGAACCATAACCAGATAAAACATAATCGGCGACAAATATTTTTATTTCTTTATTATTTAATGGATTAATAGCAAAAATCCCTTCTAGCTCAACCCCAGTTTTTTCTTTAATAGCCATCATTTTTTCCATTTCCGTTTTCTTTTTGGCCTCAGCTATATATTTAGAAACTTCCGCTAAGTTTTTTATTTTACTAGAAAATTTTTGAATTAATTCATGTTCAGGATTAATGGCCATATAAGTGCAACCATACAAAGTGTCTGGTCTAGTAGTAAAAACTTCTAAATTATAATTTTCTTGACCATCACTAACAACAAAATTAACTCTAGCTCCAATACTTTTTCCAATCCAGTTCTTTTGCGCAGTTTTGGTGGGCTGGGGCCAATCAATATCATCTAGACCCGATAAAAGACCTTTTATTTTTTTCTTTTGGAACTCCTGATCTTCTATAAAATCAACAATCTTAAAAAACCATTGTTCTAAGTCTTTTTGTATTACCTGATCTCCACAGCGCTCACAAAAACCAGTTTCCGCTTGTTCGTTGGCTAAAACGGTAGAGCATTTTTCACACCAATTAACCTTAGCTTTCTTTTTGTAAGCTAAACCATTTTTGTATAAAAGTAAAAATAACCATTGGGTCCATTTATAATACTCTGGACTAGAGGTCTTAACCTCTCTGTCCCAATCGTATTCTAGGCCTAAGTTTTCCATTTGAGAACTAAAATTGGCAATAGCCGAAGCAACGGTTTTAGAGGGATGAACCCCTGTTTTTATAGCATAATTTTCAGCTGGCAAACCAAAAGAATCCCAGCCCATGGGATGGATAACTTGATATCCGGTCATTCTTTTAAAACGACTCAAAATATCGGAAGCGGTATAACCCTCAACGTGGCCGACATGAAGACCCGACCCGGAAGGATAAGGAAACATATCTAAACAATAAAATTTCTCCCCTTTTACGGCTGAATTTTTGTATAGTTTAGCCTTTTGCCACTTTAGAGACCATTTTTTTTCAATATCTTTATTCATAATAAAATTTAAATAATAAAACTCCAACAAAAATATCTTATATTATAGCTTAATAATTTTAAAAAATCAATAAAAAATCTCGTGTTGGTCACGAGATTAAGAACTTAATTTCTTAGATTTTAATTCCCAGAAAAGAATAGCGAACAAACCACATACTATTGTAGTTTTCCAAAATAATTTCTTTTCGGTTTCTTTCCAAGGTTAATCCGCAGGCTACCTTTTTGTTACCGTATTTTTCAAAATCAGATTCTAAAGCTACAACTGATAACTCCTCAACCACATTTTTAGAAAAAACCATGAAAGAAGCCAGTTCGAAAAGATTAGCCGGACGAAAACCAGCTCTTTTCATTTTTATAATAATAATGTCACTGCTAGAAACTTTATCAATATAAAAAAGTTTTGCCACTGGGAATTTCGGTTTTGGTTTAAAAGAAAAATTTTCAGAATTAATATCTTCCCCGATAAAAGAATAAGGTACTTGATCAATTACCTCTTCTAAGCTCAATGAATAATCAACCAGGAAAAAGAACTCTTTCTTTAAAAAAGAACTTAATTTGTCTTTTTGTTTTTGGATGCTCGCTCTAACTCCGCGGTTTGGTTTGGAATCAAGCTGTTCTAGCCTCTCTTCCCAAGCCAAAATTATTTTATCGTGATCTTTAGGAATACTTGTATTCCTAATTAATCTAGCCATATCAACCAACCCAGCCCTTGAACAATTCTTTATGGCCGGAATAATTGCCTCATGAAACGGTTTCCAAGGATCCATTATTACCTCCTACTTTTAATTTATTTTATTGTTAATGTGAATTTATTAAAATAACACATATTATTTGAAAAGTCAACGATTAGTCACCTTACACGCATTAAAATATTTATACGATCAAAAAATCCTTGTTTCATGCCTTTAATTTTTTTTGATATAATTTTGAAAGCAAGGTTCTTCTCAATTTCCTTGATAATATCTTTTCTAGAAGCCGGAGGCACCCCTTTCCCATTGTTTTTATACATAACTTCAAAATAAGAATACCAAAAAATTAAGCCATTAACTTTTAATTTTTTAGAGACACTTTTAATCGTTAAACTGAGAATTCTGACTAAATCACCATCCGCAACATTCGCTGTTAAATAATTTAAAACATTGGAAATATTAATTATATCAAACGTTTTATTTATTTTTTTATTAATTTCATTAATATCCGAAACAACGAATTCAATTTTTTTGTCAGCCATAATGTTCCGACACTTTAAATATTCTTTTTCGTTTTTTAAATAAGCATTAACCTGAAAAATTGAGGCACTTAGCATATCTCTCTTTCTAAAATAATCAGAATCAACAAGCCGTCTTCCATTATAATTAAATTCTTTATAAACTTTATCAAAAAATCTTTTAGTTTTATCTAATAGACTGCTTCTTATTTTTTGATAATTACTAAAAGAAAATTTGGCATTTCCATAACCACTACCAAAAAAGTCCAAAAATTCTTCGTAATCTAAAATTTTCAAAGCTTTTAGCTTTAAATCTAAAATAAACTCAGCCCTTATATTTATATCAAAGGCAAAAACTTTTTTTGCTCCAAAAAAATAAGCATTTATGACTTGATCTCCTGAACCACAAATGCTTAGGACTGATTTATCTTTTAAATCTAAGCACTTATAATAAGCAGAGACCATTTCGGTAGCGTAAATATAAATTGGAGATCTTGAAGTCATTTTGTGATGGGCTGGCTTTTTCATTTTTTAATTTAATTTTAATAAAGTTTCAATTATTTATTTTAAAAATTCTACATTATTAAACCACTCTAAACTCGATGTAGCTGGCAAATCACCCATTATTAATGAATATTGACCAATGCTAAAATAAAAATACGAATCTGGATGGTTTTTATAATACACAAAATAGGCTAAGCCATTAGTTCGACTATATCCAGCTGGACAAACATTGCAGGCAAAAAAAGGTTCACCGTCGGGGCAAGGATTATCTGGATAACTAATTACAGCTTTCTGATATTCAGTGGTATCTTCAATGATTTCAACAAAACATTTATCTCTGTCTATATTTTGTAAAAAATTATTTTCAATAGCGCTTTGTAAACTAGCATCGGTTTCTTTAGTAAATTTTTCTAAATACTGGCCTAATTTATAATCACTAATACTTGCTGGTCCGTTCATGTAAAAATAAATTCTATTATCTTCTACTTTTGCCCCAGTTTTATTTTCGGGATCTGAATAATATGATACTTTTATACCTAATTTTTCAGAAGAGATACTATCATTAACCTCAAGTTTGTCCTCTTCACATTTTTCTTCCCAAACTCTAAGGCATTTTTGTTTTGCTTCACACCAACTATACCCCGCAGAACCAATACAACCATGTTCATCACGATCACCGCCAACAATGTTTAGTTGATTTATTTGTTCTGACCTGTCCGCTTCGCTATTATTGTTTCTTAAACTACAAGCTGATAAAGATAAAAAAACTAAAACTAAAGATAAAATTAATATTTTTTTCATATTGTTTAAATTATACTTATAATCTTTATATAATAATTATACTTTATATTAATACAAAAGCTATTTTAATTCTTTGTTTGTTTTTACTATAATATTTATATTATACCATAATTTTAATTGAATAAAAAATAAGTTCTAATTCCCGTCGATAAATAATAATCCTAAGATTTCGGTAGCCTACCCCCACTACTTAAGCAATCCGCTATAGAGTTATAAGAAATAAAATTTTTAGTTCTATCATAATAAGTAGTCCCTTTTTCATGGCATATCCCAGTAGAACTTTTCTTAACCTGAGGGCTATCTAATATTTGAGTACCTTCGCTTATTGGAGGCTCTTGGCTATCAACGCTCGCCTGAGAATCATTATTTATGCTCTCTAAAACATCACCACTCTCGACGCAGGCATTATCAGCCCAAAGACCCAATTTGTTTTCCCTAGCATACTTTTCTGCCTTTTGAAATTCAGTTTGATATTTATATGGAATATTATAAGTATATTCATGACCATAACCATTTTCAATCATCCATTTATTAAACAACACCCCGTTTTCTAAATAAACATATAATAAAAGACGACCGTATTTATCTCGCTCTCCTTGGCTCTCGTCTTTCTTGAGTATTACATTTTTACCACTTAACATTTCCTTGGCCTTATTAGAAGCTTCAACTCCAAAACATTGAACCTCCTTACGCGGATCAACTGTTTCTGGAGTATCCAGCCCAATCAGACGAATCGATTCTAAATTGTTGTTAATATACACTTTTATAGTATCGCCATCAACAACATTATAAACTTCATATAATTCTTCGTTTTCTAAATTTTCTTCTTGAATATTATTATTGTTTAAATTACCATATTCATTATTATCCTCTGGTTCGAAATTGTCAGAATTAATAGAATTAAAATTTTGATTAATATAATTTTTAATTTCAGTAGCTTTACTTTGCTCTAAAATATTATGGAAAATATTACTAAAATTAATATTGCCATCAGCAGAACCAAATAGAAATAATAAAAGAATAAAAAATACTGAAATTAAAATATAATTAATTATTTTAAAATTTTTATTCGTCATACATTGAATTTAGATAGATTATATTTTAAATTTAACACAAATTTAGATTAAAATAAAGAAAAACTTATCAACTTATCATTCACCGCCCTGCATAGGGCTGTTAGCTATACGGCTCACCTAAAATTATGCGGTTGCACCACCTAAAATAAAAAACGGCTGATTTTTTATCAACCGTTAAAATGTTTTAAAAAAGGCTACATGTCTTTAACTTTGGCCATAATCATTTTCCAAGCTTCAGCCTTTTCCGGGCTGTCTAAAGGAGCATTACGCCAAACAAACTCACATTGCTCAAAAGTTTCGGCTTTAGCTTTCAACAATTGCCAAACTTCAGCTTCTTGCAGGGTATCTGGGGAAGCGCTTTCCCAAAGTTCCTGATATTGCTCAAAGGTTTCGGCTTTAGCTTTCAATAATTGCCAAGCCTCAGCTTCTTGCGGGCTATCTAAGGGGGTGTTTTCCCAAAGCTCCTGACATTGCTCAAAGGTTTCGGCTTTAGCTTTCACTAACTGCCAGACCTTAGCTTTTTCCGAGCTATCCGAGGAAACACTTTTCCAAAGCTCCTGACATTGCTCAAAAGTTTCGGCTTTAGCTTTCAACAATTGCCAAGTCTCAGCTTCTTCCGAACTATCTAAGGAAAAACTTTCCCGAAGCTCCCGACATTGCTCAAAAGTTTCAGCTTTAGCTTTTACTAATTGCCAAGCTTCAGCTTTTTTCAATCTGTCTGAAGAAATATCTTCCCAAAGTTCCTGACATTGCTCAAAAGTTTCGGCTTTAACTTTCAATAATTGCCAAACATCAGCTTCTTCCGAGTTGTCCGAGAAAACACTTTCCCAAAGCTCCTGACATTGCTTAAAGGTTTCGACTTTAGCTTTTACTAACTGCCAGGCTTCAACTTTTTCTAAGCTGTCTGAAGGAGTATTATGCCAAACCCACTTACATTGTAAAAAAGCTTTAGCTTCGGCCTTTACCTTTTTCCAAAATTCATCTTTTTCCGGACCACATAAAAGGATGTTTAACCAAACCCATCTACACTGTTCGAAGGTCACAGCTTTTATCTTTATTAATTGCCAAGCTTCAGCTTTTTCCGAACCGTTGGAAGGCATCTCTTTCCAGATATTCTGACATTGCTCAAATGACAATTCTTCTTTTTCCTCCTGAGATAATAATTTCCAGGATAAAAGAATTGCTATTTCAATATCAACCCCTAATTTTTGCAACTTTAACACGTTTTCATTTTTCATAATAATCTCCTGTTTTGATTTAATATTTTAAAGATCAATAGAAAAATATATCATAATTAATCTATTTTTGTCAATAATTTTAAATTGGGTTCTAATCCCCCTGGAGAAACAAAAAAGAACTAATGGATATTAGTCTTTTTTTGTTTATCAAGTAAAGTGTCTTTCGGACACATGTAGCTCTATGGTTGATATATGGTCAAAATGATTTTAACTTAAAAGAATCATAGCAGCTTCATATTTAGGCTTAACCAGTTTTTTTGAATTTTCGAATTGAAGTTGATTCCATTTATTTATTAATTTTTGTCTTACCGAATCTTTTGCTTCTCCTTGATTTTTATTTTCATACACAAAAGCAGCCTTAAAAATTCCAGGAATATTATCAAAATTACTTAAAGTATCAGCATCAACTAAAATTTTTTCTTCTAAACTTTGTAAAACATTATTTTTAGAACCACGGTGATTTAAAATACATTTTTTAACTTTCTCAATTTTTTCTTCTTCATAACCCAATTCTCTTAATTTTTCTTCAGCAACTTTAGCGCCTGTAATATGATGATCTTCTCGACCATAAATTATAGAACCAATATCATGCAACCAAGCGGCCAAACAAATAATTTCTTTATCCCCTCCTAATTCATCAGCTAAGACTTCGGCATATTTTGCTATCGACACAAAATGAAAAATAAAAGGCTCATAACCATACTTACTAGTAGGTTTTAAACATTCGGCTTCAACAAAGTTTTTTATTTCATTAATAATATCCATATATAGCAAAAATAGCACTTTTGGTGCTATTTTGCAATTGCTCGGAGTCGCGGACGATGTTCGAAACAAAATAACTCTCACGATTAAATATGACAATCTAAAATCAGAGAAAAACTATCATTAGAATATTTTTTAAGCGCTTTCTTAAGATCTTTTTTCCAATCAAGAAATTTCTGGTAATCATTACTTGTTTCATTAATATTCATGAATGCTTTTGGTGCCCTAATTAACTTAAAATCCGGCATTATAATAGTATCCGGAAATCTATCATATTGATCAATATTTATTATTAAATTGTCAGTCATTTGCAAATCAAAAATATCATAATAATCAAAAAAATTAAGCTTTCCTAACGGCTTATCAATTTTTTTCTTGCATTGTTCAATTAAGGCATTCTTAAAAACGAATGAAAATTCATAAATTCCTTCTTCGTCAAATCCAGTTTCAGTTTTGTTTATTTCAAAAAGTTTTTCAGCTATAGCTTTGTTGTCCAATAAATCAATATCAAACAAGGAGCTAATATTGTTCTTCATTGCTTCAGATAAATATGCTTTCGATTTCTCATTAATATTTTTTCTAATATTATCTAACGTTTTATTATCTGATTTTATAATAACTACGGCAGTAAATTTCATAAATTATTTTTATTTATAAAAACATTATAAAAACAAAATATCACTTTTAATGCCATTTTGTCAACTTGCTCGGGGTCGCGGACGATGTTCGAACCAAAATTATTTTTAGCAATAAAAAAGGACTCACTAATTATAAGTAAGTCCAATTATATTTAAAAATTTTTTCAGCTTTAATCTTCTTTCTTTGCAACAACAGCTATGCTAACGGTTGTCTTTCTGCTAATCCAGTCATTTTGGTCTTTGCTAGGAGTTTCTCCACCATAATGCCAAACAACTATCGCTCTACCAAAATTTTTGGTTTTTCTATTCCAATCATCAATACTAATCAAGCCGCGATGTACATTATCATTTACATTTTTAGAATCGAAATTTATTGTTTCCCAAATAAAAATCGTATCTCCGTAATTTGCACCAATGGTGTTAATAAAATACCCATCCCCACCAAGACCATTAAATTCTAAATTGTCTACCCACACGTTCTTAGGAGCGCATGAGGATAAAAATAATCCAAGTCCTAAGACAACGATCATAAAAAATTTTGTTTTCATTTTCATATTATTTAAAGTTAAACATTAGATTAATTATTAAATCTACTAAATTATAATAAACTTAATAATTAACCTAATTCTAACCTCTTTGTAAAAGTACTACTTATAATTAAAATTATATCATGAATATTAAAATATGTCAATAGCATAACAAAAATAGGATTATATTGTCCTATTTTTTCACTCGCTCGGGGACTAGGATTCGGCCACACGTCGCTAAGTCTCGCTTGCCCGCCCAAGGCGGACTGCGCTCACTAAGCGCTCTGGCCCGGCCTCGCGGTGTTCGCTACGCTCACACATCGCTCCGGCTTTCGAATCCTAGACGCGAAGTGCGCAGGCACTTCGCTTCCCCTCACTCATTCAAAAAATCCAGCTCACGCTGGATTTTTTTCATTCGTTCGGGGACTAGGATTCGAACCCAGATAGCCAGGACCAGAACCTGGAGCCCTACCATTAGACGATCCCCGACTGTGGTTCGCCGTAACTTTAGCGTAGGCGACCTCCAACCGCCGTAGCTTTAACATAGACAATCTGTGTCCGCTTTATAAACAAAAAACTACTTAACATCAATAATCTTGTATTTAACTTCCCCTCTAGGAGTATCAACCAAAACCTCATCTCCCTTTTTCTTACCCAAAAATGACATCCCCAAAGGAGATTCATTAGAAATTTTTCCATTTATCGGATCAGCCTCATTAAAACTAACAATCACATATTCCTTTTCATTGCCATTTATCAACACCTTAACTGAAGATCCCATATCTATTTTCCCCTTTCCTACCCCCATGCTATCAACTACCGTTACATTTTTTAAAATACTACTCAACTCAATAATGCGCCCTTCATTTAAAGCTTGAGCGTCCTTAGCTTCACTATATTCAGCATTTTCACTTAGATCACCCAATTCCTTGGCTCGCTCAATTCTCTCAGCTATCTCTTTTCTTTTAACATTACTTAGATAAGTTAACTCATCTTTTAATTTTTTATACCCTTCATGGGTCATAATTTGTTCATTCATATTTTTTAAAATAATTTTTTTAGCCTAATTGGCTATTTTTAAAAATCATTTTTTATAAATTTTACTTTTTAATCTTTATAATAATACACTAATATCTAGAAATAAGCAAGGTTTTTTAGTCTCCAAAGAGACAAAAATCCTCAATAAAAGTTTTTAAATATATAAATTAAATAAATTATTAAGAGATGAACTGGATAAAAAAGATATTGAACGGCTCGGTTTATTCTAAAGTCATATTTTTTAAAATAATAGGCTAAAAAGAAAGCTGGCAAGGCAAAAATACTTAAGAATCTAGCATAATCTAATAGCACATAAGAAAAAACCAATAATGCTTGAAAAATTAATAACCAAGGATTATTTCTAAAAATATAAAAAAACAAAATCATTAAAACTCCATAAATACCATATTCAACCTTTAAAAAATAAGCTAGAAATAATAAAACACCAATTCCTAAAATTTTCCAAATATATTTTTTAACCTTATCATAAGTATAAATTGCCAATAACCCCAATAACAACGAAAAACAAATATTAATATAATCGCTCTTAAATAATAAATAAAAAATCGGCTGAGAGATTAATCCTAAAACTAAAATTCTTTGACTGTAATTAGAAAAATTTCTGGTTCTAGAATATCCCTGAGCCACTCCATAAGCAAACAAAGGAAAAGCTAGACGACCAATAATTCTAAAAATTAAAAACTGGGGGAAAAAAATTGCCCCGATATGATCAATAGCCATGGTAGCGAAAGCAATAACTCTTAACATAAAGATCTGTCAAATTTTTGATATAGAAATAAATTAGATAAAATTAAAAATCCAATTCCCAAGGGATGATTTAAATAAGGGGTAAAGAAATTTACAACCGCCAAAGAAATAATAGCCAGCCCTAATCCTACCAAATAAATTTTGTCATTGTCCCTAAAATTAACCCAACAATATTTTAAAATATTAAAAATTAAAAGAAGATAAACTAATACTCCAAAAAGACCTAACTTCAACCAAATATCAATCCAGCCCCATTCAAAAGCATAAGTAGAATGGATTCCGTCGGTAGTTCTTTCTAAAACTCGAGGATCATTAGACTTATATTCCAATCTCGCCCCAAACCCTCGACCTAAGACAAAATTATTCTTTATGTCCCCTTGCATAACGTCTAATAAGGCCCACCGAGAAGATATAGCCGACTCCGAAGATATAATTTTAGCTCGATTAGAGAGAGAATCCAAGCTAAAATCAGCCTGGCTTTGTGGCCAAGGAAATTTAACGACTACTAAAACAAATAAGAAGCCAATCACTAACGATAAGGAAAGAAGAGACAAATATTTTAAGGCCGTCTTAATATTAAATTTTCGGATTAAAAAAACTACGGCCACAATTATGGCTATAATTCCTCCCATCCAGAAACTACGAGAAAAACTCAAAATTAATCCAGAGGCCAATAATGATAAAAATAATATTAAACCACCGAGTCTTTTTTTATTTTTTATAAAGACCAAATAAACTGAACTAAACAGAAAAGCTAATAAAATAAAAATCTGCGCCTGCAAAAATACTCGATGAAAGCCAGACCCCATATTAGTGATTTCACCTAAAGCATAGCTTCTGGTCCAAGAATAAAGATCAAAAATTAAACCCGGTAAACTATGCGAAAATAAAAACAAAAATAAAAGAGATTTAAAAACTAAAAATGATACAGCTCCAACGAAAATTAAAATAACTTTTTGCCAAAAATTATTAGCATCAGCTTTTTTGTCCACAAAGATAACCTGCCATAAAGGAAAAATTAAAGAAAAATACAGCCAAGCATTAAAATCAAAAAAAGCATCGCTAAAACCATTATTTATCAGTCCATAAATTAAACCTAAAAAGATAAATAAAAATAGATAAGCCAAAATCTTAATATTGGGCAAAAACAAATATTTTTGGAGAAAAACTTTTTTTTCTTTAATATATCCTAGAATAAACTTAGCTAGGAAAACAGACATAAGGATCAACCATAAGGCTATCCGAAGAGAAATTTTTAGAGAACCAAGCTCTAGAAAAAAAAGATAACCCATAGAGTTAACAAATAACTCCGCCAATAAAACATACAGGGCTAATTCTAATCTATAAAAAGCTAGGAAAAAAAAGACTAAAACTATTATCAAAAAAAATAATAAATTAATTTTTGGGAAATAATAAGATAAAAACGAGAAAAATTCAAAGAAAAATAAAAGGGCAAAAATTACTAATATTTTCTTTTTTTCCTGTAAAATAAAATCTAATTTCATCATACTAACTTATGCTTATTTTTAATAATTAACGAAGCTTTTTTATACCTTTTAACTGCTGGCAAAAACGGTAAAAAATTATATGACCAGGCTGGTAACCAGGAGCTAATATCACCCCCCGGCCTTATTTTAAAAAGTGGCTCATTAATAAAAATACCTGTTTGACCGTTGGCTAACATCGTTAACCATAAATCCCAATCTTGCATCTTTTTTATCTTTTCATCCCAACCACTAGCCGGAAAAGCTTCTCGCCTCATAAGAGACATAGTATGAATATATGGCATCTTTTTAAGTTTTTCGGGATTGAAGGGCCATAATTTAAATAATTTTTTACCCCAATAAAAAGAAGAATAGGCATAAGCACTCGTGGGATTATTTTTTAAAGCTAAAATCATTTTTTCTAAAGCCTCCGGTTGCAAAACAGCATCATCATCACAAAAAAATAAAAAATCACCCTGAGCTTTTTTTACTCCTTGATTTCTAGCATTAGGCGCCCCCTTATTACTTTGAGTTATAAAATAATAATTCCTTTCCAATTTATTAACTTTAGAAAAAGATTCAAAAACAGAAGCGATGTTATCCTTAGATCCGTCATTAACAATTATAACCTCAAAATTTTGATAACTCTGCTTTTCGATACTTTGCAAGGTTTTCAATATTGTTTTAGCCCCATTATAAACAGGAATTATTATAGAAATCATAGAAAATTTTAATTACTTAAAAAATTATAAATATCAGCTACCTTATCCTTCCAGGAAAATTCACTTAAAGCTCGAAGACGACCCCGCTCACCTAATTTATCCCTTAAACCAGCATCACCTAATAATTTTAAAATTGCTTCGGAAATTTCAGCTATATCATTGGAATTAACCAATAAGCCAGTAACTCCATTTTTAACAGCATCAGCTACTCCCCCGCTATTTCCAGCAATAATTGGTTTTTTAGATAAGCTAGCCTCTAAATAAACGATGCCAAAGCCTTCGAAATCGCCATCGATATCCCGAGCGGGCATTATAAAGATATCACATAAAGATAATAAAACCCACTTTTCTTGTTCACTAATTTCACCAATAAACTTAACTTGATCATCCCACTTTTCTCCTAGCTCCAATAAAGCCAAATCTTTTAAATATTTCTCATCGGGACCTTTCCCAGCAATTAAATAAATAAAATTATCACCAAACTCATCTAGGACTCTTCTCAAAGATTTAATAGTATTATCAAAACCTTTTCTTTTAACTAATCGACCTAAACTAAATAAAATTTTATGATTATTTAAATTATTTTTCTCTCTTACTTTATCAATATCAACTCTTTCTAAGGCTGAGAAATCTTTAACTCCCGGATTAACTACTTTTATTTTTTGGCCTGATTTTAAAAAGTTTGCGCATAAAATGGCCACATAGGAATTAGCTGAAATTATTTTATCAGCTTTATTAAAAATAATTCTACTAATAAATCTCTTCCAAGGTCTTTTAATAGCATAAGCAAAATCCATGCCGTGCAAAACGATAGAATATTTAAAAGGTAAAATTCTACTCAATAAATAAACTGCTATCCCTAAAGGCAAAATATGACCAACAATAATATGATTAATTCTATTTTTTTTAATATAATGATATAATTTAAATATTGTTTTTCTCCATTTAAAAATCCCTCGCTGACTCAAAAGCTCATTACTATTATTATTTAAAATAAAAAGCTTCTTATCTTTGGGCCAATAATAAACCAGATTAGTATAATAATTAGCTACTCCACCCTTGAAAGGAAAAAATTCTAATGTGATTAATAAAAAATTCATCTCTAAAAATTAATTTTAGACTAAGTCGTTCTTAGTTTTAAACGACGCTTTAATATAATTAATATCAGCCTTCTTAATTGCGCCAAATAATAATAAAAAGGAAAAATAAATTATCATAGCAATAAAAGACAATATAAAAATATTTAATAACGATTTAAAGACGAAAATAAAAATTGCCATAAAAAGAGTAGCCATTAATATTTTTGCCAAGCTCATCAAATTACTTTTAAACCGATAAGAACTAATCTTGCGACATTCTATTATTCCTAAAATAAACATTAAAAAATTACTCAACACCACAACAATTGAGGCTCCGATAGCTTGAAACCGAGGAATTAAAATTATATTTAAAATAACAGCAAAAATCAAACTTATCAACATATTTTGAGTATTTTTAGATTGACGATCACAAGCATTTAATAAAGAACCGATAGGAAAATTAAGGAAGATAAAAATTAAAGCTAAAATCGATATCTTTAGCGGCCAATTAGCCGAGGAATAATCGTTTTTAAAAATTAATAAAATTTTATCAGATAATAAAAAGACAGCCGTAGAAATAGGAATGGATATTAATAATAAATAATCAATCGCTCGTTTAAAAGCAATTAATAATTGTTCTCGATTATTAAGCCAATAATAACTCATAGCTGGATAAAGTGAGGCAATAAAAGCCATCGGTAAAAACTGTAAGGCAAAAATGATCTTGAAAGAAATTTGATAAATACCAACGTAATAATCGCCAGAAAAAAAAGATAATAAAACCGAATCTAAATAAGTATAAAGTCTCTGAAAAACACCAAATAAGGCAAAGGGCAAACTAAAAATTAAAATATTTTTGATAAACGGAAAATCAAAAGAAATTTTAATCGGCATTTTAATCTTAAAGCGCAATATTGAGGCGGAATAAAAGAAATTAAATAAACTAGCTAAAACCAAGGATAACATTATTATCCTTAAATCAAACTTTAAAATTAAAAAAAGCCAACCACAGGCCAAAACAATAACCTGAAAAATAACCGAAGCGATACTTTCAAATTTTAAATTATGAAATCCTCGCGCCGAACCAAAAAAAGTTAAGGTAAAAGAGTCTAAAACCATACAAATAGCTGAAATATAAACCAGCTCGCGACTCAAACTATCATAACCGCCTAAAATATTGATAAAAACAAAAACCGCTAAAAGAGAGACCAAACTAGTAATAGTTTTAAGCCCCAAGATATTGGCCAATAATTTAGGCGACTTCTCTTTCGTTTTAGCTGTTTCTCGGGTTAAATAATTAACTAAGCCCAAATCAATAAAAACAGCAAAAATAGTAGTAAAAGAAATAGCAAAATAATATTTTCCTAAACTTTCTGGACCTAAATTTCGCGCCAACAAAACAAAATAAGAAAAAGATAGAACTTTTTGTAAAATTAAAGCCATGGTTAGATAAGAGGTATTTTTAGCAATGTTTTCTATTTTCTTATTATCATTCATATTTCTAGATTATAACACATTATTTATGTTAAATAATAGTTTATATTAAGTTTATCTATACTTTATAATAACTTTATGAAGATTATTGTAAAATAAAAATAAATAATAATTAATAAAATAAAATTCCTCTTAAGGATTATTTTATTTCTAAACTATGAAAATATTATTAATCGAAGACGATCAAGAAATCGTAAAGATTTTAAAAGACTATTTAAAGAAAGAACTTTGGACTGTAGATTCGGCCATGGACGGTGATCGCGGACTTTTTCTATTTAAAACGAATCACTATGACTTAATAATAGTTGACTATAACCTACCAAAGAAGAATGGTCGAGAAGTGGTCAGGGAAATCCGGTCAGAAAACAAAAACATTAAAATAATTATATTAACCATAGACGCTAGCCAAGAAACTAAAAACGAATTTTTCAACCTAGAAATCGATGATTATATAACTAAGCCCTTCGTTTTTTCTGAATTATTATCAAGAATCAAAGCGGTCGTTCGCCGACCAAATAAAGTTGAAAAGGCCATTTACCGAATTGACGACCTAATAGTTGATATTGAAAAACACTTGGTGGTTCGCGATAAAAAAAATATCTATTTAACCTTTAAAGAACTAATGATACTAGAATTTCTTTTTAAAAATAAGGGCAAGGTGATTTCTCGTAATATTTTAATGGAAAATGTCTGGGATTTTAATGCTGATCCTTTTTCCAACACCGTAGAAACTCATATTTTAAAACTACGACGAAAATTAAATCCTACCGGAAAAAAACGAGAATTAATTCATACTATTAAAGGACGGGGCTATAAACTAGACCTGAAAAAATGGTAATTATAAAATTATTTTTTCCACCTTATCAATTTTCTTGCCTAAAAAAATACTTCCCAAGGTTTTAAAACCAACGGGATTGTCGGTCACATAAAAAAAACAGTTAATATCTTTTTGTTTTTTTAATTTTAATTCGGGGTGGTTTTCTAAATATTTGCCTAAACTATCACTAACCACTTTGCCGGGGTCAAAGACCAAACACTTCTTCCCCATTATCTTTTTGATATCATCTAATAAGAAAGGATAATGAGTACAAGCTAAAACTAAAACCTGAATTTGTTTCATCTTCAATTCTCTTAAATACTTTTTCAAAATTATTTTGGTCTCTGGTTTTTTAAACCAAGACTCCTCAATTAAAGGAACTAGTAACGGAGCCGACTGGCTTAATATTTGAATATTGGGATTTAAAAGTTTTATTTCATCATCATAAACACCAGACGCAACTGTTGCTCGAGTACCAATTATTCCTATTTTTTGTAAATTATGAAGAGAGGAAATTTTCTCAGCAATCGGTCTAATCACCCCCAAAACCTTTAAGTCAGGGTATTTACTAGGTAAATATTCTTGTTGTATCTTTCTTAAAGCCTGGGCTGAAGCGCTATTGCAAGCAAAAATTATTAAACGGCAACCTTGGGAATATAAAAAATCTACGGCTTTTTTGCTGTAGCCGTAAATTATTTCTGATGATTTATTACCATAAGGAACATTGGCATTATCACCTAAATATATGTAATTATAATCCGGATGATCAGCTAAAAAATGACTTAAAACTGTTAACCCACCAACACCGGAATCAAAAACTCCAATCATAGTTCTTAAGATAATTTAAAATTATTAATAACTAAAACAAAATTAAGGTTCAAAAATTCGGCTGCTTGTCGACAAAGAATCATGCGCTCGTTAAATATTTCAAAATATTCCATAACCCCAGTAACCTTAGTATCAATTTTTAACCGCAAAATAATTTCTTTCTTGTTATTATTAAATTTAAAAGTAGAATCAATTACCGAATAATTAACTCGATCATGAATATCGTTCTTTATATTTTCTGGACTTTTATCTTTCACTCGACTACGATGCACATCAGATTTATCAGCTAAAATCAAAACAGCCCCAATTTTATTAATAATTTCAAATTTATGTTCATCGTGATTAGCAATCGCCTGCATAATTTCCAACACTCCAGCAACATCTTCGGTTTTATCCATAAAAAACTGAGAAAAAAGCAGTGCTCCAGTATAACAATGATCGGTTCTTTGTAAAAAATTTCCCATATCATGGCAATATCCAGCAATCGCACAAAGCTCTTGCTCTCTTAAACTTAAACCAATATGTTTAGCTAAGCTCTTAGCCCGATCAGAAACCATATTAACATGACGTGACCCATGATCGGTATAGCCTAAAAGATCTAAATATTTTTCCGATTTTTTAATACATTCTTTAACGCCTAAATTTTTCTTAACCTCATTTAAACTTAACATAGAAAAAATAAAATTAATTTTAAATTATTTAATAACCATTTTTTGGATAATATTATGATACTTATCTAACTTCTCGGCCTTTAATTCTCCACTAATAGAACCCAGAAGAATTTTTCTCCTAACTTTTATCCCACAAAAATTTAAAGTATTTTTCAAAATCTTCGCCCCGGAATTACCCCCCTTAATAAAATAATAAATTTTAGGAGCTCCCGAGGTACAAATAATATCAGCCGTTTTACCGGTTAATAATTTATCAGGTATCGAAGAATTATTTTCAAATTTAAAAGCAAACCCCGGAAGAAAAACCCTATCAATAAACCCTTTAAATACTGCTGGGAGATTATACCACCAAATTGGAAAAACAAAAACTAAATGATCAGCCCATAAAATATCTTCTTGGGCCTTTTTCAAATCAGGCTCAAGCTCTTGGACTTCGTTATATCCTTCTTTTAAATTAAGATTAAAATTTATTTCTCCGAGAAAGATTTTTCTAACCTCATGTCCCCTTTTTAGAGCTGACTGATAATATGACTCTAATAAGTCTCTATTTAAAGAATTCGTATTAGGATGACCCAATACTAACAGAATCTTTTTCATAATCTTAATTTAATAAATAAATTATATAGGCCAAATAAGTAGCAAATCCTACCCACAAAAAATAAGGCCAAAATAAAATAGAAGAAACCTTATTATTTTTCCAAAGTAATAAAATTAAAGTTAAATTGGTTAAATTTAAAACAATCATCTCTAGAATTGACCAAAAAATTAAACCACCACCAAAAAACAAGACACTCCAAAAAATATTTAAGATACCATTAAGAATGAAAAAGAAAATAATAATACCAAAATAAAGCTCTTTTTTAGCCTTATTTTTATGTAAAAAAAGCAGAATTGAGAATAAACTTAAAAGGAAGATAATTGACCAAACTATACCAATAAAAAAACCTGGGGGAGTAAAACTTGGCAGATTTAATGTTTCATACCAATCCATTCCCCTATTAGTAACCAAGCTTCCTAAGAAAGAAACCAAAAAAACAGCTATAACGGTGATAATGTAAGACAATTTATTTTTCATATTATTAGGATTAAAAATTAAAAATAACTAGTTATATTATATCATTTTTTAAAAAAATCCTCAAATTGAGGATTGTTTTCTTTAGGAATTAATTATTTTTTCTTGGGGGCTTTTTTCCGAGCAACGAATTGCCATTCATTAATTTGCCCATTTTTCCCCCTTTTATAAAAAACTCTAAACTTTATGTTTGAAAGATTGCCCATAGAGTTTTTTAATTTAGTCACATAAGTATATTTCACTCCATAGGCGCTATGTTCGTTCCCCTTAGAGTCCTTAATAATAGTGTTCTCTTCTAGAGCACCGTTTTTAAGAAGCTCTCTAGAAATGACTTCATTCGTAAACGAATTTAAGGGCTCTAGAAACCATTGAACAAGAGAATTTTTATCTTCCATTTTTTACTTTTTTAGACAGATTAAAGAACTAATTAAAAAAAATATAACATATAATTTATTTTTTGTCAAAGAGGACGAAATTATCTAAAATCATCCATAAAAAATTCATATCCCCCTATCAAGGCGGGAGTTGATAAAAAATACCAAATAATTATATCATCGAGAGGAAAAATTTCACCCCAAATAATTACCGGTAATAAATACTCCCCTGGCCAAAACCAACTACCGACCTTAAGTGAAACTAATTCATAAACAAAAAATACCACGGCAAAAAATAAAGTTGGCAGAATAGTTTTTTTAAGTAATTTTAAATTCTTCTTAAAAATAATGCCAGCCGGAATTATTAAAGACAAAAAAGCGATAGCAAAGTAATTGGCGGCGACTAAGTTTCTTTGATAAAAAAACAAGGAGAAAACAATTATTGAAAATATAACAAAAATAAAAACTAAATACTTGAACCGTTTGTTTATCCGACTAACTAAATCCTTGTCAATAAAATACTCGTAGAAAGATAGAACCCAGAAAAAATTTAAAAAGGCGAACAGCATATTTTCTAAAGGAATTAAACCAAAAGGTCGAGGAAAAGATGAGGTCACGTCCCAAACATCTTTGAGGCGAGCCATTAACTCTATGGGAGGAGCAAAAATAAGGGCGGCCACTAGAGAAAATAACAAAACTTTGTATTTTGAGCTTTTTAACCAAAAGAAATTAACAACACTAGGGGGCACTAAAACTATAAGAATAGACCAAATATATAGTGGTTTTAAGAAATAAACCCCGACGCTGGCTATTAATACATAAATTAATAACGCTAAGATTTTCATTTTCTTATTTTTAGCCATTTCTATGCTTTTTAATATTAAACTAAGTTATTTTTAGGAATTTAAATTAATTTAAAAATTAACAACTTACTTTAATATTATCATTAAAAAATAATAAGAGCAATAGAAAAAACAACTATTGTTGACCTTCTTTTATATTTAAACTATAATTAAAATAATAAAACTAATATACTTTTTATGATAAAAATAAAACCACTCTTCTTAATAATATTTATTCTTATTTTTTCTTTTCTACCGAGTCTTGCTCGAGCCGAAGAAAAAGAAGAGAGTAAATTAATTGAAATAAATTTTTTTGGTAGTCCCACCTGCCCGCATTGCTTAGAAGAAAAAAAGTTTTTAGAAGAATTAAAAAAAACTTATCCACAAATAGAAATTAATGAATATGAATTTTCAAAAAATATAGATTTAATAAATAATTTTTACGAAGACTACCAAGTACCTAAAAATCAACAAGGACTAGTCCCAGCTACCTTTATCGGCGACTCCTTTTATATTGGTTTTGATGATTCTGTCTCAAAAAATATTGAAAATAAGGTTATTAATTCTGAAGAAAAAGAAGAAAAAACCATAAAAATACCTTTTATGGGTGAAATTGATATTTATAAATATTCCCTACCAGCTTTAGCTGTCGTTTTAGGAATAGTTGACGGTTTTAATGTTTGTTCATTAGGAGCCTTAATTATTATATTAGGATTAGTAATGGTATTAGGTTCTAGAAAAAGAATACTATTATTAGGCGGATTCTTCTTGCTAATCACCGGTTTAACATATGGATTATTAATCTTTGCTTGGCATCAATTCTTCTCAGTTATATCACCTTATATAAAAAGCATGGAACTTGTTATTGGGTTATTATCAATAGCTGGAGGTATTTATTTACTTAGAGAATTTATCAAATCACTAAAACAAGGAGCAACCTGTAATTCCGGCGGAATACTTGCTAAATTATCACCTAAGGTTGAAAAAATATTTGCCAAAAAGAAAAACATCATAATTTTACTAGGCGTTGTCCTTCTGTTCGCCGGTGCAGTAACAATAGTAGAATTCCCTTGCTCAGCTTTCTTGCCAGTTTTATTCGCTAGTATTTTAGTAGAAGCTAATCTTTCCCTGCCCGTCACCATCTCTTACATGGTGCTATTCATACTATTTTATATGTTAGACGAAATAATAATTTTTCTTATTGCCTTTTCTACTATGAAAATAAAAATAGTTTCGCCTAAATTCATAAACATATTTAATTTAATAGCCGCTCTAATATTTTTGTTTTTAGGAAGCTTCTATCTTCTCCGTATTTTTTAGAAAAAAATTTCATCTAATAAAAAAGCCGATTAACTCAATCGGTTTTATTTTTTAATTAATAATAATTAAAATATATCTAAAATTACAGCAAAGAAAAAAGATAAGCTGAAATAAATGGTAAGAATAAATTATCTAAACCAAAAAATAAAGAAAACTCTAATAAGGTTAAAATTAAGGCCACAATAAAATATTTATCAAAATTTAATAAGGCGAAATCTCCTTTAAAAAATATCGATAAAATAATAGTGGTTAATAAAAAAACCAATGACCCCTCTAAACTTTTAGCTCCACCAAAAATCTTTATCTTATAAGTCCCAAATAATCCACCAAAAATATTAGCCAAAGCATCAGAAAAACCTAAAACTAAAACTCCGAATTGAAAGGCTAAAATATCATCGGGAAGGAAGAAAATAGCTGAAATCATAATACCTAAAGGATAAAAAACCTCCCCTAAAGATAAACGTCTAACTTTGTTTATAATTGGTAAGAAATCGAAAAAACGAGCCAAGGCAAAGAGAAAAGAGAAAAGCAAACAAACGAATATTATCAATTCTAAAGATAGAAAATAAGGGAAAAATAAAATAATAATAGCCGATAAAATATGAATTATTTTTCGACTAAAATTATCAACTTTTCGCCATAAAAATAAATTTCTCCAACTAAACATAATGATATTTAAAAAATGATAATTATTTATTCAACATTAAGGCTCTTTTTTGTTCAGCCATTTTTTCAATAGCATAGCGAAGCATAACTCGAGGCATCTTTTTCCCCTCTTTTAGTAAAAAAGACTCTAGCCTCTCTTGATCTTTTTTGCCAGCTTCTCTTAACATCCAACCAACCGCCTTATGAATTAAATCGTTTTCATCTCTAATTAAAATTTTGGCCAAACTAAAGATATCTTTTAAATCATGTTTTTTTATGAAATAAAGGGTTGCTACCACGGCCATTCTCCTGGCCCAAAGATTTTTAGATCTAACTAACTTGTAAATTATTTTTCTATCTTTATCAAATAAATAATGACCTAAAATTTTATAAACGCTAACATCAACTAAATCCCAATTATTAATATTTCTTATATTCTTCAAATAAAAACGAACAATTTTTTTCTTTTCTTTTTCATCAGCTAATTGATATTTTTGGATTAAAATTAACAGAGCTGACAAACGAAATTCATGAAATTTTGAGTTTAAAAGATCTTGCAATTCTAACAGCGATAAATTCAAAAACTCTTTAATAATTTTTCTCTGATCAACAACACTAATGCCTAAAAAAATATCTCCCTCTCCATATTCGCCTTTACCGGTTTTGAAGTAGCGAGACAATATCTTGGATTTATTATTGTTTTTTTTCTTTAATAATTTATTTTTAAAAATTACTAAACGATTACTCATAAAAAATTATTTAAAAAAATACCAAAATTTTTTAACTAAAAAACACCTAAAACAAAAAAACAACTATAGTTGTAAAAGATATTTTATGATAATTGAAAGCTCGTTTCTTCGACTAGAGCATCAATCAACTCCCCGGCTTTAAAATTATCTAATATCTTATTTTTATTAATCTTTTTTACTAAATTATTTATTTCCTTAAAATCAGAAAAATTATCAGGATCAGCCATTATTATTTCCCGAGCCTCGGCAACTAATAAATCAAAATAAGTTTTCTCTAAGTTCTCATAGAGAGATAAGCTTCCGCCCAAATCTTGAGAGATTCTTTCTAAAGCAAACTTCAAAATCTTATCGAATAAAAGATTTTTATTATCCTCTAAATTTGTTAAATTATGTTTATTAATAATCTCTAAAACTGCTTTATTAATCTTATTTTGAACTTCAGGACTTGCTACTCGATAGCCAGCATCTTTAATGAGACCGGCTATTGAGCCAGCTTTAGAAGAACAAAAACCATCAAAATCAGGCGAGATATAGTTTTCAAAATTTTTCATACTTTAAACAATTAAGAAAACAGAACAAAAAATTTATTTGTATTCAACAGTAATTCTATCGAGCAACATTGGAGCTCTCTTTATTAAACGAGGGCGGAAAATAAGTTCATAAGATTCTAATTCATCAATATTGTCTAGATAGGCCCTAATTTGTTTTTCATTTAAATTAACTAAATGCTTTTTATTAATCGCCCCATCTTCTCCTCCCGGAGTTGTTTTTACAGAAAAATCAACCCTAATTTCAGCTAAAGATTTGGCCGAGTTAAAATTCAACAAAGTATATTTGAAACTATCTAAATCAATTTCTGACAAATTAGCATCAAAATCTAAAACAGCTAGTCTTTGTTCAACGATTTTTTCAACATCTTCTTTATTCACGACCACAATATTAACTACGCCCTTAATTTTAACCTCGAAAGAATCGCTTTCATCCCCCACTTCTTTATCTATTTCTATTTTAATATCATTAGCTTCTATCCCAAAAATCTTATTTTGTGAATCACTAATTCCTCCACCACTATTTTCGGCCTGTTTTAATATTTTATCATTTAAAACACTAATAGCTCCATCAATATCTTCTTGGGCTATATACTTTTTAACTTCTTGTTTAAATTCAAACTTCTCATAACTCTCAGCATAAATCTTATCTTGTAAGCCCGCCCATAGACCAGGGATCGTGAACTTGCTCGGAGAGATGGCCATTTCAGCGGAAGGGTTATCAGCATAAACCTCTACTTCAACTGACCCCCCGGCTGGGACATTGACGGTATTTTTTAATCTAAATAATTTATCATCCGAACTAAGAATTCTAGTGGTAGCCACTAACGGCTGATTTTTTGAATAGGAATTAATAATTTTAACCTTTCCGACCACCTGGCCACCCAAATTCTTCTCTCCGGTGCTATAAAATATATCACCAACCTCTAACTCCACTCTATTAACAGAAGCTTTAATAGCTCTATCTAAATTAATTTGGTTATCGCTGCTAGAATAAGCATAAAAATTTAAGGATTCATCTAAAGATTCTTTGTTTACGTTTACTACGACAGATAATTTAAAGAAGGAAAAATAAGCTACAGCTAAAACTAAAATTAAGGCTAAAAATAAAAATCTTAAAAAAAGTTTTTTATAATAAAATGATCCCCCGCTTAAAATAGATTCCGAACTATTAGGAGAGTCGTTTTTTTCTAAAACATTTAATGATCTTTTTTCAGCTACAATATCTCTTTTAATTTCAGCCCCACCATTTGATTCTTCTTTAATTTTTTCAGCCATTAACCGGAAAAATTCTTTCTTAGAATCAAACTCATCATTAGGGAAAGTCTTCTCGTCTCTTCCAATCGTGCTTTTAGGTAAATCTTTTTTTGAAATTTTTTCTTTTTTAGGATGAATAGGATGTTCTTTTAAAGGCATAAAGTTATAACTTATCATTAGAAATAATTCTATGATAAATATTAGTTAAATATATTATTTCTTATCTAATAATAACATTTTTTGATAAATTAGACAACCTCAAGGGAATCTCCGCCAATTTCTTTTAATTTATTTTTTAAATCAGGGCAATTATTAACCTTAAAATTTGTTTTTATTAACTTTTCCCCCTCGGAAGCCAGGACTTTAAAATAAACATTACTCTTCCCGGGATAGTTTTCTAAGACCTTTTTAATTTCATCAGATTTACTGCCTGAAATTTTATCTAGAAAAGAAATCCCTAAAGATTTTGGCAAAGACGAGCTAGTATCTGGTATTTTATTATTAAAATTATGACCAAAATTATTATTAAATTTCTTAAAAACTTTGAAATTTTTAATTTCGGCTAAATCCCCCTCTAAAGTATCTAAAGACAAAGAGACCGCCTTATTAACCAATAATTTAGTTTCCCCATCTTTATCAGAAACATTAGCATTTACTAAAATGACCTGACCATCTTGCCAAATATCAATAGTTTGCTTTAAGACTTTAGGAAAAACTATTAATTCAGTGAAAGAAGATCCGTCCTCTACTTTTACGAAAATCATATTATCATTTTTTCTAGTAACAATTTTTTTAATAGAGGAAACCACCCCAGCTACTAAAATATCTTGATTTTTAAAATTGTTTAAGTTGGCGATAGGAATAACTGACTCGCCCAATTTACCCTTGAAAGAATCAAAGGGATGTTCCGAAATATATAAACCTAATAATTCTTTCTCCCACCTTAACTTATCAAAATTATCTATTTTTACTTCCTGGTCTAATTGAGGAAAATTAAAAACCATTGATTTAGGTGAATCAACAAATAGACTAACCTGCGGACTATTTTTTATCTTATTTTTTTCTTTATTAAATTCCAATAATTTTTCTAAACCACCTAATAAAATTCCTCGATCCTCAAACTGATCAAAAGCTCCCGCCTTTATTAAACTCTCTAAAGATTTTTTATTTAAATCTTTATCAGTTACTCTCTCTAAAAAATTAAAGATATTTTGATATTTTCCATTGGCTTTTCGTTCTTTTATAATCTCCTCAACTATATGAGTACCAACATTTTTAACGGCATTCAAACCAAAGCGAATGGTTTGAACCTTCTCTGATCCTGAAACTGACTTATTATCAACTGTTCCACTAGTTACAACCGTGAAAGAAGCAAAAGACTCATTAACATCCGGAGGCATTATTTGTATTCCCATTTTACGACACTCCTCTATCTCGATAGAAATTCGATCAGTATCATTTTGGTCAGAACTTAATAAAGAGGCCATAAATTCAACTGGATATTGAGACTTTAAATAAGCTGTTTGATAACCAATTAAAGCATAGCAAGCGGCGTGAGAGCGATTAAAACCATAACCAGCGAAAGGTTCGATATAAGAAAATATTTTTTCGGCTAAAGCTTTTTTTATTCCATTTTTTACACAACCATCAATAAATTTTTCTTTTTGTTCGGCTAAAAGCTCGGGAATTTTTTTACCCATCGCCTTTCTTAAAGTATCGGCCTCACCTCGAGTAAAGCCAGCTAATTCTCGAGAAATTTGCATAATCTGTTCTTGATAAACAGCCACTCCATAAGTTTTATTTAAAATTGGTTCTAATTTAGGATGGAGATAGTTCATTCTAACACCATGTTTCCCGGAAATAAAATCTGGTATCCACTCTATAGGACCGGGACGATATAGAGCTACCATGGCAACGATGTCTTCAAACTCACTCGGCTGTAACTCTTTTAGATAACGTTTCATTCCCCCAGATTCAAATTGAAAAACTCCCGTGGTCTCACCTTTTTGAAAAAGTCCAAAAGTTTTTTTATCATCTAGAGGAATTTTGTCAATATCTATTTCTCTTTCTCGAGTATTTTTAATAATTTTTATGGCTGATTCAATGATGGTTAAATTTTTTAAACCTAAAAAATCAATCTTCAAAAGACCTAAATCATCAATAGTATGGAGTGAGTACTGGGAAACAATACTTTTATCCGAAGAAGAGGCATACTGCAAAGGAACATAATTAGTTAAGGGTTCCTTAGTGATTAAAACACCGCAAGCATGAGTAGAAGCATGACGAGACACCCCTTCTAGCTTTTGGGCAAAATCAAAAATTCTTTTAGCAGCGGGATCTTTTTTATAAATATCTTTAACTTCGGCTAAATTACTTACAGCTTCTTTTATTTTAAAATTCATCGGAACCATTTTGGCTAATTTATCACAGAAATCATACGGTTCATCTAAAACTCGGCCAACATCACGAATCGCCGCTCGAGCAGCCATAGTTCCAAAGGTTATAATTTGAGCAACATTATCTTTCCCATATTTTTTTTCTACATAAGAAATAACCTCATCTCGACGATTATCAGCAAAATCTAAATCAATATCAGGCATGGAAACACGATCGGGATTTAAAAATCTCTCAAATAATAATTCATATTTTATAGGATCAAGATTGGTTATCCCGGTTAAATAACAAACTAAAGAACCGGCGGCACTTCCTCTACCCGGACCAACGACAATTTTCTGTTCTTTAGCCCAATTAACAAAATCAGCGACAATCAAAAAATAAGACGGCCAACCCATTTTATTAATAACTTCCAACTCATAATTCATCCTTTCTTTAATTTCTTTAAGCTCTTGACCCTGAGCGTTAGGAAATCTTTTTTTTATGCCGTCGATACACCATTTCGATAAATAAGAAGCTTGATCATACCCTTCCGGAACAGCAAAATATGGTAAATGAATTTCGTTTAACTCGATTTCGACATTACAACTCTCCGCTATTTTAACTGTATTGGTAATGGCTGTAGGAACGTCTTTAAAGGCTTCAATAATTTCCTTGGGATCACGGCAAGAATAATCTCCGTACCCCATCATTTTCATTCGATCCTCATCTTCCCTTTTCTTTTTGTTTTGTAAGCACAATAAAATATCTTGGGCCTCATCATCACCCCTTTCTAAATAATGAATATCATTAGTCGCTACTAAGGGAACATTTAATTCTTGAGAAAATTTAATTAATTGTTTATTATTATTTTCCTGACCTTCTAACTCCGGATGATCTTGAATCTCTAAATAAAAATTATCTTGCCCAAAAAGATTATTATATTTGATTATTTTTTTACGAGCTTGATCTAATTTTCCGGCTCTTATTAAAAAAGGTATTTCCCCACCTAAGCAAGCCGTTGAAGCTATTATTCCTTCATGATATTTTTCTAATAATTCCCAATCAACCCTAGGTTTATAATAAAACCCTTCTAAATGAGCTAGGGAAACTAATTTTATTAAATTTTGATAACCGATATTATTCTTGGCCAATAATAATAAGTGAAAATTCTTAGCATCTTCTCTAGTATTTTTATCAAAGCGAGAATTAGGCGCAACATATATCTCAACTCCGATAATTGGTTTTATTCCAGCTTTTTTACATTTTTTATAAAACTCAACTGCTCCATACATTACCCCATGATCCGTAATAGCTAAGGCTGGGCATCCTTGTTCTTTAGCTCGAGAAATAAAATCATCCAGCTTGGTTAAGCCGTCTAATAAAGAATAATGGGTGTGATTATGTAGGTGGACAAAAAACATAAACAAAAAAATAAATCTTTATCTACAAAAACTAATTCATTATACAACGAACTGGAATAGCATAACTAGTTTTGGAAAAATTTAGTCGACCGGTGCCACTGCTATTATAATAAAATTCTCGATACCAAGCTCTAGTCGTATTATCAACGTTTTCTGTAGAGGTCCACCACATCCCAAGCCAACTAGCAGCATTAAAGGCTCCATTAAAATAACCAGATGAAACTCCTCTGAAACCATAAATATCGCTTCCGTTCCAATCATATCTCCAACTAAAAGTTGCTCTCAATTTTGTTCCAGCCTCCGGAGATGCATAATCAATTAACTCTTGCCATTCGTCATCAGATGGAATATGCCAACCATCTGGGCAAAGTCCTTGGGCCATTTCAGTTGTCGATCCATCCATTGCAACATCCCATTTATACATTGCCCCATAAGTATCGCAGGAACTATATAAACAATAGCGTGTAATACTTGAACCATCTTTTGATGCTAAATTTAAATTTTTACCGAACCAACATTGGTCTCCAATTTCAACGGTTGTATAATCATAGCCCTCATAGCTCAAAACATCTCCGCAAGCAAAACAATCAGTATTTAAAATTCCTATAGGAGTAGCACATTTATCTCCGGCATTTAAACTTCCAGTTTGAAAACCAACACAAAAAGAAATAGTATAAGAACCATTATCTTCTCCGGCCTCTGTATAAATATATTGATTAGTCCCTTCATCACAATTACCATCGGGTGGGTTAGGAGCTTGAGGAAATATTTCCATATAAACTCTATCTCCTGAGCGAATAGAAGAAGTAACTGAAGTTGAAACCGGATAAGCCCCATTATCATTAAAATATAATTCTAAAGCTGTTTGTATTTGCCTGACATCAGCTATTCTTTTAGCATCTCGAGCTCGAGATCGCGCATTCTGCAAAGATACTATGGCTAAAGTAGCTAAAATACCAATAATAGCGATCACCACCAATAATTCTACTAAGGTAAAGGCTGATTTATTAGATTTAAACATTTCCATTTTTCTTAATTATTAACAAAAAATAAAAACTTAAATTTAAAATTTATCAGAAATGAAAAAATATATAAATTTATAATTTACGCTGTTATTTTACGAACCAAGTTTTCTAAATCTTCATCATCATAAAAAAGTATTTCAACTTTGCCTCCCTTAACTCCTCGCCGAACATAAACTCTGGTATTTAAATATTTTTCTAATCGGCCTAACTGTTTAGAATCGTTCTCATTAATAATAATTTTAGCTTTTCTGGTTCCACCACTTTTTTTAATTAATCTATCCGTTTCTCTAACTGATAAATTATTAAAAATAATTTTTCTGAAAACGGAAAGTTGTTTTACTTCATTTTCTAACCCTAATATATATTTAGCGTGAGCCTCGGTGATTTGTTTTTTTATTAGAGCTATTTGAATTTCTTCTGGCAAAGTTAGAAATCTTAAAACATTAGTGATAGAAGATCGGGGCTGACCTATTTTTTTCGATAATTCTTCTTGAGTTAAATTAAATTCGTTCAATAATTGACTATAGGCAATGGCTGATTCAATTGGATTGAGGTCTTCTCTCTGTAGGTTTTCAATTAAAGCTAACTCTAATTTCTTCTGTTTATCAGCCTGTCTAATAATTACTGGGACTTCCTTTAGCCCTAATTCTAAAGCACTACGCAATCTTCTTTCTCCAGATATTAATTCATAAGAATCACCCTGCCGGCTAACAATTAATGGTTGAATTATTCCGTGTTCTTTAATTGAGCTGATTAAATCATTAAGAGCTACCGGATCAAAATTTTTACGAGGCTGATAAGGATTAGCTTCTATTTTTTGAGGATTAATTTTCTTAATTTGGTCTTCATCGTTAAGCGATAAAGAATCATCTTTATTTAAATCAAAATCAGAATATTTTTGAATATTTATTTTCTTGGGGATAAGAGATCCCAAACCCCGTCCTAAACCTTTATTAACCATATTTTTTATTTATTATGCTATAACCAAATAAATAGTGGCGAAGCAAATTTATATAATAAGTTATTGATTGCTAAAAAATAATAAATCTATAAAAAACAAGAAAAAATTAATTCAAATTAATTATTTCTTTAGCCAATTCCTCGTAAGCTCGAGCCCCAACGGATCGAGGATCATAATCTAAAATACTGAGACCATGACTAGGAGCCTCGGCTAAACGAACAGTACGAGGAATAATTGATTTAAAAATTTTATTAGGAAAAAATTTATACAACTCATCTTTGACCAAAGATGATAAGCGATTTCTTTTATCAAACATAGTTATAACCACCCCTAAAATACCTAATTCCGCTTTTAAATTATTCTGAATCAAGGAAATTGTTTCTAATAATTGTCCTAAACCTTCTAAGGCATAATATTCGCTTTGAATAGGGATTAAAACCTTGTCGGAGGCTACTAAACTATTAATAGTTAAAAGACCTAAAGAGGGTGGACCATCAATTATTATATAATCAAATTGATCTTTTATGGAATTTAGGGCGGTCAATAAAAGAAACTCGCGATTATCTAATCCGACCAATTCTACTGAAGCCCCGGATAAGGCAATCGTAGCTGGTACAATAAAAAAATTTTCCTGTTTAGTTCTAAAAATAACATCAGAAATAGGACTATCACCTAGCAAGACATCGTAAATTCCTTTTTCCGTCTGACGATGATCAACTCCTAAACCAGAACTGGCGTTAGCTTGAGGATCGAGGTCAACTAAAAGAACCTTTTTACCAAAATAGGCTAAATAGGACCCTAAATTAACTGAAGTAGTGGTCTTCCCGACCCCACCTTTTTGATTAACAACTGAAATTATTTTTCCCATAAATATAAATATTATAACTGTTGTTATTATAACTTATTAGATAATTTTCGGCAAATAAATAAAAATTAAATTTCTGGAGAAAAAAGTTTTCTATTTTTTTTCTGATATTTTAGGTAGTATTTTCTTAATTTATACAAAGCCAATAATCTAACAAAAAAGAACCTTTTTTGTTCTTTAAACTGCACAACCTTTCTATTATATTGAGGATAAAAACCACACTTAAAATGCATAAAAATAGACCCCTTTCTTTTAATAGCAACAACGCTTTCTCCTTTTTTAATCCCCTGACTTTTAAGAAAATTATAAGCGTATAATAGTAAAAACTCGCCAATTCCCCTTCTACGAAAATTAGGATGAACGCAAATCCTACAAGCTCCACCAATTTTTGGATTCTTTTTATAAACACCCGCGCTTACAGATCCCACGGCTTGGTCATTATAAAAAACTAAAAAAGTAGATAAATCTTTCAAAAAAAGATGATTTTGAATTTCTGTTATTGCCTTATTTATATCGTAAGACCTTTCATCCCCATAAGAATAATTTAATAACTCTACCCAAGAATTTAAATCTTTTCCACTTTCAAGAGATAACTCTTTAACTTGAAATTCATCTCTATGTAGAATAGGCAAAGATTCTAAATCTGCCTGTAAATGAATAATGCATTTTTTAAAGTTTAAACGATAACTAATTTCTTGTCGCCAAGTATAAGCCATTTTTTTTGTTATTATTAAATAAAAAATACTAAAATTTAAAAACTATTAAGATAAAATATTTAAAGATTATTTTAAAAAATAGTCTCATCTAATCTGTCTCCTCTAAATATTCTTTCGTATCTATTAATTTTAGGAATATATAAGGAAAGTGTCAATAATTTAGAATATCTTTTAAACAGACTGAGTAGTTTTATTTTTGACATTTAATGGAAAATAACTTAATATATTCTAAGCTATAAGGCCGATGTGGTGAAATTGGCAAACACGCACGACTCAAAATCGTGTACCGCAAGGTTTGTGGGTTCAAGTCCCACCATCGGCACATTATTAAAATCTATAAAATTTTCGATTTAAAAAACTAAAAAATTTAGTTTTTTTATCTTTTATAAATGTTTTAGGCACATACATTTTGCACTTTAGCTAAAACCTCATTTGGACTGAGGCCGTCTAAGGAGCAATGTTCTAAATTATTATAATTTTGGTTCCATTTTTTAATAGCTCTTT
>JBBACQ010000006.1:0-62720 GCA_041656935.1 Patescibacteria group bacterium
ATCGAGGATTGGCTTAATCCAACGATATTTTTCTTCTTGTGTGTTTTTTGGCATAGTTTTCATATGCCCCCAGTTTAGCATAAAAGTGCAATATGTATATGCACATTACCTAAATACCTTGACAAAGATGAACAATTATTATATAATAGAAAGATAAACTTTTAAAAATTAAATATGATATGGTCAGAAGCGAAAGCCCAACCTTCTGGAGGTGGTCCTCCTGGAGGAGATAATCCAGCTTGTAAGGGCCCTAATCCACCTTGGTGGTGCCCGAAACAAGTCTCTCTCGGAGGGAAAGGCGAAATGGTGATGTTAATCACTCTAGTTTTGCTCTTTGCCGTAATCCGAAGTCTCTGGACTAAAATTAAAAAGAAAAAAAATGAAAACTATAAAAGCAGATAAACAATCTGCTTTTTAAATTTTTCTGGGTTTTCTCTATTATTAAAAATTATTTATAAAGATCTATTGAATAATTCCTCCTCCCAAAACTTCGTCGTTAAGATAAAAAACAGCACTTTGACCAGGAGTAATAGCTCGTTGTTTTCTAAAAAAATTAACTTCGGCTATATTATTTTTTTTATCATAACTAACCGAACACTTAACGGCCTTATGTCTATATCTGATTACCACTTCTATTTTTATCGGAAATTTTAATTTATCTTGATTAAGCCAATTAATGTTCTTAACTTTCATTTCACTACAATACAAAACCGGATCATTGAAATTTTTCACCACATTTAAAATGTTTTTTTGATAATCAAACTTAGCTACATAATAGGGCCCATTACCACCAATTTCAATCCCCCGTCTTTGCCCAATAGTATATAAAGCCAAACCCTGATGTTGACCAATAATCTCACCACTAGACAATAATTTTATATCACCTGATTTTAATTTTAAATGTTTCTTTAAAAAATCATTATGTCTTTTCCCAGGAATAAAACAAATCTCTTGGCTATCGCTCTTAGAAGCTACTAGCAATCCGGCTCTTTTAGCTATTTTTCTAACCTCTGGCTTTTTTAAACTGCCCAAGGGTAATAATAATTTAGACAATTCTTTTTGATTTAATGAATATAAAAAATAAGACTGATCCTTTTTCTTATCAAGACCTCTAAACATTTTCGTCTCTTTCCCGTCTTTTTCAACCCGAGCATAATGCCCCGTAGCTACATAATCAAACCCTAAAGATTCAGCGTATTTTATCAATCCCCCAATTTTTATTTTCTTATTACAAACGACACACGGATTAGGTGTATTTCCAATAGAATATTCATCTAAAAAATTATCAACCACCGCTTCCTTAAATTTTTTAGAAAAATCAAAGGTATAAAAAGGCACCCCTAAAGCTAAACAAACATTTTTGGCATCCATTTGAGCCTGAAGAGAACAACATTTATTTTCATTTTCTTTCTCTCCACCCTCTCGCCAAAAATTTAAAAAAATTCCACTAACTTGGTATCCTTGATCAGATAAAATTTTAACCGCTACCGCCGAATCAACTCCGCCAGAAACAGCCACTAAAACTTTTATGGGTTTCTTTTTTTTATCTTTCTTAATCATAAAAAATAATCTAAATTTTCTCTTTATAGCCTAATATTTAAAAAACGAAATTTACTAAACAATTTAAATTCTTCTAGAAAATATTAAATTGACCTAAAAATATTTAAATATTCTTCGGCCGTTTTTTCCCAAGAAAAATTACTCACCCTCTTAAAACCTTTTTCAATTATTTTATTTCTTAAATTTTGGTCTTTCCAGAGCGAAGACATGGCTTCGGCTATCTCTAAGGGTTTATTAGGATTTATCAGGATTGAAGCGTCGCCTAAAACTTCAGCTAAGCTGGAGACATTAGATCCAATAACTGGGACCCCAAAATACATAGCCTCTAGCGGTGGAAAACCAAAGCCCTCGTAAAAAGAAGGATAAACGAAAATTTTAGCCTTCTTATACAAACAGGGCTTTAATTTATGGTCAATATAGGAAATAAACCTGATATCTGCTTTATATTTTGATTTTTGCCAAATCTCTTTAATTTCTCCTGTTTTCCAGCCCCAAGCTCCAGCTAAAACCAATAAGCAATCGTTCCCCTTATCTCTAAATATATTATAAGCCGAAATTAATCCCGCAATATTCTTTCGTGGTTCAATAGTACCTAAATATAAAATGTAATCTCGATCAATTTTATATTTACTCTTTAAATAATCAAGATTAAAAACATAATTATCAGAATTTAAATCAGAAAAGTCTGGTAAGCCCGGATAAATTACCTCCACCTTATCTTCGGGGACATCTAAAAGCTCCAAAATATCATTTTTAGTATTCTGAGAAACAGCAATAATTTTATCCATTTTTTGGATATTTTTTTTAATATTTAATGACCAATGCCAAAAATTCTTTCTCCAACTAAAAAATTCTGGATAACGCAAAAAGGATAAATCATGGATGGTAATAACCTTTTTGGTTTTTTTAGAAAAAGAACTAAAATTAATATGAGGCGAATAGAAAACATCACAACCTCCTATCACTTTATCTAATTTAGGATAATTTAATACTTTTTGCAAAAAATAATTGAAAATTTTATTAGGATAACGACTTTTTATCGTTTTAACCGGAAAGTTAGGAACTGGGACAGATTTAAAAGAATTATAAAAAAAAGAATAAGCATTGTGCTTATCTATTTTTAAAATATTCTTTAATAAATAATAAGTAAAACTAGCTACACCACTATAGTTTTTATCTAATAAAACCCTAATATCTACTCCGATTTTCATAATAATTTAGATTAAGCTTTGTCTTTAGTATAAACACTGTCAACGAAATCCTTAATGTTTTTTTGAAAATTAGAAGAGGAAAACTTCTTAGCGTGTTCCCTAATTTTATAACTATCCCAAACCTTTTTATTATCTTTAATGTCTGTATAAAACTTTTGTACAACTGCTACAATCCCCTCGGCATTTTGCTCCTCAAAAAACACTCCGGTTTCATTTTCTATTATTGTTTCCAAAGCTCCTCCCTTTTTATAGGCAATTACCGGACGACCTGAAGCCATAGCCTCTACCTTAGAAATACCAAAATCCTCTTCCTGCGGGTTTATAAAGGCTAAGCATTTACTAAATAAACTAGCCTTATTTTCATCACTAATTCGACCTAAAAATTCAATGTTTTTACAATTGCCAGCTATTTTTTTCAATCTTTTAAGATCAACTCCATCACCAAAAACTTTTAGCTTATAGTTCTCCCCCATTTTTTTAAAGGCCTCCACCACAATATCAACCCTCTTATAAGGGGCCAAACGACAACCAATCAAAAAGTAATCTCCAACCTCTTTAGCTATAAAAAACTTATCAATTTCTACTGGAGGATAAATCACCACCGAATCTCTTTGATAATACTTTTTAATTCTGTTTTTAACAGTTTCTGAATTGGCAATAAAATAATCAACTCGATCAGCTGCCAAGCGATCCCAAATTCTAATACGACTTAAAATTAAAGAGGCTATTTTTTTTATTAATCTATTATACTTTAATTCATTTATATATTGATGAGTGTCGCTCCATAAATAACGAGTTGGAGTATGGCAGTAACAAATATGAACGGTTTCTGGCAGAGTTATAACTCCCTTAGCAAAAGAACTGGTGTCAGATAAAACTAAATCATAATTTCTTAAATCAAAGAATTCTACGGCCATCGGCATAAAAGGTAGATACCATTGATAAAACCGAACTCCCCCCGGCATCTTTTGGATAATAGAGGTGTCTATTCGACGATTAGGATAGCGCTGAGCTACATTTTTCTTATCATAAAGCAAAGTATAGATAGGCGCCTGAGGAAACATCTTAGTAAAAACCTCCAAAACCTTTTCGGCTCCACCATCTTGAGCTAAATGATCATGAATTAAAGCAACTTTCATATTATTATTAAAATACTTAAAACAGCTCAATTTCCACTAACTTCTTAAGTATCTAAAATATTTTAAATATTATTTTTTCTTATTCCACTTTTCTGTTTCTAAACACCGCCAAGGGAGTTCGAAGCAGAATTGATAAATCTAAAAGCAAAGACCAGTTTTCAATATAATAAACATCTAATTTAACCTCTTCTTCAAATAATAAATCGCTCCGGCCAGAAACTTGCGCTAAACCAGTTATCCCCGGTTTAACGGTTAAGGTTTTCTTATGATGTTGTTCATATTTAGCCACTTCTTCAGGCAAATGCGGTCGAGGGCCAACTAAGCTCATTCGACCAATAAAGACCAAAAACAGCTCCGGAAGCTCATCAATGCTCCAACGTCTAATAAATCTACCTACTCGAGTAACTCTGGGATCATCTTCAATTTTAACCATCGGACCATCTTTCCGAATATTCTTATCAGATAACTCATTATAACGCATGCTATCAGTTCCTGGAATCATGGAACGAAATTTAAAATAACGAAAAGGTTCTCCGCCCTGACCAACTCGAAAAACAAAAGACCCATCATCCCTCCGAGTAAAAAAGACCGGACCATGGGAATCAATTTTTATTAAAATAATAGTAATAATAATAATTGGCGAAAGGATAATAATAAAAATTCCGGAAAAGAAAATATCAAAAATTCTCTTAACTATTCTACCCCAACCATCCAAGGTTGTTTTTTTTACTTCAACAATAGGAATACCAGCCATCTCCGAAACCTCTGTTTTTAAAACTTTTACCTCTAACAAATCAGCCACGTATTTAAAAGTGATATGATGTTCATTAGCAAAATCGTAAAGTCTTAGAGTCTCAATCTTACTCAAATTGGGATCACTTTGGATAATTTCATCAACCCGTTCCTCTTTATTTAAATTTTCCTTATTAAAATTAGTGATAAACATGGATAATTCTTTGGCCGTATCGATAGAAAAATCCCTAACTCTTTTAATCACCTTAAAGCCAGAATATTTTTTATTAAAAAATTCTTTAATCAAATTATCTCCGGTCTTGCTACAACCAACCAAAATAATATTTTTAACTCCAACTCCGTAGGAATAAAAAATTTTCTTAATCCAGTAAATTAAAGTCCGACCTAAAGAAACATAAAATATTGCTAAAATCCAAGCGACTAAAACTATAAAACGAGAACTAAATAATTCTCTTTGAAAAAATATCAAAGCTACTACTAAAACAAACCCAGCCGAACAAGCCAAAAAAACACGATAAATTTCCTGGCTAAGACGACGACTAGAGGTTGAATATAGAGCCGAAATGGCAAAAATAATTACCCAGAGAAGGGCTATAAACAAAACTACCTTAAAGTAACTCAAAAACGGTAAATCAAATATAATTGGTCTAATCTCGGTAGTGAATTCAGAAAATCTGATAAAATAAGCTGAAATTCCAGCTAAAACTATTAAAGCAAAGTCTAATGGAACTAAAATAAAAGAAAGGAACAAATCAATCTTCTTCATAAATTAAAATGATTTAATAAATTAACCTTTAACCTCACTACGAGACCAAGGGCTTTATCTTTATTATTTTTAAAAAAATTAAACCAAAAATAAGCCGGATTCTGTCTAGGGCTAACCGCCCCGAGATGATCATTTATCTAGGCTGGCCATTACTGGTCAGCTCGTGCGAGTCACTTTTCGTCGTACCCGAAGGTACGGTTTACTCTTGCTCTCTGATAGGGTTTACCGTGCACCTTTGTCACCAAAGGGCAATGCTTGTAGCTTTGAACACCAAGCAACTTTTCACCTTTCTCCGCTAGGCGGATAGTATTGTCTCTGTGGCACTTTCCCTACCCCATTATCTCAATCTCCAAAAGAAATCGAAACAACCGGGCGATGGACGTTATCCATTATCAACCGGACTCATCATTAAATAATCAAAAAAATTACTTAATGATAAGTCCTTTTATGAGAGTCCGGACTTTCCTCTACATTTATTAACAAATAAACATAGTAATCACCTATTTAGCCTAATAAAATTACTGTCCCAAAAGACCGTAATTCTAATAAAATAATAACAAAGAAGCCTCTTTTAGTCAACCGAAAAAAGGATTAGAGCTATTATTATTCAATAAATAAGTTTTTTTGGTTTTGATAGATAAATTCAGCTTCAGCTAAATTTAAACCTCCCTGCCACAATCCTAACTCATCAAAATAATAATCGCCCCCTTGTGCTTGAATATTTAGTTTTTCGATGAAATAACCATCTATCCAAGGTTTTCTAAAATGTCCTTTCAACTCACCATCAACAAATAAGCTTAAACGAAAAAGATAGGAATCATAAGACAAAACAACATTATGCCAATCTTCATCTTCAATAAAATTTTCGTTCGATAAGCTGATATTAAAGTCAGAGTTGTTGAAAAGATAAAACCAATCTCTATTACGGAAATCTAAGCCAAACAAATTTTTATCGAAACCAAGTAATTTAATCACGAAATCTGAACTTGAAGAAACACTTTTATTCTTAAACCAGAAAGATAAAGACAAATCTTTATGATAAAAATGATTAGAAAATTGATGAGATAAGGTAATCTCAGAGTCAGGAAAGGCTAAGCAATTATTTTCATCATTAACTTTTTTTAATGAGACAGAAGAGGCATTATTCTTATCCAAATTAAAAAAATCATAAAAAGTGTCTCCAATAGTTTCATTTAAATTCCAGTAGGCTAATAATTGCTTGTCTTTAATATTAGGCTGACAAGAAGAAGAATTAAAAGGTAAATCTAATTCGGCTATTCTCTCAATTTCGCTAGAGGATAAAGCTCGATCAAAAACAGCTATTTCGTCTATTAAATTATAGCCATTGTCACCTTTAAATCCGATAGTATCAACTGAAATAAAGGAAGCTAATTCTAATTCAACCCGATAAACCTCTACTCCGTCTCGATATAATGCCCAATAATTTAAAGGCTTGTTCACCACCCAAGAAAACAGGTGCCAGTTATCATCATTTGGCCAAACTAAATCGTAATCTCTCGCTGGTGCTCCCGGAATATTATAAAAATCGGTATTGCTGGGATAAAGCTTGATTCTAAAACTGCTCCCGGTCTGTGAATTAGAAAATCTAATCATCGGACGAGAATTATTATAAATATTTTTATAATAAAAAAATAAGGTAAAATTATTAGAACTAAAAGAAGGATCTAATTCAGCCGTAAAATAATTATCCGGATAATATTGTTTTAATCCGCAACCAAATTTTCCATCATTCCAAAGAGAATCTATAGTAGAAGTTGTCCCGCTAACTCCGTCAAAAACTTCTGTGCCGGAACATTCATCTAGATGCCAAGAATGAATAATATTATCTGAATAAATACCAGGATCTAAACATAACCCCGCCGAAGGATTAGCCGAGGATGATTCTCCGGAACCATCATCTTCATCGCCAGACTGATTTTCTTCTTCTTGATCCTCTTCCTCTCCGTCTCCATTTTCTTCTTCTAAATTATCACCATCGTTCTCTTGATAATTTAAATCTAATAAAACAAAATCTAAACTATTATTCTTAGTATTATAATTATGGCCTAAAGAATAATGATCCCCGTCATAATTCATAGAAAAAGAGGTGGAGGTGGCTAAGGCTTTTCTAATTAAAACATGATCATCTAATATTTCCGGAGCTGGTGATTCATAATAATAAACAGCTGAACCAAAACCAACTTTATCGATAATATCTTCATCGCTATCGCTGGAAATAGTGCTTTTGCCTAAATAGACGGTATAACCATTGCTGGTTAAATTAAAATCATCTCGATTAATAATAGCTTGGGCTTGAGTTTTAATTTCGTCTGAGGCTAAATCGCCCGTAACCAAATATTTACCTAAGGGATCTATAATTAATCCTCCTGGATAAGTTCCGTCATCATCATTTCCAATTCTAGCCATTAAAGTAGGAGTTACGCTGGTTTTAGCTTTGTATAACCTCGCACCGGCATCTTTTAAATTAATCGCCTTATTATTAGGATTGTAAATTTGAATATAATCATCTTTAGCCGTGGTATAAATTCGACTAATTAAAAGTGGCAATAAGACCTCTTCTTCTTCGTTGTTGTTGTTAGAAGTATTAGAATCGTTTTCCTGATTATTGGTCTGAGTATCAATAATATTATTAGAAGTTGAATTAGAATTAGAATTAGAATTAGAATTAGAATCGTTAATAATAGGATTATCAATATTATTGTCTACAGTCGATAAAGAGATTAATAGAAAATCAAAAAAATTATCATCACTATCATAAGCGTTCCCCAAATTAAAATCAGTTCCGCCCTCCTTCATTTTGGTAACAGTTGAATCACTCTTAGCTTTTCTAACTAAAACATGGTTGTCTGGTATTTCTAAAGCTGACCTTTTTTCAAAGTACTTAGCTGAACCGAAACCAACTTTATCAACAATATCTTCGTCGCTATCGCTAGAAATAACACCATTGCCTAAATAAATAGTATAAGCACTACCAGTAAAGGTAAAACTGCTTTTAACGGCTATGGCCTGAGCCTTATCTTTAATAAGCGGATCGGCCGTAGTTCTAACTATTAGATATTTGCCCTTGGCTGGGATAATAACCCCTCCTGGATAAGAACCATCATCTAAATGACCAATACGCATCATTAGAGAAGGGCTGGCGCTAGTTTTGGTCTTATACAGCCTCACTCCCATTTCTTCTAAATTAATGGCCTGATTCGTGGGATTATATAATTCTATGTAATCATCATTCAGGGTGGTATAAACCCGACTAATCACTAATTTTTTAACCAGATCCAAGTTTTTATCGAAAATAATAGCTTCCTCGGATAGTTCTTCTTCGGTACTAAAATTAGATAATTCTAAATCTCCGTTATTGATTAAAGCTAAATCAGGCGCTAAGGCAGAAGCCTCTTTAATAGAAATAGAGCTTTTTATTTTCCCCAAAACAGCTTGGGACTCTTCGACTATATCAATATTAGAATCAATATTTATTTTTGAAACTCCAGTGATAGAATCACCATCTTCCTCAAGAGAGTTAACACTATAATTATAATCGTCCGACAAATTATTATTAGCTATCATTTTAATGTCACTATCTGGAAGCAAGGGTTCTTCTTTCTTAAAGAAAGCAATTACCGAATGAAATAAATTATTAATCGATGATAAGGGATTATTAATAAAACTCCATTTAAAAATCATCGCTAACTCTGGGACCTTACCTCTAATCTCATCGTCACTAAAATCGCTTTCTAAATCGATATCAACCACCACATCTTCCAGAGAGTTTTGCCAATACTGAGTTAAAGGAAAAAAGAAGTATCTTCCATTATCGTATTCCTTACCAGCATTAAAACCAAAAATTTCCGGAAAAGGAATTAAGGTCCGACGATCAGCTGATATTTTAGAAAATTCTAAACTCTTGGAGAGGCAATCTCCATTATTACTATTTATGACACTATAATTATCAAAACCATCCGGAGTAATATTAACTCCGTAGAAACGAGGATCATATTCTAATTGATCTAAATCAAGCGGATTAGAAATATTAGCACTTTCATAAATTTTTTCTGTTAAACCGACACAAATCCACTCGCCACTATTGGGGCCCTTTTGTTTTTTAAAACTAAAATCATAACCTAAATTGTTCTTAGCTAAGCTTTTAGCTAATTCCGCTATTTTAATTCTTTGAATTTCTGATAAATTTTTAGGAATTTTAGCTCCAATTAATTCTTCCCCATTTTTAGAATTTAAAAAATACTTAGCCGGTATTTTAATAATACCATTAGGCATCGCCTCAACAATATAATCAACTCCATTTTCTTTGCCAATATATATTCCCACATGACCGGTATAAATATTTTTTATCATCTTGTTTTTTACTACCACTAATTCATCGGTATTATAGCCATACAAATTGCCATCATTAGAGGTACGATATAGAAGGGTTCCAACAGGCATAGCTCGAACTAAATGACCGAAAAAAAAGCTTAAAACGAAGGCGCTAGTAATAAGCGCCATTTTTTTTCTAAAATACATAAACCAAAAAATTAATTATAGCGAAAATAGAATCAGCCCACAACTAATTCTATTCTCTTATGTAAATCATGATCAGAGATCAATCCTAGTCCCTAACTTAATTATTCTTGTTGATAATACCAATCCCAAGAATCTGGATCTATGGCTAATAGAGGTAATTTATCATCCAGATAATTATTAAAGATATCAATAGCAAAATATTTACTAAATATATCTAATTCCTCGCTAGCTATTATTCTTCTAAATAAAGCAGAAACAGCTGGGTCACGTTTTTCATCCCAAAAATCTGATAGAACAAATAAAGCTAAGCGACGAACATTAAAATTATAGTCGTCCGATTCTAAAAGAGAAGCCAAAAAAACAAACAACTCTTCCCTATTTAAATCAAACCGGGACGAATCCGCCCCTAAGGCTCGGAGAAGTTCAATTAAAATATCTTGATTATCGCCAGTAAGTAATAAGGAAAAATAAAAATCAGCCAAGGGATAATTTAATGAGGTTAGATTTTTGATAATATTCTTTTTTTCTGAAACTGGTATGGAATCATCTAATAATTTACTTTGCAAAAAAGAAAAATAATTAGTCGAATTAAGCTGTTCACCTAAATTCAAGAAGATATTTTCTTTTACCTCGATATTCCCAAAATCTTCATCTAAATATTTTTGGAAACGATCTAGGATAACGGCCGGCAATTCCACTGAAGATGACGACAGAACTTTAATTAGTTCTATTCGCCAAGATATGTTTTCGTTTTCATCTAAGATTATAGAGATAATCTTATCCATAAACTTCTCTTCGTCTAAGGACTTTTGAATCTCTTCATAATAAATTTTTCTTTTTAGATAACAATCAGACCGACAATAAGGATTTTCAAACACTGAGATAGCAAGATGGTTTAAGGCAATATTAGATCTAATGCTAGTTGGCCAAACTTTCCACCACGGCTGAAAAAGAGCTAAAAACAAGAAAACAATAAAAAGAATAAGAAAAAAAATACCTGAAAACAGCAAAAGAATTTTCTTTTTCCGAAAAATTAATTTTAGGTTTTTAATAATCATAAAATTTAAACCAACTATCTAAAATTTTAGAAATTAAAGATAATAAATTAAAATTAATAAATAGCCTTCCGGCGCAATTATTAAAATAATTTTATCAATAAGCCCTAAAAGGGGGTCGGTAATAAAATTAATAATAATTGCGCCACATATGCTTCTTTTTTAGTAATTTTAATTACTAAAATTTTATTACTTTAAAGCTATGTTGGTGAAGGCTGATAGAGAACATTTAAATAATAAAAAAAGAGCCCTAAAGGCTCTTTAAAATGTTTTTAAAAAATAGATAAATTAATTTTGGTTTAATCCTTTATACAGCGGACGGAAAAACCATAGGCTCGATATTGGCCGGACAGAGTACCATTACCACCTTCCCAGAAGAACAGGCCGTAAGAATTCGTACCGCTTACAGTGCTGGCCCAATAGGAGCCATCCGAATTAACACTAGAAAGAGCGCCAAGTCCACAATTACGGTAACCACCTACAGTAATTTTTAAAAGTGAAGCGAAGGCACCAGCTGAGTTACTCGAAGACCAGGTTTCTTGTTCGGCAGCCCATTCTGCTTCTGTTGGAATTCTCCAGCCACTTGGACAAGGATTGTTTGTCCCATCAACCCCCTGCCAAAGATTTGCGCTTTGAGGATTCCTCCAATCATAAGGACTAGAACCATAGATAATAAAATCATCATGACCAGGAGTATCACTAGAACTTCTAGTAACGGTAGTTCCGCTTGTTCTTACTTGATGACCATCATCACCTCTACCCCATTGGAAAAGATGTCCATAAGCGTTAGCGTCGACAAGAGATTGAGCTACTCGTGTAGCTCCAAGATTACGGTCTAACCAACATTCACTGGTAGCAGAATTTAATACGGTTCCATAAGTTACCGAGGAACCGTTATATATAAAATCAATATCATCTCCGCAAGCCCAAACCGGAGCTACATAAAAAAATCCTAAATGGGTAGCACTATAATTACCAGCTGATAAATCACTAACATTGCCACCTAAACAAAAAGTAAGGACATAAGAGCCATTATCTTCTCCAGCTTCCGTATAGACATATTCATTATTTTCTTCAGTACAATCTCCATCGGGTGGGGTTGGAGCTTGAGGATATCTTTCCATATAGACCCTACTAGTAGAACGAATAGAGCTAGTAACTGAAGTAGAAGCTGGATAGGCCCCGTTATCATTAAAATATAATTCTAAAGCCGTTTGAATTTGTTTAATATCAGCTATTCTTTTGGCATCACGGGCTCGAGCTCGAGCATTCTGTAGAGACACTATCGCTAGAGTAGCTAGGATACCAATAATGGCTATTACGACTAATAACTCAATGAGAGTAAAAGCTTTTTTATTTTTTATTTTCATGAAATTATGATAAAAATATTAATTTTGGTTTAATCCTTTATACAGCGAATAGACATTCCCCATGCACGATAACTATCGTTCGTATAGGCACCACCAGCTTCAAAGGATAAGTAATAAGATTCGGTACCAGAGACATTACTTGCCCAATATAATCCATTAGAATTGGCATGAGCAAAATCACCACTGTTATAAACGCGAATGCCCGCTACTGGAAGTTTTAATGGTGAAGCAAAAGCGCCAGCTGGATAGTTTGAGCTCCAACTTTCTCTTTCAGCATCTAATTCTCCTTCGGTTGGGATTCTCCAACCACTTGGGCAAGGATTATTAATCCCATTTACTCCTTGCCATAAATTATCGTTTTGTCCACTTCGCCAATCATAAGGAGAATCTGAGGCAATAATAAAATCACCATGACTAGGATTATCACTAGAACTTAAAGTGGTAGTAGAATTGCTGGTTCTTACTTGATGACCATCATCACCTCTACCCCATTGAAAAAGATGACCATAGGCATCAGAATCAGAAGAAGATTGGGCTACTCGTGTAGCCCCAAGATTTCTATCTAACCAACATTCTCCGGTAGTAGTATTTAATACCGTTCCATAGGTTACTGATCCACCATTATAAATAAAAGAAACATTATATCCAGCTTCCCCGCATTGAAGAGATTCGCTTATTCCTATAGGACTAGCTTCTTTGGTCCCGGCTAATAAACTAGCTACCGAACCGCCTAAACAAAAAGTAAGGACATAGGAGCCGTTATCTTCTCCAGCTTCCGTATAAACATATTCATTATTTTCTTCGGTACAATCACCATCGGGTGGATTAGGAGCTTGGGGATATCTTTCCATATAAACCCTACTGATAGAACGAATAGAACTAGTAACTGAAGTAGAAGCTGGATAGGCCCCGTTATCATTAAAATATAATTCTAAGGCCGTTTGGATTTGTTTAATATCAGCTATCCTTTTAGCGTCTCGGGCTCGAGCTCGAGCATTTTGTAGAGATACTATTGCTAAAGTAGCTAAAATTCCAATAATGGCAATTACTACTAATAATTCTACTAGAGTAAAAGCTGGTTCCTTAGTTTTGTTATTTTTCTTTTTAAACATAATATTTTTTATTTATAAATTTTTTAGGACTTTTAAAAAATAGATAAATTTTAGTCTTTGAGACAACGCACTGAATTCCCGCGAGCCTGACTAAAGGAGTTTCTAGTAACTACGGCATCACTGTCATAAAGCTCGAAATATAAAGCATCAGCCCCGCTAATCGATGATGACCAAAAAATGGCACTACAACAAAGATTAAAAAAGAAACCACCAGAAAAGAAACCAGCTGGCAAAATAGTAAAACCAGTTAAATTATTGGAGGTTTGGTCATTACCAACCCTACAAACTGTTCCATTTGCTTCCCAGCCAGAAGTATTAGCTAAAGATTTTACTATTTGAGTAGAAACTCCTCCACACCAGTACTGACTATTAGCGCTTAAATAATCGGTTAAAGTAGTCCATTCGGTACCAGTAGGTATATGCCAACCCGAAGGACAAATCCCTTGGTTCGGTGTAGAAGTAGTGTATTGCATCATTTCGTTCCATTGGTATAATCCTCCAGAAGTACTGCAATTACCATCTAAATTACTAAAGCAATATTTTTCTATAACAGAATTATCAGTTTGACTACTTGATCCAGATATTCTGGTCCCGATATTTAAATTTTTAGCTATCCAACATTGAGTTCCAATTTCAACCGTAGGATAAGATTTAGAATCCCGAGAATCAATTAAATTATCACCACAAACCGCCCAAGTTTCTCCGATTTCTTCCTCCTCATCTTCGCCTCCCCCTCCAGAACCTGCAATTATACCAACCGGACTGGCCTCTTTGCTTCCAGCTATTAAACTAGCCACTGAACCGCCTAAACAAAAAGTAAGGACATAAGAACCATTATCTTCTCCCGCTTCCGTATAAACATATTCATTATTTTCTTCGGTACAATCACCATCGGGTGGATTAGGAGCTTGGGGGTATCTCTCCATATAGACCCTACTAATAGAACGAATAGAACTAGTAACTGAAGTAGAAGCTGGATAGGCCCCGTTATCATTAAAATATAATTCTAAGGCCGTTTGGATTTGTTTAATATCAGCTATCCTTTTAGCGTCTCGGGCTCGAGCTCGAGCATTCTGTAGAGACACTATCGCTAGAGTAGCCAGGATACCAATAATAGCGATAACGACTAATAATTCGACTAGAGTGAAAGCTGGTTCCTTAGTTTTGTTATTTTTAATTTTAGACATATTTTTTTATATTAATAATTTTTCATTTTTCAAATTAATCATGGACTCCTGTCATTCCCGCGCAAGCGGTCTCCAGCTTTCGCTGGAGTGACAATTCACGACTGTCATTCCCGCGCAAGCGGGAATCCCATGAGGTTTAGACTACGATGATAAATCCTGACAAGCGGGAATCCCATGAGGTTTAGACTGCGATGTCGCATTGTGCCCCCTAGGGGTAAAATTATTCTTAAAAAACTATTTCTCTCTAGCTACTCTAATTTTCTCTAAAAAAGAATCAACATTATCTCTATAAATCTCATCAATTTCTAAAATTTTCCTAGCTGTTTCCTCAGCTTTATCTAAATTACCGGTATCAAAAAGAACTAAAGCCAATTTCGACAAAATACTAACATCTTTATTTTTCTGAGATTCTAAAATAATCTCATAAATTTCGACTAAAGTATCTAAATCATTTTTACTATAATAATATTCTTCCACTGAAGATAAAAAATCTCCCCAATTCATCAATCTAAAACCTTTTAATTTCCCACAAATCCTGAAATTTTCCATAAACTTTTCGTGATCCTCAAATATAAAATAAAAATGGGATAATTGACAATAAGGCTCTGGCATTTGAGGATTTAAAGTTTTGGAATATTCTATAATTTCAACGGCCTCTTCTTTTTTACCAAAATTCAACAAAACATTAGATTTATTTAAATAAAGTGGAACTCTCCCAGGACTGCTCTCAATGGCCCGATCAATAGTGTCAAAAGCTAAGCTACTATAATACGATCCCTTATCTTGATCACCATTATTAAAATAAAAACGCCCAGCTACATCATAAACTTTAAATAAACGATAAAGAGTTAAATTATCATAACGATTATATTCTTCATTTTTTTCTGCCAATTCAATAGCGAACAAAACAATCTTTTCCGATTCAGAAAAATTACCACCGCTATACAATTGGTCAGCCGAGCTTAAAAACGAATTAATATATGATTCCCGAGAATCTCTCTCTAAACCGGTGTTATAAGAAAAAACCTCCTCATACCATTTAAAAGCCGAAAAGATACCATTCTGCTGATGGTCTTTATAAGCCTCAATAGTTTTTCGAAGCATGGTATAAGAATTAATATTATTAATAAAGGCCAAGACAACTATAACAATTATAATCGGCGAAACAAATTTCTTCAAAATTAGGAATATTTTTTTATTTTGAATATCATCGACTATTTCTTTAGCCCCGTCTTCATCACTCTTTTCTAAGCCCAAAAAATTAATATAACCTAATAAAACCATAAAGTACAAATAAGTGGCAAAGGAATCAAAAACAGCTAAATTTTGCACGAAATAAGCAACCAATAAGCCAGCTACAATAGAAAACTCGACTCTATTTAGGCCCCGATAGCCAGAAGACTGAAGACTATTTTTAAAGGCTCTTAATAAATAAATAACTATAAAAACAAAAATTGATAAATAAGCTAATAACCCCAAAATTCCAGTAGTCGTTAAAATATCAATTAAATTATTATGAGCTCGGTCAAAATAAGTCGCCCCACGATCATAATCGTAAAACTTAGGATTAAAATATTTATCAAAAATAAGAGCATAATTTCCGTGACCTACTCCAAAAACCAAATTAATCGGATGATCCACTAAATATTTTCCAGCCGCCTGATAAGAAATTAATCTAGTATTTAAAGTAATATTATCTTTAGAAAAATCTCGTAAAGATTTGCCTACATAATTATTATCAAAAAATGGATGAGATTTAAAGGAAAATAAAATCACTAAAATAGAAACAAAAACGGCCAAAGAGCTCCAACCTATTATTTTTACCTTCTTATTTTTGTAAATAATAGAAAAGACAAAAAGACTAAATAAAATTCCAAAAATTAAACCTAATTGAGCTCCAGAAATATCAGCCCGAACAAAACTTACTAAAGCCAAAACTATTCCAATTAAATACACTAATTTAAGCCACCAGTTTTTAGTTCGAGAAATAAAAAAGGCTTGAAGAAAAATAGAAAAAATCATAATACCACCAACATAAGCTCGGTTTCCGATACAACTTTCCGGAGTTTTTTTAACTATTCCGTAAAGAGCTATTAAAACCGTTGAAACCACTAAGGTATTTAATAATAGATGAAAATCTTTTTTAGAACGGAAAGCAGTGATGATAAGGAAATAAAAAATTAAAAAATGAAGTAAATGAAAATAGCCTAACATTCTCTCAACATCCCCCCAAAAACTAAGATTAAAATCAACGCTAACCACTAAAGACAAAGCTATAAAAACAAAATAAACAATTAAACCGCCAGAAAGAAGAGATACTTTCGGTAGATATTTAGGAAATTTAAAAATAAAAAATAACCAAAAGACGAATAATATCTCTATAATAATATTAAAAAATATTTGTTTAGAAGAGATAAAAGGAAAAAGTAAAGATGAGAAGACAAAAAATAAAGTAACAAAGGAGACTAAAATACCACCCTTTAATATATCTAAATAAGCTTTCTGAGACATAGTTTGATTTTTAATAATTAATTGTTATAATAACTATATAATAATTACAACTTGATTTAAATTATGTTAAGCACTAAAATAAGACAATTTCTATTATTTTTGGTAGATGGGGCTCTTTTGGTTCTGTCTTTAAATATGGCTCTGACCTTAAGATATTTAGGGACCCCTAATAAAGAATTATGGACTGAACATTTAAGGTTTTTTATCCCGGCTTTTGTTTTATGGCTACTTATATTCTATATTAATAGTTTATACGATTTTAGAAAATTTATCAACCAAAGTAAGCTTATTGAGCAAACTACTAAAAGTATTATCATTGCTTTCGCTATTACTATTATAATGTTTTATCTTATTCCAGGCCGTGATATTAGCCCTAAAACTAATTTAATAATATTTACTGCTATTTATTATGTCTTATTCTTATTATGGCGCTTAAGCTTTTCAATCCTAAGTAAAAGGTATTTACCAACCATCAACGTCGCTATAATCGGCTATAATGAGATAATTAGAAAAACTATTACCACTATTAAAAGAAATCAGCAATTAGGTTATAAAATAAAGTTTATTCTAAGTGAAAAAAATCATGTTCTAGTGGAGGTAGCTGAACACTACGAGCTTCAAATAATAGAAGATGCTAACCAATTAGCTCGAGCCATAAAAGAACATAAGATAAATGTTTTAATACTGGAAAAGGATATTGGAGAAATGAAAGAATTACAGAAAACTTTATTTAATTTATTGCCCACTGGAATTAATTATTCTAATTTAACCAAGTTTTATGAAGAAATTAGTGGACAAATACCAATAGAAATACTTAGCAAGGGTTGGTTTTTAGAAAATCTAAATTTAGGCACTAAAAGAAATTTTGAAAGAATAAAAAGATTATATGATTTCTTTTTTTCAACTATATTTCTGGCCATAACCCTTCCCTTCTGGCCTCTTATAATTCTTGCTATTAGAATTGATAGCCAGGGGCCCGCTATTTTTAAACAAACTAGAACCGGAAAAAATGGTAAAAATTTTTATTTACTGAAATTCCGTACCATGAGAACTGAAAAAAATAATCAAAAACCAACCTCTGAAAACGATGAAAGAATAACTAAGGTCGGTAAAATTATGCGTCAATCTCGTTTAGACGAGGTTCCTCAGCTCTTTAACGTTCTAAAGGGTGAAATGAGCTTTGTGGGTCCGAGACCCGAAAGACCCAGTCTTATTAAAGAATTATCCCGCAATATTCCCTTTTATAATATTAGGAACTTAGTGAAACCGGGAATAACTGGCTGGGACCAAATTTCGGGTGAATATCACTCCCCCTCTATTTCTGATACTTACAAGAAATTGCAGTATGATTTGTTCTATATAAAAAATAGATCTATTTATTTAGATCTAAGTATTATTTTAAAAACTATTAGGGCGATAATTGGCCGAGAAGGAAGATAAGGATAATTAAAAAAGAATGGAAAAAAATACTAAAAGAAAAATATTAAAGACAATCCTAATAACCGGTTCAGCCGGTTTTATAGGTTTTCACCTAGCTAAAAGACTTCTAGAAAAGGGCTATAAAATTATTGGGATAGATAATCTTAATAATAGTTATGCTGTAAAAATAAAAAAAGATAGAAATGATATTTTAAAAAACTATGAAAATTTTGATTTTTACAAAATAAATATTAATAATAAAAAAGAATTAAGGAAAATTTTTAAAAATAATAAAATAGACCGAGTCTGCCACTTGGCCGCTCAAACCGGAGTAAGAAATTCTTTCAAAAATCATCTAAAATATCAAAAAAATAACATCGAAGCTTTTATAAACATCATGGAATGTCTAAAGGATTTCAAAATTAATAATTTTATATACGCTTCCAGCTCATCAGTTTATGGTAATAATAAAATGAAGAAAGATGGGTTTAGAGAAAATGAAAAGATTGATCACCCTTTATCTTTTTATGCTTTTACTAAAAAAACTAATGAGTTAATCGCCCGTAATTATCAAAAAAAACACAACATAAAATGCACTGGGCTAAGATTTTTTACTGTTTACGGACCATATATGAGACCCGATATGGCTATATATAATTTTGTTAAAAATATAATTAAAAATAAAAAAATTAATATTTACAATTACGGGGAAATTTTTAGAGACTTCACCTATGTTGATGATATTGTCAACGGCATAATAAAAACATTACAGAATAAAAATCCTTATGAAATAATTAATTTAGGCAGTTCTAGAATGATTAAGATAAAATATTTAATCGAAGTAATTGAAAAAGAATTGGGAAAAAAAGCTAAGCAAAAACTAATGACCATGCAACCGGGCGACGCTCTAAAAACAAAGGCTAATATAGAAAGAGCTAAAGAAATTTTAAAGTTTTTACCTAAGACCAATATAGAAAAAGGAATAAAAAAGTTTGTTAAATGGTATAAAGAATATAATAAAGAATAAAAAACTTAATATATTTTAATGGTCTTAAAAAATTGATTTACTTTGCAAAATAATCTTCTTAATATAAAAAATCTAGGAATAACTAAACTATTTATTTTCCAAGACTCTTTTAATTCTCGCCAACCTCTTATTCTATTAAAAATATCTTTTCCACTGGAACCACCAGCTCGCATTTTAACTAAAACCTGAGGTAAATAATAGGTTTTTATTTTATCTATTTTTAATAATCTCAATATCAATTCGTAATCAGAGGCCAACGCCAAAGAGGTATTATATTTATTTTTTTTATAGATTTCACTTCGAAGAAAAAAAGTTGGATGAGGAATAGTCCACCCCCAATTTAATTTTTCCTCTTGATATTCCCCACTTATCCAATGTCTAATATTTTTATTTACATCTTTTCTCTTTACATAAATTAAATCGCCATAAACAGCCTGAATTTCTTCTCTTTCCTCAAAAATACGACTAACTTTGGCTAAAACTTCATTATCAATATAAAAATCATCAGAATTAAGTATAGTGATAATATCACCAGAAGCCAAACTAATGCCCTTATTCATAGCCTCATAAATTCCAGAATCTTTTTCGGAAATTATTTTGATATAAGGGAATTTTTCCTGATATTCTCTAGCTATTTTAAGAGTATCGTCCTTGGATAGGCCGTTAATTATTAAATGCTCAAGATTTTGATGGCTTTGCTGGCTAATGCTTTCTAGGGTGTCCTGGAGGGTTTTAGCGCTATTGTAAGTTGGGGTTATGATTGATATTTTCATAAATCTCCATCTATTATTTTTTTATAAATATTAATTTGGTTTTTTAATACTGTGTTTTCTGAATAATTTTGTGCAAAATTTCTAGCATTAAAACTTAAATTCTCATAATTTTCAAAATCATAAATTCTTTCTATTGTTTCTTTTAATTTTTCTGGTTTTATTAAAAAGCCATTAAATTCATTTTTTATAAATTCCCTTCTAGGACCAATATCAAAACCAACAACTGGAACGCCAAGGGACATTGCCTCTATAATAGTTAATCCAAAAGTCTCATACCACATAGAGGGAAAAATTAAATACTTAGAGTTTGAGATATAATTAAGAGTCTCCTTATTATTCAATTTTCCTAAAAAAACTATATTATCTTGAGTAAAATTATCTCGACTATTACTCAAATCCCCTTCTCCGATAAATCTCAAAACATATTTATTATCTAATTTTTTCCATGTTTCTAAAAGTTTTAAAACCCCCTTACTTTCATCGAGTTTCCCGACATAAATAAAATCTTTTTTTTCTTTGTTTTCAACAATATCAATTTTAATAAAATTGGGTTTTAAAACAATCTTATCTAAGTTGACTCCCATTTCTAAAACTTTATTCTTCTGAAATTCAGTTAAAACAAAAAAGATGTCTATATATTTAAAGGCTCTTTTTGTTTTATAAAAAAATATGGCGAGAGCAGTTAATAAGCTCTGAAAAAATGAACCACGATAACATTTATAAATAATCCCAGGATATTGTAATTTTTTCTTAGAACAAATTTCACATATTCCATATTTTTTTCTGTAAAATATACCTGATAAACACCACCATCTAAAATTGTGTAAAGTTTGTACAGTTTTTGCTCCAGCTTTTTTGGAGGCCTTAAAAATACTGGACGTTAATAAGGGATAAAAATTATGAACATGAACTAAATCAATTTTATTTTTTCTAACTATTTTATAAATATTTTTATAATGCTTTCTAGAAAACCAAATAGAAAAAATAATGCTAATCTTATTAATATTATCATTAGAGACTGAATACTCAAAAACATTTTCTGACCCAAGTTCTCTTTTTAGGGCTTTCAATTCTCTGCCAAAAACAACATCTTCTCCTCCGATATACTTACTTTTGTATTTGTTATGAATTATTAATAATCTCATATTTTTATTTTAAGGATGAGCAGATATAAAGCATCGACCATCAGATTCCTCTTTTAATATTTTGATTTTATAGTTTATGTTGAATAAAATTTCACATAACTGATGCATATTAAAAATAGAATGAACTTCAATAAGTAAAATAGGTTTATATTTTAATAATGTTTGCATTCCGCCTCTTAAAGCTAAAAATTCAGCTCCCTCTATATCAATCTTAATAATGTCAGGTTTATCGGAGATACCTATCAAATGTAAAGAGTCTAAATTTATTGTCTTTACTTTAGATCTTTTAAATCCCATACTATTTTCGTATATTTTTTTTTCAAAAAAAGTATGAGATTTTTCAATAAAACTACCGCTACTTTTACTACTATCAACATTACTATTAAAAATAAATGCGTCCTCCCCAACTTTATCGGATATAGCAATTTCATATATCTTTATAATCTCACCCAATTCTTTATTTTTTTTTAATATTAGCTCAAATCTTTTTTTATTGAAAATACTAGGTTCGAAGGAAAAAACCTTTCCCATGGGACCAACTAATTTTGCAAATAACATTGAGCTATATCCAATATGAGCTCCGACATCATAAATTGTTTTTCCAATTATACTATTTTTTTTAAAATAATCAGCAAAAAAATCATCGTAATTTCCACTTATCATCTCTCGCCAAATCCCAGTATTACTAATAAATAATTTATTATTTAACAAAACGCCTCTTTTAATTGTGTGCCACTTAGGTCTATAAACTATTCTGTAAACGAGATTAACAAATATGTTGTAAATAATTGTTTTTTTTATATTTTTTAACATAGAAATAAAGTTTTAATTTTTTAAAATTTTTTATAAACTTACTAATATAGTTAAACTATTTTTTATTTCTTTCTATACAATAGTCCCCAATTAACCAAAACCAATAGAACAAAAGTATAAACATTTTTTATAATACCTCTCTTTAAAAAAAGTGCTACCTCCTCATCTCTTTCTGGATTTTCCTTAATCTCAGCAGGAAGCTCATAATTAATATCTCCACTATATATTTTCTGCTCTTCGTAATTTTTATTCTTTTGCTTTTTTCTACAATTAATTCCACTACCATCGTGCCCCATATTTTTCGTCCGGCTTATAATAGGAAAAACCGAATAAGTCTTATTTAAAAACTGAAAAAGAGAAATGTAACCATCAGTATCAAGATGGTTTTTCTTTAACATATAGATTAAATTTAGAATTAAATTATTACTAACCTTATGATATCTAAAAACTTCTTTATAATTTTTTAAAAAAGATCTAATTTCTCCTAAGGCCCTAGTTCTATTTCTAAGTATTAACATTTCCCGCTTATCTCTCCAAACTCCGGTCCCCCAAGCTCTAAAATAGACACTTTTATAAAACTGCTCCGTATATTTTTCTGGATTTTGAAGGGGGGTATTATATCCACAAATAAAATTAATGTCATCTCGCTCTTCATAAAGGGTTAAAGCCTGATTCATAAAATATAAAAAGTCTCTAGAAAAAACATTATCATCTTCTGACCTAATTACGCGGTCATACTTTTTGAAAACCTCTTCGTAGGCCAAAATAGCATTGTTTTTTGAACCTAAATTTACACATCTAATAAAAAGAGTAACTTCTTTAAAGCCAGAAATTTGTTTAGCATATTCAATCACCTCACTATTAGGAAGTTCGTCTTCGGGACGATAAGGAGCATCTATGGCCACAAAAAGATGAGTTTGCGAGGCTAGCTCATTTTCCTTTAAAGATTCGACGCAATTTCTAAAATGCTTGGGGCGATTATAGACTGATAATAAAACCGGGGCTATTTGCATATATTTATATAATTAATTAATATTATTTTTTTATAAAAACATTTTTAATAAATTGGACTCATCTTTAACAACCCCGTAAACCTTAGCTCGACAAATAATTTTATAAGCCCAGGAACTATGAGGACTAATTTCATTCATCTTATTCTTACTCTCACTTTTTATTACCCCGCCCGAAGTTTTTAATATTTGTAAGGCATCTCGATATTCTTCCTCTAAGACTACTTGCATACCATTAACATACTTAATATGAGAAGGATGAATAATAGTTTTGCCGATAAAACCATTAGCCTTGTCCAAAACTATTTCTCTTAATAAACCATCTATAATATCATTTACTAAGAAATCTCTCTTAAGAAGTGATCTTTGAATCCCGCCTCTAATTTCTTCTATAGATTTAGTCTCTTTGGGAGTTAAAAAATATTCCCAAACTGGGGCTGATATTACATAATCTTGGCCTCTTCTTCCAAAAATATTTATAATATCACTTAAGCAATCCTTAACTGTAAAAATATCATAGATAGAATAATCGACCCCCCGCCTAACACCGAAAACAGAGGAAAAATCGGTTGTTCCGACCCTAATATTCAAAATATATTTTTTATAAGGTTCTAATATTTTTTTTATTTTAATTAATTCCTTAACTCTTCCCTCTTTAAAGGCTATTTTTTGGCTTTCCAAAATGGGCATTCCATAAATTATTTCTTTTTTGTCTTTGTTTAAAAAATCTAAATGCTTTAAATAAGATTTACCATTAAGGCTAGTAAACTTAGGGAAAACAAACCCCGAAATAAATTTTAAAAAATCTAATTCTATCTTTTTTGAAAAATTTTTAAATTGTTCAACATTTCTTACTCTTAAAAATATAAGAGGAATATCATCGTAAGATATTTTCTTTAATTCTAATAGTTGAGAAAGTTTTTTAAATAAATTTAAAACATTTTTTTCTCCTTCTGCTAAATCTTTCTCTTCAATAGCATTTTCAAAACACATTACAATAGAGGTTAAACCAAGGATCTTTTTCTCTATTATTGAATCCAAAATATCCTTAGTTGCTGGCATATACAAAGTTGCCCCTAGACAATACTGTAATAATTTCTTATCGGAATATTTATCAAAATTTATTGGCTCTTCAATAAATTCTATGTTCTTTATATGAGCATGAAGTTTCATAATATTATAATTTATAAAAAACAACTAGCGACCCGAGGCTCAATGATACAACACGGCCTCAAAGAAACAATTCTTACACCGCTAGCTCTTTGTGGTCCAACACATAAAAAAGTAGCCAAAACAGTGTTTCCTCCAGATAATCCTAGAGGACCAATATTGCTTTCATTTAGTCTTTTTGTTATTTCTTTCTCTATTTTATTTTGTTTATTAAATCTACCCCTAATCATAGCTTCTAACATTAAAGAATTAGCCTCGTAATGAGTCCGACCAATCCCAATAGCTAAAGTACAAGGGGTACAACCAAGCCTTTTAATTTCATCTTTAGAAAGAGTTATTATTTCATCAATAATAATTGAAATCTTACGCTGATGAAAGACCCTTTTGGTCGTTGCCCTAATTTCTGGGCCCCCACCTTGCATTAAAATATTAATTTTAAGACCATCTTTTTTCATCTTCTTAATTCCAATTGGGGCTAATTTTAAATCACTAGATTTATGATAAAGACCCTGAGACTGCTCTATTCTCTGAATATCATTTCCCCTAACTGCCATAGGCCGACCCGGCAATTCTTCTAACCCTTTAGAAATTCCCTTTTCTATATTTTCTAATAATCTATAATCAAATTTACTATTAGGACCGACTTCTAATAAAATATGAGGAATACCAGTATCATCACATAGGGGGGTTTTGTTTTTTTTTGCTATTTTCTCATTCTCTATAATACTTTCTAAAACCCATTTTAATAAACCATTCTTTTCTTCCTTGACCCTATCTTTCAATAACTTTATCTTATCCGGACGAAAAGAAGAAGACGCCTTTATTAAAGTGTTTTTGATTTTTTCTATAACTAAATTATCATTTTTATTTTTCTCTGTTTTAAGCATCTTTTTTTTATTATTTTAAGAAGAATAAATTGATTCACCATTGGCTATGGCTACAATAATTGGTAATTTTTCGACTTTCAACAAGTGTAGAGCTTCCATTCCCTCTTCAGGAAAGGCTACTATTTTTTTCTCTAAAATCTTGCTAGAAAGTAAAGCTGAAATTGGTGGAACCACCGCATAAACTGAATTAAATTTTTTTAAAATTTTGACTGTTTTATCTCCAAGAGCTCCTTTCCCAAGATGAATTTTAACACCCGCTCTAGAAAGATCAAAAAAACTAGATTCAATTTCTACTTTATTGCTAGAAGTTGGCCCTACCCCAGCAGAACTAACAGCGGTATGAAATATAACTGAACCGACTAAATTTACACCCTTTATATCTTTCTTTTTTTTTATTAAATCTACTATTTTAGGTAAAACTGAATCTCGACCAGCATAAATATAACCAGAAATATAAACGATATCTCGAACCGACATTTTTTTTATATCTAGATCAGAAATTGGTGTTGTTAAAATTAAAGACATAAAAAAATTATAATTTTTTATAAATAGCTCTTAATTTCTCAATAGCTTGATCATCAATAACCGTGGAATAAATTAAATCTAAATTTTCTCTAATAATATCTTTAGGCCAGTCCCACCATTTTATTTCTTCTAGAATAGAAATGGTTTTATCATCAAACCTTTTTTTGATAGTTCTAGCCGGAACGCCCACAACAATAGAATAAGGCTCCACATCTTTTGTAACCACTGCTCCGGCCCCAATTACCGCTCCATTTCCTATTTTTAAATTTCTTAATATCGTAACATTAGACGAAATCAAAACATCATTCCCTATCAAACAAGGCTTCATATTTTTAAATGTTTTTTGGAGCTCTTTTTCTCTTTTCTCTTCTTGGTTTTCTGAATCTAACATATAGAATCTAGATAAAAGACTAGTTGTTAGTTTAGTGTAATCATGATTTCCTCCCCCGATTGAAACATTCCAACTTATTGAACAAAAATTACCAATATCCGCTGATCTAATTACTGTGTTCATGCCGGTATAAGTATAATTACCGATTTTAGATCTCAATATATAATTTCTCCGATTTAAAGCTGAATTACTCTTAATAATGCTATCTTGAATAATTGTGTGGTTTCCGATACTAACATCTTTCTCTAGAAAACTGTTCTTTACCTCTGCCCCCTTATATATTTTAACATTTTCCTCAATGGTGCTATTTTCTACAACTACATCTTCGAAATTATTTAAATTATTTTTATCTTTTAAATTATCCATATTATTTCTTTTCTAAATTATAAATATCCTTTATCATAATAGGTTCGTTTTTAATGTTAAGAACCTCTAATTTATTAATGGCTTCCCTAAATTTTAACCATAACCTGCTTTTATTTTTATCTTTTATAATAAAAGACCCAATTCTATTTTGTGATGAGAAATCTGAGCCAATTTTCATTCCCTTCCCTTTATAAAAATAAATTTTTTCAATAATTTTATTTTTTTCTAGTTTTTTATAACCTAAAATCCTATTAAAAATTCCTGATCGAGCATAAATCGTACCTATTAAAAAATAATTTTTATTATTCTTAATAGTTTTTTTATTTCTTTTATTAATTTTTAAATAGGAATCTACGGCTGTTTCTATAAAATCGATCCCTGTTTTTAGTTTGATAACTTCGGAACTTATTCCCCCGCCCAATCTCGGGGAAAATTCAATAACATTAACTTTTTCATCTTTTATAATTAATTGGCAAAATAAAGGAGTGTTATTTAGGTTAAAAGAAATTACTATGTTATTAATTATTTCTAAAATTTCTTTTCTTGTTCTAGGTGAAACCTCAACTGGAGCCAAAGAACAATAACTCTGCATAACCGAGTCTCCTCTTTTATTAATTTTATTTTTTTTACTAATCAAGACTAAATTAACTTTAAAATTTTGGATTAAACAATAAACCGAAAACTCATCGCCTTCTTTAAATTCCTCAATTATCGCTTTCTTAGTTCTACTCGCCTTAATTGCTAATTTTAAATATTTTTTAAGTTCAATTAGATTATTGGCCTTTCTAACACCCTTAGAGCCATTGTTATCCACTGGTTTCACTATAACGGGAAAATTTAAACCTGATTTTTTAAAGTTTAAAAGAGAAGTAAAAATAATGTATCTAGCAGTTGGAATATTATTTTCTATCATCTTTTTCTTCATTAAAGTTTTATCGGTAACTTCTTTTGCAATTTTATAACTATAGGGCGCTGGTAAACCTAGTTTTTCAGCTACATAACAAGCCGTTAAATTAGCTTGATCAACAGAAGTGCTTATCACTAAACTAGCTTTAACTTTTTTAGCGAATTCCAAGACCGCTTCTTTATCTAAAGTACTTTTTTCTATATGTTTATCAGCAAATTTTTTAGCTACTGGATTTTCTAAATAATCGACTAAAAAAACAAAGTAACCTCTCTGCTGGAGAGATTTAATTAAGTTTATATGAGCATTGGTCCCACCTAAAACAATGGCAACTTTTTTTTTCTGACTTTCCATCTTAAAAAATTAATTTTTTAGATTTTATTTTTTCTAATTCCCCCTTATTAAAAAGAGAAATGTTTCTGAAAGCCTGAATGAACATCTGATTAAATGATTCAAAAGTTAATCCAGCAATATGAGGGGTTAAAACAACATTATCTAATTTTAGAAAAGGACTATTCTTGTCTAGAGGCTCTAAAGAATAAACATCTAACCCAGCACCACCTATTCTTCCTTTTTTTAAACTTCTAAGCAAATCTTTTTCATTAATCAATTTTCCTCGAGAAGTGTTTATTATAATTGATCCTGGCTTCATTTTCGACAAAACCTTATTATTAATCAAATCCTTTGTTGCTGAAGTTAAGGGACAATGTAGACTTAAAATATCAACCTTTTTTATTAATTCTAAAAAAGAACAATATTTCAAATTTAATTTTTTCTCATCTTTAAGGTTTAGTCTTTGAGGTTTATAATAAAAAACTTCAGCTCCGAAAACATTTAATATCTGAGAAACTTTAAGGCCAATATTTCCTAGCCCAATCAACCCAATTTTTTTATTAAAAAGTTCAAAAGATTGGACTCCAATTTCATCTCTCGACCACTCTCCCCTTCTAATATTAGAATTAAATAATAATATTTTTCTTAAGACCGCTAATATTAATAAAATAGTATGCTCAACCGCCGAATTAGAATTAATACCATAATTTATATAGACCGGAATATTCTTCTGTTTAAGTGTCTTTAGATCGAGATTATCAACTCCAACTCCAACTCTCTGAATCATTTTTAATTTAGAAGCTAGATTAATAATCTCCGTGTCAATAATATTTTTCCCACCCGCTAAAAAATAATCGGCCGAACTAGCCTTTTTCAGAAACTCTTTTCTATCATTAGACTTTAACGATAAAAAAACAAAACCACGAGGAATGCTTTTTTGAATAATATTTAAGGCTTTTTGACTGTATTTAGTTGTTAATAAAATAGTTGGCATTTAAAAAATTTATTTTATCATTAACTTAAAAAATTTGATTACAAATTTCCTTTAGAATAAACAGCTTCAGGATAATAAGTATCAATCATTCTTTTAACTAATGAAACCTGCTTAGCTCTTTGCTTAGCTTCACTAGCACTAGTATCCCAGGAATGAGTTTTAGCGACTGAACCACCTGTTTTTAAATAAATCGGGGCCCCGACTCTTATCATTTCTGGAACCTCATAATGTCTTATAAAACCGCCAGAGGAAGCGGGATTTTCAGTGTGAACATCGATTGGAATATCAACTGTTTTTCTAATACTAGAAATCATTTGTAGCTGAATATCACGAACCAAATTTACGGAATTAGCTCCCAATTTTTCTAATACTTTGACCGAACAAGGATTCCCATGCCCACAATGAGCTGAAACTTTAAATTTTATCTCTTGAGGAATTTCTTTCTGTTGACGCATCTCATCTAACACCCATAATAAACCCTCATCATAAACTAAAAAATTAGAACAACCGAAGCTAATTGCTCTTTTTATGTCTTCGATAGCTCTGACTATCTGGTCTTGCCCACGCAAACGAAGCCCCATTTTTTGACCCTCTGGAGTTTGCACTGAAGCCCCAGTATCATAAGTTGATCTTGGCCCCACGGCTAAAACTAGCTCAACCTTCCATTTCTCTGCTAAAAAAACCATTTCTTTTATGTCGTTATCGGAAAGCAACATAATCCCCTTAGTTTGAGTAACTCTATGAATACTCAAAGAAAGACTATCCAACTCCTCTAATAAAACCCGCATAGCTTCTGGACCCTGTATTCCAGGAACTTCAAATCTATACTGAGCGCCATCAGAAAATCTTTTGTCAGAAGAAGCTAGGCTATAATCATCACCCGAAGGTAAACCTATTTTATTTAAAAATTCTTTAGTTTTAATCATATTTTTATTTTTTAGAATTAATAATCCATTATATATACTATAACAATTTAATGATTTTGTCCATATTGTTTTTCTCCAAATTCCAAACATTTAAAATAATTTTGCTTATTTCTTCTCTTTTTTTACCACTAAAAATAGCTAAAGAAGAAAATTTGGCCTCTAATTCTTCTTTCTGAAGGGGTTTTTCGGGCTCTCCCTTGGGAAGATCTACCCTTTCAGAATAAACTTTCTTATCTTTTGTAATTATTTCAACTATAGTTGGACGTTTTTGAGGTAAAAATTTATCTAATTTTTTATCAGGCTGAATCTTAATCTTTTTTAATAAAGCTAAAACTCTTTTATCCTTTATAGTTAGAGAAGAAAATTCATTAATCCCAACCTTTCCAAAAATTAAAGCCACCGCTACGCTATAAGGGATACTCATCTTAGCTGAACTAACATTTAATATATCAACATGATCATGATTATCAATAGCCAATTGATAAATTTTTATTTTTATTTTTTCAATATTTTCAACTTTAATTTTTTCTTTTAATTTTAAATTTAAGACCGCTTCAATAGCTGAATGACCGAGACGACATGAGAAATAAGGTTTAAAATAAATTTTTTCAATCTCTAAATAATTATTTTTCTTTCTAGTTAAATAATCTAAATTACATTTACCGGCCATAATTTTTATAAAACCATTCTCTCCAGACAAAACATCATTTGGACCATTAAATCCAGCCTTAGCCGAAAAGACAGCCACTAAGCCCGAAAGAGCTGCCTGACCAACATTAAACGGTTTTAACTCTGAAGCATCTTCAAAAACTTTTAACAATCCCGAAGAAGCTCCAATCGCAGTTGAAAAAGAATCTTTAAATTGTTTTTTAGATAAATTAAGTGCCGTTGCGACACCGATAGCGGAACCAATAACTCCGCAAGTCCCGGTTGTATGATAGCCACGAGCCCTATGGAATGGATATATAGAAGTAGCAAGTTTAATAGAGGCTTCATAACCAACTATAATCCCTCTCAAAAAATCCCGACCTGACAGCTTCTCCTTCTCGGCCACGGACAATAAAGCTGAAATAATTGGGGCTCCGGGATGAAAACTAGCAAATCTAATTCCGTCATCAACCTCGGCTACATGAGCATTAATACCGTTAACTAAAGCTGAGGTTAGAATGGTTCCCCTTTTTTTACTACCAATTATTTTTACTTCGCCGTCCCCATGGTTTAAGCTTTCTAAAATTAATCCTCCTTTTTTATCTAATATTTTAGCTCCAGCTAAAGTTGCCCCCAGATAATCTAATAAACATTTTTTAGCTTGAAAAATAATATCATCAGAAAAAAAAGATTTATTTAAATTAAATAAATAATCTATAAACTCATCGGTAATATTATTTTTTTCTTTGGTTTTTTTTCTAGTCATCGCTTTGTTTTTTATCTTTTACAAAAACTTCTTATTATTTTCACAACTTTTTTCATATCATTTATATCTAAATCGGGATAAATCGGCAGACAAATAACACTCCGCGAAGCTTTTTCAGCTACTGGAAATTTAAAATTATGTTTTTTATCTTTATATATACTAAAATTAGTTATTAAAGGATAAAAATATTTTCTAGGAAAAATATTATTTTTCTTAAATTCATTATACAAACTATCTCCACTTTTACCATATTTTTTTTGATCTATAAAAATAGGAAAATACGAATAATTGTGTCTAACTCCCTCTACATCGCCCAAAAAAGAAACTCCCGGAATTTTCCCTAAAAGTTCTCGGTACTTAAAGGCAATATTTTTTATTTTTTCAATATTTTTATCAACATGTTTTAATTGTAATAAACCAAAGGCTGATTGAACTTCGTCTAATTTAGAATTAAAACCAATAGATTCAATATCTAATTTTTTACCTTTAGAAATAAAACCAAAATTTTTAAAGCGGTCTAATTTTTCTTTAATTTTTTTATTTTTAGAAATAACAGCCCCTCCTTCAAAAGTGCTAAAAACCTTAGTGGCATGAAAACTAGCAACTGAAAGATCTCCTAAATTAAAAATAGATTGATTATTAACCTTTACTCCAAAAGCGTGGCAAGCATCATAAATAACTTTTAATTTATGTTTTTTGGCGATAGCTTCTATTTCCTTAAAAGAACAAGGGTTGCCATAAACATGAACCGGAAGAATAGCTGTGGTTTTAGAAGTTATCGCTTGCTCAATTTTATTAGGATCTAAATTAAGATTAATTGGGTCAACATCGACAAAAACTGGCTTATTATTATTCCATAAGATAGAATTAGCGGTGGCCACAAAAGTATAAGGTGTGGTTATTACCTCACCTTTTATGTCTAAAACCCTTAAAGCCGAAATTAAGGCTGATGTTCCGTTGGAAAATAAAGAAATGTATTTTACCCCTAAATACTTAGCTACCTCTCTTTCAAATTCCTTATAAAAAGGACCACTGTTTGTTAAAATTTTATTCTGCCAAATCTTTTTTAAATAAGGCAAATATTCTTTTAAATCTGGCAGAGATGGTCGAGAAACACAAATTTTTTTATTTTTTTTATTCATAAAATGATTTTTTAATAGTATAAATAAATATTACAACTTTTTTAACAAAATTAAAAAGGTATATTTTCTTTAAAAAATTTTTGATACCATAAAAACGTAGTAAATATTTAAGAACGCCTCTGTCATTATCGAAATTATATTCAATTTTATAAGGATGTTTTAGGGGCAGATTAATCTCTTCTTTTATTGATAATATTTTTTCTATATTATAAGAAAATAAGGTGTTAGTAGAATTAATTCCGAAGCCAATATTTGAAACTAAATTTTTATTAGGACATACGCACAAACCATTTTTTGAAAAAACCAAAAAGGTTAAACTATAATCCCAAGTATCTATTCTTCTATTTTTATATAGATTAAAAGTATCAATCCAATAATTCTGAACTTTTTTATTACTAAAACTCCTTCTAACTATTTCATCTTTGTAAGTGGCCATTTCTAAATCAAGCTCCCGCCAAACCCTTTTCCAGGTTGCCCATCCCCAAATTTGTGGAATCTTAGAAAAATAATAATCAGCCTCACCAACCTTTTTTTTATTGAAATTATTACCACTAATAACTAAAATGTCATCACGATGTTCATACTTTTTTAATAATGATTCACAAAAATAAAAGAAAGATTTGCTAGGTAAACAATCATCTTCCAATATAATTCCCTGATTAACCTCATCAAAAAACCAATCAATAGCTGAGCTAACCGATAATTTGCACCCTAAATTTTTATCTCTAAACAGGGTTTTTATTTCACATTCCCAATCAATATTGTCCATAACAAATTTTCGACAAATATTACAATTATTAACTTCTTTAGGATCATCACTAGCTGGGCCATCGGCTGCTACAAATAAAAATTTAGGCTTAATCTTCCTTATTTCAGAAAAAACCTTTATTGTTACATCCGGTCTATTATAAATCATAAATAATACTGGGGTTTCAAACATAAAATTACTCTTAAACTTATTTAATATAATTATTATTAAAAAAATTAACAAAAAAACAAATAATTCGACCTATCAACATCTCAATAAAATTTAAATATCTTCTTTGGACTAAATGAACATTTCTGCTATTTTCATTTTTTTTAAAAAAATCAGAGGATTGCGACCCAAGTCTTAAAGAAAAACAACTTAAAACCCTATTATAATAAAACCACCGTGTTTTTTTTCTAATTCTTAACCAAAAATCAAAATCCATCGCCGAAGTTATATTTTCATCAAAAGATCCAAATTTTTCAAAAACACTTCTTTTTATAAAAACAGACTGATGTGGTATATAATTATAAAATTTTAATAAATAATTTTTAAAAAAATCTTTTTCTTTTCTTTTCCAAATGTTTTTTTCAGGAAAGAATCCTTTAAAAACAGAATCCTTCGAAACACTAATCTTTCCATAAATCCAATCGGGATAGTTATTATTTTCCAAAAAATTAATCACATCTCCTAGAACATTGTTATCAAAAAAATAATCATCAGAATGTAAGTGCACAATATATTGACCCGAAGACCTTTCTACTCCTTTATTCATGGCATCAGAAATCCCCTTAGCTTTAAATTGAAAAAAGGAAACTTTTTCTGGGAAATCATCTCTATATTTTTCAATAATATCAACTGTTCCATCCGTTGAGAAACCATCGATAAAAATATGTTCAAAATCTAAAAAATTTTGTTCTTTAACACTGTTGATATTCCTTTGTAAATACTCAGCACTATTAAATGTGCAAGTTATTATTGATATCTTTTTCATTTATTATCTTTTTATATAAATCTAAATTTTTATTAGCTACAACTTCACTATCAAATTCATTCGAAACCTTCTCTCTAACACTAGAACTAATAATATCATAATCAGGATTGTTTACAACCCAATCAATACCTTTCATAAAATCATCTAAATCGAAAGGGTTAACCAAATAACCATTTTTTTGGTGATTAATAACATCTCTCAGCCCTGTTAAGTTAAATCCTACGACCGGGACACCACAAGACATGGACTCAATTGGAGTTTTAGGAAAACAATCCTGAATACTTGGCATAATAAAGACATCAGCTGAATTATATAATAATCTCAATGAAATATTATCATTTAAATAACCAAAGAATCTAATTTTATATTTTTTTTCTAATTCTTTATTGTAATCGTTTGAACCAAAAGATATTATTTCATAATTCATTCTTTTTAAATCTGGAATCATTTGCAATAAATATTCAAATCCCTTTCTTTTGTCATGGATGGCATCAATTGCTCCAAAAAGAATAATCTTCTTATTTTGGGGCAAATCTAAAACTTTTCTAGCTAATACTTTGTCAATCGGAAAAAAGATATTTTTATCTATAGCGTTGGGAACCAATAATATTTTTCTATCTTTAAACAAAGAACTTTTTTCAGCGCACTCTTTAATCCATGAACTAAGAGCAACTATTGTTAAATTGGATAATCTGGAAAATACTTTATTTTTCTTATGCCAAACAAAATGACTCAAATCTTTTTTTCTGCTACTATTTAAAATCTTACAATTACCACATTTCTCCTTATACAAACCACAATTCTCATCATAGTGACAACCACCCGTAAAAGGCCACATGTCTCTCAGCGTCCAAACTATAGGTTTATTTATTTTTTTAAGGTCACTAATTTTAACCATTCCTAAATTCACCCAATGGAGATGAATAATATCCGGATTAATTTCCTTTATTTTCTTTAAAAACCAAGGAAAAGAAAATAAAGATGGACTAAACAAAGCATTTCTTCTTTTTTTATAAAAATTAACTAAAATTGAATTGAAAAAATTAAAGAATACAGCTAATATTTTTTGTTTCTTATTATCAAAGCTAATAACCGAACAATCATCACTGAATTTATCTTGAACCAACATTAAGCTTTCTACGCCTTTTTTAATTAAAGCCCGATGTAATATATAAGCCCCTTTACCAGCCCCGCTAGAAATATCATTTGTACTAATATGTAATATTCTCATAATAAAATAAAGCTAATCTAATATTTTTAAAAAAATATTATCCTCTTTAAATATTTTGTCCATTCTTTCTTTTATTATTAAACTATTATTCTCTCTATTTACACTAAGATCCTGTATTAAATCTAATAATTTGCTTTCTCCTAAATCTTTATTAAAGTCAAAAAGATATTTTTCTTGAGAAAAAAAATGTAATAATTCTTTATACTTTATTGCCCAACCGATTGATATAACAGGTATATTTTTCTTATAAGCATGAATAATGGAATGATATCTTGAGGCGACTAAAAAATCGAATTTGGAAATAATTTTTTCTAATTCTATACAATTCAAATCATCTGAAATTAATTTTACTTTTTCATTTTTCCTAAATATTTTTTTTAATTCTGAGCAAACACTAAAATCTTCTGAAGAATGTCTTAAAATATAAACATTTTTATCTAAAGCTAATAATCCGTTTATAATTTTCTCATAAAGTTGGAAGAAAACTTCTCGATTCATTCTTTCATAAACTCTTTCGTTAGGAACGATTCCAACTGAATTATTTAGTATTTCAAAATCTCTAATAATAGGCTCTTGTGAAAAAATATTATTTAGATTATATTCTTCGCTAGACAGAACAACATCTCTTTTAAAATAGACATTATTGAGAGAATACTTTTTCATCTTCTCAAGACCATCCTGCTCTCTAACAAAAATACTTTTGGGATATTTTAGATACCTTTTCAAGAAAAATTTTAGATTAACATCATAAATAAAAGGATAATCAAAGGGACCAACAGACTGAGGAAAAATATAATAAGGGATAGAAAATCTTTTAGCTATTGCTATCGGCAATAAATAATTAAGGGAAAATATAAAATTCCTAAAAGATTTATTAGAAAAATTAGAAGATAGAGTATATCCGCTCAAGTCTAAAAAATACTTAGTATTAGCTATAATATCCGACATATCTTTTTCTAAACAATTAACAATTTTCCTATTAGACCAAAAAGAATTTTTCAGTAAATTCAACTTAATCTTATTATTCCAAGGTTTAATTAGAAAATTATAGCTTTCTTTTTCCTTAGAATCTCTTTTAAAATCAGAATCAGAAAATAAATATATATTTAATCCTGGATTTTTTCTTTTAATACTATCAATCGCCGTGAAAGCCATGGCCTGAGAGCCTCTATTAGAAAAGTTTATTCCTAGCAAAATAATATTGTTTTTAGAAGCATCCTCATTATATTTTTTTTGACGGAACAACAAAACTAAAAATAATAAAAATTCTGTTTTAAATAAATCTTCAAAAAGTAAGAATAAATTGTATAACTTTATTTTTATTTTATTAAAAAATAAAAAAATAGAAATTACCTTAAAACTATAATTTTCACCTAAAAATATTTTTCTTTTCCTCTTTTTTAGTTTTCTCTTAATTTTACAAAAATTGCTACTTTTATCTCTAAATAATTTCAAAAAATCTAAATTTTCTTTCTTTTGAGACAAACCTTGTGAAATAATTAAAGATTTTTCACTTGATTCCTCTATATTAAACAAGTAGGAAAACTCATCAAAAATTTCTTTTCCTTTTTTAGTTCTTACTATTACGCTTGATCTTCCTGGCCTTTCCTTGCCTCCGATAAAACAATCACCACAAGATATATCTGAATCCTTATTTAATTTATCTAGACAATAAAGACATCTTTCAAGTTGAAAATAATCTTTAACCCTTATTCTTTCCCCCATATCAACAATAATTTCTCTCCTTGAATCGAAAAAAAGCTTTACATGACCAGGCCAACCATCTTTCTCTTTATTTTTAAAATGAATATTAATTAATTTTTCTCCTTTTTTTGAATATTTATCATTAAAATAATTGATAACGTTAAAATTTAAAGTTCTTTCACAAAATAAACCTAAAAATAACAAATTAGAATCATTTATTTTTTTCTCTGCTATATATTTCTTCAACCCTTTTATTTGGCAAGGCGTTCCAACAATCACATAATTAGGATTGTCCTCTTTTTTGATTTGATTAACAACATTATATATCGAAGCTGGAATATATTTTGACTTAGAAGATTTAAAAACATCCTCTTTATTTTTAACCAACTCTAATCTAGCGGGTCTATGTTCAAGGTTATCGAAAGGTAAAACAAAAACTCCCTTAAATCTCCCCAACTCTAAAAGTTTGGCTAATAAACTTGTAATAATACCTCCACTAGTAGAATTATTTAAAATTTTGTCATCTTTAGTATAGGCAGAATAAATATTTATAAAATTTCCCAATATTTTTTTCTCTAAGTTTTCTTCATAATTTTGAAAGTCCTCCCTAATTAAAACACCCGGACAAACATTTAAGCAAAGACCACATTTAAGACACTTAGCTTTGTCAATTTTAGGTAATAATTGCCCTCTCACTAGCTCTATTTCAATAGCCTCAACCGGACAACAGGCCCTGCAAAGCTCACAAGAAACACACAAATTTCTAAGTTTAATATTTTCAACATTTTCTCTATTATTCATACATTTAAACAAAATTTTTAAACTGATTTAAGACGAAAAAAATCTCGTCTGACCTTTCTAAAAAACAAAGAAAAAATAGGAACCAAAGAATAAGAAAAGACCGTAACTACTATCGCTCCAGTTATTCCCCAAATTGGGATTAATAAAATATTTAACACTATATTTATCACAGCCCCCATTAGAGTTATATAAAAATAAATTTTAAAATAACCTTCAGCTACTAAATACTGCCCAACTAAAAATCTTAAAGAAACTCCTAGCAACGACCAAACTCCAATACCTAATATAATTGAAGAGCTCAAATACTCTGTACCAAAAAGAAAATTAATTATATATTTAGAGAAAATAGATATAGGCAATATTACAATTAAGGATAAAATTATTAAAAAAATCATCAATTTTTTTAATCTTGATCTATAAACCTTTAAATCAACCTTCCGAGCATTCAAAACCGCTGGAAAAAGCGATAAACATATAATACTAGGTATAAAATAAAAAAGATCTAATATCCTAACTGGAGCCGAGTATAAACCAACCGCCACCTCATTTATCATCTCCTTAATCATAACCTGATCTATTTTCATATAAATAAAAACTGAAAAACTAGTAAACATTAAAGGCCAGGAATCCGAAAACATTTTTTTTGCTAAAGACAAATCAAATTTCCAAAATTTAATTTTAAAACCAGTTCGATGATAGAAAAAAAGAAGAAATATGCCTGACCAAACATAATCTAAAACATAAACTAACATTAACCAAATAATTCCAGCTCCGGAGAATATTATTACAATCTTTAAAACTGAAGAAATAGAAGAAGCAATAACTTGGGCTATAACTCCCTTCTTAGCTTCAACTCTAACTTGAAAAAAAACGTCTATGATATTAAATGATTGCAAGACAAAAGTTAAGGAACATAAAAAAACTAAACCCCTAACCAGAGGAGAACTGTCTAATAAAAAAATAGAAAAAATTGATAAAACAATAGCCAAAGATCCTCCAATAATTTTTAAACGGAAAGAGGTTCCTAATAACTGATCTCTTTTTTCGGGAAAATTGATTAACTCTCTTTTCAAAACTCGATCTATGCCCAAGGTAGAAACGAAGAAAAAAATTCCGGTAAAAGCTAAGGCGTAGCTTAATATTCCATAGTTTTCTGGACCTAAATATCTAATAACCCAAACTCCAATGAAAAAAGACAAAATTAAATTAAAGGCCTGACCAAAAAACATCCAACCGGTATTACTAAAATATCTTTTGAACCCTTCATGATTCAAAATCCAGCGCCATTTCTCTGGAGTGATTTTTTCTATTTTTGAAAAAAATTTCTCTAGCATTTTAAAAAAATTACTTTTTATCTTTAACTATCCCCGCAACCCGATCTGAGGGGCTAATTGGCTGACCATTATCATCAACTACTTTCATTCCCCCATCAACCAAAGCGGTCTTCCACTTTATAGCTTCAGCGAACTCTTCTCGACCTTCCCATAAATAAGGGACTGGCATAATTCCATCTTTAAAGATATCGTACATACCTTGAGGAGTATATAAATCTGGATAAGCCTGTTCAATTATTTGAACTATCTTTCTAACCTCCGATACTAAATCAGCTGTTCTTCTCTCCACTTCTTTATCTTTAGACATATCGGTCACTTCACCCTTACTTCTAGCCTGTCGGTATTCCTCTATCGCCTGTAAAGTTATTTTAATACTTTCCTCAATAATTTCTGGAGTAGCTAAACTAATTCCTTCAGAATAACTAACTACATGAACTATATCAGGGCTTAACTCATTTAAGGGATCAATATCATCCATCATAGCTGAAACACTCGCCAATTGAATTTTAGCCTTGTAGGGGTCAGGCGAGAAATAGTCTAAACCAGCTCGTGGTTGAAGAAAAGCGGAAAAATTATCATCCTCTAATTCTTTAACTAATTTTAATAGAGCTCGGCTCTTGGCTAAATCTTGGACTCCCCAGGTATATTTAGGTGTATTTAACATATTTTGAATAACAAAATATTTTACTCCTAATTTCTTAGCTGTTTTAGCAGCCAAAAGACCTGATAGAACATAGGAATAATCATCAGCTCCTCTAAAGGCAAAATGATGTGGGATATTAGGTTCGAAGGGCTTATTGTGATCGGCAATTATTTTAAGAGTCTCGAAGTGTTCATCTAAATTGTATCTGACAGTATGAGGTCCCCGACCATCAATTTGGCAAAACCACCAAAAAGAAAGAGCGTGCCAAGCCATATTAATTGTTTTTTCATATAACTCAGCTAATTGGGGAACATTTTTAGTACCAGCATAGGTACGAACCAACATCGGTCGAGAAGCTTCATAAATGTTTATTAAATCCTGTTCGGAATTAATCGGAACTCCTCCACCATTGGGCTTGTCTTTCCAATCTAGACCAAAATCTGATTGAGATAATTGACTGGAACCAATAGAAAGAATATCTAACCAGCCATCCTGAGCTAATATTTTTATCCACTCCTGAAAATCGCGTAAGGCCTTAGCATAATCCTTGTCATAAGGACCAACATGAACTCTAATCAGAGGCAGTTGCTTGTTTTTTCTGACATAGCTAATTCTTTTGGCGATACTATCACTTTTAGTGCCGAAATCTTCATAACCACTTCTATCGATTGGTTTTCTATTTAGATATTCGCCACTATCAATGATTTTTTTAGCAAAAATTAATCTTTCCTCGTCATAGGCCGATACCTCCTTGATATTTTTGGGAATTAAATCTTTTGGTATCTCAATTTTTTCCAAGGATTCAACTGAATTTTCATCTCCCCAAAAAACCAATACTTGATCGCCATAATCTTTTTTAATTTTTTTACCAGCTTCTGGTAAACCAGCAAAGTACAAACTTTTAATCTGGTTTCCCAATAACTCGTGTTTCTTTAAAAAAGAAAATAATTGGTCAAACTTAGTCTTAGCATCACCGGGATCAAGACGATAACTAAAACCTAATCTAGTTATCTTATTATCAAGAAGCCATTTTTTTAAAACAGAGAAATTTTCTTCAGTGGGTTGGTCAAGGAATTTAACTATTTTAGAACTAGCCATCAAGGCTTCAAAACCACAATCGGTTATTAGTTTACTGATGTTTAATATTCCTAAGACATGAGCATCTAAACTGGGTTTAACAAAGCCGAAAACGTCATTTTTAGTGATTTTCTCCATATTTTTATCATATTAATCTTACAAAAGTTTAATTATATCTTGAACATCTAAACCAGCTAACCCCATGTTTTCCAAAGTACGACCCTTCTCTCGGAAGTTCAAACCTAATAGGTTCTCAGAAAAAACTAGTATCGCCTCCATTATGGGTAGTTTCAAACCAGCTATCCTGCCGAGCTCTAGTAGGGGCAAAATCCCGGCCGGAATGTCTTCTGTAAAAAATCTGGAATTGATAGAGGCTGGTGATTGTAATTTAAAATAGGCCGGATTATTATTAACTCTAGATAATAAATCTTCTCCTAAAACTCCATCGTAGGCAAAAGAAACCCAATCTTTTACTGGCTGTAATTTTAGACCATAAGCCTCGCCAATTAATAATCTTTCTTCATCTAGTTTTTCAATAAAACTAGCTACCTGGGGGGTCATATTATTATAAAAACAAAATTTATCACCACGTTCAATAAGTGAAGCGTTAAACAAAGCTAAAGCGGGATGAAGAATAGCCCCCATATTTTCTAAGGAAGTGACTAAAACGTTATCGACTGGAACAAAACAACCATATAAATCTCTAATCTTATCTATAATCACAGTTAAATCCTTAGTTGGCAAAGAAGCACAAAAAACTCTATCTTTGATTCCAAAAATTTCTACTACTCCGGGAATTTGTTGACGACAAGCATAAACCAAAGTTTGAGCTTCTACTACATAGACCTTTTTATCCAAACCATAATCATTGAATTTCTTTCTGACCTCAAAGGCCCCACCAGTTCGACCAGAGTTTAATATTATTATTTGTCCTTCTTCTAAAAATGGTGCTAATCTTTCAGCTATTTCTCCATTGGCATCGGCCGTTGTTGTAATCATTATAATTTCAGCTCCGGCTACTACCTTGGACAAATCATCAGAAACGAAACTAACCAAACCAAAGGTTTCTATTTCTCCTTTAAGATAAACCCCACCATTTTTGATAATATTAGAAATCTTACCAAGCGAACGATTGTATAAACTAATTTGATGACCCCGCATAGCGAGATAACCAGCCATGGCCTGACCGCCGTTTCCAGCTCCAATTATAGCTACTTTGTATTTTTTCATATTATAATTTTATTTCTTAGAAAACGATAATAACACATTTCCATTGCCTTTATTATTAGATTTTATTGGGAAAAAGTCAAAAAACAAAAACACCGAACTTAATAATCTAAAAAAGGAAGATTTATTAGCATTTATTCTTTTTTCATAATCTGTTTCCCCGGGATAAAAATTATATAATCGTTCAGCTATATGTTTTTGAAAAAAGTTATGTATTCTAAATGACAATAATATTTTAGAATCAACTTTTAAACCAGCTCTTTTTCCAATTTCAATATATTCATCTATTGTTCTTTTATAAAAAGTTGCTCCCTTATAGCTACAAGAAGCTACCTGTTCAAAAATAATAAAATTACCTCCATCTAACAATTGTTCCTTAATTTTAGAAAAAATAAATATAACTTCTTCATCGGCAATATGAGAAAAAACAAGATAAGAATACACTAAATCAGTTTCCTTTAAAATAGCAAAATTATTTTTATCAAAAATAAAGAAATCACATTCGGGATTTAACTTTCTCGCTCTTTCTATCATGGATGTAGATATATCAACCCCAAAAAAATTAATCTTTTCTAAAAAATTTAATTTGTTTTTATAATATTTTATATACCAGCCATCACCACAACCAAAGTCACAGATTTTTTTAAAACTCTCTTTAAAATAAGGTAAAGTGAGAGAAAGTAATGTCTTTCTTCTTTTCACATAAAAAGGAACGGGTGTTATAGTATAAAAAGATTCTCCCCTATAATCAAATGCTTTTAGTCCTCTTTTTTCCCAATATAAGATCTCTTTATCCATATAATCTATGCAACATGATATCTTTTTTATCATTGTTTAAAATTTTTAAATTTTTATCAGCTTTTCTTATTTTTTCTTTTAACTCTTTTTTATCTTTTGCTACGACCATAAACCCAGCTGGTCGGTCACTACTAGCGGTATTACTAGTGATAACGCTCCCCTTGGTTTTATAAAAAAATAGTTGGTCAATTGTTCTATCTTTTAATAATTCTTTATAGCCAACTATATCTCGAAAAACACCGGGTTTGGTATAGATATAATTCATAGCCACATAATTATTGCTGGGTTTAATTTTAAAATTTAGTTTTTCCTTTAACACAACTTTTATTAAATAATCAACGACGTCAACTCCGGCCATTTTTTTTATATAATAATATTTAGAACCACCACCAACTCTGGCGCTAAACTCAATTATCGAAACTTCGTTGTTTTTAGCTATTAACTGAACTAGAAGCGGAACATTTTTTAAATCAAAAGCCTGAGCTATCTTACGAACATTTTTTTTAATTTCAGAAATTAATAGATTATTAGCTTGATAAGAAACTGAATGAACAATAGTAAAATTATTTTTTTCTTTTTTATTTTTCTTATTTTCAGAAATTGCTAAAATTATAGGCTCTTGCCCTTGCAAAATTATATCAACTGACAATTCTCGTCCCTCCTTAAATTCTTCGATAACAACTTTTTTACTTCTACTAATTTTAATTGCTTCATCAAAGAACCTCTTTAATTGACCGAAATCTTTAGCTTTTCTAACCCCCTTAGAGCTATTAAGATCAGCTGGTTTAACAACTACTGGATAAGTTAATTCAGCCAGTTCTTTGTTTTTAATTAATTTCTCTTTTAGGAAGATACATTTAGAGGTCGAAACTTTATTTTCTATAAATTTTTTCTTCATCAAAACCTTGTCAGTAATAGCTAGTGCTTTTTCGTAAGACAAGTAATTAGGTAATTTCATTTTTTCACTTACATAACTAACCACTGGCAAGGCCTGATCAATACAAACAGAAATTATTAAATTAATTTTATTTTTTTTACTAATTTCTAAAACTTTGTCTTTATTATAAATATCTTCTCTTAAAAAAACATCAGCATATTTTTTTGCTGGAGGATTTTCTAAATAATCAATTAAAATAGTTTTAAAACCTCTAGACTTTAATCTTTTTAATAAATAAATATGATCATTTGTTCCTCCTAAAACTACAACTTTTTTCATAAAATAAAATTAAACCAGATTAACAACCACAATCACAATTGCTATCCTCTTCCGATTCGCAATCACACTCTGGATCACAACAGCAATCAGGCTGGCAAGAACAATCTGATTTTTTTAAATCTTTTTCGTTTTCCATATAATTTTGATCATCTAATAATAATTTATTTAAACAAATTAATCGAAAGATGATTGTTATTAATTATTTTTATTTTAATTCTTTTTTCTTGCCTGGTAAAAATTTATTGCCAGAAATAACAGAACGCCCAGTTTGTTTCTCTAATTCTTTTCTAGCCTTTCCGGCAACACCACCACCCTTTTTAGCAACCTCCCTATTTTTGTTAAAAGTAACTGGTTTTTCTTTTTTGGAAATTTCTGTAGTTGAAGCTTCAGCTAACATATTTAAAACCAATTCCAAATTAGTCATATTATCACGTAAATTTTCTTTCTTTATACCTTTCACTTTTTTATATTCTTTTATTTTTATTCCTGCCCAAGCAAAAGTAATATCATCAGTTAAAATAGCAAACTTATCTGGAGTTTTTACGCCTCTTTTATCCCATTCATTAGTCAAATCTTTTCTAATTTCAATACTTTTCAACCTTAAATCAACCCAGTCCTTTGAATAGCCCTTCCTTAAGTAGGTAGCCATCGCTCTTTGAATGGCTTTCTCGGGATCTTCAACCTCCTCTACTCTTTCATAGCCGACTCTAGCTAACCAAAGCTTAAATGGCTCAGCTTTAGGAGACGGAATTGACTGAATAATACGAAAAATTGTTTCTGTATCGGCAACATCCGTTTCACGCATCTTATTATCCTCCGCCAACATTTTCAACTGTCCGATTTTTTCGGACACTTCGCTCCCTTCTTGTTTAATCTTTCTTTTTAAATCATCCCAATATTTACGAGGACGATTGTTTTGAGATAAAATTTTAACAATGTCAACTATTGAAAAATACCATTTTTCTCTTTTTTCATCCCAAACTCTTCGGATTTCTTGTCCGGAAAAAATTGCTAAATCTTTTTCTTTTTTGGTCATAATTTTTATATTAATTATTATGACTTAATTACATCAAAAAGTAGATGAATTTAAAATAAACTTTTAAAGTGCAAAATAATTTTACAACTTTAGGCCATTTTACGTCCCACAACATTTCTTAAATTTTTTACCACTACCACACGGGCACAAATCATTTCGCCCAACCTTATTTCCGGCATCATCTTTAACCTTGTCTCGAGCCATATCAATAGTACCAGAATTATTTTCCGCTCCACCATCAGCCCCCTTCATTCTCCTAGCCATCTCTTTTAAAGGAGCCGAATATCTTTTAGCTCGCTCAATAATACTAGGGGCAATAAAATTAGAAACGTCCCCCGTTTTATAAATCGAATAAACCACCTGTCTTTGTATCAAGCCTAATAAATCTTGATACATGTGATAAGCTTCTTTTTTATATTCCACTAACGGATCTCTCTGCCCATAACCTCGTAAACCGATACCTCGTCTTAAATAATCAATCGTTTCTAAATGTTCTATCCATAAATTATCTATGGACCGGATTAAAATACCCTTTTCAATTTCAATAAAATTAATATCTATACCAACAAAGCCTTCCCGCATGGCTTGATAATTTTTTTGAGCCAATGATTTCAAATAATTTAATAATTCATTTCTAAAATCATCTTTATTACCACCAGAAAGAGTAATGTTTAAAATTTTATTTTTCTCTTCCTCATTTAGATTAAAAATGGTTTTCATCGTCTCATAAATCTCCTTTAAATTCCAATCGGCAATATTTTCCACAGCGGTATGAAAATTTACTACTTGAAAAATTTCACTCTCAACATATTCAGAAACAATATCTGACAAAGATTTTCCCTCAACCGAAATTCCATCTTTTTGTTTTTTATAAATATCTAAAATCTCGCGTCGTTTTTTGTAAATCGCCTCCCGATGTTTATTAATCACATCATCATATTCAACTACATGTTTACGCAAATCAAAATTATTTCCTTCGACTCTTCTCTGGGCTGATTCAATAGAATTAGAAACAACCTTATTTTGAATTGGCATATCTTCCGGCAACTTTAACATCCCCATAATGTTTTTCAAACGATCACCACCAAAAATTCGCATTAAATCGTCATCGGCCGAAATATAAAATTGGGAAGATCCGGGATCACCTTGACGACCAGCTCGTCCTCTCAACTGATTATCAATACGACGAGATTCATGTCTTTCTGTTCCAATCACGTGCAAACCACCTAATTCTTTCACCTTTTCTTGTTCTTCTTTAATGGCTGGACTTCCGCCTAAAATAATATCAACTCCACGACCAGCCATATTAGTAGCAACTGTAATTGAACCTAAACGACCAGCTTGAGCAATAATTTCCGCTTCTCTAAAATGGTTTTTGGCATTTAAAATATTAGGATGAAGACCTTCTCGCTCCATCATATCTCCTAATAATTCATTATCTTCAATAGAAACCGTACCAATCAAAATTGGCTGTCCCTTAGCATTCCTTTCCTTAACTTCTCGAATAACGGCAATAAATTTACCCTCCGTAGTTTTATAAATCAAATCATTAAAATCTTTTCTAACATTGGGTTTGTTAGTAGGAATAACAACTGTTTCCAATTTATATATTTTATAAAATTCCTCGGCTTCGGTCACCGCTGTTCCAGTCATACCAGCTAATTTAGGATACATTCTAAAATAGTTTTGAAAAGTAACCGTGGCTAAAGTCTGAGACTCGCGTTGAACCATTACTCCTTCTTTAGCCTCAATCGCTTGATGCAATCCCTCACTGTATCTTCGACCGGGCATTAAACGTCCAGTAAATTCATCGACGATAATAATTTCACCTTCCTTAACAACATAATCCTTATCTTTTTTAAATAAGACATTAGCCTTAAGAGCTTGTTCAATATTGTGAACATCTTTAACGCCCCCAGCTACATAAATATTTTCTACCCCTAACCATTTTTCCATTTTAGATATTCCGGCCTCTGATAAAGTAGCGGCGCGCATTTTTTCATCAATATTATAATCTTCATTTTCTTTTAATTGACGAACCAATTGTGAAAACCGAGCATAACGATCGCTCGACTCTTCGGCGGGAGCGCTGATAATAAGCGGAGTTCGAGCTTCGTCAATTAATATTGAATCCACCTCATCTACAATGGAATAATAAAAATCACGTTGAGCCATTTGTGTTAAATCAGACACCATATTATCGCGTAGATAATCAAAACCAAATTCATTATTAGTACCATAAGTAATATCACAATCGTAAGCTTCTTTGCGACTAACCTGTCTAAAAGGTTTCAAACGAGGGTCATATTCCTCTTCATTGCTAACACTGGGATCATAAATAAAGGCTGTATTATGAACAATAACGCCAGTAGAGAGGCCTAAGGCGTGATAAACTGGAGCCATCCAACCAGCACCAACCCGAGACAAATAATCATTAACCGTAACCAAATGAACTCCTTTCTTTAAAAGAGCATTTAAATATAATGGCAAAGTTGCTACTAAAGTTTTACCCTCACCAGTTTTCATTTCCGCAATTTGACCTCGATGTAAAACAATTCCTCCAATAAGTTGAACATCATAATGTCGTTGACCTAAAACTCGATGAGAGGCCTCACGAATATTAGCAAAAGCTTCTGGTAAAATTTCATTTAACTTATCTTGCTGTTCGGAAAAACTATATTCCTTCTCCTCCCCTGCTAAAGACCCTAACCTTTTTTGAAATTCTAAAGTCATCAAGCGTAATTCTTCGTCACTCTTTTTTTTATAATCCTCCTCTAAAGAATTTATTTTATCAATTATTGGTTTAATTGATTTTATAATCTTTAAATTGGGGTCACCTAATATTTTATTCCAAAAACTCATATTTTTATTCTTAGACATCTTACATTATATTTTCCCTCTTTTTTTGTCAACCTTTTTTTCTTTATATTTTTTTATCATTAAAACCAAATGATCTTTAACTTTATCAATGGCTTTATTTAAAGTCTTTTCAGTTTTATCAACTCGCAAAATTTCACCAGGAACAAATAAATTAGCCTCCACTCGATAAGTTTTACCATTATTTTGTTTAGAAATAGCATGCTCTAATTCAATGTCACAATTAATCACGGCGACCTCGCCTAAATATTTATCTAACATTTCTATCTTTTTTTGGACATACTTTTTAAGCTCTGGGGTTAAATCAACTTTAGTAGTTTTTATTTTTATATTCATATTTTTAGATTTAATTTTTATTTAAATAAATATCTTAATTAATTAAAAAACTTTAGAATATCTTTAAAGGTTACCCAAATCACCAAAGCAATCAACAAGATAAACCCAAGATTATGGAAAACGTTCTCTATCTCTTTCTTAACTGGCCGGCCTTTAATTTTCTCAATCAACAAGAAAACTAAGCGCCCTCCATCTAAAGCTGGAAAAGGTAGAAAATTAATTATTGCCAAATTTAAAGATAATAAGGCGGTAAATTGCAATAAATAAATAATTCCCATTCTGGCCATCTGACCAGTTAAATCGGCGATACCAACCGGACCAGCCAACTCAACATTAACCGGCTGACTAATAATTAGATTTCTAATAATTTCATAAAAAGCATAAATAATCGCCCATAATAGATAACCAGTCATTTTTACTCCTTGCCACAAAGCACTATACCAAGGATATTTTATAACTGCAGTTTGAGAAATTCCAACCCCGATAATTCTTCTGCCTAGCTCTTCGGAAAACTGAAGCTCTATCTCAAAGTCCTTAATATCATTAAAACGATTAATTTTCATCATTACTTTATCCTCACTCTTATCAATGAAATCAAAAACATCATCTTCGGTTTTTACTTCTAACCCATTAATTTCCAAAATAGAATCAGATGGTTTTAATCCCGCCAATTGAGCTGGTGAATCGGGTACGACTTGAATAATTTGTACTTTTTCTTCACTTACTTTTATATTTTTAGGTAAATTATCTTTATCAATTGCCTGAGGAAATCCAATCATTAAACCAATAGAAATTAAAATTGTGGCCAAAACAATATTCATAAAAACTCCAGCCGACAAAATTATAGCTCTCCGCCAAGGTCGCTTAGCCGAAAAACTATTTCTACTATGACGCCCTTCTCCGTTTTCTCCTTTAATCTTAACAAAACCACCTAAAGGAATAGCATTAATAGAATAAAGAGTCCCTCGACTTTTCCTAACTTTTTTATTTCCCCAAACTATTCTCCACTTTCCTCTTCTGTTCCGATGAATTCCAAAAACTCTAGGTGGAAAACCAAAACCAAACTCTTCAGCCTTAACGCCTAAACGACGAGCTGCGAAGAAATGACCAAATTCATGGACAAATACTAGCAGGGATAAAACGATAAGAAAAGTTATTATTGTTACAAACATATATTATTATTTAAGATATTTAAATTATTAAAGATATTTAAGAAATTTAGACTATCAAGAGATTTGGGATAAAATTTTTTTTACTTTCTTTTTTTTATCTTGCCAGCTTTATAAAATTTAGGAGAAAACATTTACGTAAAAAATGTGTAAAATTTAATTGTTTGAGGATAAATGTAATTTATCCGAGTTTTAAATTTTACTAGTTTTTATAGTAAATGTTCCTAAATTTTATGTTGCTGGCGATTTTTTGCTCCACTTTTTTCTAAAAAAAGTGGAATAATTGTTTATATTTCCATTACTTCTTTCTCTTTTTTATCTCGGATATCTTTAATAGCATCATTAATTTTTCCAATTTCTTCATCTAATTCTTTTATAAAACGAAACTTATCATCTTCACCAATTTCTTTATTAGAAAAAGACTCTTCAATCGCTGTTTTAATTTCATCTCTAATTTGACGAGCTGAGACTTTAGCTTTTTCTTGTTTTTCATTTACTTTTTTTACTGACTCTAAACGATTTTCTTCTGTCATCTGAGGAATATTTATCCTTATTTTATCACCTTCATTAACCACTCCAACACCTAAATTAGCCTCAATTATGGCTTTTTCGATGTTTTTAGAGACGCTTTTATCCCAAGGAGCTAAAATCATGCTCCGAGAATCACTAACCGAAATATTAGCTACCGTATTGATAGGATTTTTGACTCCATAAGCTTCGACAAAAATACCATCCAAAATTGAAGGGTTGGCTCGACCAACCTTAACATTGGAAACGTCTTTTTTGAAAAACTCAATAACACCATCTAATTCTCCTTTTTTGCTTTGAATGTGAGTATTCATAAATATTATTATTAATTATTATAAATAAAAATTAAAATTATTTCTTAATCTTTTTTACTCCTAAATAGAGAATATTAGGATTATTAAAATCAATGGCTAAGAAACTGCCAGATCTAGTCGTTGGTAATTTTTTCACCGTCCAATTAACTCCCCCGTCATAAGAACGATAGAAAGCTGTATCGGTAACATAAAAAATTTCCTTTCCATTTTGTGGATTAATAGCGATAGCATTAATAAACGAATCTTTCTCGGGAGTTAATAATGATAATCTAGACCAACTCTGTCCTTCATCACTAGAACGTAAAATAACTTTATCCGTAGCTAAGAACCACGAATTATCTTCAGGAGAATAAATTAAATCTTTGAAATTTATTCCTAAACCAAATTCTTTCAATTCGTTTCCATAGTCGGTCCAATTATTATTATCAAATTGATTGCGATATTGTTCTAATTCTTCTAAGCTTGCTCCACCGGCTGAATTGAAACGATAAATTCCATTTTTAACTGTAGCTATAAAGACCGAACGACTATCTTTTTGACTTACTATTATTTTTTTAGCCCCATCATTCAATCTCTGAATTGCCTTCCAGCTAACTCCATAATCTAAACTACGTAAAATATCTCCTCGAGAAGTTCCTAAATAAACAATATTAGAATTATAGTGATCAACAGCGACGGCTGAAACTAGAACGGTGGCATTATTGTCATAATAGGTTTGAACGAAAGTTCTACCACAATCTTCACTTTTATAAAGTTTATTCTCTAAGGCCACAAATAAATTACACTTATCCTTACTATCAATTGCGATGTCATTAACCGTTGCGCTAGCCGGTAGAGCTAATACTTTATTCCAACCTCGTCCGATATTATAAGTAAAATAAAGTCCATCACTTAATGTCGCTAAATATACAGCCCCACTATCGCTAGGGTCAATGACCATTTTTTCGACATCAACTACGGCAATACTACCCGGAACGCCAGAAATTGTTGGGATAAAAGGCATTTGTCGCCAAACATCCCCTTTATTATTAGAAACAAAAACTCCACCATCAGAACCTCCTCCACCCTTGGTATTAACGTTTAGAGAACAGGCTGATAATAATAACAAAGCTAAAAAAATAGAGATAATTTTAAATTTTTTCATATTTTTTTGTTTTTTAATTTTTATATAATAATTTATTTAATTTTTATTTAAATGTTTACGGCAATATATTCCAAGGTGTTCCTAATGTTTATATTTAAAGCCAATCTTCTTAAGCCCTGATTTAAAACAATGGAATCTTCTCTTATTTTCTTTAAATCTAAATTATCATTTCTAAAAGATTCTAAATTTTCTAGGGCAAAAATATTTTTGATATAATCGTAATGACCTAAATGAATAAATATTAAATCGCGTAAAACTGATTGCCAAATAGTCAAGATTTCGGAATTAGAAAAAAATTCATTTTTCTTTATAACATTATCAATGATTTTAGTTCGATCTAAAAAATTGCTTTTTAAAAAATCTATAAAATCATAAACTATAGCCTTATAATTATTATAGAGCTCCTCATTCTCGATAAATTTTATAGCAACAGCCGGGCAACCAGAAGATATTCTGGCTAATTCTTTGGCCAAACTTGGACCAACTTTAAATTCATCTATTAAATGCTTATAAATCAAATCAAATTTAACTGGAAACAAATTTACTATTTGAGATCGGGAAATAATAGTTTTAGGTAATTTATCAACATCATCAACTGTTATGATGATAACGGTTTTATCATTCGTTTCTTCTAAAACTTTTAATAAGGCATTAGCTGAATTTTCGTTTAGGTTTTCTGCATTTTTAATAATTGCTGTTCGATAGGAATTTAAAAAGGAACTGGTTTTAAATCTTTCAATTAATCCTCTAATTTGGTCAATAGAAATATCTTTTTTATCCTCTTCTCTCTCGACTACAAAAAAGTCACTGTTAGTCTCTAAAAAATTTTCTTTGGGTCTTAAATCGGGCTGATCTTGAAAGAAAATATTAGAAATAAAATTTTTGGCTAAAGTAAATTTTCCGGTTCCTGATAAACCAGAGAAAATATAAAAATTAGCAATGTTTTTGCTAGCTAAACTTTTATCTAAAAACTCAACCGCTCTATTATTACCAATAATTTTCCAATTAAAATCCATAGATATTTTAGCTTAAAGAAAAGATAAAAAAGCGGAAGTTTTCCACTAATAAACAATACTTATAATAACAAATTTAAATAATAAATACAAATCTAAAATATGGGGTTAAAATGGTCTTTTTCGGCACTAAAATTAGAGGGATTAATATAAAGGAAAGTTACCAGCAACTACAATTAATTAATCCAAGTGCAGAAAATAAAGACTTTCTATTTTTTTTCTAATATGCTATACTATTGTCATATTAATAAATAAGTAAAAAATATGATAACTAAAAAGCAAAAAGAGGTTTTATCCTTTATTGAAAATTATAATAAGAAAAATGGTTATTCCCCTTCTCTAGAAGAAATCAGAAAAAAGTTTAAATTATCTTCTGTCTCCACTGCTCATTACTATGTAAAACAATTAGATAAATTGGGTTATTTAGAAAAAGAAGAAAATCATGCTAGATCAATAGCTCTATCTAGTTCTGGGGTTATTGAGGTTGAAATAATGGGCACGATAACAGCAGGAGAACCAATTGAAGCTATAGAAACAAAAGGAGAAACAATATCTATATCTGCCAAAGATTTAGATTTAAGCACTGAACATTATGCATTAAAAGTAAAAGGCGACAGCATGATAGAGGAAGGAATATTTGATGGAGATATTGTTATAATAAAGAGACAATCCGTTGCTGAAAACGGGCAAACAGTTGTCGCTATAATAGATGACAATACGGCAACTTTAAAAAAATTATATAGAGAGAAAAATGAATTTAGATTACAACCAGCTAATCAAAATATGCTACCCTTTTTCAGAAAAGAGGTAGAGGTTAGGGGCGTAGTTGTAAATATAATTAGAAAATTAGATTCTGACAAACCAGAATTTAAAACCCTTGATTTATTCGCTGGGATTGGTGGCATTAGATTGGGTTTTGAGAAAGCTGGATTTAGCACTATTTTTGCCAATGACTTTGATAAAAGTTGTAAAAACACTTATGATTTAAATTTTAAAACCTCTAAACTAATAGTAGAGGATATTAGAAAAATAGGAATAGAAGATCTCCCTGATTTCGACTTTTTACTAGCAGGATTCCCTTGCCAATCTTTTTCAATAGCCGGGTACAGAAAAGGTTTTGAGGATAAAGATAGGGGTAATTTATTTTTTGATATTGCTAGAATAATAAAAGCAAAAAGACCAGCGGGGTTTTTATTGGAAAATGTAAAAAATCTAAAAGGTCATGATGGCGGAAAGACTTTTAAAATTATAGAGAAAACACTAATTAATCTTGGTTATTATATAAAATCAAAAGTTTTAAATAGCATGGAATATGGAAATATTCCTCAAAATAGAGAAAGGATATATATAGTTGGATTTAAAAATAAAAAATATATAGATAATTTTGAATTTCCGAAACAAATAAAATTAAATATAAAAATCAAGGATGTTCTAGATAAAGAAGTTGATGAAAAATATTATTATAACAACAAACCTCTGTTTAAAAAAATTAAAGATGATATTAAAGATCAAAATAAAGTTTATCAATGGAGAAGAAAATATGTTAGAGAAAATAAAAAAGGCGTATGCCCGACATTAACCGCTAACATGGGAATGGGCGGTCACAATGTTCCAATAATAAAAGATAAAAAAGGAATAAGAAAATTAACTCCTAGCGAATGTTTCAGAATTCAAGGGTTCCCTCAAAACTATAAACTACCTAAAGAATTAGCTGACTCTGCTTTATATAAGCAAGCTGGAAACTCAGTGACAGTTACCGTAATTGAGAACATTGCAAAGGAGATAAAAAAAGCTATCGAAAAATAAATATTACAATTTTTCAATAAATTCTTGCCAATCTTCATCGGAATTATGCATTTTTCCAACACACTTTACATAACGATAATCAGGATTTCCTGAAAAAATTTGTCCAGGAATTTCTGTCGCTCTTTCAAGTTCTTGATGATATGAAAATCCTGTAATCCATATTGGAATTTCTCTCAATTCTCTTATCTTTCTAAAGCCCTCGGAAGTTTCTAAAAAGTCTTTTACATTTTTAAAAAAAGAATGTTCTCTCAATATTCTAAATAAATGGTCCGACGGCAGTCCTACCCTAACAAAAATATAAACATCTGACTTTCTGATATCATTTTCGTATTCTATCGGTGCAATAATATTCCAACAATTTTTCCATTTACTTGATTTCACCGCAACTCCTATTTTAACAGCTCTATATTGACCATTTTCTTTTATTCCGTCGAAATCCTGAGGAGTAATATGTTCTGGATGAACTTCCATGTCTAATTTTATATCAATATTAAATTTATTTTTAAAAAATTTTTGAACTCCATGCTCTGCTAATATCCCCAAAATAAAATCATCGGCCATTTGGACCTCGCTTCTAACTCCTCTAATGCCAGTACCATGACTTGCTTTTCCGGAATATGCCATTTTTAAAGCAAACTCAAAACATTTTTCGTATTCATCAAGATTTAAATTTATAATTCGAGAATCTCTTAGTTCTTTCCATTTTTCTAACTCTAGCTTGTTAAATTTCCACCTGCCCCTTTCTTTAAATCCGGAAAATTCTTGGCCACTTTCAAAATAATTTTCAAACTCTTTTTCATTAATTGACAAAAAATCAATTGCTTCTTTTTTTGTTAAAATAATCTCTTCCATATTTTATAAAATTATTTTTTAGATCTTTTTAATTTATAAATATAACTTATCATAATTTTATCTAAAAATCAATTTTATTTTAATCTAACATAAAACAAAATATAGCCTAAATAAGCTCTATTTTTAAATTCCTCGTGCTAGCACTATGTTGCTGAGGGTAAAAGATTCGGCCACACGTCGCTAAGTCTCGCTTGTCTCACTTCGTTCGACTGCGCTCGCTAAGCGCTCTGGCCTGGCCTCACCCGTGCACTTCATACACAGGGGCTCCGGCTTTCGAATCTCTTACCGCTTCCTCGAATAACAAAATAAACCTGCCACAGGGCAGGTTTATTTTGTTAGCGGGCCAATCGGATTAAGTATCCCGATTGACGAAGTTTATAATATCTATGATTTGGGCTCTACCACCTTATCCCCTAACAAGAACATTATAAATCAAAATTTTGTAATTCAACATTACCTATTTGATCTTTTACAACTAAAACAACTGCTTGATAATCAAAATTTTTAATTTTACTATTAAATTTAATATAAATTTTTATTTTATGATCCGGCATTTTGGAATATACGGCATTTATAAGATCGCTGATTGGTCGATGAAGTTGTCGTGTTCCATTTTGATTTATAGATAGTGGTAGCTTCCTTTCTTCTCCCGCTTCGCAATAGTACCATTTTTTCAAAAATCCAAGTTCAAATTGTTGTTCTCCGATTAAAATTGGATCAACAAAAATATTATAAGCAACTCCTTTTCCAACGTTTTTTAAAATTAAATCTTTATCTTCATTATAAATAAAAACAAAAGATGGTGAAATTTGAAATTCATTAGTAGTTTTTGTTTCATTTTTTAATTGTCTTGTTTCAAAGCTATACCAGAGTAATGCACCGAGGGTTAACAAAAGTATTGAATCACCGAAAGTGATACTGCGCAAATAAATCCCAATTATAGCAACAACAGAAACAATAATAAACGGGAATTTTATTTCATAATAACGTATTGTTTCAAATTGTTTTTTTATAAAATTTTCTATTTTCTTCATAATTGAATTTATTTTTTTCTTTTGCTATTTAAAATATTTCTGAGTCCATATTATTTATTTTTTAATAAAAACCGCTCTTGCTAATTTTGTTTTAAAGAATAGGAAGTGCCCTATGCGTTTTTTTATATTCTGAGAATAGTTTTTCTAGTTTACCTTTATAAAATTTTTGAACGCTCTTTCCCTGCTCACTAAGCGCTCTGGCCTGGCCTCGCCCGTGCACTTCGTGCACATGGACTCCGGCTTTCGAATCTCCGGCAAGCCAAGCAGTCGGCTTGCCGCCCCTCCGCTCACTCACTCGCAAAGCTCGTTCATTCGCGGAGGGTAAGAGATTCGAACTCTTGATACCTTGCGGTATACACGCTTTCCAAGCGTGCGCACTAGACCACTATGCGAACCCTCCAAAAAAACAAACTTAAAATAACTTAATCAACCAACGAAGAGAAACCTATTGCTTTTTAGACTAACCCTGGATTCCCTTCCCTCCCGCGTATCGCCAATTTTATAAACGCTACTTCGTAGTGTTCATAAAATTGGCACGCAGTCGCCGGGAATGACGAGACAAGATCATAATTCGCGTCTCCCTTATGGGCACGGAAAAAACTCACAATCACTATTCCCATCTCGTCCCACAAACGAACCATCAGGACATTCTTTAGCGTCCATAGTACAAACAACCGGAACATTATCAGCGGTCTTAGTGTCTGAATTTAAATGAGCAAAAATAATATTTTTCATCCCCATTAATTCTTCCCCACCACCATTAATAACATTTTCAAAAGAGCGAGCTCCAGTTATTACTTCTTTATTAACAAAAATTGTTGGCGATCCATAAATATCAAAACTCTCCTCTTCTGCAATTACTTTTTCAATTTTAGCAAAATGTTTTTCATCTACTAAACATTGAGATAATTTTTCCGAATCTAATCCAATCTCTTTTCCGTAATCTAAAAAGTTTTCTTCAAACAAATTATTTTGAGCTAATTTTTCTAAAATTAATTCTCTAATCTCAAAAAAGGCCCCTTGTTCTTTCGAGCATTCCACTAAAGAATAAATTACCTTTGACATCGGAAAAGACTTATTAATATAAGGTCGAAAAGAAATAACCACCTCTGATTCCGAAAAATTAGCCAATATTGATTTTATAGTTTCATTTAATTTTAAAGAATAAACATCAGATAAATCTTCATAAATTATAATCTGAACCTTAGCTGTCAGCTCCCCGATAATCATATCCTCATCACCGATTTCTCTTAACTCTGAAGAAGAATTAGAATCTTGCTCATTGATAATCTCCTTATTACCATTTAATAAATCTTCTTCTTCATTATTCTTTGAAAAAAAATCATCTTTTAAAAATAGAAATAAAAAAACCAACAATAATAATAAAAAACTAGCCAGTAATATTTTTTTAATATTTGTCATAGAAAAATAGATTAATTATTTTAAATAAAAATTATTTATAATTTAGGGGAATTTTTGTGCCACTCAGTATTTTTTTGAAAATTATGAGCCAAATTCAAAAGCCCTTCCTCCATAAAATTATCAGCTATAATCTGCAAGCCAAAAGGCAAATTTTTTGCCAAACCAACTGGAATAGAAATCGCTGGCAAACCCGCTAAAGATGGACCAGTAAGAAAAACGTCTTCTAAATACATCTTTAAAGGATCATCAACTTGCTGACCAATTTTAAAAGCCGTATGAGGTGATGTCGGAGTTAAGATAAAATCAACTTTTGTAAAAGCTTTTTTAAAATCTTCCTTTATTTTTTCTTTAACCGCTACCGCTTTTTTGTAATAAGCTGAAAAATAACCCGAACTTAAGGCATAAGTCCCTAACATTATTCTTCTTTTAGCTTCAGCTCCAAAACCTTCACCCCGATTTCTTAAATAGATCTCATTTAAATTTTCAGCTGACTTCCCTTTAGAACTATATTTCAAAGAATGACCATATCTAATACCATCAAACCGAGCTAAATTAGAACTCACCTCCGAAGGAGTAATAATACAATAAACCGGAACTGAATATTTATTAAAAGGTAAAGAAATATCAACTATTTGAGCGCCTAATTTCTCAAAAACAGAAATAGCCTCTAAAATTCCCTTTTTAATGTCCGGGGCTAAATCATCACCTAAAAACTCTCTAACCACTCCAATCTTTAAATTTTTAATTTTCTTATCTATATTTTTAGAATAATCAGAAACTTTTTTAGCTGAAGAAGTTAAATCAAAATTATCCTGCCCAGCTATACATTTTAAAACTATCGCACAATCTTCCGCCGTTTTAGCTATTGGTCCAATAACATCAGTCGAAGAAGTCATCGCCATTAAACCATAACGAGAAACCCGACCATAGCTTGGTTTTAAACCACTAACTCCACAAAAGCTGGCCGGTTGTCTAATTGATCCCCCCGTATCACTCCCTAAAGCGAAAACACCTAAACCGGCAATAACACCAGCCGTTGATCCACCAGAACTTCCCCCCGGAACTCTTTCTAAATCCCAAGGATTTTTAGTGACCGAAAAAGCTGAATTTTCAGTAGAGGCCCCATGAGCAAATTCATCTAAATTAGTTTTACCCAATAAAACAGCTCCAGCTTGTTTTAATTTTTGGACCACCGTAGCGTCATAAGGAGCAATATAATTTTCTAACATTTTTGAACCAGCCGTAGCCTTTAATCCTTTAACCAAAATATTATCTTTGAGCAAATAAGGAATACCTAAAAGCTCACCTGATTCTCCCTTAGTTATTCTAATGTCAGCCAGCTGGGCCTCTCGGCGAGCAGATTTTTCAAAAACACTAAGACAAATATTTAATTTAGGATTAATTTTTTTTATTCTTTTTAAAAAAAACTCCGTTAACTCCAAAGAAGTTATTTTTTTGTTTCTTAACAAAACTTGAATTTCTTTTATTGTCATTATTTCTAACTTCATAACTTCTTAGAAAAATAATTAAAAATTAAAAAATTAAATCACCCGGCCGACTTTGATTTGATCGGCTTCTCTTTCAGGAGCCTGATCTAAGGCCAATTTTTTATCTTCCGGCTCACCAGGAAAAACCTCATCAACTCTGGTTTGGTTCACAATCTCTGAATTTAAACCCAAAATATCCAAATCTGATATTCGAACATCTTTTATTTGATCTATATAACCTAAAATTGAAGAAAATTGCTTTTGATATTTAGCAATTTCAACATCATTTAACTCTAAGCGAGCCAATTGAGCTATTTTTTTAATTTCTTCCTTAGTTATTGACATAATTATTAATAAAAATATGAGATTATTCCGCTATCATTTTATTTAATTCTTTTTCATCTAAAATTTTAACTCCTAATTCTTTAGCTTTTTGATACTTACTGCCAGGATTTTCACCTAACACCAAAAAGTCTAATTTTTTACTAACAGCTGGCAAAATCTTACCCCCCAGCTCCCTTATTTTAGCTTTTGCTGTTTCTCTTGTCAAACCATTTAAAACACCAGTAATAACAAAAGTCTTCCCGAAAACATTAGGATTAATTTTGTTTTTGGGGTTTAGTTGATTTTTAATTATTAATTTAAAATCTAATTTATCTAATTTTTTCAAAATATTTAAATGATGCTTATCTCTAAAAAAATTATAAATACTAGCTGAAACAATCGGACCGAAGTCTTCTACTTTTTCTAGCTCTTCCGCTTCCAGCGAAGAAACCTTAGCAACTAAATCTGAAACCCTTATCTCTCCATTTTTTATATCTTTCTTTATTAATGGATAAATATATTGCGCCAAAGAATTAGCTGACTCCTCGCCCACATGACGAATACCAAGAGCATAAACAAAACGAGCTAAATCAACTTTTTGACGATTCTTTAGAGCCAAAATTAAATTATCAGCTGACTTCTCGGCAAACCTCTCTAACAGCAACAAATCATCTTTTTTAAGAAAATATAAATCAGCAAAATCAGAAATTAAACCCTCGTTTAATAATTGTTCCACCACTTTAGGGCCTAAATTCTCAACATCAATCGCATTTTTAGAAACAAAATGGGTTATTTGCCTCCAATTAACAGCATAACAGCGATTATTAGAACAACGATAAGCCACCTCTTCACCTATTTTAACGACCTCACTCTCACATCTTGGACATTTCTTAGGTGTACAAATTTTTTGTTCAATACCAGACCGAAGATTTTTTAAAACCATAACAACCTTAGGAATAACATCGCCCGCTCGCTCTAAAACTACGGTGTCGTTTATCATAATATCTAAACGTCTAATTTCGTCCATATTATGTAAGGTAGCTCGGGCAATCATAGCTCCACCTAATTTTACCGGCTCTAAAACAGCCGTCGGGGTAAGTATCCCCGTTCTCCCCACCTGCCAAATAACCTCTTTTATCTTAGTAGTTCCCTGTTCAGCTGAAAATTTATAGGCCATTGCATACCGCGGAGCTTTCCCAACTATCCCCAAAGAATCCCAAAAATTAAATTCATTTATTTTTACCACCACACCATCAAAATTAAAATCTAACTTTTCTTTGTTTTTCTCCCAATATTGATGAAAGGTAAAAACCTCTCCTAAATTCTTACAGAGCTTATTATGTTTAACAATTTTAAAGCCCAACATTCTAGTTAATTTTTCCGCTTGTTCACGAGTTAAAATAATATTAATTTTCTTATCTTTCTGATAAAAAATAATATCATAAGCATAAAACTGCAATTTTCTTTCTGAAGCTAATTTAGGATTAAGCTGTCGAAGCGAACCAGCGGCCCCATTTCTAGTATTGGCCAATAGCGGTTTCTTTTCCGCCTGATATTTGAGATTTAATTTGGCCAAAGTTCTCTTAGTCATAATAGCCTCTCCTCGAACTTCTATCCAGCTAGAATTGATTATTTTACCAATATCTAAATTAGCAAAACCAGCCTTTTTTAAATCCGCTTCCTTAGGTATTATTAAATTTAAAGGAATACTTTCAATTGTCTTAATATTAGAAGTAATATTTTCACCAGTTTTTCCATCTCCTCGGCTCGACCCCTCAATTAAATCACCCTGATGATACTTTAAATTAACAGCTAGGCCATCAAGTTTTAATTCGCAATAATACTGCCATTTAGTTGATGAACCAATGGCGTGGCCGTATAAAAAACGGTTAGAACGATCTTGCCAGGAAATTATATCTTCCTCGGAAAAAGCATCGAATAATGACAACATCGGACTAAGATGAGTTGATTTAACAAACTTTTCTACTGCCTCCCCGCCAATTCTTTGGGTAGGAGAATCAGAGGTAATAAGCTCTGGATATTGTTGCTCTAATTTAAAAAGCTCTAGCTTTAAAGAGTCTAGAGCTCCTTCGCTAATAGTCGCCTTATCTAAGACATGGTAGTTATATCGATGAAAATTTATCTCTTTTTTCAACTTTTCTATCCTTTTTTTAGCATCATCTTTAATCATAAAAATTAAAATCTAAAATTAATTATTCGGTCTAACACACCGAGTCAAATAATTTTCAGTTTTATCGCTAGATGTATAGTTACGTGCGACCATGTCGATAGAATAAGCATTGCTGGCATCAATTTCAGTAGAAGTCCAATAATTAGAAGTTGTGGCGATGTTAAAATAAGAAACATCAGAGGGGAAATTAACAAAAATTTTTATTTCTTCAGCTGATGGTAAATACCAGTCATCATAACCGTTCCAAACTAAATCATCGCAATATTTAGCTGACAAAATATCGGTATTAACTTGCGGATTTAAAGTTACAATATTAGATACTCCGTTATCCATGCTAGTTGCTCCCCAAAAAGTAGGGGTAACAATAACCTCCCATGGCAAAATCATGCTATCATCGGTGAGAAAACTATTATCGCAACTAAAAACAGCATCACAACCTGAAGGAGAAACCACTAAATTAAACCCTCCTCGATTATAGAGCTTTCCGCCCCCACAAAAAGAACCCACCAAGCAACTATCAAGACAATCTTCAGTAACAACAATACAATCTATGCCTAAAGATACTCGACTCTTATTATAAACCCCCACCGAATTAAACTGTAGGGGGCTATCGGAAAAACAATTGATATAATAAGAGGAACCATTATCTAATTCCCCTGAAAAAACATCAGCTGAACAACTAAGCGGATCAGAAAAATCAAAATTATTCTTGATAACCTCAAAATGGGCTCTCTCTATACCAGCTTTAGCTGCATAATAGGCCTTCATATTATCAGAAACATCAGAAGCTCTAAAATAATTTAAAAAAATTAAATAACCAGAACCAAAAGATAAAACGGCAATAATAAAAAATATAAACACCACCATTAATAAAGCACTTCCTTTTTTATTTTTTCTTATTTTTTTAAACATATAGATTCTATTTTATTTAATATCCTAAAGATATGCTACTTTGAGCATAAATATAATTAT
>JBBACQ010000007.1:0-60681 GCA_041656935.1 Patescibacteria group bacterium
AACAACTAATAATTCGACTAGAGTAAAAGCAGGCTTATTGGTTTTATTATTTTTCTTTCTAAACATGGGCTTTGTTTTTATTAATTATCTTTTTTTCGGATTAATCCTGGACTCCTGTCATTCCCGCGCAAGCGGGAATCCCATGAGGATTAGACTGCGATAATAAGTCCTAACAAGCGGGGATCCCATGAGGTTCAAGATACTAGTTTTTATAGTAAATGTTCCTAAATTTTATGTTGCTGGCGATTTTTTGCTCCACTTTTTTCCTGTGTCCGCCGTAGCCACGTTATTGTGTGGCGAAGGAGGATAAAAAAAGTGGAATAATTATTCGTATCTAATGCTTCCCAAATTCATATTTTATAATTTCTTTTTTTACTGGCCCTAAAACCAAAACGTACAAAAAAGAATACAAAAGTTTAGAAAATAATTTCCAACGCCCGTCCTTTTCAAAACGTCTAATAGAAAAAAATATTTTTGTTTTTCTAATTAAACGAAATTTTTTTATTTTAGAAGCTTTTTCGCAATAAATTTGATCTTCTCCAATAAATATTTCTTCATCAAAACCACCAATTTTATAATGTAACTCTCTTTGAATAATAATACCCGCTCCCACCGCCACGGGTCTTATATATTGAGCCAAAAAAGCCATACTATTATATACTAAATAATAAAATCTATAGAAAAACTTTCTAGATTTAAAATCCATATAAAATCCGGCTACTCCTAAACTTCTTTTTCTAAAATTATTTAAAGTTTTTTCTAAAAAATAATCATCAGGTAAAATAGTGTCAGCATCTAAAAACAAAAGTATTTCTCCGATAGAATTATCAGCTCCCGCATTTCTTTGAATGGCCGGGTGTCTTTTGTTTTTATCACCAAAAACAATTTTGCAACCATAAGATTGAGCTAATGAAACGGTAGCATCATCAGAACAAGCATCGGCAATTATAATCTCATAATCAGAAAAAGATTGTTTTTTTAAACTATTTAATAGTATTGGTAAATATTTTTCTTCGTTTAAAGTTGGAATTATTATTGATAACATAAAAATTAAAAATTAAGGAAATAAAGTTTTAGCAAAATTCCAATAATCAGAATTCCCGCCTAATTTGTGTTTGAAATACCACCATTCGGCCCCCCATAAATATACTTTTTGAAATTTTGTATTTTTAGCAAACTGCACATTAGCCTTAAATCGTTCTAAATTAAAAGATTTTTGATAATTGATATTATAAATACTAGCTACGCTTTCCTTGGGTATCCAAGGTTCTGCCTGGAGCTCAATAACAAAAGCTTTAGCTAAATCTAAATTAGCTAAATTAGCTTTAAGGCGATAAAATCCACTAGAATATGGATATTTTATATAACCAAGCCATGGATTATAGACCACCCGATACATAGTGGTACCAAAAATATCAGCGATTCTAACTTCTTTTCGCCAAAAACTTAATTCTCCGGTAGCTGAAATAATCACTGGACGACTATCTATTTTTTTAACTAATTCTAATTCTTTTTTTAAAAAATCATAATCACTTGGGGGACAAACACCAAAAGAATCTAATAACGGCTCATTTTCTAATTGCCAATATGAAATCGAATCATACGACTTATAATGATCTAAAACCACCTCTAGCATTCTTAATGTTTTATCCTCTAAATTTTTCTTATCATTTATTTCTAACCAGGTAGGAAAATGACACTCTGGCCACCGAGCTACTCTCATACCAAAATTTAAAATAAAATTAACTCCTCGTTTTTCTCCCTCTACAATTAAAAAATCATAATCGCTAAAATCAAAAACCCCCGATTCTTTTTCAATCTCGTCCCAATAAACAGGAATCCTAATATTTTTAACCTCTAACTCATCAATCATAGCCAAATAAGCCTCTTGCCAATCCAAACCAATTTCTTCAGCATATTTTTTAGAATAAGTTATCCCAAAATAATCTTTTTCATAGCTTGACTCAATTTTTCTAGGATAATGATTGGCAAATTTAAAAATATATAAGAAGAATAAAAAAAGAAAAACAATAATCGCTAATAATATAAATTTTTTATTTTTTTTCATATTTTTATAAAAATTAAATAACTATAAAATATAAACCTAAACCAATAAGTATAATAGCTAAAATTTTCTTTATTAATGTCTTTCGGGAAATGTCTTCTTTCAAAATCTTAGGGAAAAAGATAGAGAAAAATATTCCTAAAATTAATAAAAAAGCATATTGAACTCCTTGTAAGGCATTGATAACAGCAACTGGGCCTAGATAGACGGCATAATTTTGTATTAAAACAGCTAGTGAGCCTAATCCTTGATTAATAAAAATAAATCCTTTCCCAACTTTAATTGGAGATTTGGTTTTAACCTTAAAACTTTTAAAAATATCTTGACGATCTTTTTTATTTAATAAAAATAACAATACCACTAATAAACTGCCTCCTCTAATCCAAATGAAAGAACTAACAAATTCTTGCTGTTGATAGGCATATTTAGTAGCAATAAAAAACAAGGAATATAATAAGGCCGATAGAAAGGCCAAAAAAATCCATTTTTTGTCATAAGCCCCATAAAATATTGAATAAATTCTGTTTAAAAAAATTCCCCATTTTTTTCTACGACTGATAATAAAAGAAATAATAATCATCCCCAAAAACAATAAAAACATTCCTAGCCACTGATTACCATTGAACCTTTGCTTTAAAAATATAATAGAAAAAATTATAGTAAAAAGAGGAATAATACCTCCAATTACTACCACCACCCGAGAAGCCTCGCCTAATTTTAAAGACTCATACATGGTCCACAAAGCAAAAACAAAAAAGGCTCCAGCTAAAATATTTACTAAAAATAAAAATAAACCGGGCCAGCTCAAAAACCAAGGAGCTACCAAAAAAACAATTGCTCCTAAAATTCCAACAGCAAAAACATAAGCCTTGCTATTCCTTAATAATTTATCAACAACAAATTTATCCCCTAAATTAACTAGGGCTAACATTAAATAAGAAATAATTGTCAAAAAAAACCAATTCATATTTTTTAAATTTAAATATTTTTTTGCCTAACGGCTTCATAAATAATAATGCCAACACTCACCGAAACATTTAAAGAATCAACCCCCGCAATCATTGGAATTTTTATTTTTTTAAAATCATGACCTAACCATTTTTTGCTTAAGCCAAAAGCTTCAGTCCCAAAAACAATTGCCCCTCCCTTAGAAAAATCAAAATCAAAATAATTTTTTGAATTTTTTGTAGCGGTTAAAAAAATTTCAATATTATTTTTAGTTAAATATTCGACCGTGTCTTCTACCGACGACAATACAATAGGCATGGAGAAAATAAAACCAGTGCTCGATCTAATAACATTAGGGCTATAAAGATCGGTTTTCTGATCATTTAAAATAATTAGGTCAACCCCGGAAGCATAAGCCGTTCTAATTATTCCCCCTAAATTTCCTGGCTTTTCAACTGCTTCTAAAACTAAAATCAAAGAATTTTTTTTCTTTTCAAAATTTTCCAATTTATTTATTTTCGCCGACAAAATAGCTAAATAACCATCTGGTGTTTTTTTATAAGAAATTTTTTCAAAGGCTTTTTTTGATAATTTATAATTAATCTCAGATTTTTTGAAAATGTTTTTCAATAAAAAATCATCTTTTTCTTTTTTATCACTAAAATCAGCACAATAAAAAAATTCTTTAATTTTCCAATTAGCTTTAATGGCCTCTTCAATTTCTCTTTTCCCATCAACAATTATTAATCCTTCTTTTTGTCTCTGTCCTCCATCTTTTAAGAGTTTACTAATTAATTTAAGCTTATTATTAGACAAACTATTTATTTCCACCCAATTATATTTTTGTTCTAAGTTTTTTATCATAAAAATTTATAAATATTTTAGATTTTTAATTTGCTTTTCTTTTTTTTAAAAAGAACCCCCAAACCGCCACGATAGTAGCAATAGGGACTGCTAAAACTATACCTAAACTACCACTTAGGGCTCTAACTATTTCTGTGCTCACAGCTTCATTATTTATAATTTGTTCAAAACTATTAAAAGGACTGTCGGGGCTAATAAATAATATTAATAAAGGAAGAGAGGCTCCAGCATAAGCTAAAAACAGAGTATTGGTCATAGAACTAATATGAGAAATGCCTATTTTGTAAGCCTTTTTAAAAACCTCTTTCCAGTTTTGATAGGGGTCTGTTAACATAATTTGTTCGACTGATGCTGTTTGAGAAATTATAACATCATCTAAAACCCCTAAAGACCCAATAATCATCCCGGCTAATAATAACCCTTTTAAATTAACGCTTTGCTGACCAATATTAATTAAAATAAAAACATCCTCACTAAAAGCTCCCGACAATTTAGTTAAATAAATAAATAGGTAAGAAATAATTATTACTAAAATTAAACTAATAAAAGTAGAAAAAACTGCTAAATGTGATCTAATATTTAATCCCTCTGTTAAATAAATAATAAAAAATAAAATAAATAAAGCCCCTAGAGCAGTAATAAAAACCGGATTAAAACCGGCCATAATCTTAGGAATAATAAAGAATATAATAACAATAAAGGTCAATCCTAAAGATAAAATTGAACGAAAACCTTTCCAATGACCAATCAAAATTAAAAAGAACAAGAATAAAAATAATAAAAACAAAAGGGAATTATTCCTAATATAATCTGTTATATAATAATTATAACTATTATCGGAAGAATTGAAAGAGGCTGTAACCAAAACCCGTTCTCCCGGAGAATAAGATCTTTGACCAATAACGTCTAAATTATTAACCCCATAAAAAACAAAGTTTTCATCTTTTAAAGGCCCCTCTAACCCGATAAGCTTAATGTTTTGTTTTATATTTTCTATTCCCTCATCTGAAGCCATTGATTTTTCCTCTAATATTTCTACTACTTTGGCTTTAAAAATAAAATCTTTTTCCAAACAAAAACCCTTGATTGGCAAAATCAATAAAAATAAAAGAGATAAACTATAAATATATATTTTATTTTTCATGTTTTTTAATTACTTATATTATATAATAAAAAAAATTAAAAGCCAATTATTAAACTCTTTTAAAAATGAAATTTAAAAGCATCTCTTAACTGACAAAGTTTGCGAAAACTCCTTTATTTTGTTAAGATAATATTATAATTTAAGATAATATAACATTTTATAAATATATGACTCCAACTTTTAAAAGAAACGCCTCCAGCCCTAGATATTATCGACCAAAACCAATCAAAACGATTTCTCGGTCTACGATTTCTCACCGAAACTTTGGCACTAAAAGAAAAAGCCAAAATATTAAAACAAAAATCTTTAGTTTTTTATTTAATAAAAAGTTTCTCAACTGCGCTTTTATTTTTATATTGCTTTTTATAATAATAATATTAATTTTCTTGTCTAGTATTTCCAGAAATCTCCCTAGCCCCGACCAACTTATAAATCGAGAAGTTGCTCAAAGCACCGTTATTTATGATCGTAGCGGAGAAAATATTTTATATGAATTTCATGGAGAAGAGAAAAGAACCTTAATCAGCCTAGCAGAAATTCCAGATCACGCCGAGCAAGCTACTATCGCCATAGAAGATAAAAACTTCTATAAACATAAGGGTTTTAGTATTTGGGCCATGTTTAGAACGGTTATAACTAATATTATTTATAATAGAAGAGCTGGAGGTTCAACCTTAACCCAACAATTTGTAAAAAATGCCCTTTTATCACCAGAAAAAAAATATTCCCGAAAAATAAAAGAAATATTAATTGCTCAAAGAATGGAAAAAAGATTCAGCAAAGACGAAATTCTTCAAATGTATCTAAATGAAATTCCTTATGGTTCTAATGCTTATGGGATTGAGGCTGCTAGTCAAAAATATTTTGGTAAGTCCGCCAAAAATTTAACTTTGGCCGAGGGAGCTGTTTTAGCAGCTCTTCCTCAAGCTCCTAGCAGATATTCGCCTTATGGAACAAATAAAGACTTACTTATTGGTAGACAACAATATATTTTAGGCTTAATGGAAGAACAAAATTATATAAGTTCGGCTGAGAAAGAATCCGCCTTAAAAGAAGAAATAATTTTTAAAGGACCAGAAACAAATATTACAGCTCCTCATTTTGTTATGTATGTAAAAGAAATTTTATCTGAAAAATATGGAGAAAAAACATTAGAACAGGGCGGTCTTAAAATATATACAACCTTAGACTTAGATAAACAAAAAATAGCCGAAGAAGCTGTTCAAAACAGAGTGGAAGAAAATGCTACTAAATTTAATGCTAATAATGCCTCTTTGGTAGCAATTGATCCCAAAAACGGACAAGTTTTGGCAATGGTCGGATCAAAAGATTATTTTAACCAAGATATTGATGGACAAGTAAATGTTAGTATTAGACCTAGACAACCAGGATCTTCTTTAAAACCTTTAGTATACGCGACTTTATTCACCCAAGGCTATAATCCTAATACTATTCTATATGATGTGGTAACGAATTTCTCCGCATCAGGGAAGGCCTACGAACCAAGAAATTATAATAACCAAGAACAAGGACCAATATCAATTAGGAAGGCCCTGGCCGGGTCTCTAAACGTTCCAGCCGTCAAAGCTTTATATTTAGCCGGAGTGAATAATGTTGTTAATCTAGCTCAAGAAGCTGGCTACACAACATTAACCGATCCCGACAGATACGGCTTAGCCTTAGTTCTAGGTGGAGGAGAAGTAAAGCTTTTAGAGCATGTTAATGCCTACAGTGTTTTTGCTCGAGAAGGAGAGATAAGCCCGATAAATATTATTTTAAAAATTGAAGATTATAATGGAGAAATTTTAGAAGAATTTAGTGAGAGAAAAAAAACAGTATTAGATAGTAATATTGCTCGAATGATAAATAGTGTTTTATCTGATAATGGCGCTCGAAGCTTTATTTTCGGAGAAAACAATAATTTAACTATTTCTGGTAGAACTGTCGCCGCTAAAACAGGAACAACTAATGATTTTAAAGATGCTTGGACTATCGGGTATACCCCGTCTCTAGTGGCTGGAGTTTGGGTAGGAAATAATAATAATACCGAAATGAATAAAGGGGCTGATGGTAGCGTCATCGCAGCCCCAATTTGGAATGAATTTATGAGAAGATCTCTAGAAGGAACCCCTGTAGAAAATTTTACTGAGCCAGAAATAAAAAAAACCGGCAAAACTATTATTGACGGAGAACAAATAGGTAAAAAAATAAAAATAAATAAAGAAACCGGAGAAATCGCAACTGAAAATACTCCCGCTGAATTATTAGAAGAGGTATTTTTTGCTGAACACCATTCTATCTTATATTATGTTGATAAAAACGACCCCTTAGGACCGAATCCTAAAAACCCAGAAAATGATTCCCAATTTACATTATGGGAAGAACGAATTTTAGAATGGGCTAAAAAACAAGATTCAAATTATAACCCCGATATTTTAGACCAAGCTGATAATATTTATGACCCCGAAAACGCACCGGTTTTTAAAATATTAAATTTTGAAAATAACCAAGAAATAAAATCAGAAAATCTACAGGTTAATTTAGAAGCAACTGCTCCCCGAGGAATCCACAAAGTAGAATATTATATTAATAATAACCTATTAGATAAAAAAACGACCTACCCCTTTGATTTAAATAAAAATATTTCTTTTTTAAGTAATGGTTATTATAATTTAAAAATTATAGTTTGTGATGATGTTTTAAATTGTTCTGAACAATCAGTAGAGTTTAATTTATTATTAGAAAACAGTAATAAGCTTCCCGCTAATTTAAACATAATATACCCAACTAGCGGGCTAGCCTTAGATCCATTAGATTTCCCTTTATCTGTTAAAATGATCAGTACTAACCCCGAACAAATAATAAAAATAAATTTAATACTCAAAAAAAACACTAGCGGTGAAACTAATGTAGTTAAAACAATCGAACCGGTTTTAAATAAAACTATCGAAACCTTTCTAGAAAATTCGCCCGAAAAAGGAAATTACAAATTATACGGTGAATTTTATGATTGGAATGGTTTAGTTAAAAAAAGTAATCAAATAACAATTAATATTAATTAAAAAAATATTATTGTTTAATTGGCATAACTAAATATAAAAAATCATCTTCTTCGTCTGCTTTTAAAATACAGGGGGTGTTATTATTAACTATTTTAAGAATTACTTTGTCGGAGTTTATGTTATTTAATCCTTCTAAAAAATATTTATAGTTAAAGAAAATATCATTTTCTTCTCCCTTAAAATCAACGTCTAATTCAATCTCATTTTCACCAGTCTGACTAGAGCTAGCGGTTAAAACCGTTTTATTTTTTTTAATTATTAATCCCACATCGTTTATCCCTGTTTTTGAAAATAAGCCCGATGTTTTTATGGCTCTAACAAAGGAATTTTTGTTTATTATTAATTTGGTTGCTTCTTTTTGCGGTATGATTTGTTGATAATCGGGGTAGTTGCCGATAATTAATCGAGAGATAATTTGAGTAGAGGCAAAAGAAAAAGAAATTTGGTTTTCTGTTAAACAAACCTCTAAAGAATTATTGCCCTCTAATTGTTCTTCTGATTTGAAATTATTTAAAATTCTAATAATTTCTTGGACGGTTCTGGCTGGTACGATAACTGACCTATCATCCATAATATTACTACTTTTAAAATTAATGGTTTTTTCGGATAGCCGATAACTATCTGTTCCCACAAGAGTTAATTTTTCATTTTTAAAAGAAAATAAAACCCCCGATAACTCTATGCGATTTTCATTAGTTGAAACCGAAAAAATAACACTGGAAAGAGCTGTTTTAAATTCATTAATATCTAAAAAATAACAACCATTTCTCTCTATTTTTGGTAAAACCGGGAAATCGCTTGAAGCCTGTCCTTTTATTTTTGTTTTATAGTTTTGGCATTTAATATTTAAATCTTCATTAACCAGATTTATTTCTATTTTATCTTCTGGCAATAAAGAAACATACTCATTAATAATTTTAGAATCTACTGTAAAATCACCCTCCTTCTCTACCTTGGCCCTTAAGAAATGATTTATGCTTATTTCTAGGTTAGTAGAAATTAAATCTACCCCTTCTTTTTTTGCCTTTATTAAAACATTATTTAGAATTGGTAAATTTATATTTTTACTGGTTAGATGGGCAACCATCGAAAGACCTTGTTTTAAGTTTTCTTTTAAAATTATAAATTTCATATCTTTGTTTTTTATTTATTTATTATATTAAATTATTAATAGTAATAATAAGGGGTGTGTATAAGTTTTAGTTTTTTAAATTAACCTTATTTTTATTATCTTAAATGTGTTTTTTGGGTGATGTTTAATTGTTTATAACAAGGGTGTATAAATTTTTATTTTGTGAATAACTTTTTTCATTTTTTATTTATTAACATTTTATTAAATATAGTTAATAGTTTTTGCACCTTTTTTCTTTTAGTTATTAACTTTTTATTAAACTTAAATTTATGGTTTTAAAGAGTTTGTTCACAGATAAATTAAAATGACCCGTATAATAATTGTTTAATGGATTCGATATCTTGGTTTATTTTTTCATTTTTTTCTTTTTCATTTTTTATTTTATTATAAGAATGCATGGCCGTGGTATGATCTCGTCCGCCTAACTCTTCCCCAATACTAGGGTAAGATGTTTTTAATTCCTCTCTCATAATATAGATAGCTATTTGTCTGGGGACAACTAACTCTTTTTTTCTCTTTCCCCCAATTAATTCTTTGGGGTTTATATTATAAAATTGAGAAACATTTTCTAAAACATCTTTAGGGGAAATTGGTTTGATTTGGTTATTATTTGTTAAATCATTTAAGATGTTTTTTACTATTTTTAAAGTTGGTCTTAGATTATGGAATTCATGATAGGCCACTATTTTGTTTAAAGCTCCTTCCAGCTCTCTGATATTATTTTGGATACTGTTAGCAATATAATTTAAAATTTCTTCTTCAATAATATAATTTTTTTCTTTAGCTTTTTTAGCTAAAATCGCCATCTTGGTTTCGATGTCTGGTCGGCCAACATCGGCTACCATACCGGATTCAAAACGTGAAATTAATCTTTTCTCTATTGCGGGGATGGCTTTTGGTGGTCGATCAGATGATAAAACTATTTGTTTATCTCCTTGTTGTAATTCATTAAAGGTATGAAAAAATTCTTCTTGGGTTCCATCTTTTCCCCCCATAAATTGGACATCATCTACTAAAAGTAAATCAACGTTGCGGTAAAGGTTTTTAAATTCTTTGGCTTTTCCCCCACGGATAGAATCAATGTAGTTGTTAGTAAATTGCTCACTGGTTGTATATAAAACCTTTTTGTTATTTTTAATTAATTCATTACCAATAGCTTGGAGTAAATGAGTTTTCCCTAGTCCTACTCCTCCATAGATAAATAGAGGGTTGTAAGCCTTGCCAGGGTTGTTAACAATCGCTTGGCAGGCAGCGTAGGCTAATTCAGTCGCCTTACCAACAATGAAGTTAGAGAATGAATATTTGGCGTTTAAACCAAAACGGCTAACATTGGTTTTTATTTCTGGTGTTACTGGGGTTTTTGCTGTTTCGGTTTTACAACTTTTTTTATCTTCGCTTTCTTTCTCATTGCTTTCTTTTTTTAAATTAATTTGATATTCAACTTCGGCTACTTTGTTATTTGTTATTTTCTCGATTGAACATTTTATGGCCTTATAATATTTTTGTTCTAACCAGCGTTTAGTGAAATCATTAGGGACAGAGACTATTACTTTGTTGTTTTCGATCGAATAAATAAAGGTGTTTTTAAACCAAGTAATAAAATTTACCCTTGATATCCCTATTTCTAGTTCACCTAAAACAGCTTGCCAAATTTGTTCATTAGTCATATATTTTTTTAAATATAATTTTTTAAAAATTAACTTTATTATAATGAAAAAATAAAAATAACACAATTAAAATTCTGTTTAAATTCTGTTTATAAGCTGTGGATAGTTTTTTGTTTTAAAATTTAGAAAACAATATTTTTGTAATCTATAAGCTGTTGACTTTTTTGGTAATTCTGGTTAATATGATAAATTACATTAACAATTAAATAATAAAAAACTGGGGGTATAATGGAAAAAACATTTTTTCAACGTTTGGTAGCTATGATTTTATTGATTTTAATTTTTCCACTTTTGATTATACTTATGATTATAATTAGAATGGAAAGCAGGGGGAATCCTTTGTTTAAACAAAAACGTGTTGGCAGGAACGGAAAAATATTTATTATCTATAAGTTAAGAACAATGAGGCTGGGGGAACAACCTAATAATATCTATTCAGAAATTGAATTAGCTTTAAATCAGTCTTATCGTATAACAAAAATTGGTAAATTTCTTCGTAATTATTACATAGATGAAATTCCGCAATTAATAAATATTTTTAAAGGAGAAATGTCTTTTGTCGGGCCACGGCCAAATAGCATTTCTATAGCATCAAGAAAATATTATTTCCCTAAAGAAAAGAACATGTTGCCTGGTTTGACGGGGTTAGAACAGATTTCATTTATGAAAAAAATAGAAGGGTATGATATTTCAAAATTGAATAAATTTTATTATAAAAAAAGAAATTTTAAGTTAAATTCTTTCATTATTTTTTTAACATTAAAATTTATTTTTATTGATAAAATTTTTGCAAACAAAACAACAAATTAGCCGATTGATTATAAAAAATTAGTTGGCTTTTTTATTTTTTAAATAGTATTTAGAGCTTAGGAGCGGTGAGCCCTGCAAGGAATCTTTCGTCCCCTGTCTAATTTTTTGACAACTATTGTGCAATTATTACGTGACTATTGGCTAGTTGTTATATACCTACTAATAAGATAAAGGAATAATATAAAAAAATAATTGTATTTTTAAATAATTTTTAATTCATAAAACCTTTAAAGGCGCTAGAAAGCATTGTTTAAATTTTGGACACCATATAGGCACTATTTCAGAAAAGGTAGAAACTAAGGAATAGATTCAGAGTTTGGGTAGTGCATAAAACCCTAGTAAACAAACAAAAAAACAGACTCTCGTCTGTTCTTGTATACTGTGGGCGCACAAGGACTCGAACCCTGGACCCCTTCGGTGTAAACGAAGTGCTCTAGCCAACTGAGCTATGCGCCCCAAATTAGAGTGCCGAGAACAGGATTTGAACCTGCACAGGGCTACCCCTACAAGCCCCTCAAGCTTGCGTGTCTACCAATTCCACCACCTCGGCTATTTTTTAACCACTTTTTCTTTCAATTTCTTTTTATAATTTCTCTTTAAAAAATAAAGCTTAGCTCGTCGAACTTGAGCTTCTTTTTTAATTTCAATTTTAGTAATAGTTGGTAAATTTAAAGGAAAGATTTTTTCGACTCCAACTCCGTCTGAAACCTTTCTAACAGTTATGGTTCCTCCTTTTTCGGCTCCATGTTTCTTAGCAATAATAATACCCTCAAAATACTGGATTCTTTCTTTTTCTTCTCCCTTAGTATTTAATTCTTTTATTTTTTGATAGATTCTTACAGTCATCCCCGGTTTTAAATCGGTAGGGATAGCTTTTTCTTCTTTTTTTTCTGTCATATTTTTTTATTTAAATTAAAAAACAAGATCGGTCTTGTTTTTATATATTATAGTTTTATTGGTTTTTTGTCAATGTTTTATCCTTTTAGGTTTTTTTCGATAAAATCAAGGGTTTTTTTATAAACTTCGGCGATTGTTAAATCGCTAGTGTCTAAATAAAAGTCATAATTTTTTATATCATAGACGTTAATATTAAAATATTTTTGATATCTTTTTTTATCACTAAGATATCTTTCTTCCATGCTCCTTTTGACATCCTCTAGTGTGTCTAAATTTTTATCTTCGTTGCGATCATTTTTTTCTTTTAAATGACAAAAAACTCTTTCGGCCCCAACTTCCTTTTTGACATCTAAATAAATTTTTAATGAATGAGGAATAAAATGCCAAGAGGTTCGGCCTTCTATTATAAAATTATCTTTAGTTTTCCCTAATTCTTTTTGGTATTCATCAACCTCTAAGTCAGTGGAAGGGTCCTCTTCACCTAATTTATTGTATTCAGCCAAGGTCAGGCCTCTTTTTTGGGCCGTTTCTCGACGGAGACCGCCCATATAATAACGAGGCCAGCCTAATTTTTCGGCTAGCATTTTAGCAATTGTACTTTTTCCGGAACCATGGGCGCCACTAATAGAAACAATCATATTTTTATTTAATAATTTAGAATAAAAATTTTAGGAATTTTTAGGTAATGTTTATTAATATATTTATTATAACAATAAACAAGAAAAAAACAAATATTTTTTATTGTATTTATAATAGAAATATGATATATTTATGATATAATATAAAATATAAAAATATGAAAATTAATAAAAAATTTTTAATTCTTTTTTTACTTTTGGTAGTCTTAATTTTGTCGTTTTTTATCTTTGTTAATTATAAAAAAAACATTAATAAGGATTTAGTTTCGTCGTCTGGTAAAAATAATGTAGAGGCAGAAAAAAGCTTTGAAGAAAGAGAAGCTATTATTAAAGAAGAGTTGTCTAAAAAGTTTAGTGTTTCCTCTGATAAAATTACAGTTTTGATTGGTAGAGAGTCGGAAAAGCATATTTCAGGATTGTTCTCTGTAAAAGATTTCAGAGAGTTGGCTATTTTTTCTGGCGTATTTTATGCTAAAGTTAGCCAAGAAATTGAAATTATTTGGGCTGGGGACGGCTCACCTGATTGTGAAAACATAAAAAAAGAGGGTTTTTCTCAAGAAATGGCTCCAAATTGCTTTTAGTTGGGATATTTCGAAATAATTGGTTTGACAAAAAATGTTTATTAAAATATAATATTCCTATCTTATAAATATAATTATCTAAAAAATAGTTATTAGTAATTATTTTTTTTATTTAGCAAAAATGTTTACCGTTTCTTAAAAGAAACATTTTTGCCTTAAAAATATGCCAAAAAGAACCTTTCAGCCTAATGTTAAAAGAGCTAAGAAAAAACATGGGTTTTTAAAAAGAATGAGGACCAAAGATGGCCAAGATGTTTTAAAAAGAAGAAGAGATCGAGGAAGAGCAAAATTAAGTAAATAATTTTTTAATATTTTTTATTTTTAAAATGATAAAAAAGGAAAATAGGTTAAGAAAAAATAAAGAAATAGAAAATGTTTTTAAAAATGGAAAATCTTTTTATAATGATCTTTTCGGTTTCAAAGTATTAAAAAATGATTTAGATAGTAATAGATTTTGTGTTATAATTTCCGCTAAGGTTAGCAAAAAAGCAGTAGATAGGAATAGATTTAAAAGGATTGTAAAAGCAGTGTTTTTAGAAATAGAAGATAAATTAAAAAATGGTTTCGATTACTTAATTGTTATAAAAAAAGAATTTTCTGGGAAAAGTTTTTTTGATGTAAAAAAAATATTAGAAGATTCTTTCAAGAAGATGAATTTTCTTTAAAATAATCTATGTTTTATTTTTTATTAAGAACTATTATTGATTTGCCAAAAAATATAGTTATTTTTTTTATAAAGATGTATCAAAAATTCATTTCGCCGGATCATGGCTTTTTAAAAATATTTTTTCCCCATGGTTATTGCCGTTTTACCCCTACTTGTTCCCAATATGGTTTAGAAGCAATCAAGAAATATGGTCTTATTAAAGGCGGAATTCTTGCTTTTTGGAGAATATTAAGATGTAACCCCTTTAATAAGGGAGGAAATGACCCTGTTAAATAGTTTATTTATTAATTTTTTATTATAATTTTATGAGTGATTTATTCCAAACTTTCTTTTATCAACCTATTTTGAACTTATTGGTCTTTTTATATAACATTTTTGGCGATTTGGGCTTAGCTATTGTCTTTTTGACCCTGGTTGTTAAATTAATTTTATTACCATTATCTAAAAAATCAATTAGATCACAAAAAGCCCTCCAAGATTTGCAACCTAAAATAAACGAATTAAAGGCCAAACATAAAGATGATAAACAAGGCATGAGCGTGGCTTTAATGGCCTTATATAAAGAGAATAAAGTTAATCCTTTTTCTTCTTGTTTGCCCTTACTTATACAATTACCATTTTTTTGGGCTATTTTTAGGGTTTTCAGAGATGGTTTTGCCCAGAATCATTTAGATCTTTTATATCATTTCGTTAAAAACCCAGAAATTATTAATACCTTCTCTTTTGGTATTTTTAATTTATCTAAGGTTAGTCCGGTTTTAGCTGTTATGGCGGGTTTAGCCCAGTTTTGGCAGGCTAAAATGATGACTACTAAAAAGCCAGAAATAAAGACCGAAGGGTCAAAGGATGAGAACATGCTCTCAATAATGAACAAGCAAATGCTTTATATAATGCCAGGAGTAACCGTTTTAATTGGTTTAAGCTTTCCAGCAGGGTTAACTCTTTATTGGTTTTTAACTACTTTGTTTACTGCTTTACAACAAAAATTAGTCTTTCAAACGGATAAAAACAAGAAAAAACAAGATATTATTAAAGTTATTAAATAAATTGTTCTACGTAGAACAATTTAATCTTTTTTAATCTTGAGAAAACATTAAAAAATGTTCTACGCAGAACATTTTTTTTGTTTGTATAAAGGGCTTAATTATAAATTGTTCTACGCAGAACATTTTTATTTATATATATTAACCGATTACCAATTGTTCTACGCAGAACATTTGTTTGTTGTAGTTGTTTTGTATATATTTCGAACAAAAAATATTAAAAATTGTTCTACGTAGAACATTTGTTATTTAATCTGGTCGTTTTTTAGAAAAATATTACTAAGGACAAAATAATAGCTCTTTATTTAGGTATTATCTTGTTTAAATAATAAGTAGTTTTATTTTATATTCTTTTTTTGAAGATAAAAAAATAAGCAAGTAGATGCTTATTTTTTAAATATATTTAACAAATGTTTTTAGGCGAGGTTTTTAAAAGGTTCTCTCTTTTCCAACTATTATTTCTATGGTTTTATCAGATGGTCTAATATCAACTGGGGTTTTTATTTCGATTAAATCGTCTATAAGGCCATTTTTCTTATCATTTTTTATCTCTATTTTTTGGGCTAATAAATGTGTTTTGCTTTTAGGCTTTGTTTCTATATATAAGTTAAGAATATCGTCTTGAGGACTGATCTTAATGTTTTTTAAGGGCTCTTCTTTCGGCGATAAATTATAAACGAAGCAACTTCCATTATTTTGTGGAAAAAGACGGTAAGAATCATTTATATAAATACTAGTATCTTTGCTCTCAATAAAGAAGCTTTTTATGAATAAAAGATCGTTTGCCTTAATAAGCTTTATTTTTTCAATTCTGCGACTAGATAAAACATAACAAGCTTCTTTTTCGTCAGATATTCCTAAAGAAGCTGATATTGAGTTTTGTGGGCCGATAGGAATAGTGGCTATTGGTATTTTTTCGCTAAAATTAGCCAAAATATTAACAATAGTGTTTAATGTTTTATTATTTCCAACACTTATTAGGGTTTTAGCCCCATTGTCTATTTCTCTAGATAGCAAATCTTTTAAATTTTTAACATCTTTTAGATAAATTATTTTTCCCTGTAAATTTAATTTGTTTAATATTTCTTCGACATTTTTTACGCTTTTTTTATATTTATCTAAATAAACGTCGTATAAGAAAACGTTCATAATGGTTTTTTAGTATTTTATTTAGGAAATTTCATTAATTTCTATTTTTTCTTCAACAGCCTCTTCTTTTTTGTTGTTGCTTTTCCCCTTTTTCTCATTGATTGTTACTTTCCCATTAATTTCAGCTCCTTTTTCAATTGAGATTTGAACACATTCAATATCTCCTTTAATTTTAGCTGATCCACCGATAGACAAATAACCACCAATTTTCAAGTTTCCAGTCACCTTCCCTTTGACTAACATTTCTTCGGCCTCGATACTGGCTGATATTTTTGATTTTTCTCCAATAAAAATATTACCTTTAGTTTTGATTTCTCCTTCTAATAGACCATTGATAACAATGTTGCCATCGCTCTCAAAATATCCTTTAACTTGGACGGATTCACCGATTATTGTTTCAGCTTGATCGATGCTCCCTATTTGGTTGTCTTTTTTAAACATAAAAGTTTTTTTAATTTATTATATTAGAGTTTAATAACCCTGATATAATATTAATCAAATATTATGTTTTTGTCAAAGAAACTATTATTATTGTTTAAGGTTGTGTTTTTTAGAGATTTAATTTATATTTATAGTAGTGTTTAAAAGATGAGTCCTCATAGTTTAATGGATAAAACAAGAATCTCCTAAGTTCTAGATCCACGTTCGATTCGTGGTGGGGACACCTAATTATATTGTTTTTTTCTAAAAAATAATATATAATATTAGTATAATAAATTTTATAAATTTAAATTATATTTTATAATTAATTTTTGTTTTTATGAAAAAAAATGGGCTTAACATTAGTGCTGAGTTTTTGTACTTAGTTGTTGGTTTTATTTTAGGGTTTTTAGTAGCTTTTACTTTCTCTTGGAATACTATTGTGTATATTATTAATACAGTTTTAGAGAAATAATTTTTTTTGTTTGCTTTAATTTTAAAAAGCAAACAAGGGGGCCTATAGCTCAGTTGGCTAGAGCGCTTGCATGGCATGCAAGAGGTCATGGGTTCAAGTCCCGTTAGGTCCACTTTTTCTGTCCATGTTTTTGTGGACAAAGTAGTTTTTATGGTATTTTTTTTAGCTAATATTAGCCAAAAAAAATTAGTGGATAAAGTGTTAACAGTTTGTTTATTTTTTAGCGTTTTTCTAAAAATATGAAAGAAAAAAATTTTTATTTAGTTTCAGTTGACATGGGGTATGGTCACCAAAGAGCGGCCTATCCTTTTTTGGATAAAGCTGTCAGCGGAGTTATAACTGTTAATAATTATGAGAAAGCGAGTTTGAAGGAAAAGAAGATTTGGGAAAAAGATCGAGTTGGTTACGAAGTTATTTCTCGTTTTAAGAAGGTTCCAATTTTAGGAGAAGCTATTTTTTCGGTTATGGATTATTTTCAGAGAATAGAACCTTTTTATCCTAAAAGAGACTTATCAGAAAACAGTTTTCAGCAAAAATATTTTTTAAAAAAAGTTAAAAATGGTTTAGGAAAGAATTTAATAGATGAATTAAATAAAAATCCACTGCCAATTCTTACTACTTTTTTCGCAGTTGTCTATATGGCCGAATATTACAATTATCAAGGAGTAGTTTATTGTATTGTTTGTGACGCTGATATTTCTCGTTCTTGGGCTCCGATAAACCCGGAAAAAAGCAAAACTAAATATTTAGCGCCTAATCAAAGAGTCAAAAATCGGTTAATTTTATACGGTGTAAAAAAGGAGAATATTTATGTAACGGGGTTTCCTCTGCCCAAAGAAAACATTGGAGCTAAACAAGAAATATTAAAAGAAGATTTTTGTAAAAGATTGGCGGTTATTGATCCCTTTGGTTCTTATAGGAAGAAATATGAAAAACTAATAGATAATTATCTTGGTTCAAATATGGTGATAGGAAGCCCGGAAAGAAATTTAACGCTGACTTTTGCTGTCGGTGGAGCAGGGGCACAAAAAGAATTAGGTCGAACTATAATTGAAAAATTAAAGAATAAAATAGAAGAAGAAAAAATAAATATAAATTTAGTCGCCGGATCTCGCTTAGATGTTTTTAATTTCTATCAGGAAGTTTTAAGAAAGAATTTTTTGAAAGATCATAAAAATATAAAAATAATTTATAATCCCGATAAAATGAAATATTTTTCGGAATTTAATATTGCTCTTAGGGAATCTGATATTTTATGGACTAAGCCCTCAGAGCTTAGTTTCTATTGTGGTCTAGGAATACCGATCATAATATCGGAACCAATTGGGTCGCAAGAACACTATAATCGTCGGTGGCTTTTAGGAATTGGGGCTGGAGTTGATAGTAAAAATCCAAAATATGTTAATGAGTGGTTGTTTGATTTTTTGAACTCTGGCTGGTTAGCTGAAGCCGCGATGAATGGTTTTATAAAGGGACCTAAAATGGGAACTTATAATATTGAGAATATTGTTTTAGAGAATGAAGTTAATGAAATAAATGGTTTTAATATAATTTAATTTATATATATTTTTTTATAATTAAATAAAAGCAAGTATTTTATATTATTACTTGGTTTTAATCTTAGTATGAAAATAAAAAAGTTTTTTTGTCGGAATAAAAATAAAAAAAACAAAAGAGGTTTTAATTTGATAGAGCTTTTGTTTGCTATTATTATTATTGGAGTTATTTCGACTTTGGTTACAATTTCTGTTAAGGATTCTAGAGCTAAATCTAGAGATTTAAAAAGAGTGGCTGATGTTAAACAAATACAGACAGCCTTAAGATTATATTTTAATGATAATGGTGCTTACCCAGCCTCTACTTCAGTCACTTCTTCTATCCGTTCTGGGAATAAAGTTTATATGGAAAAGTTTCCACAAGCTCCTATTCCACCGGATGGTGATTGTGACGAGGGTGATAATCAATATGTTTATTCTGAGGGGGGAGAGGGCAACGCTTCCTATACTCTTTCTTTTTGTGTTGGAGCTCAAGTTGCTGGAGCAAATCCAGGTAATAAATGTGCTACCCCTATGGGAATTTTAAATGTAAATTGCGCTGCTCAAGTTAATTGTTTAGAGGAGCCCGAATCTTGCTCCTGGGAAATTGCTGGTGGTGGCCCCATAACTTCTGATTCTGCTTGGGGACCTAATCTTTTTACTTATAACAATGATATTTATGTTGGCTACGGTGATAAAGAGGTTGGGTATAAGGCTACTGTTAAAAAATATAACAGAATTACCGATTCTTGGGATTTAGTTGGTAATAGAGGTTTCTCTGCTCACTTTGCTGCTGAAAACCAAATTTTTGTTTATGAAGGGACTCCTTATATAGCCTTTCAAGATGGTAACGCTAGTAATAAGGCTACCGTTATGAAGCTTAATGGTAGTTCTTGGGAAAATGTTGGTTCAGCTGGTTTTTCGGCTGGGGCTGTTTATGGAATATCTTTGTATGTTTATAGCGGTACGCCTTATGTAGCTTATCGTGATGAGGCTAATGCTAACAAGGCTACGGTCATGAAATTTAATGGAAGTTCTTGGGAAAATGTTGGTTCAGCTGGTTTCTCGGTTGATTCTGCTTACTTCAGTACCGCTAATGGTTTGTATGTCTATAATGGCACACCTTATGTTGGCTTTAGAGACATTGAGAACGATGGAAAGGTTTCAGTTATGAAATTCAACGGATCTTCTTGGGAATATGTTGGTACAGCTGGTTTCTCTTCAGCTAGCTCTGGTAATGTTAGTTTGTCTTTAAATTCATCAGGGGTCCCTTATGTGGTTTATACTATAGGCAACGCCCTTTATTCCATGAAATATAATGGTAGTTCTTGGGAAAATGTTGGTGCTGGTAATTTCACTTCAGCCCGAACCTATCATTTAAGTTTAAGAATTTTTGATGATGTTCCCTATATTTCTTTTCAAGATGAAAACACCGCTTGGAAGGCGACCTTTATGAGATTTAATGGTACCTCTTGGGAAACATTAGGAACAGCTGGGTTTTCAGCTACTTCAATAGACACAGCTTATTTTACTATCTATAATAATACTCCGTATGTTGTTTATTCCAGTAATACTGTAACTGCTTCGGTGAAGAGATTGGTTGAGAACTAATTCTTTCTGTTTCTAAGTATAACGTATAAAATAAAAATAGAGCTTAGCTCTATTTTTATTTTCAATGTTTTGTTGATTTTCAAAAAGTAATGGTGAGCGGGTAAGGGGAATCGAACCCCTATCCTCAGCTTGGAAGGCTGATATAAAAGCCATTATACGATACCCGCTAAATGCGGAACGGACGGGACTCGAACCCGCGACCTCCTGCGTGACAGGCAGGCGCTCTAACCAGCTGAGCTACCGCTCCCCCTTATAAAACAAAAAAATAATAGCAAATATTTTGTATCTTGTCAAAATTATTTTTTTGGTGTATACTGTTATATAAAGAATTGATTTTGAGAAAAATCAATGTTTTAATTTTTAGGATAAATAATATGATTAAAGAATTCGAAAAAATAAAGGAGGAACTACTTAAAAGAAAAAAAATGTTATTAGAGGACTTAGGTGATTTGTCTAAAAAAGATTCTCACGAAGCAGATAATAGAACCGCTAATTTTCCTGAGTTTGGTGATAAGCCAGATGAAAATGCTCAAGAAATAAGCGAATATTCAACCGTGATAGTAACCGAAAGAGTTTTAGAAAAGTCGATTGAAGAGATCGACGAGACACTTAAGAGAATGGAAAATAACACCTACGGACTTTGTAAATATTGTGGAGATGAAATTGGTACCAAAAGACTGATGGCTCGTCCCACAGCTAGCTCTTGTATTAGTTGTAAAACTAAATTACAGGAAGAAAATGAATAATTTTTTAGAAAAAACAAAAATAAAAAACATAGTTATTTCGATTTTTTTAACTATGTTTTTTGTTTTAGATAGATTATTGAAGAAGATATCTTTTAATTTAGAAGAGGATATTGTTTTATTGAAAAAAATTTTAAACTTTACTTTTTATCCTAATAAGTACATTTCTTTTTCTTTGCCAATATCTGGTTGGTGGCTTAATTTTTTAATTTTATTATTATTAATTATCATCATTTATTATTTATTTAGTCTTTATAAGCAAAGGAAACAAGTTGAATTTTGGGCTTGGTCAGCTATTTTTTTAGGAGCTCTTAGTAATTTTATTGATAGAATGTTTTTTTCTTATGTGATTGATTATTTTGATTTATTTTTTTTCACCGTTTTTAATTTAGCTGATGTTCTAATAGTTTTTGGATCTTTTGTTGTTATTTTTTTCAATTTTAGATTCGATGGTTTCCTTAAGAAATAAAAATTTCTCTTTCTTCTGGTTCTTTTTTTAATTTTATTTCTATAAAAATTGTTTTAGGCGAGAGATGTTTTTTAATTTTTTCTCCCCACTCTATTATTAGAACAATATCTTTTTGTTTTAATAGATCAAAAAATCCAATACTTTCTAGATCTTTAATTCCTGTTAAGCGGTAGGCGTCAATATGAATAAGATTTTTTATTTTATTAGAGTTCTTATTTATCTTGTAGGCATTATAGATAATAAAGGTTGGGCTGGTTATATTTTTTTTAATGCCTAATCCTTTAGCGATGCCCTGGCTCAATGTTGTTTTACCTGAGCCTAATTGGCCCGATAAACAAAAGATTTCTCCCGGAAAGCAATTTCTTCCCAGAAGAAAACCTAAATTAAAAGTTTCTTTTTGATTTTTTGTTAATATTTTCATATTTTTGCTATTATTTTTTAATTATACCCTAGTTTTTTAAAAATGAAAACAACGGATTTGAAAATATTTTTAAATTGACTTTTGTCTCTTAGTTTGTTAAATTATTTTTATAAAGTCCCTGTAGTTCAATGGATAGAACGTCAGCCTTCTAAGCTGAATATCTAGGTTCGATTCCTAGCGGGGATACTTGGTCTAATTTTCAATTTTCAATTTTCAATGACTAATTGTAGGTTCCTTGTCCGCTCACGAAAGAAGCGAGCTGAGTGAAGGTTATATCTTTTTATAATTAATTTTAAAAATATGAATATTTTTTTAGTGATAATTGTTTTAGCTTTTTTATTATTAATTATGGTTTTGGCGATTGTTCAGTTTTATAATGTTGTTTTTCGAGGATTTGCCCCGTTTATCTCTACTAAATTTGAAGCAATTTTAGCTATTTTAAGAGAGTTAGATTTGAATGGCGAAGAGGCTGTTTATGAGCTGGGAGCTGGTAAGGCCGGATTTTTAAGGGCGGTAGAAGAGAGATTTAAAAATAAAAAATTGATTGGAGTTGAGTATAATTGGTGGCCATATTTTTTAGCTAATATTCAATTGGCTTTTTCCGGGAGTAAAATTAAATTAATTAGAAAAAATATATTTAAAGTTAATTTAAAGGAAGCTGATGTTATTTATTGTTTTCTAAGTCCAGAAATGATGGAGCTTTTAGCGAAAAAATTTAGAGAGGAATGTCGCCCCGGAACGTTGGTTATAAGTTATCATTTTAAATTACCTAATTTTGAAATTGATAAGGTTATTAAGGAGAATAAAAATAATATATATTTTTACCGAGTTTAGGTTCGGTTAATGGTGGCTATAGTTTAGCGGCTAGAACACCGGGTTGTGGTCCCGGAAGTGAGGGTTCGATTCCCTCTAGCTACCCCTAGTTGAAAAGATGAGTCTAAAAGCTCATTTTTTCTTTTGTATAAAGCCATAAATGGAGTTTGCCACTCAAATTTTACCCCCAAAGGGAATAGTTGTAGGTTTTTCATCATTTTTCTAATAAGATTAGCCTTATTATCATGGTTTGCCAACTCATAAGCTTGGACTGGGTTGCCAAGCAATATAGCCAATTCTTCTAGCTTATCAATTGAATTAGATTTACCACCTTTAAGCTCATATATTTCTGATTCAGCGGTCTTTTTTTCCATAATATATTGCTCTCGTTTTTTGTTGTAGGTGTCTTGATTAATATTTTCCTCTAAAAGAAGATCTGTTAGTTTACTTAAACGTGAATCAATATTTTGGATTTGTAGTTTTAAATTATTTTCTTTATCTATTAATTCAAGCGTTAAAGATTGTCTTAATTCTTGAGCTGCTTTAAGCATTTGTTTTATTTCAACAGAAGCAAATTTGATACTGGCCATATTTTCTTTAATCCAAATATTAATTATATTTTCGTCAATTGATTTTTTCATTTTACAATTTGGGTTACGGCACCAATAATAATGATATTTGTGTTTTGCTGTTACAGATCTAATTGGTTTACCACAAAGGCCACAAGTAAGTAAATGTGAAAACATATATTTATTTTTTCTTGTTTGAACTGTATATCTTTTTTGCAGACATGCTTGCACTTGATTAAATAATTTAACAGAAACTATTGCTTGATGTTTGCCATTAAAAGTTTTGCCCATTGCCTCTATAATTCCAATATAATATTTATCGTTTAACATCCTGCTAACTTTTGTAAATTCAAGTTTTTTTCCATTGTGCGTTCTTAACCCTTTTTTATACATCTCGTTAGCAAGCTCTTTTAATGTATATCTGTCCGTAGCATATAATTCAAAACATTTTTTAACTAGGTGAGCCATGTTTGGGTCTGGTACCCTAAGTCCTTTTTCCCCTCCTTCTTTTTTAATATAGCCAACCACGGCATGACCAAAAACACTATATCCAAGTTCAGCTTTGCGGTGCATGCCCTTCTTTGTTTCTTGAGATAGGTTTGCTATAAAATCTTCGGCTATAACAGCCTTGATAGTATTGGTTAATGAATTTCCTCTTGTGCTTAAGTCAGATTTGTCACGACTAAAACAAATATGTAGACCCTTATTTGATAATTCTTTAATTTTGGCCCAATCGCTAATTGACCTAGCTGATCTGTCTACATCGTGGAAGATAATTCCTCTTATATCTTTACGCCTATTAATTTCTTTGAGCATTAAAGTAAATTGTTTTCGCCCTTGTTTGGCGGCGCTTTGCACTTCTTCAAATTCTTTAATTATTTCCCAGCCGTTTTCTTTTGCATAGGATATATTTGCATCTTTTTGAGCCCCAAGAGAAGCACCGTCATCAGCTTGATTTTGTGAACTTACTCGGTAGTAACTAAAATACTTGTCCATATAATTGATATTATTAATTTATTAGTAGGGACTTTGGTTGTCTAAAATATTAGTTTTTATCTTACTCTTATAAAGAGGAGATATTATTATTTGATTTTTAGATTGATATGTTTGTCCCTTATAAGTTATTAACCCCTTTTTATACATCGGGTTTTTTATTATTTTTTTTATTGTAGATGCTTGCCACGTAGCATTACCTCTCTTTGTTAACTTGTTTGCAATTTTTAGTTGCTTAGCAATTTTTTTATATGAATTTTTCTTCTTGCGTAGGTTGATAATCAAACTAATAACTTCCGCTTCTTCTTGATTAATAATTAAGTTGCCATCTAAATTATCATAACCATAAATTTTTCCACCATGCCAACCACCATTTTTAGCTTTACGTTCTCGGCCCCCTTCAAGTCTCAAGGCAATCATTGCTTTTTCAAATTCTGAGAACACCCCCAACATTTGCCTGAATGCTTTACGGAATGGGTCGCTACCATCTAAATCTGGCTCAAGAGCTGATATTAGTTGTTTGTTGTATTTATTAAACTCTTTAATTAAACCTTCTTGAATATATAAGTCACGAGCTAAGCGATCTAATTTATAAATCAATACACAGTCAGCCTCAGCCTTTGGCAAGGCTTCAAGTAATTGTTTTAATCCTGGTCTATCAGATAATCCACCACTTACTCCATCGTCCGAGAATTCATCAACTATGCAGTAATTATTTTTATTGGCAAACTCTCGGACTTTAATCTTTTGAATTTCGATTGTGCCTTCTTCTTTTTGTAAATCAGTTGATACTCGATAATAACATAATGCTTGTTTGATCATAAAAGTATTATTAAATGATTTAAAGCGATTTAATATACTTAATATAAGACGCAAACCAAAAAATCTAAAGGAAGTAAAAGATTATCCTGCAAGATTACAGAAAATTAATAGGATGCTTTTTAGTTTTTTAATTCCTATATATAATAAAAAGCTAAAAAGCAGGGCTGTTCTTATTTTTATATAATTTTTTACCCTTGCCACTAGTCTTATAAATAATAAAGCCGTCAGAAATGAGCTCAAATAGACAAAGCCCAATAGCATTTTTTCCAATAGATCCGTTTAAAGATATCTCTATTTCATCTCGGCTAACCCAATCAATTTTTTCGCTTATTATTTTCATTATAGATTCTTTGTTTTTATTAGATTTATCCACCGATATATTATTTTCACCAGAATAGTCAAAAAAAATTTTATTATCCTCCTTCCTCACATTAATTGTAAATGGCTTTAATTCTTGGCTGATTCTATTTTTTGTTTGAGTGATGGTTAGCCGGTTATCTTTGTGTTTAATTTGCATGTGACAGTCTATTGATGCCAAAATATCACTAGAGCCTCTCATTAAATCAGAGGTGCTACCATAATTTGCTCCACTGTTTTTTCTATGATGATGATTAATTAAAACAGTAACGCCCATGGTATTTAGTTTTCTGCAAACCTCAAATACCTTTTTAATATCATTGGAACTATTTTCATCTCCGTCGTGGATTCTCACCAGACTGTCAATTATAATGACCTTTATTTTATATTTTTTGATATTATTAATTAAATCATTTAAACGTTCTTCTTGTTGTATTTTAAATCCACTCATAATCATGAAAAATATTTTAGAGTGACTATTTGCTGATAGGGTTTTTAATCTTTCTTGTAACAAACCAATTCCATCTTCTTCGTCAATAATGAGAACATTTGATCTAATGGTTTCAAAATAACCATAAACAGGCATTTCGCCAGTGATACATATTGCAAAATGAAGAGTGGACCACGTTTTAAAATTTGCCGGGTCACCAGATAAGATAGTTATTCCGTTTTGAGGAAGTAATTGGTCGATAATCCATTTTTGTCCGCCACCTTTCCAATTTATTACTTGAGATATTGGTAGCACTTGTTTTTGGTAGTCCTGATTTTTATTTGTTTTTTCTTTTGCTTCGCGTAAAGCATTTCTGTAAATTGTTTTTAATTCTTTTTGTTTTAGTTTGTTGGTATTTGTGGAATTAACCATCTTAAGTTTTTGGATGACATCATCTTCCCAGCTAGATCGGTCAGTTGTTTCTAATAAATATTCGCAAAATTGTTTTATATCAATGTTTAAGCTTTTGTTTTCCATATAGTTATTTTGTCCACAAGGATTGGTGTTTAGCGTTTAAAATAGACAGCCTATACAATCGCCTAATGAACGAAAAGTTAAAAGTTAAGTAAACCATCACGTTTAAGATTTTTTATCCAAACTAGACTGTAATTGGTCGGTAAAATGTACAGTTATAACACCTCTCGCAACCTCGTGTGCGAAATCAAGTCCATACTCAGGCAAAGAATAAAAATCTCTATTAATTGTTCTAGAATGTTTGTTTTTTGGTAGCTTTATTACAATTTTGTAATTGTATGGAATTTCTTGAATAGAATATTTACTGCTTTCAAAAAGCATTTTAGGCGCTCGGTGATTTCTTACTTTTGTTGTTTTGTTTTTGATCATAAGTTTCTTCTAATCCCTGGTCGTAAATATCTAGTACGGCAGAGATGTAGTTAGTTAAGTTAATAATTAATTCTTGTTTCATGGTTTAATTATTACAAAACATACTTATTGTTGTTATACAGTTCTACTAACAAAAATAGACCTATTTTGTTGGTCTATTTTTGACTTATTAACATGTATTAAAACTTTAGTTTAAAATTTGAAAATAAAATAATCAGTGTTTAGTTTATAGCCTATTGTATTTAGAGAAATTATTAAATCTTTTTTAATATGAATTTTTTTAACAAAAGTTTTGTTAATATTTTTAATTTCTCCGCTAAGTAAATTTAAACCACCTTTTTGGGGATTATATATTTCAATAATTTCTTTAGCACTTTTGGGTTTACCATCCTTTAATGATTGAAGCAGTCCCATTCTTTTTCCGCTTATTGGATAAACCAACTTTGGATTGTCTGTTCTTATAATACCTTTCTCAGTAGATATTTCTAATTGGTATTTTTCAAAAAGATCGTTTACTTTTGGTGAGTCAGAGGAGTAAATTTTGTTTAATAATTTTAAAATATCTTTTACATTCTTAATGTAAAGAAGAACCGCTTTAGGCTCGGTATTTTTGTTTTGGGCTGTTTGTAGCCAGTTTTCTCTATCAATCAATAATGTTTCCAAATCAGCTATATCGCTAATTATTGATTTGTTTACTTTGTTTTTATTTAAAAACAGAAGTAATTCTTTTTGCCAGTCAGCATATTCTTTAAGGGCTTTTTCAAAGATTTTATTGTGATATAACTCAAAAGATGACAGGTCTTTTGACTTATTTTTTATAGTATCTATAAGATTATATCCGTCTTCAATTAAAGACTCTATGTTCATAAGCGTATACTCCGTTAAAACGGAGTAGATAAATTTATTATATATATAGTTTAACAACTCTAAGATTACTGGTCAATTAAAAAAAGAGGGGCGCCATACCCTCTCTTTTTGAGTTTGTTTTAACAAAAAAGCTTATCTTAGTTTGTTTATTAATTTTATAAACTGTCGATTATTTATTTAACCCAGACTTAATTAAACATAGATCTAAGTACATTCTTACGGCCTCAATCTCAATAAATGTTTCCGACTTATTGTTCCACTCGGCTGTTTTATATCCGCAGGCAATTCTTATGTTAGTTGGTCTTAATTCAAACCAATAAAACCATCCTCCAACAAGACATAGAAATATCAGCATGATAATCCAATACTCTTTTAGTTTTTTCATAATTGATTATTTAGTAATATTAATAATATTAATATTTGGCACGCATTGATCTTTAGATGCACAATCAATTCCATTAATCACCCCCTCTATAGTATATATGTCATTATAAAAATTAGTATTTTTATTAAAAGGAACTTCATAATAATTTAGAATATAATTAACCCAGAGCCCATCCCAGTCGGGATTATTTTTTGTATCATCAGAGTCCATTAGTTCATCTGAAAAAGCCCAAAACCAATCGCATGGATTATTTACATTAATTGTTTGGTGTTCTTTATCGATAACACAAAATTTAATACCTGTAATTTGGGAATAGTAAGCACTTATTTTAGCTTGCCATTTAACAGTTTGCCCATCATAGGCGCTCTTATAAAAGCCATTTTTTTCATTATCCAACATAGAATTTAATACTTGATTATAATAAATAATTTCATTATTTTTATTAAAAAAACAATATATTTCAAAAGATATGTATGTTAATACAACTAAACTAATTATCAGGGTTATAATTTTTTTATTATTTAGTTTAATTATTTTTTTCATTTATTTTGTTTGTTAATATTTTATTCATGTACATTAATTTGGTCATACTTCTTTTTACTCTTAAAAAATATAGTGGCGGAATATGTTGCAATTCATTATTTTGAAATACACCTCCAAATACTGATTCTTTAAATCCAATTGGTACTAATGACAGAATACCGTCTGAACCTAAATAAAATTTTTCTGTTTTTGTTTTTAAAAAACCAATTCTTCTGCCAGTAAACTCTTCGACTTTTATTACAAAATTGATATTGTCATTTTTAATTATTGGCATAGTTTTTTATTAAGTCTATTACTGCTTATAAAAATTTTCTTTTCCAATCTAAGGACTCAAGCCTATCCAAAATGTTTTTAGGTTGTTCGTTTTTGTATGGCTGTATAAAAAGGTTATATCTATATTATTATTACGCAAAATTTAAAAAGTAAATAGGTAGGGCGTATACAGTCCTATTTTGAATAAAGCTTGCTTAGCAATGGGATAAGACACAAAACAGGGTAAACGGCTCAAATTTGGCTGTATAAGATGCTAAAAAGAGCTGATTTTAGGTGCTCCAGTGAGATAATAAGACAAAATGGTTGTTAACACAGTTCTTTTTTTTGTTAATTTTTAAAAAAACTTGGGGAAATTCCCCAAGAATTATGTTTTGAAATAATATTAAGTTGTGCTATTATTATAACATGCTTACTTTTGGACGTAGACATAAATAATTTTTGTATAAAAAGTAAAGATTTTTGGAACACCGTCGAATGAGCTTAACTAAATATTTATAAGTTAATTTTAAAATTATGAAATTATATAGATTCAAAAGAATTGTTAGTTTAACTTTCCTTTATTTTGTAGTGCTTCTTTCATTGGTTTTCTTTTGGGTAGAAATCACTTCAGGTGATATTATGTTGGAGTTCCTGTTGTTTTCGTTGGCAATTATTCTTTTTTCCTTTTATTTAATATTATATAAAAATAAATGGGTAGTTGCCCCAGCTAAAATTATTTTTTTTAGTCTTTTTTTTATTAATTTAATCTTATCGGCCCAATATTATTTTGAATATACGGATATAGTGTTTTTTTTACCAGCATTACTGCCATTAATATTGCTATACAAAAACGATTTAAAAAATTGGTTTATGTTTTTAAAAAGCAAGCCATTTTATATTTTTAAAAAGGCAATGGAGCTTTCTAAGCGGGATATTGTTTTAATAGTTTTGGTCGTATTAATTGTTTTAATTCCAAAAATTTATACATTTGTTAATTTTTCTTATTGGTCTATAAGTTTGGTGTCCATCATTGAATTATTAATAATTCCTTTTTATTTAATATTAAAATCATCGCCATTAAAATCAATCATAAGGGTTTTTATTTTTGTGTGGTGTATGTTATTACTTCGTGATGTGGCGGAGTTATTATTGTCCGATGGTTTTTTTAATGTTAAATACATGAACAAACCTAATGAACTATTTGATGGGGTTTTAATATATATTAACAGTTTAGTATTTCCAATATTTGCCATATTTGTAATATATAGTGATAATTCAAGAAATGTATTAAATAAAAATATTAAAAGATAATTAAAACGATATGAAAACTATTAAAATTAAAACAAACGAAATTAAAGAGCTTTCAAATGTTGAGAATATTGAGTTTCCTAAATACACAACGCAAATAATGAACTTGGCAAATCAGAATGCACAAGGAACGGTTCCTCGTGTTGTTGGACAAATGAGCGACCTAATACAGGAATTTTCTGGTAAAACTATTGGTGAATGGGAGGTTTGGTATAAAAATAAGCATCCAGAGGCAATACAAGTAGCATCGGACAAGGTTTTGGATATGGTAGAAAAATTAAAAGGAGCAATCCAACAAATTGATAAAGAATTAATACAAAAGTGGGTTGAAGATTTGGTTGTAATTAAAACTTTTATTGGTCTTAAATTTCAAAGCGCAATATTAAAAAAGGTCGCCGATATTAAAGGTTGTAGTTTTAGATTAGCAACCCCTATTGAAGAATCTAAGGGTATAGATGGTTTTGTTGGTGATAAGCCAGTTAGTATAAAACCCATAACGTATAAGTATCAAAATGCCTTAAATGAAAAAATTGAATGTGATTTTATTTTTTATGATAAGAAAAAAGATGGTATTAATATTGAATTCAATTTTTAATTTTCATATTCAACAATGAAATTTTCTTCTTTTTTGTTTATTTTCTTTAATTTTCTAAATATTATTTCTTTTTCGCTTTTTGTAATAACGGGAAAGTTATAATGACAGTTTTTGTATTTTATTTCCTTACTCTTCGTTTTTCTTTCTTCTACAAAATCAACATGTTGTTTAATTCTTTTTTCAATTATTTCATTTGAAAAATTTATAGAATTATAAAAAGTTTTTTCAATTATGTCTTTAAATGAATCATCTATTTCTATTCCTATACTATTTCTTTCTGCTGCCATGGCCGCTATTGATGTTGTTCCAGTTCCTAAAAATGGGTCAAGCACGGTGTCTCCTTTTACGGAATACATATTTATTAATCTGTAGGCAATATTAAAGGGAAAAGCGGCACTTCTTTCCCTTGTTTTTTTGTCTATAATTTTTTGATTTATACCCTTAATATCCATCCATACATCAGAAAACCAAGAATTTCTTTCTTCCCAAAAAAAAGAACTTTCTTGCCTTGTTTTTTTTAAATTCTCTTTTTCAAATTTTCTTCTTCCGTTCTTTCTTAAAATTAAAATATATTCGTGTTCTAGTGTAACATAGGCTCCCACAGGTAACATCCCAGAGCCCATAAATTTATTTGGAGCGTTTGTTTGTTTCCTCCATATAATAGAAGGCAATGTATCAAATCCAATTCTAAAACAGTAATCAATAATTCTTGAATGGTTAGGGTATAAAAAGAAATTCTTGTTGATTGTCCTTGTGGCATCACCGATGTTTATACAGGCAATTCCTCCGTCTTTTAAAACTCTAAATAATTCAGACCAAGTTTTGTCCATTTCTTTATGCATATATTCAAATGCTTCTTTGCCGTTTTTATTTTGTATTTCTTCCTGTATTTTTTTATTTTGAGAAAAAAAGATCTCATCCCACATTTGAATCATGGGGTATGGGGGGGAAGTAACTACTAAATCTACAGTTTTATCCTTAATATAACTCAAATTTCTTGAGTCTTTATAAAAAATTTTATGGCTTGTTTTGTTTATCATATTTATTTTTATTTAAAAGTTTATTAAATTCTATTTTTTCAATTTTAAATTCCTTACCAATCTTGTAGGCCCTTAACTTCCCCGATTTAATATATCTGTAAATTGTCATAACATTAAAACTGAGAAGATCAGCTAATTCTTGGGCAGTATAAAATTGTTTTGTTTTATTATTTATATTTTTTTTGTTTATTTTATAATTTTTTTGTAAAAATAATAAATCTTTTTCTATTTTGTTTAATATTTTTGTATTTAGCCTTTTGTGCTCATTTCTTTCTAAATTTTGTCTTATTAAAAATAATATAGTAGCTAATGTACTAAAATAATCATTAGACTTTATATGGAACTTTAATGATGTTATATCTTTCTTCTCCATATTAATATTATACTTTACTTTTATTTACAAGTCAAATATTGTCGTTTTTTTCTTTCACTTAAATAATAAATAAAATTAAGTTTAATAACCACAACAACATCGTGGGTCTTTTTTTATCAATTTATTAAATAATCCATCAAAAAAGTTTGCCAACTTTTGCGATTAGCTACCCCATAATTTATAAACAATTATTTCAAAAAAGCATCGATTTTCATCAATGCTTTTTTGTTTTTCAAATATAAAGTAGAAATTATTTTATTTTTTTTGAGAATTGTTTTTTAGTAGGTCTCTCTTTAGCCTTTTCCATCTTTATTAGATTAACCTTTTTGATATAGAAGTCTTCTTTTACTGGTATCTCGTTAACTATTTCAACTTGTCCCCAAGATCGGTCATCTAAAGATAACTCACCGGCTTGTTTATTGTTATTTAAAATATATTTAGTAACCTGGCCTTCTCTATTTTTAAGATAACTGACAAAACAATCTTGACCCTTATATTTCTCCTTCTTCCAATTAAATATTCCTTGTTCCCATTGCCCAGTTTCAACCTTATATCGGGCAAATTCTCGGGGGTTTTCATTTTTAAATTGTTCGAAGATTTCAACTTCTTTTTCTAATTGTTGGTATTTTATAGTTTTCCCATCTATTAATCGAGGGGTTAATCTCCCTTGGCTTAGCTTATCAATCAAATGATACCAAACAGTACATTTTTTCATCATTTCTATTTCTTTTTCATTATATAATGAATATTGATTTTTTTCCTTGCAGTTAAACCATTTTTGTCTTTCTTTTTTAATTTGTTCTGGAGTTAAGGGATTTCCTTGATCGTCGCTTGGTTCACTTAGGCCCTTTAAATTATTTTTATCTAGAAATAATTTAAAGTTATGAGCTTCTTCAGCTATTTGTAATCCTTCTTTAGTAAAATCAGAAAGAGACCTTTTTTCAATATTGAAAAGAACCTTTTTTCTTTCTTTTTCTTTTTTAATGTTTTGTTTCTCCATTCTTATCTTTTCCCTTATTCTTTTAATTTCTTGAGTTTGATCTTCTCTTTCTAATGCAGAAAGATTGTCGTAAAGTTCAGCTTCGTTTTCGGTGTAGTTGATTAAATCAGCTTCGTTAGAAAAGTTTTCTAAGTTATGGCGGTCAATTGTTTCTTCGGAGCCTTCCTCTTCGTATAATTCTTCCCATTCTTTCGCATAAGTAGGATAAAATCTTTCTGATTTGGCTTCAAATAATTCCCTATCAGCAAAATTATAATCCTTTCCGCCGATAACATTTCTTTTTCGTTTATCAAATACCCATTTTCCTTTAGCATCTTTAGTATAGCCCATTTCTTCTAGTTCTTGATTTTTGTGTTCCTCTTTTTCGGTGTCGACTAACCCGCCAGTAGTTATTATTTCATTTAATTTTTTAACATCTCCTTCATGTTTTTTCCCTTTAAATATAAAGTTAAAATTTTCTCCTAATGTTCCCATATTTTTGTTATAAATATTATTTTTATAAAGTAATATTTATTAAACATTAATTATTATTATATTGTCTTATTATATCATATTTAAATTAATTTGTCAACAACATATTTCTGCCAGTTATTAGGGGTTAGTTTTTCTATTTTTACTGCCTTTTTAGACAAAAATTTACTTATAGCCGTTCTCTTTAGTTCCTTTAAATAAGCTCCACAGCCTAATTCTTCTCCTAAGTCATGGGCGATACTTCTAATGTAGGTTCCGCTAGAGCAATGAATTTCTAATTTAATCTTAGGCCATCTGTATTTCATTAGTTTTAAAGAATATATTTCTATTTTTTGCGGAGGTCTTTGAATTTCAATGTTTTTTCTGGCTAGTTCATAAAGTTTTTGTCCTTTTATTTTTTTGGCACTATACATTGGCGGAATTTGGCTGGTTCTTTTACTTATTTTCTGGAGAGCTTCTCCTAATTTTTCTTGTTTTATTTTTTCTCCTTGGTATTTTTTTAAAACTTTTCCTTCGCGGTCATAAGTATCGGTTGTTTCTCCTAGAAATATTTCAGCTTCATATTTTTTATCAAGTTTCACGAAGTTGGAAATATTTTTAGTAGCTGGTCGTCCTATGGCCACTATTAACAGGCCAGTAGCCAGTGGATCTAGTGTTCCAGCGTGCCCAATTTTTTTTATTTTACTTATTTTTCTAAGCTTATAAATGATATCATGAGAAGTCGGCCCTGAATTTTTATTTATTAAGATAAAGCCGTTTTTCTCATTTTCTATTTCATTTTTTTTATTCTCCTTCATCTGTTTGGGAAAGATGTTTTTTCTGATAATCCATTTTTATATTGTATAAATCTTTTTTAATTTGATAAGGATCCTTAATATGAAGCAGAACAGCCTCATAACCATCACTACCAGCCGTGCTAATTGAAATAGTTCCGGTCTTTATAATTCTATCTAAAACATTTTGGCTAACACTTATATCGGTTATTCTATTATAATAAATAGTTTTTACTTTGGTTTCAATCCATCCCTTTTTGACCAATATTCTTTTATCTGTAAAAACAAATTCATTTGATATTTTTAGATAAAAAACATTAAAAATAATAATAGCCGGAATAATTATTAAACTAAAAATTAGAGCTATTATTTCCCAGAGCTTAAAAATTTGATTGTTGATATCGTTATATTCCGAAGAAACAAAGAATTGAGCTTCTATTATAAAAAACAGAACGAGAGATAGTATTATAAAAATAAAAATCCATTTTAAGAGTATAAATGAAATCTTGATATTTATGTATCTATTACTCAATGAGAAATATTGTTTTAATTCTTCCTGTTCGCTAATTGTTTTTTTAATAATTTTGCTCATCATATAATAGTATCATAGCAGAATTTTTAAAAAAGATAAAACTATGTTAAAATTTAAGAAAAGAAAAGATTAATGTTTCGATAAAAATAATTTATGAGTTTTTTAATTAAAAGAGATGAAGAAAAAATCGCCTATTTTAGTATGGAGATTGCTTTAGAGAGCGATATAAAGACTTATGCTGGGGGATTAGGTGTTTTAGCTGGGGATACCCTAAAATCATCGGCTGATTTAAGATTACCGATGGTTGGAATAACCTTATTAAATGATCAGGGCTATTTTAAACAGAAAATTAATAAAACTGGAAAGCAAGAAGAACTTCTTCCTAATTATGATCTTTCAAAATTAAAGAAGTTAAAAAACAAAGTTTCTGTAAAAATTGGTAAAGATTTAGTGCGAGTTGGGGTTTGGCAGTATTTAATAAAAGGTAGCGGTGATTATTTAGTTCCGGTTTATTTTTTAGATACCAAGGTTTCTGGGAATAAAGTTAAATATACTAGTTTAACTGGCCAATTATATCGAGCCGATAAAGATTATCGTTTAATGCAGGAGATAATTTTAGGGCGGGCTGGAGTAAAAATGTTAAAGTCCTTAGGTTATAAAGTAAAGAAATATCATATTAATGAAGGACATGGAAGCTTGGCTCTAATTGAGCTTTTTTTAAATTCAAAACTAAAAAATATAAAAAACAGAATAAAAGAGGTTCAAGATAAGGCTATTTTTACAACGCATACTCCAATTAAAGCTGGACATGATGTCTATGCGGTTGATTTTATAAAAAAATATCAATTAGATTTCCCTTTTAAACTGAAAGGATTAATCAGTCATAAAGAGGTTAATATGACCCAAATCGGTTTATTCTTTAGCCACTATATAAATGGAGTGGCCTTAAGCCATAAAGATTTATCCTCTAAAATGTTTCCTGATTATCCCATCCACGCCATTACTAATGGAGTCCACTCTCAAACCTGGACTTCAGATGAGTTTAAAAAAATTTACGACGAATATATACCAAATTGGAGAAATTCTAGTTTATCACTTCGAAACGCTTTTAACATTCCCTTAGCTGTTATTTGGCGAACTCACCAAGAAGCTAAAAAGAATTTAATTAATTATATTTATAAAAAGCAAAAAATAAAATTAGACATCAATGTTTTCACTATTGGGTTTGCTCGAAGATTTACTGGTTATAAAAGATCAAATTTACTTTTTTATGATATTAATCGTCTTTTAAATATTCATAAAAAAGTTGGTCAAATACAGATAATTTATGCCGGGAAAGCTCATCCAGCTGATGCTGATGGCAAAGAAATGATTAAAAACATTAATGAGATAAAAGAAAAATTTAAAAAAGAAATAAAAATAGTTTTTTTAGAAGGCTATGAAATGGATTTGGCTAAAAAACTAGTTGCTGGGGTAGATTTATGGTTAAATACGCCCTTGCCCCCCAACGAAGCTTCCGGAACTAGTGGTATGAAAGCGGCGCATAATGGTGTTCCTCATTTTAGTACTTTAGATGGTTGGTGGATTGAGGGTTTAGTAAATAGAAAAACTGGTTGGGCTATTGGCGAGAGAAGATCCTCTCTAAATTTAAAAGATTTAAATAAAAAAGATGCTGAAAGTTTGTATTTTAAATTAGAAAAGAAAATTCTTCCTCGTTATTATAAGTTTCCTGTAAATTGGCAAGAAACTATGCGTTATACCATTGCCATCAATGCTTCTTTTTTTAATACTGAAAGAATGCTTCAACAATATATTCAAGAGGCTTATTTATAATTTATATATTTTTAAATGGACAGCAATTTAGAAAATTTTAGTCATAATATTGATTGGCACGCTATAGAGGTGGAAGAAGTTTTTAAAAAATTAAATTCTTCTCCTCAAGGACTTTCTTCGGAAGAGTGTTTTTTGAGACAAAAAGAATTTGGTTTAAATAAATTACCGGAACGTAAAAAACCAAGTTTTTTTATTATTTTTCTTCATCAATTTTTTAGCCCCTTAATATACATATTATTGTTGGCTGGAGCTATTTCTTTATTATTAGGCGAGTTGGTTGATTTTATATTTATTATTTCGGTTATTATATTAAATTCAGCTTTGGGCGCTTGGCAAGAAAATAAAGCGGAAAAAAATGCTGTAGCCTTGCAAAATCTTTTAAAAATTAAAGCCCGGGTTCGTAGAAATGGTTTTGAGAAAAATATTGATGCTGAAGATTTGGTTTTGGGCGATATAGTTTTTTTAGAATCAGGTTTTAAAGTCCCGGCTGATATTAGATTATTTGAGGCCAAAAACATCCAAATTGATCAATCGTTTTTAACCGGAGAATCAGAGTTGGTTAATAAAAATATAGAAAAAAACAAGAAGAATACCTCAATTAATAGTCGAAGTAATATCGCCTTTGCCGGATCTTCGGTTTCTACTGGTCGAGCTTGGGGAATAGTGGTAGCAGTTGGTCTTAAAACTGAAGTTGGAAAAATAGCTGAAATTGTTACCGCCGGTCAAAAGGTGAAACCACCCTTGATTATTAGAATGGAAAGTTTTAGTCAGAAAATATCTTTGGCGGTTCTGGGTTTATGTTTAGTTTTAGCTTTAATGGCGATCTCTAGTGGTTTTTCTCCAAAAGAAACCTTTTTCTTAGTAGTGGCCTTGGCTGTTTCGGTTATACCAGAGGGGCTTCCAGTAGTTTTAACAGTTGTTCTTTCAGTAGCTACGACTAGAATGTCAAAAAGAAATGTAATTGTTAGAAAATTAAATGCAGTTGAGGGGCTGGGCAGTTGTACTATGATTGCTAGTGATAAAACCGGAACCTTAACAGTTAATCAGCAAACCGCTAAATTAATTTATCTACCTTCTGGGAAGGAGTTATTTGTTTCGGGCGAAGGTTATAATGGAGTTGGTGAAATAGAGGGTTATAAAGGGTTATCCAATAACGATCTAAATAATTTAGAAAAAACAATTCGAAGTGTTGTTTTAACAAATGAATCTAAATTATGGCGATCTAAAAAAGTTTGGCATCATTATGGAGATTCTATGGATGTAGCTTTTTTGGCTTTAGCCTATAAAGCAGATTTTTCTATTGAGGATATAAAATCTTCAGTTGAACCTTTATTTGAAATTCCTTATGAGTCAGTTAGAAAATATTCGGCAAAAGTTTATAAAGATAATAATAAAATTAAAATATCAATTAAAGGGTCAGTGGATCGAGTTCTTGATTTTTGTTCAAAAACTAATATTGACGGTAAATATTTAGAAATAGACAGGAAGAAGATAAAACAAAAAGGAGTAGAATTAGCTTCATTAGGATATCGAGTTTTAGCTGTGGCTGAGGGAGATTTTGCTTTAAAAGAAGATGAAAAATTAGCCATTAATACTTTTGATGAGAAAAGAATTCAGAATTTAAATTTTTTATCTTTAATTTGTTTTATTGATCCATTAAGAAAAGAGTCTAAGGAGGCTATTTTTAAATGTCGGAAAGCTGGGATTGAAGTAGTAATGGTGACAGGTGATCATCCAGCGACAGCTTTTTTTATTGCTAAAGAATTAGAGATTGCTTTTTCTGAGAGCGAGGTTATAACGGGAGATAAGTTGGGTTCAGCTGAAACTGAAATTACGCCAGAATTTTTAAAGTTGGTTTCTGAAAAAAAAGTTTTTGCTGGGGTTTCTCCTTTGCAAAAATTAAAGATAGTAAATGCACTAGTTCGCTTAGGTCATTTTGTAGCTGTAACCGGTGATGGCGTAAATGATGCGCCGGCCTTAAAACAGGCGAACATTGGGGTGGCTATGGGCTCAGGGACGGACGTGGCGAAAGAAACTGCTACTATGATAATAACGGACGATAATTTTTCTTCTATTATTGGCGGAGTAGAAGAGGGTCGTTTTGCTTATGATAATATTAGAAAGGTGGTTTATTTTTCAATTTCTAGCGGGGTGGCTGAGATAATAATTTTTATTTTAGCAATATTAGCTAAACTCCCTTTACCTCTGTTTGCGGCTCAATTATTATGGTTAAATGTAGTTACTAATGGTATCCAAGACGTTTCTTTGGCTTTTGAGCCCGGTGAAAAAGGAACTATGGATAAGCCTCCTCGATCGTCTAAAGAGGGAATTTTTAATAGGTTAATGATAAAACAAACAACAATATCTGGTTTAACTATCGGTTTGGTTGTTTTTGGGGTTTGGCTTTATTTATTAAAAGTTTTATCATGGGAGGAAAATTTAGCTAGAAATATGATTTTGATGTTAATGGTTTTATTTCAAAATGTTCATGCTTTTAATTGTCGTTCTGAAACGGTTTCCACCTTTAAAACCTCTCTTAAGAAAAATTTGTTCTTGCTTTTTGGAGTTTTATCAGCTCAGGCCTTACATGTTTTAGCTACTTATAATCCTTTTATGCAAAAGGCTTTAAATCTTTCTCCGGTAAGTTTGAGAGATTGGCTTTTCTTATTCTTGTTAGCTTCTTTAATTTTATGGGCAATGGAGTTTTTCAAATTTTTTATTAAACTTCAGAAAAAGAAAACTTAAAAGCTCTTTCGTTTTTAAAATTTTTTTGAGTCGGGGCTGTGGATAAATAGGCATTTAAAATAAAAAGATAATTTTATACAAAAGGAGACCGTGGTTAACGGGCCTCCTTATTTTTTTTATTCTTTTCTAAGTTTCTTATTTTTCTTATTTTTTTATAAAAATTTATAATTCCTTTTAGATTTAAATAGTTTATTTTTTTATTAAAATAGATTTTTTTACAGTTTTTATTTAATATTATTAATAGGATAATTTAGAACAAATTATCGTTTTTAAGCTTTAAAATAAGGGTTTTAGGCTAGGTCGTTATTAAAAAAGATAAGCCTTTTTAGACCCACTCCAAAGCCAGTTTTAAAATAATATTTTTTCGTCTCTTCTTTTTATTCACTAAATATTTTTTTTCTTTTCGAAAATTGGTATCTAAAAGTGTTTATTAATTTAAAATTTGGTTTATCTAAAATTTATAAAAAAGAGCACAAAACTATTGTTGACTTATTTTTTTTGTGGTATAATTAAAGTAGATTTATATAGGAATTGGTCGGTTCCTATTCTAAGAATAAAATAATTTTCAAAACTATGAAAAAGAAAGTAGCTAAAAAGAAAGTTGTAGCTAAAAAGAAACCAGTAGCTAAAAAGAAAGTAGCTAAAAAGAAAGTTGTAGCTAAAAAGAAACCAGTAGCTAAAAAGAAACCAGTAGCTAAAAAGAAAAAAGTAGCTAAAAAGAAAAAATAAGTTTCTTTTCTCCTTATATAAAAACGCCTGTATCTTTTTACAGGTGTTTTTATTTGGTTATTCGGTGAGATAAAAAGGGTGATTGATTAATAATTATTTTTTTTGTATAATAAAATTGTTTTTATTATGAAATAACAATGCTTATTATCCGCTTCTAGCGGTTTTATATTTATTGCTTTTAAAATGTATTTAGAAAAATTAGAAATTCAAGGTTTTAAATCTTTCGCCAATAAAAATAAGTTGGTCTTTTCTGGCATCTTAGACAATAAAAAACGGGGTATAACCGTGGTTGTTGGACCCAATGGATCAGGTAAATCAAATATTGCTGATTCTATAAGGTGGGTTTTAGGTGAACAGAGTACTAAACTTTTGCGGAGTAAAAAGAGCGAGGATGTTATTTTTTCGGGTTCAGATAAAAAGAGTCGTTTAAATATGTCGGAGGTTTCTTTGTTTTTAAACAATGAGGCTAATGGTTTTTATAAAAAAAATGACGATGAGACTCTTTTAGCTGATGATCAGACGGAAGCTGATTCTATTGATGCTTTAATGCTTCTTCCCGAAATTGTCATAACTCGACGTGTTTTTAGGGATGGTAATAGCGAATATTGTATAAATAATAATAGAGTACGTTTAGGTGATGTCCAAATGTTTTTAGCTAAGGCCAACTTCGGTCAAAAGACTTACAGTGTTATTGGTCAGGGTATGGTAGAAAACTTTTTAAACACTAGTCCCGCCGAAAGAAAAGCTTTTTTTGACGAAGCCACGGGAGTTAAACAATATCAAATAAAAAGAGATCTTTCTTTAAACAAACTAGAAACTAGTCAGGAAAACTTATCTAAGGTTGAAATGCTTTTAAATGAGATTGAGCCTCGTTTAAAAAGTTTAACTCGGCAGGTCGCTAAATTAAAGAAGAGAAACTTTTTAGAAGATGAATTGTTTAATAAGCAATTAAATTATTATTCCAGAATATGGCAAGAAATTGACAATAAATTACAAATTTTTTTAGAGAATATTGCTAAATTAGAAAAAGACAAAGAGCAATTAGTGGTTTCTTTAGAGAAAAATAAGAAACATTTAGAAGGTTTTAATCAAGAGGAGACCATTGGAGAAGAGTTTTATAAACTACAAAAACGATTTCTATCCCTGCAGTCAGAGAGAGATGAAACTAAAGAACAATTAGATCGGCTTGGTCTCTGGCAAGAAATAAAGAATAAGCAAAAAGAAAAAGCTGATCATTCTTTATTAGATTCATTAGTGACGGAGAAAACTAGTCTAGAGGAGAGAGTAAAAGAAAACATTGAAGAATTGGAAAATTTTAAAAAAGGGTTTTCTAATCAAGATAAATTAGACCAATTAGAAAAAGGGTTTGCTGATAAGGAAAGAGAAATTGTAGATAAATATAGGGAATTATCAAAAATAGAAGCTTGGTTAGAGATTAAATTAGAAAAACAAGGTAAATTTGATTTGTCTTTTTTAGTCAACAGAGAGTTCCATCTGAAAAACAGTATTACTGAAAGCAAAAAAGAAATTAATAGTCTAGAACTAGTTGTTTCAGAAAAAGATAGAAAAATAAAAGATTTAGAAAAGATGAAAAATGAAATTAGTTCTAAGTTATTAGTTCTAGAGGAGGAGCTTAGGGTCATAAATAAAGAAGAAAACCCCTCTAATATTAATAAAATCAGCTTAGTCCTCAAAAAACTAACCGAGAAGATAAAAGAATATAAAAATATTGAAGAGAGTGGTTTATTAAAAAAAATTATTCTAGAGATTGATCTAGAAATAAAAGACTTGTTGAAATTTTCTTCGGGAGAAAATTTTAATTTTAAATTAGAAAATATTAATAGCAAAATAGTTGATTTAAAAAATGAAAAAGATAAAATGATTGAAACGATTTCAGATTTAAAATTAGAGCATAGTTTAGAAAAAAATAGACTGGACAGTATAAAAGGAAAATTAGAAGGAGAAGAGAAAGAATATCTTGAGTTAGTGAATAAAATCAAAACTAATGAAAATGATAGCGATTCTTCAGAGAAAGAAGAAGTTAGACAAGAAATTATTATTCAAATTGAAAAATTAGAGACCGAAGTTAGGAATTTAGAAAAAGAAATTAATCTTCTAAGATCGGAAAAGAGCAATTGGGAAGAAAATAGATCTAATCTAACTTTAATTTATCAAAAAAATCAAGAAGATTTAAATAAATTAAGTTTTCAGATAAGCAGTCTTAGTTCCAGTTTTATAAAAGAAGAATCACGCTTAGAAGATTTAGAGGATAAAATTAAAAATGGCGCTTTTTCATCTTTTGATAAGGTAGACGAAGGCTTTTGTAAGAAAGAAAGTGAACTGTTAAATAAAAAAATTCAGGAAAATGAAGAGGAAATTGAAATTTTAAGGGGGAAAATAGATAATTTTAATAAAGAACAGGAAACTAAAAAAACTCAATTATTGACCTGGCAAAAAGATATTAATGAATTAGAAAAAAGGTTGGATGGTATTAATAATGATTTAAATATTAATAAGATTGATTTGGCTAGAGAAGAAACCAGAAGAGAAGATTTAGAGAATAATATTATTGATGATAAAATTGATTTAGCTAAAATAAAAGATTATAAAGTTTCAGAAGATTTTACTTTAGGGGGCGTTAAAGAGGAGATTAGTAAACTTAAAAATCAATTGGAATTGATTGGTGGCATTGATCCAGAAACTGAAAAAGAATATGAAGAGACTAAAAAAAGGTATGATTTTTTATTTGAACAAACCGAAGATTTAAATAAAACTATTAAATCTTTGGAGCAGGTTATTGTGGAACTTGATTTAGTTATTAAAAACAGATTTGATATTGAATTTAAAGTTATTTCAGAAAAGTTTAATGAGTATTTTAAAATATTGTTTAATGGCGGACAAGCTAAAATTTTTCCAATACGAGAAAATGCTCCCTCTAATGAAGAGGCTGATTTAGGTCCGGATGGAGAAAAAGAGACTGATTTAGACAAAAAAGATGGGCTTCCTTCCAAAAATATTAAATTAATAAAATATCTGAAAAAACACAATGCTATTGGTTTATCAGGGATAGATATTTCAGCCACTCCTCCGGGTAAAAAGATTTCGTCGGTCAATATGTTGTCTGGTGGAGAGAGAGCCTTAACAGCGATTGCCTTAATTTGCGCGATTATTAGTGCTAATCCCTCTCCGTTTGTGGTTTTAGATGAGGTTGATGCTTCCCTAGATGAATCTAATTCGGAAAGATTAGCCAAAATTTTAGATGATTTATCTAACAAAACCCAGTTTATAGTTATTTCCCATAATCGGGCTACCATGAGAAGAGCCAATGTTTTATATGGAGTAACTATGCAAAATGATGGAGTAAGTAAATTATTAAGTGTTAAATTAGAAAATGATATTGCTTAGATGTTCAAATTATTTTTTCCAAATCTCAAATTAATTTTTAACTCTCAAAAAGAATATAAATAGAAGTGCCCTAGGACTAGACACAAAAATGTCTATTTTTTTTTGTAATTAGAAAATTTATATTTTTTTTATTTTTGTTTTATGTAATTTTTATTATTGCTTTTATATAATATCTAAAACGAAAGAGCAGTTTTTTAATTTAGTTTTATAATTATAAATAATAAAAATATGTCAGATAAAGTTTTGTCAGTTGGTTTGGTTGGCTTAGGTGCTCAGATAGTTGAGGTAGAAGCTGATGTTGGCGGTGGTGAATTAGGAACCTTTTCTATTGTTGGATTACCCGATAAGGCTATTTTTGAAGCTAAGGAGAGGGTTAGAAGTGCTATCAAAAGTGCTGGCTTAGATTTTCCTCGGAGAAAAGTGATAGTTAATTTGGCCCCAGCTGATTTTAAAAAGCAGGGACCTAGTTATGATCTTCCTATCGCCATAAGCATTCTATCGGTTTCGTATAATTTAAAAGAAGATTTTAGAAATAGTGTTTTTCTGGGAGAATTGGCTTTAAACGGAGACCTGCGACCAATTAATGGGGTTTTATCAATTTGTTCCTATCTGCAAAAAAGAAAAATAGCTAAAGTTTATGTTCCTTATCAGAATTCTTTAGAGGCTAAGTTAGCCCCTAATTTAAAGGTTTTTCCGGTTAAAAACTTAAAGGATTTATTCAATCATTTAATAGACAAAGAAAAGATAAAAGAAACTAAAAATTTTAGGGTTAATTTTTCTAATAATAATGCCGATTTTGATATGGCCAATATTAAAGGTCAGAAACAGGCTAAAAGAGCTTTAGAAATAAGTGCTTCCGGTGGACATAACGTTTTAATGTTCGGTCCGCCCGGTTCAGGCAAAACCTTATTAGCCAAAACCCTAGTTTCTATTTTACCTAAATTAAGTTTAGAAGAGTCTTTGGATATAACTAAAATTTATAGCATTGCCGGGAAACTTCGAAAAAATAATTTAGTAACTAAGAGGCCTTTTAGATCACCGCATCATTCCTCTTCCCCAGCTTCTTTATTAGGTGGTGGCACTTGGCCTCGTCCGGGAGAAATATCTTTATCTCATCGAGGGGTTTTATTTTTAGATGAGTTATTAGAGTTCCCTAAAATAATTTTAGAAAATTTAAGACAACCATTAGAAGATGGAATTATAAATATTTCTCGGACGTCCCAGTCGACAACTTTTCCAGCTAGATTTATCTTAGTTGGAGCTATGAATCCCTGTCCTTGTGGCTATTTAGGTGACAAAGATAAGAAATGCGTTTGTTCTTTAGGTCAAATAGTAAATTATAATAAAAAAATATCGGGTCCTATTAGCGACAGAATCGATATTTTCGTTGAAGTTCCTAGGGTTAAATTTGATAATTTAGTAGCTAGCACAAAAAATGAAGAAACGTCTAGTGAAATTAAAAAAAGAGTAGAACGAGCGCGCGAGATTCAATTAAAAAGATTCGCTGGAACGAAGATTTTTACCAATTCAGAAATGGATATAAAAATGATAAAAAGTTTTTGCCAGGTTGATTCTTTAACTCAAAAATTATTGGAAGAAGCCGTGAAAAAGCTTTGTTTATCGGCTCGATCTTACTTCAAAACCTTAAAGATAGCTCGGACCATTGCCGATCTTAGACAAGGAGAGAGCATTTCTTTTAATGATGTAGCTGAAGCCTTACAATATAAGCCTAGATTAAACTAAAATTATCTTTTACTTTTTTTTAAAAAATTGCTATAATAGAGAATATAAAATTTAATATTTTCTATTTTAATTATGAATAAAAAAATTTATATTCTTTTGATATTTTTTGTTTTTGTCTTAACAGCTGGAGCTGGTTGTAAAAAACAAGTAATTGAGCAAAATACTAAACCAGTAGTTTTGAATTATTGGCGAGTTTTTGACGGGCAGGACAATTTTGCCGAGATTATAAAAGCCTATAATGAAAGACATCCTTATGTAACTATTAATTATAGAAAGCTTAGGTACGAAGAATATGAGCAGGAATTATTAAACGCTTTTGCTGAGGATCGTGGCCCAGATATTTTTTCTATCCATAATACTTGGATTAAAAAGTATGAGTCAAAAATAGAGCCACTACCCGATCAAACTACTATGGTTTTTCCGGTTGTTAAGGGATCTATAAAAAAGGAGACAATTCAAGAAATAAAAGTTGTTAGAAGTATTAATTTAAGAGAGTTAAAACAAAATTTTGTTGACGCGGTTTATTCAGATGTGGTTATAAATAATAAAATTTATGGATTGCCCTTATTTGTTGATACTTTAGCGATGTATTATAACCAAGACTTATTTGATTCGGCTGGGGTAATAGACGTTCCTAAATATTGGAATAGAGATTTCCAACAAACTGTCAGAAAATTAACTAGACAAGATTTGAAAGGTAATATTTTACAAGCAGGAGTAGCCTTAGGTGGCGGGACTAACGTTGAAAGATTCAGTGATATTTTGTCAGTTTTAATGATGCAAAATGGTGCTATTATGATGAGTGATTCTGAACAGATACTTTTTAATACCATTCCACCAAATTCTCAAAATAAAGATTATAATCCCGGATTAATGGCTCTCAGATTTTATACAGATTTTGCTAATCCAGTAAAAGAAGTTTATTCTTGGAATAGCACTTTAGATAATTCTATTAACGCTTTTGCTTCCGGTAAATTAGCCATAATGTTTGGTTATTCTTACCACATGCCAACTATTAGGGCCACATCACCTAAACTTAATTTTTTAGTAGCCCCATTACCTCAAATAGAAGGAAGCAGTACCCCTATAAATTTTGCTAATTATTGGGTTGAGGTTGTTTCTAAGAAGAGCAAATATCAAAATGAAGCTTGGAACTTTGTTCAATTTTTAACCAGTGCCGAACAAGCTGAATCCTATTTAAAAAAAACAAAGAAACCATCAGCTCTTAGGTCTTTATTGTCCAAACAAAGAGAGGACTTAGAAATTGGTGTGTTTGCCGATCAGGTTTTAACCGCTAAAAGCTGGTATAAGGGAAGAAATCCAAATTTAATGGAGAACTTTTTTAGCCAGATGATTGAAGAAACTTTAAGCAAGGAAGAGAATAAAACTCTAGAGGTTATGAATCTGTATGCGAACAGAGTGCAACAAACAGTTAAATAAATAATAATAAATTTATTTTTAAGGTATGTTTAAAAAAATAAAAATTATAATAATTCTTTTTTTCTTGTTTTTTAGTTTCAATTCTGTTTTAGCTGAAACATCTTTACCTCATTTAGTCCCTCAGGGAGAAAAATATGACTCCGGCAGTTATGAATTAAGTGATCTTCTACAAGTCGGGCTAAATGTTAGTAATATTATATTAGGTGTAGTTGGTTCTTTGGCTCTTTTAATGTTTATTTATGGTGGTATTATGATGCTCATTTCAGCGGGCAACTCCGAAAAGGTCAGTAAGGCTAAAAATATAATTTTTGGAGCCATAATCGGGCTAGTTATTGTTTTTACTAGTTATATAATAATTCAATTTGTGATGTCAGCCTTTGGTATAGAGTGGGAGGGGAACACTAGATTCTTAACTAATTAAGTATGTCAGAATTTGTTAAAAAGCCGGTTTCCTTAGATAAAGATTTTATTGGTAGTTATGTTAAAAAAATTAGAGAAAAAAAAGAGATAACTTTAGAAGAGATTTCTCGCCAAACAAAAGTTAATATAAAATATTTGATTGCTATTGAAAACGGAAATTACAAGGAATTGCCTAAAGGGATTTATAGTAAAATATTTTTTAAAAAATATATAGATTTTTTGGAAATTAGACATAAAAACATTGTTAATGATTTTATAAAAGAACAAAATCGAGGGCAAAGCTTTGATAATAATATCTTTTTTAATAAGATTGTTGATTGGAAAAATTTATTATCTTTGCCGAAAGTAATAAGAAATTTAGCCCTGTTTGTTTTAATCGCCATTTGTTTTTTTTATTTACTTTTTTATTTCAAGAATATTTTTTCTCCTCCAGAATTAGATCTCAGTAGCCCTTTAGAAAATCAGATAACGGAAGAATTTTATGTTGAGGTGATTGGCAAAACTGATCCAGAGAGTGAGGTTAGAATAAATAGTCAATTAATATTGATTGATCAAAAGGGAAACTTTAAAGAAGATGTTAGTTTGAAAACTGGTATTAATGTAATAGTAGTTAGCTCTAAAAAGAAATATAGTCAAGAAAATAAAATTATTAGACAAATATTAGTAGAATAATAGCTCAGTTTTTAAAAAATTAATCTAAAAATATGATTTCTTCTCAAAAAAACAATTTATTAAATATTGATTTTTTATTAGAAAAATTAAAAATAGAAGCTGGGTTTAAGATAGCTGATTTAGGTTGCGGTCGTTTTGGCTATTTCACCTTCCCTTTAGCTAAAAAAGTTGGACGAAACGGTAAGGTTTATGCGGTTGATATTATTAAAGATAATTTAAACTCCATAAAAAGCATGGCTAGAACAGAAAATCTTTCCCAAATAGAGACAATTTGGAGTGATTTAGAAGTTTATAAAGGAGCAAAAATAAATAATAATTCTTTAGACGCAGTTCTTCTTATAAGTGTTTTGCATCAGGCTAAAAAACCTTTGCAAATCTTAGAAGAGGCTGGTAGAATGGTAAAAATTGGTGGAAAAATCTTGGTTTTAGAATGGTTAGAAGATAATACTGTTTTTGGGACTAAAGATAGCCCTCGAATAGGCCAAAAAGAATTAAAAGGATATGCCTCTAAATTATTTTTAGGAGTACAAGAAGAATTTTTAGTTGGAGACCATTATTATGCTTTATTATTAATTAAAAAATAAAAACTATGTTTAATTTATTGACTTTTAAATATTGGTTTAATCCTACTCCCGATAGTCTTATTTATTCAGCTAAAATAATTTTAGTCCTTTTTTTAATATTCCTTTTTTTGGCAGGGGTCTTTTTTATTTTTTTTAAAAAGAAAGCTGGGCCCTATAAGGTTTTAGCGAATAAACTCTATGAATTTTCTTTTGTCAATTTATTTATAGGTTTCTTATTATTTTTCTTTAATTATCAACAAATTTATTTTCTTTCCTCTCGTTTTTGGTTTTTGTTATGGTTAATTTTATTGGTATGGTGGCTTTTAAATATTTACACCAATTTTAAGAAGGTTATTTTTAGAAGAGAAGAAAGAAACAAGAAAGAACAATTTAAAAAATATTTACCTTAATTTAGGTGTTGAGTAAAAAAGAAATTGGCCAGAAAGGAGAAACTTTGGTCCAAGAATATTTAATAAAAAAAGGTTATAAAATTTTAGAAAGAAATTGGCGTTTTGGCTATTTAGAAGTTGATATTATTTCCAAGCTTGATGATAAGCTTGTTTTTTTTGAGGTAAAAACTAGGACGGGGGATTCTTTAGATGGGGCGGAAAACGCCATTAAATCTAAGCAAATTCAAAAAATAAAGCGAGCCATGATAGCTTACTCTCAAATTAATAATATAAGTTTAGAGAAAATTAGATTAGATTTTATAGCCGTAACCCTTGATCTTTTTCTTAATAAAAAGAAGATTGCCCATTTTAATGATATTTTAATTTAAGTTAAATTTTATCTGGTCTCTAAATATTGTTGTTATTTTGTTAAATATGTGTTATAATTTTTTTATAAAATTAATAAATTTAAAACTAGAAAGGTGGTGAATTATGAGAAAAAAAATACTTAGTTTAATTATCATTTCTTTGTTTTTAATGCCTTTTTTGGCTATCCAGCCGGTTGGGGCTACTGAAGAGGAAGATGTTTTTGGAATTTCTTTTGTTGAAGGTGATGCCACTACTGAAGGAATAGCTTTAGGTAATAAAGATCCAAGAACCATGGTAGCTCAAATTATTAATGTAGTTTTAACTTTGTTAGGAATTATTGCTGTAATCATCGTATTATTAGGTGGTTTTAAATGGATGACTGCCGCAGGAAACGAAGACAAGGTTTCTGAAGCTAAAAAATTATTAGGAGCCGGAGTTATCGGTTTAGTAATAATTTTAGCTGCTTGGGGTATTGCCTCTTTTGTTTTAGAACAATTAATGAGCGCTACTCAATAATTTAGTTGTTGTTTCTAAGATCGATTTTGGAAGTATGGTGCTTATTATTATATAGGCACCATTGTCGTGGATGTTTCGAGAAGTATCCACGACAATGGTATCGAATAAAATTTATTTATAGTTTAAAAAATATGAATAACAAAAAAAATAAGGTCCTTTTAGGTTTATGTTTATCTCTTTTTATTTTTTTATCTTTTAGTTTTGTTTCGGCTAATTATGGTTTAGAAACAACAGTTAATCAAGGAGATTTAAAAGAGGCTTTTAGTGTTGATAGTGTCGGGAGTGACCCAGGTAGATTTGTTTCTAGTCGTTTAGGAATTTTAATTGGAGCTATTCTTTCTTTTATTGGTGTTATTTTTATGGTATTAATAATTTTTGGTGGAATCCAATGGATGACTGCTCGAGGCAATGAACAGCAAGTAGAAAAATCAAAAAACTTGATAATTCAGGCTATTATTGGTCTTATTATTATTTTATCAGCCTATGCTATCACTGCTTTTATTGGTCGGCAATTAACCGATACTAATCCAACTGAAGCTAGTCTTAAACTCTTAGAAATATTTTATTGTTAATTTTATTTTATGAAAAATAAAATATTAAAAATATACACTCTAGTTTTAATGTTTCCGTTACTTTTCATTTCTCTATCACCGTTATTAGTTGGAGCTAGTTTTTTCGAAGAAAAGACTGGTCTAAAAGTAACAGCTGATAAAACTGGGCACTTAGAACAAAAAATTTTTAGTGGGGATGATTCTTTGGAAATTGGTATCGCGACGGTAATAAATGTGATTTTATCATTTGTTGGTGTTGTTTTTATGGTATTAATAATTTATGGTGGAATTTTGTGGATGACAGCTGGTGGTAATGATCAACAAATAGAAAAAGCTAAAAAGATATTTTTAGAATCGATTATCGGGCTGGTTGTTGTTTTATTAGCTTACGCTATCAGTATCTTCATATTTAGTGTTTTTATAAATAAAACCTTGTTAGATTAATTTTATGAAATTAAACATAAAAAAAATACTTTTTTCTTTCGGCTTAATTTTTCTGTTTGTTTCTTTTTCATCGGTCTCGGCCGGAGTTGGAAATTTATCAGATGCTTTCAAGGTTGATGATGGCAAGGTTTATGCCGAGAAAGACCGCTTAGATGCTACGGCGTTTAATATTGGTTTTAATTTGGGGCGGATTGATGATCAGGGTGGAGCTACTCCGGAGAAGATAATCGCTATAATTATTCAGGCCTTACTTTCCTTAATGGGAGTGGTTTTTATCGCTTTAATAATCTTTGGCGGAATTCAGTGGATGACGGCCAGTGGTAATGAACAACGGATAGAAAAAGCTCAGTCAATAATAAAACGAGCTGTTGTTGGGTTGGTTATTGTCTTATTAGCCTATATTATTAGTTATTTTGTTATAAATATTTTTGTTAGTAGAATCCCTTCGCAAAACTTTTAATTTTTATTAATATTTTTAAAATAAGACTTATTTTATGATTAAAAAAAATATAAAATCAATCATGTCAGCTTCCTTTTTAGTTTTAATGTTGTGTTTGCCTTTTTTAGTATTTGCTAACGGAGTGCAAAGTAATGTTGGGGTGTTAGATAAACTTCAATTTGTCGGAGATAAAAGTGGTTACGCTGAGGCCGATGAAGGCTCTTTAGCTAGAAATTTAGGTATAATTGTTAATGCCGCTCTATCTTTATTGGGAATAATTTTTATCATTTTAATAGTTTATGCTGGTATTCAATGGATGACTGCCGGAGGCAATGAAGAAGCGGTTAAAAAAGCTCAGGGTAAAATTAAAGATGCTATCATCGGTTTAGTTATTACAATTTCGGCTTATGCGATTTGGAATCTAATAGATAGGTTTATCATTAGCAGAATTTAATTATAAATATTTAGAAATTTAATTTAAAAATATGAAAGGAAATATAAAATTAAAAAAAATAGCCTCTCTCTTTCTGGTTATTTTTTTAGCCTTGGTTTATTCTTCTTCGGCTTTAGCTACTTCATCTGATGCTTTTGTTAATACCGCTCAATCTCAAACTGATTTATTTGTTGATAGCGCTGGTTTTTCTCAAACAGCTCAATTAGAGAACATAATCGCCACCGTTATTAAAATGGTTTTATCTTTATTGGCGATTGTTTTTATCGTTTTAATGATTTTTAGTGGTTATCAGTGGATGACAGCAGGAGGAAATGAAGAAACGGTTAAAAAAGCTAAAAATAGAATTAAAAATGCTATTATTGGTCTAATTATTGTGGTTATGGCTTTTGCTATTACTGCCTTTGTGTTTAGAAATTTACCGGGAGGATCAGGTGAAACTATCCCAGCGGGAAGTACCGGAACTTAATCTCTCTTGTTTTTAGATAAAAGAAAAAAAGCATCCGGTGTTTTGGATGCTTTTGTGTTTTGTTGGGAGCTCCTGTTTTACCAGGAAGTTCCACCCCATACGCCCCAGAAGACATTATTTCCATTAAGGAAATGTGTTTTCTCAGGAGAAACTGTAAAAACAGTTTCAGTTGGCTGGCCTATTCCGTCAGTTGTTGAGACGGTGGCTTTGTAGGTCCCCGGGAGAAGATAGTCTGTAATAGACTGGTCTTTTCCTAAGAGAAAGGTTTTTTTGTAAAAGTTTCCGGAGTTTATTCCCTCCACTCTTACTACAAGTTCTTTATAGCGGAACTTGTTGATTATTGTACCTTCTAGACCTATTTCTCTGGGGGTCGCAGAAATCGTGGCACTGGCACCATTAGCCATCTGACGAGTCAGATAGGCATTGGCGTCTGCTTGTGCTACAACAGCGTAAGCCGATGCTCCGTTCAGGGATGAGATACTACGTCCCGAGTATGACCCTTGGTCGCCTTGATAGACAACCTTAGATCCTATTGGATCGCGTGGGGTTTCTGCCTCTGCTTTTCTCTTTTCTTCGTCCATTGCTCTTTCGAGTAATGGATTATAGAAAAAATTTACAGCCTCAATTTTTTCCGCCTTTTTAGTCGGGCGGATATTTTCTTTTTCAATGGCTTTAATCTCTTTATCTCTTCTCTTAAGAAGATCTGCTGAGCTTGTTTGAGCGAAAGAAAAGAAAACGAAAGAAGCGAAAATGAACATTGTTACTATTTTTTTCATGATTTCAATTTTAATGGTTAATACATATAAAACTTCTAAAAACTCTAAAAGTTTTGTAAGTATCAACCATTGTTTTAAAAGAACCTAAATCATGAACATAGCTATAGTATAGCATATAATTAAAAAAATGTCAATAGCTTGACATTTTTTCATATTTGTCCCATTTTTAAGCATTTTTTTATTATATCTGCTTGTTTTTTTCGCGAACGTTTGAAAATTTTAGATTATTCGTTACAATCTTTTTATCACACTTTTTTTAACAAAAAAAGTGTGCAAAAAAACTTAGCGAACTTGAAAATTTTAGATTACTCACTATAAAACCTAGTAAAATTTAGAACTCGCTCGCCACGTTTCACGTGGCTTCGCTCAAACAACTAAATTTTACACGGTTTTTACGCTCGTAATTAATCTAAAATTTTCAAATGTTCGCGAAAAAAGATTTCATGATTAATCCAAAATTTTAGAGCTCGTTAAGTTTTTCCCACTAGAGGCGGGCAAGTGGCCACTTTTTTTAAAAAAACCTCATAAAAATACCCTTGTTCTTCTTTTCTTTAGCATTAACAACTATAGTAGTTTTAATAACAGAATCAGGTATCAAAGAAATACTATCAATTCCACAATCTACTAGAAACTCGGCAAAATCTGGAAAATCACTCGGAGCCTGACCGCAGATTCCAACCTTAGTTTTATTTTTCTTGGCTATCTTAATTAAGTTCCGAATTAAAATTTTAACCGCCTCATTTTTTTCATTTGATACTCCAGCTACCTCTAAAGTTCCGCCAGAGTCTCTATCAATTCCTAAAGTTAATTGGGTTAGGTCATTTGATCCAATTGAAAAACCATCAAATATTTTACTGAATTTTTCAGCCAGGATAATATTAGCTGGAATTTCGGCCATCACATAAACCTCTAAACCGTTTTTTCCTCGTTTTAAACCATTGTCCTCCATTATTTTTAACACCCTTTGCCCCTCTTCTACGGTTCGACAAAAAGGAATCATGATTTTAACATTTGTTAAGCCAAAGTCATCTCGAACTTTTTTAAGAGCTTGGCACTCTAACTTAAAGGCTGGTAAAAATTCCTTAGAATAATAGCGACTAGCTCCACGCCAACCAATCATCGGGTTTGATTCAATTGGTTCGTAATCTCGGCCACCTAATAGATTAGCGTATTCATTAGTTTTAAAATCAGATAAACGGACGATAACATCTTTAGGATAAAATCCAGAAGCTAACATCGCTACTCCTTCAGCTAATTTATCTACAAAAAACTGACTTTTATTTTTGTAACCGGTTGTAATTTTATCAATTTTGTTTTTTAAAACTTTGTCTTTTAGAGTTGCGTAGTTTAATAAAGCTAAGGGATGAACTTTGATGTAATTATTAATAATAAATTCTAATCGGGCTAATCCGACACCATCATTAGGTATAAAAGAGTTTAGCAGAGCAGTATCAGGTTCGGCAATATTCATCATTATTTTTGTTTTAGGACGATTTAGTTTCCCAATATCAGTTGTTTCTATTTTATAAGGTAATTTTCCTTCATAAACAAAACCAACCTCACTTTCAGCACAGCTTACTGTTACTAACTCCCCACCTTTTAATTTTCGACTGATATCATTGGTCCCAACTATACAGGGGATTCCCATTTCGCGAGAAATAATAGCCGCGTGGCAAGTTCGTCCGCCTTTATCAGTAATAATAGCCGAAGCAATTTTCATAATTGGTTCCCAATCAGGGTCAGTCATATCAGTTACCAAAATTTGGCCGGGTTTAAATTTTTTAATATCTTTAATATTCATTATTCGATTGACCTCTCCCGACCCAATTTTGTTTCCAACGCTTTGCCCGGTGCTGATAATTTTTCCTCTTTTGTCTAATTTATATCTCTCTAAAATATTTAAGTTTTTAGTGCTTTCAACGGTTTCTGGTCGAGCTTGGATTATATATAATTTTTTATCTTCACCATCATAAGCCCATTCAATATCCATTGGTTTATTATAATGTTTCTCAATTATCATCCCCCATTTAGCTAAAGTTAAAATTTGGTCGTCAGTAATAGACTGTCTAATTTGGTCTGGTAGGCTAACTTTAATATCTTTAACTGGTTTTTTATGGTCTTTATTATAAATCATCTTTATTTCTTTTTTGCCAATAGATCGATAGATAATTTTTTTGGTTGGCTTAAAAACAAAAAATTGGTCAGGGTTTACTTTGCCTTGAACAATATTTTCCCCTAAACCATAAATAGAATGGATTAAAACTACATCTTTAAAGCCTGACTCGGTATCAATCGTGAACATAACACCTGATGAACCTAAATCAGACCGAGACATTTTTTGTACGCCTACTGATAGGGCAATGTTAAAATGATCAAATCCTTTGTCAGCTCGGTAAGAGATGGCTCGATTAGTAAAAAGAGAGGCAATGCATTTTCGGACGGCTAAAAGCAAATCTTTTTCTCCTCTTATGTTTAAATAGGTTTCCTGTTGTCCAGCGAAAGAAGCATCGGGTAAGTCCTCAGCTGTGGCTGAAGAACGCACGGCGACATCAACATTTTTCTTTTTATAAAAAGAACCCAATTTTCTATAGGCTAAAATAATTTCTTTTTTAAGATCCTTTGGCATGGCAGTTTTTAAAATCTCCTGTCTAACCTTTTCTCCACGGATCATTAGATTTTGGACATTATGGGTGTTTAAGTCTTTTAGTATTTCTTTAATTCTGTTTTTTAATCCACTTTCATTTAAAAAATAATTATAGGATTCAGAGGTAGTAGCAAAACCGAAAGGAACATTAATCCCTTCTTTAGAAAGTTTTTGGTACATTTCTCCTAAAGAGGCATTTTTTCCTCCGACTATTGGAACATCTTTGATACGAAGCTCATCGAAGAATTTAATAAGTTTTTTGGCGGGCATAAGTTTTAAATTAAGTTTAATTTTGTTTAAGTTTATAAAAAGATTATAGCATATTTTTTAGCAATTTAAAATATTTTAAAAAGATTTTTTAGATGATAGCAAGTGGTCTTATTTTCAATTCTTGAATTAATTATCCTTTTGTATTATTATGTTAATATATCCAGCGGACGTGGCGAAATTGGTATACGCACTTGCCTTAGGAGCAAGCGGAGCAATCTATGAGAGTTCGAGTCTCTCCGTCCGCACTAATACAAAAATCTTAAAACTTCTATGTTCTATTTTTTACATAACTTTAACCCCGAGCCAATAATGATCTCTTTTGGTCTTCTAAAAATATATTGGTATGGGTTTTTTATTGTTTTAGGCTTCTTGTCTGCTTTTTTGGTGGTTTTATTTTTAGCTAAAAAATATAAGATTGAGCGAGATTTTATAGTTGATTTAGTTTTCTATTCTTTTATTTTTGGTATTATTGGGGCTAGAATTTATGATATTTTTTTGGAGTGGCCATATTATGTTCAAAATCCAGTAGATATTTTCAAAATTTGGCAAGGGGGGCTGGCTATTCATGGGGCCATTATAGCGGGGATAGTAGTTATCGTTTTTTTTGCTAAAAAGAAAAATATAAAAGGGTTAGACGACGGTTTTAGAAAAAACCTTTTTCGTTTAGGTTCTATAATGGTTTCTGGTTTGGCTTTAGGTCAGGCTATTGGTCGTTGGGGTAATTATTTTAATCAAGAACTTTTTGGCCGACCAACTAATTTAGCTTGGGGTATTTTTATTGATCCTGCTAATCGTCCTTTAGAATATTTAAATTTTAATTATTTTCATCCTACTTTTCTTTATGAATCCTTAGGTTGTTTAGTATTATTCTTTTTCTTGATATCTTTTCATCGACTTTTTATAAAAAGGGGAATAAATGGTTTTAAATCAAGTTTTTTTCTGGTAGCTAGTTATTTTCTTTTCTATTCGGCTTTAAGGTTTTTTCTAGAGTTTATTAGAATTGATTTTACCCCCGAAGTTTGGGGTTTACGACTTCCTCAAATAGTCAGTTTAGTCATTTTCCTTTTTTTCTTCTTTTATTTTCTTAGTTTTTTAGATAAAAGATTTTTTAAATTTAAAAAAAGAATTTTATAATTAACTCTTCTTCTATGTATAGATTTCATTTGTTTGGGAAAATCTCAGATATTAAGCTTAATGAAAGTTTGCTAGTTTTGTATATAGCTGGTTTTGTTTTGGCCGTTTCTACTGCTATTCCAGCTTATGTCAATTCTAGTTTTATTCAAAATTCAGTTGATCTTAGATATGTTGGGTTGTTTTTTGTGTTTGCTAATATTATTACCTTCTTCGCTATGATGTTTTTTCCTAATATCATTAAAAAATGGGGTAATTTAATGTCTGCTAAAATAATGATGTTTGTAAATATAGTTTCTCTAATGGTTTTAATGATGTGTCCCAGCCCCTTATGGGTCTTTATTTTCTTTATATCTATGTGGGTTAGCTCTAATCTTTTGTGGATAAATATGGATATTTTTGTAGAAAGCTTTACTAAAAATGCTAATACCGGGAGAACTAGGGCGGTTTATTTCACTTTTATGAATTTAGGTTGGATTTTTTCTCCAATGTTAGCCTCTCGTTTGGTGGTAGCTGATACTTATTATGATTTGGTTTATTTAACTTCGGCTTTTGCTTTATTATTTTTTTATTTCATTATTATTTTTAATAAAAAAAGAGTTGATAAGGCTATTAAATATCAAAGCTTAAAGATAAAAGGTGTTTTATCTGATTTTTGGAAAAATTTAAATTTAAGAGGGATTTATTTTGTCTCCTTTTTTCTTAATTTATTTTTTAATTCAGCCGTTGTTTTTATTCCTATTTATTTACATCAAAATTTAGGTTTTGAGTGGTCAACTCTGGGTATAATGTTTGCCATTATGTTAGTGCCTTTTATTTTAATGGAAATACCAGCGGGGATAATAGCCGATAAATATTTAGGCGAGAAAGAAATAATGTCGGTGGGTTTAATAATTTTGATAGCGTCTTTATTGTTGTTTTTCTTTGTTAAATCGACTAATCCGGTTGTTTGGGGAGCTATTTTATTCTTTAGTCGGGTTGGCGCGGCCTTAATTGAGGCGATGCGGGAATCTCGTTTTTTCAAGATTGTTGATGCTAAAGATATTAGTCATATTAATTTTTTAAGGACTTCTTATCCTTTGGGATATCTGATTGGTTCGGGTTTAGGTGTTTTAGTTTTAAGTTTTTATCCTCTTCAATATTTGTTTCTGTTTTTAGCTATCATCTTTTTGCTGAGTTTTTATTTTGTTTATATTATTAAGGATAGTAAATAATTATTTGTTGAGATGGTTTTTGTATAAAATAACCCCTCTTTTTGATATTATTAGTTCATAATCAATAATAAAGTAATTTTCAAATTATGAAAATAATTGAAGAATTTCAAAAAATTTTTGAATTAAAAATTATACCCTATATTTTAAATCTTGATTTTGTTCAAAAAAATTTAAAATATTATGAGCCAATAATTTACACATTAAAAAAGCGGAGTAATAAATTTCGATCTGCCGTCTGCCTTATTTCAGCTGAAATATGTAAAATTGAAGAAAAAAGAGCATTGCCACTGGCTGCGGCGAGTGAGCTTATACATAGCTCGATTATTATTCAAGATGATTTAGCAGATAACAATCAAATACGACGCAAAAAGCAAGTAGCTTGGAAAAAATTTGGAACTTGTTATTCACTGCACTCATCTCTTTTCGCTATTACTGATTGCATAGAAATGATTGATGACAATATAGCTCGTAAAAAATTCTTATCCTATTTACAAAATGTTTACAAATGTCAAATTGGTCAAAATCTGTTAAATCTAGAAAAATCTCTAGATTATGAGGAGTTCTTATCTATTCATCTAGGAAAAACGGCAATTGGACAATGGTCAATAACCGCCCCAGCAGTACTCGCTAAAAATAAAAAAATCGAATATATTTTGCTATTATTTTCTCAGAAATTAGGTGATGCTGGTACGCTCAAAAATGATGTGGAAGATTTTATGAAAGAAGGATTCAAGGATGTAAAAACAGGTGCTGTGACTTATCCAATTTATTTATATTTTTGTAAATGCAATCCACAAGAAAAATTATCTTTCCTAAGAGTTTTTGGCAAAAATATCGATTTTGATTATGACTATTTTAAAAATTCCTTTATAAGTAAGGGGGTTTATAAAGAATGTCGAAGTAGGATAAATAGATTAATATTGGAAGCGAATCAGCTTCTAGATAAACTGCCAAACACGGAAAATAAAAAACTCCTAAAAAAATGGGCAAATTATCATAAAAATATTTAAATACTCCAATATTTATTAAAAACGGTTTTTAAAAATTGTTTTTTATTCAAAAGGATTTCTTGATGAAAAAGTTAAAATATTCAAATCCTTTAAGGCTCTTTCTTTTAAATTGTTGATTGGGATTCCGTATTGCTGACTATATAAATAAAAAACATTACAAAATAAAGCTTTTTTGTAATCATAGCCTAATTTTTCAGCAATATTCTTAACAGAAGTTTCTGAATCAGATTCAATTTCTAAAAAAGGATTAAGAAATGGCCATTCATCAATTGTAATTTCAGCTCCAGATATTGTCCAAAGTTCTCTTCTTGTTTCTTGATAATTTTTCTCTTTGCATCCAAGCGCTAATAGAAAATTTTTTGCTTCTTCAAAATTATCGACCTTAAAACATATTTCTTGCTGTTGATTAATTAAATCAGCTTTATCTGGAACAATTTTATGACTCATAGTAATAACACCTCGTCCTTCATCTCTAATTCTAAGCCAAGAGCTATGATCTTGATTTTGAGGAGGATTGAAATTACTTCTCTTTTGCAAAGTTTCAGGATAAACTAAGACAGCCCCAATTTTTTTTAATCGTGCTCTCGCTTCATCTTTATTAATATTTGGAAAAGTAGCCTCGTATTCAATGGCCATATTTTACTATAATAATTTTAATATTTTTTGATAAAAATAAATTATTTAAATGATTAAATTTGTATATATTTTAACATAAAATTAGCTAAAAAACAAAAAAGGTTCGAATTCCTTATGGATCCGAACTTTTGACAATTTTAGCGCCCCCTAAGTTTCAGTATCTAAAAATGTCTTTTAATAAAAGACCTACCAGATCCTGATTTTAGATATTTTTCAAAATTAAAAGCCTTGATTTTATCTTTAAAACAAATATAAAAATCCAGCTTTACTGGGAGTCTTCTAGAGGTCGAAGGAATTTGTCCTTCTTTATGTTTAATAATTCTGTTTTTAATATTAACAGTACATCCGACATAATAACCATCTTTGCATTTTAAAATATAAATATAATACATAAGCGGATTTATCACGCCGTAGCCACGCCAGGAGTGATACGATAAAATTTCTTAAACGAGTAT
>JBBACQ010000008.1:0-2125 GCA_041656935.1 Patescibacteria group bacterium
CGGCAATAATAAAAAAATATAAACACCACCATTAATAAAGCACTTCCTTTTTTATTTTTTCTTATTTTTTTAAACATATAGATTCTATTTTATTTAATATCCTAAAGATATGCTACTTTGAGCATAAATATAATTATCCGGGTCAGAAGCTGGCGCCGCCTTAACTAATATTGTTACTATTGGTTGACCAGTCGCTATATCATCTTCGGCCGTAAAAAGTAATTCTAAAATATCAGTTTTAGAAGAGGTAATAATCTGATCAACCGAATAAATGGCGTCAATCATTTCAATCGCCCCGACTCCATTGTTATCAACCAGATTAAAACTCAAACAACCATCATTTACTCCAAATAAAATACCATGATCACTGTTTATTAAATCGAAAAACTGATCTTCAATTACTGGGCAAGTCAAGCCATCACTTTTTTGGGCTAATTTTATATTATTACCAGCTAATTTTAAAAAGTATTCAATATCAGAATGAACAAAGGTTTCGGTAATCGCTTCCTTTTGATTTTGAGAAATGGCAAAGTAAATTCTGTTTACTCCTAAAAGAATCAAGGAAAGCAAAAAAATTGAAACCAAAATCTCTATTAAAGTAAAACCTCCTTTATTATTTTTTTTAAAAAGATAAATCATATAAAATTGTTTCAACTACATAATTATAAGAATTCCCTCGATTTTGCCAATCAACTTTTGATTCTACTACCGTATAGTCAGTCTCAGTCTGTATGACAACCATTCTACTAAAAATACTATCTTCGTAATCGGTATCATGTAAATAAAAACCAGAATCGTTCTGTTGCAAAACGGTCTCATCGACACTAGACACGGCCGAGCATAACAATGTACTATAATCAACTGTATAATCAGTTTCTCCACTATAAGACCCTGTCCATTCCCAATCATTATAATCTCGTTCAGTAATAATATTAGTATCACGAATATTAGCCATAATTTCAGCTCCTTCACTAGCTAAAAATATTACCGTAACTAAATCTTTTTTAATGTTTTGAAAATAAGCACTTCGTATCGCCAAAGATAAAGAGGCCATAATTCCTAAAGAAGAAATTAATAATATTACGACCACTTCTATCAAAGTAAAGGCTGGTTTTTTTTTATTTTTATTTATTACCATATAAAAAAATATTAGGGCGCTTCAAAATCCAGACAACTAGTTGTACTAGAACAGAAGGAACAACAATACTTATCAACATCAGAGCAAGAACAAATCTGAATATCAGATTTAGCTGGTGGTTCCACGATTAACAAATAGCCCAAATCAAAAGAACCATCTTTTAATTCAATTAGCCAATAATAATCATCGAAATCATCAATATCAATATTAAAAATAGTCATGATTCCGGTTCCATATTCAAACAGAATAGAAATGGCCGAAACGTCCCAACTTAAATCGTTGACAATTACTCCCTTTGATAAAGAAATTGTATTACCACCATAAAGAGGATCAGCTTCGCCATTATCATATTTGCCATCACCATCTAAATCAGCGAAAAAAATAAATTCAGAGCTACCAGTCGCTAAATAAATCCCCCAGTAAACCGGAGAAACATCATTATATGATTTATAAGACAAGGCATTATTCTGGGCGGTCTTTATATTTTGAAATAAAATAGCCTGAGAATTAGACAAATTAGCCTCACTGAAACCAATATCATAATTTATAGTAGCCAAAGTTATTAAAAGAGAAATTAAAAAAAGACTGATAATTAATTCAATTAAAGTAAAAGCTTTTTTTTTGTTTTTTATAAAAAACATAGATTACTTTAAATTAAGTAAAAAATCTTCGCCTAATTTTATCATTTTTAGCCTGTCCTTTTCTATTTTATCATTAAAACCAGCTAAATGTAATAAGGCATGTACTAATATAAAATCAAACTCAGCTGAAACTTTTCTTTTTAATTCTTTGGCCTGTCGGGTTATTTGATTTATATTAATTATAATTTCATTTAAATCGTTAAAAGTTAAAACATCAGTGGTTTTATTTTGCTTTCGATAAGCTAAATTAATTTGTTTCATCTTACTATCACCAACAACCGCTAAAGAAATAGCCTCGCGATCAGTAAGTTTATATTTTTTGATAAAAACGGAGGTAATCTTTTCA
>JBBACQ010000008.1:2135-57609 GCA_041656935.1 Patescibacteria group bacterium
CGAGCTTTATTTATTTTTTTAGAGGTTAAATTATTTATTTCAATCATAAAAATTTTAAAAATTTTCTAAAAAATCGGAATAAAAAATAAAAATAATAACCAAACTTTTTGACAACTAAATCAAATGTCCCTGGTAACTCGAAATCCTCTCCACCAAAGCCTCTTTTAAAACGACTAACTCCTGGCCATTTCTTATCATCCACTCCATAAAAATCGTAATATCTAAAACCCTCTTTCTTCGCTCTTTTTATCGCTTCCCAGTGCAAAACATAGGGGGCCATAAAATTTCTATCATCATTGCTAGAAGCACCATGCAAATAGGATACGGTATTGCCTGAAAAAGAGAAAATTCCACCAGCCAAAATCTTATTATCAGCTCGAGCCAAAAAAACTTTAATAAAATTGCCCTTATAATTAATTAAATTGGAATAATAATTCTTACTGTGAATAAAAAACTTATCCCTTCTCGCCGTCATTGCTATTAATTTCCAAAAATCTTCCAAAGCCGAATCGTCCCCTTCCATTATCTCTACCCCCTTCTTACTCCCCAGTTTAATATTGTACCGAGTTTTTTGACTCATCTTCTTCAATAAGTCTTCTTCCCCTAAGGACAAATCTAAAACAGAAGTTTTAGCCGGCTGGATATCTTTAGTTTTTACTAAAGCTCTCTTATTTCTATCTAAATAAAGCTTAAAACTCTCGCCCTGAGGTTCTAAGCGAATAAATAAGATTCCACTCTTCCCCGCTGTTTTTTTTAATGTTTTTAAGAAGTCAGACCAATTGAAATTTTTATCATCGTCTATAAAAATCGGACCTCGAGGAATATACCAATATTTCTTATTTAAAAAAAGCTTCTTTTCAATAGTTAAAAAAAGAGCGATAATTTTATCTTTATCCTCTAAAGCTTTAAACCAAACTTTTTGTCCAAAATTTTCTTGAATTTCAGCCCACTGATAAGACTGTAAAAAATTATATTTCAAAAAAGAAGATTTAGATTTTTCTAAACCTGAATCATTTTTTAAAAGTTCGGAAAACTTTTCTTTTTTTAAATCTATAATCTTCATTTAACATTATTTAAAACTGACTAGCTATATTATACATCGGTAAAATAACGGCCGCTACCATAATTCCTACTCCAATACCCATAACCACCATAATAGCTGGCTCTAAGATGCTATTAAGATTACTTAATTTACTATTAATTTCCTTATCATAAAATTTAGCAATCTCTTCTAAAACTTCGTCTAAGCGTCCAGTTTTTTCTCCGACTGACATCATGGCTGGTATCATTCGCGGAACATAATCACTTGTTTCCAAAATGCCCACAATTGAGCCTCCCTCATTAACGTCTTCAATCGTTTTATTAATAATATCACGATAGACTGTATTTCGAACAATATCGCCAACAATCTCTAAACTTTTAACAACAGTAACACCTCCTTTTAATAAGGTTTTAAGAGACCGGGAAAATCTGATTAAATAAACTAATTGAAAAATCTTACCAATCAATGGGGCTTTAACTAAAAATAAATCGCGAGTTTTTTTGCCGGCTTTGGTTTTTAAAAAAAGATGGGAAGAAATAGCTATTATAACAACGCAAATAAGAACAAAAAGATAATAATCTTGTAGAGAATTAGCTACAAATATAACTATTCTAGTAGATAAAGGTAGAGTGGCCCCAGTTTCTTCTAATATTTTAGTTAACTCCGGCAAAACGAAGAATAAGAAAATAAAACCAACCGCTACTAAACCGCAAATAATAAATAAAGGATAAATCATCGCTCCCTTAAATTTTTTAAGTAAATCATAATCTTTCTCGATTTCATCAGCTAAATATTCTAGAACCTCGTCTAATTTACCAGAAGTTTCTCCAGCCTTAACAACATTGCAAAAGAAACCCGAAAAAACATGAGCGTGTTTTTTAAAAGAATCGGATAATAATAAACCATTATCAACATCATAAGCCACCATGGAAATAATGTTTTTAAACTTAAGATTTTCTGTTTGTTCAATAATAGTTAGAAGGGCTTCGGTAATAGGAACATTCGCGGTCATCATAATAGAAAATTGTCGAGAGAAAACAACTAAATCTTTATTTTTAATAGGATTTAAAAAGGCGGTGATCTTATTTTCTAAATCACCGGAAACATCTTTTAGAGAAATAACCGCCAGCCCCTTACGGCCTAACATTTTATTAGCGCTAGTTTCGTTCATGGAAACTATTTTTCCTCTTTTAGATTTATTATTCCTGTCTTTTGCTCTATAACTATATATAGCCATATTTTTATGATTCAATAACTCTTAATATTTCTTCAAAATTAGTGAAACCATTTAAAACTTTTAAAAAACCATCTTGCTTCAAAGAGATAAAATCCTGACTCTTTCTAATCCCCGCAACACTTAAACTATTTAAGTCGGTGATAATTATCTTCTTAACATTTTCATCAATTTCAATGGCCTCTCCAATTGCTACCCGCTCTAAATAACCAGTATTTTGACAACGAGAACAACCAACTGGCTTATAAATTTTTAAACTATCAATATCATTAAATGATTTTATTCCCTTTATCTCTTTCAACACAACCTCTTCTTTTAGTTCCGCCAAGGCACTTTTAGCCTCCGAGATAAATTTAGCCTTATACTCTGGTTCCACCTCTTTTTTACAATGTTCGCATAGACGACGAGCTAATCTTTGAGCTACTATTACTCTTAAAATAGAAGCTAACAAAACCGGTTCAACCTTCATATCAATCAAACGAAAAACTGATCCAATGGCATCGTTAGTATGAAGGGTTGATAAAACTAAGTGACCAGTCAAACCAGCATGAACCGAAAGCTCGGCTGTTTCATCGTCTCTAATTTCTCCCACCATAATAACATCGGGATCTTGACGAACCAAGGAACGAAGTCCAGTAGCGAAAGAATAACCAATTTTAGGTCTAATTTGAGACTGGTTAACTCCTTTAATTTGATACTCAATCGGATCTTCTAAGGTAGAAATATTAACCCCTTCCTGATTTAAAATACTTATAACCGAATAAAGGGTGGTGGTTTTACCACTACCAGTCGGACCAGTTGATAAAATAATTCCATTAGTCTTTCTAACGGCTCTTTTAAAAATTTCCAAAATATAATTATTGAAACCTAACTTTTCTAAACTTACCACTCCCTTAGCCGTGTCTAAAATACGTAAGACCACTTTTTCTTTATCGCCACCAATCGGTAAGGTAGATATACGAAAATCAATCTCTCGACCATCTAAAACTAAAACAATTCTACCATCCTGAGGAATTCTGGTTTCATCCATTTTCATTTTAGCTAAAACCTTAACCCTAGCGACCACTGAACTATGGATATTTCTCGGCAAAAATAAAGCATTTTTTAAAATTCCATCAACTCGATATCTAACCCGACTTTCCTTTTCATAAGGTTCAATGTGAATATCACTAGCACGAGCATCGATCGCATTTCTAATAATAACCGAAACTATTTTGGCTACTGGAGCACTATTGGCATCTTCTACATCTAAAATATCTTGCTCAAATTCTTTTTTAATCTGCAAAGGGTCTTCCTCTTCTTCTTTAATTTTAGTCTCAATGGCAGAAAAAACTTCTTCCTCCATTTTTTTATACCCTTTAAAAACACTATTAAAACTAGATTTAGATATTAGATAATATTCTGTCTCTAACTTTTTTTGTTTGGCTAAGAAGCTAATCGCCTCCATTGTCTTTAGATTAGGATCAACCAATCCAACTAGCATCTTATTATCTACCGCATCAAAACAAACAGCTAAATAATTTTCGGACAATTCTTTATTTATTAAATTTAAAGAATCCTTCTCGACATCTAAACCAACCAAATTTTTGTAAGGAATATTATATAATTCCGATTTTAATTCGGTTAATTTTTCCGAATTAATAATTTTCTCCTTTTTGACAAAAGAAGATAAATTAAAGTTTTTATCTTTATTAATAGCCTCTTCAATTTGAGAAATATTTTCTGGACTTAATAAGTCTTCTCTCTTCAATAAATCAAGAAGCTTTAGATTATTCGTCATAAAAAAATGTTAAATTAAAACTGAGGACTAAAAGGATTAGGATTTCCGATATCAAATTCTGGTTCTAAAATGACCTCACCTGATCCATTTTCTCCATCCAAGGGATCAGTACTAATATCATCAGATAATAATAATTCGTCAGGTAGGGCGAAATCCTTTAAATCTACTTTAAAATCTTTTAATTTATTAAATTTAGGATCGGAAAAAATTTCTAGATCAAAAAATGTCTGGCCAGAAAGATCAGTTTTGATTTCTTCGGCTGATTCATTAATAAGAACCTGAGGATCTTCTATCTCACTCTCAATCTTAAAAAGGGACATAAACTGGCTATCATAAACAAAGAAAATAATATTAGCGACAAATAATATTAAAAGTAAAAATATTAAAATAATTTTGTAAACCTTATTCATATAAATAAAAAATTAATTATTTTTTGTAATAATAAGTTAAAAGACCAATTTTAGCTGTCCCGTCCTGAGGAGAAAATTCAACTGAAAAAGTGTCCACTATTTTTAAGTTATTCTCCAAAAGACTTAATAAATATTTTAAATTGAAATAATTGATTCCACTAAATTCAACCTCAATAAACCAAGACCCAACTTCTGTTGGCAAGGATGATAAATGATCTAAATATTGAGGAGATTCAACAACAACCTCAGCCGATCGACGACCAGTTCCCTCCAAAGATTCACCTAAGGTTCCTGCGGTCGGCGAAATATCAACTGATTTGAGTTTGAAATTGTTTTTTATAAAAAAGTAGGTTATCTCAGTAAATAAATCGTCTCGAGTATATTCATCTGGTAAAATTTTAAGTATTTTATATATATTCTCTGGATTAATTTCCGAAAATTCAGCAATTGTTTTTTTATAATTTTGTAAATTTCGATACTCTTTGATAAATTGGCTCTTTTTTTCTATTAAAATATTATTAGATTCGGAAACAACTTTTTTAAATTTAGGCTGAACAATAAAACGAAAAGAGGCCCACAAAAATAACAAAATAAAAAATAATGAAAAGAATTTAAAATAAGAATTCAAAAAACGATTAAGATCGTTCTTTCTTTTTTTGGCTAAGAGATCAAGTTTGTCTTTTTCTTGTTTAACTTTATCTTGTAAGTCTGACATAATATTTTTTGTTTAAATTAGTTAAATATACTCTTATCTAGACTAAAATTAAAATTAAAATTAACGAAAGTTTTTTGAGTAGCCTCATCATTTATTATCTCTTCCCCATCTACCGAGGAAGATAAAACTAAAGGACTCATCAGAAAAACCTTAGATTGAAAACTAATAGCCCGAACATCATTGGTAACTGCTGGTAAAATATAATTGCCATTAATATCACCAGAAAAACTCTTATAATAATTATTCTTCAGGGTATTGGCTTCTAGAAAAGAAAATAAATTTGTCCAATACACATGTTTTTGAAAAACAACCGAAGCCGTTGCTAAACGCTTACTAAATTTGTCTGATTTATCATAGTCCTCTTTAATATTCTTGATTTCTTCTTTAATATAGGTAACTTCTTTTTCTAGATATTGAGAGTTAATAATTCCCCGCTTCTTGCTCCATAAAGATAGAAATAAATAAGATTCTAAAACAATAACAACCGCGATAAAAAACAAAATTGAAAAAATAATTAGATTCTTAGACCAATCAAATTTAATTTCTACTTCATCTTTAATTAAATCTGTCTCTAATAAATCTAAATTACTAACATTCGTTTTAGGATTAAAGAAATAATTTATTTTCTCCAAAATATCTTGGAAAAAAACCAATTTATTTTTAGCCTTAGTCTTAGACTCACTATGAAATTTATCTTTCTCGGTTGTATTCATTTCCTCTTTATTTTTTTCAGACGACATAATATTTAAATTTAATTTAAAAATCTTATTCCATTCCTCTTAAAGCTAGCCCAACAGCAATTGATAATCTGGGGCCAACTTCCTCTAAAACCGGTTTCAATTCTGGTGGATAAGAAACCCTAAACCAAGGATCGGCAATAATAACTTTAATATTCATAGATTTTTCTAAATACTCAGCAAAATTAAATAATAAACTTCCACCACCAGACAGAATTATTTTTTCAACCTGTTCATTATTACTGTTAGAAAATAGATCTAGCATGTATTTTATTTCGTTGATAATAGGTTTAACAGCTTCAGCCATTACTTGAGGAATAACGCCCTCTTTTTTCTCACCTGAGAAAGACAAATCAAATTTAAACTGCTCAGCCTGTTCAAAACTAACTCCCATTTTTTTACTTATTTCTTCGGTGATTGTTTTACCAGCAATATTAATACTACGATTTAAGAAAGGAATACTTTCTTTAATAATAGAAAAATCGGTGCTATTAGAACCTAGCTCTATTATCATTACCGTGGAAGAATCATTACCCAAAAGAGATCTAATCAGAGAAAAGGTTTCTGTTTCTAAATTGGATAATAAAATATTAGACTTTTTAAAGACGTCAATATATTTTTTTATTAATTTTTTAGGAGAACCGGTTAAAAATATTTTAGCTTCATTAATACGATCTTCTTTTTTATTAGGTATAATTTTCCAATCCAAAACCATTTCATCTATTGGTAAAGGTATAACTTTTTTAGCCTCTTCGATAACTCGTTCGTTTAATTTTCTCTTCTCAAAATTAGAGATATTTATAACTGAGGAAAAAACCGAAAAACTAGACAAGGAAACTGTCGCTCGATTGGTCTTGATGCCTAATTCGTTTTTTAACCTAACAATAGCCTCAGCTAAAAAGTTAATATTTTCTGAATAAGAAAAATTAAAATCGGGTATTACATCGGTAAAACCATAGTTCAATAGGTTAATCTTTTTCCCCTTTTTTTGTAGCTCTACCATCTTGATTGATGACTCCCCGATGTCAACTCCTAAATAATTATTGTCGCTGGAAGAAAATAATCCCATAATTTTAAAAAACTTATTTTAAAAAAATAATTGAAACATTTATTAAAATATGCTATAATTACTCTAAGCTTTAAAAGCTTAAATTTAACGATAAAATTCTATAACTTAATTATAACATAAAATAAAAAAATGGAAAAGAGCAAAATAAAAAAAATACTTTTAATACTGGGCTTTTTAATTATTGTTTTTTTACTAGGTATTTTAATTTTTAATACTTTTTTCAAAAAAACAACCAAAACTCCAACTCCCGAAGAAGGTAAAACAAGCACTGGCGAAGGATTGCCGATATCAGAGGAAGGACCCGGCATAATTTACGATGAGTTTGGTAACCCTATTATTGAAGAATCGCCCGATATTACTGACCAAAAAGGGCCAAGTAACCCCCAATTGGACACAACAGCTCGACCTACAGCTAGTGGTGGGATAACTCAGACGACCGCCCTGACATCAGGAACAGCCTTAAAACCAGTTCTAGGTTCAGACGGAAGATCTGTTCAATTCTATAATCAATCTGATGGTAAGTTTTACATGGTTAATGAAAACGGAGACCTCATAGCTTTAAGCAGTAAAGTTTTCCACAACGTCCAAGACATTGATTGGTCGCCTGACAAAAATAAAGTGGTTTTAGAATATCCCGATAAAACAAAAATCGTCTATGATTTTACAACTAATAAACAAGTAACCTTGCCCAAACATTGGGAAGATTTTTCTTTTTCTCCTGATAGTTCAAAATTAATAAATAAAAGTTTGGGAACGGATCCTGACAATCGTTGGCTAATAATAAGTAATAGCGATGGCTCCGGAAGTAAGGCTATTGAATTTATTGGAACTAATGATAAAGATGTTATTAGCTCTTGGTCCCCTAACAATCAAACGGTGGCTATGTACACTAAGGGCTTAGATTTTAACCGCCAAGAAGTATTTTTTGTTGGGCAGAATAATGAAAATTTCAAATCTACTATTGTTGAAGGTTGGGGATTTGAATCTCAATGGTCTGAGGGCGGAGATAAACTACTTTATAGTGTTTATTCACCTAAAGATGAATTGAAGCCAAAATTATGGATAGTAGATGCTCAAGGAGATAATATTGGATCTAGCCGAACTAATTTACAAATAGAAACTTGGGCGGAAAAATGCACCTTTGCTAATAATAACCAAATTTATTGTGCTGTTCCCAAGTCATTGCCCGAAGGAGCTGGAATGTTTCCTGAGCTAGCCCTAAAAACATCCGATGATTTATATAGAATTAATATTCAAACTGGGCAAAAAGAATTAGTAGCTATACCTGATGGTTATTTTAATATTTCCAATCTGATGGTTGATTCTGAAGAAAAAAATATTTTCTTTACCGATTACAGTACTGGGCAAATATATAAAATCAAACTATAATTTTTTTCTAAATTACATAAACTCAAATTAATAAAATGATTCAAAAAATAATTCAATTTTGGATTGATTTTTTATTTCCTAAACAATGTTTTATCTGCCAAAAAGACGGAGAATATCTATGTGAAAAATGTTTTAAAAGTCTTATTTTCAAAGAGGCTCATTGTCCTAATTGCAATAATTTTAGCAAAATTGGAGAATTCTGTTCTAATTGTCAAAATAAATTTATACTTACTGGGGTCTTAATTGCCGGAGACTTAAAAGACCAAAAATTAGCTAAATTAATAAAAACCTACAAATATCACTTCATAAAAGAACTCGGCTTGTTTTTAGGCCAATTTTTAAGTAATTTTTTAAATTACAATGTTTTTGTTAACCCTATCATGAAAAGCTCTTCGACTGGTTTTTCTTCGGAAAACGTAGTAGTAATACCTGTCCCCTTGTCTAAGAAACGGCTTAAGTGGCGCGGTTTCAACCAAAGTGAAATTTTGGCTAAGGTTGTGGCTGAAAAGTGTAACTTAGAAATTTGTCTAAATTTAATAAGAATAAAACATCGACCCGCCCAAGCCAAGCTAAACTTAAAACAAAGAATAAATAATTTAGACGGATGTTTTAAATGGACTGGAGAAAGTTTAAAAAATAAAAAAATTATTATCGTTGACGATGTTTATACCACCGGATCAACATTAAATGAAATAGCTAGAGAGTTTAAAAAACACCAAGCCGGAGAGATCTGGGGCTTGGTGTTGGCTAAGGGGTAAATTATTTTTCGGGAAGAGAGAAAAAGAAAGTTGTTCCCTGACCTTTCTTTGAATTGAACCATATTTTGCCACCGTGAGCTTCGGCTATCGCCTTAACTATATATAAGCCCAAACCGGTCCCGTCAGTTTCATTGGCGACAGCATTTTCAGCTCTAAAAAATTTACTAAAAACTTTTTTCTGTTGTTCCTCCGGAATCCCTATCCCATTATCTTTAATCTTAAAAATAACCTGACCATTTTTATGTTCACAAGAAATTCTTATCTTACCTCCTTTTTTAGAATATTTAATAGCATTATTAATTAAATTAGCGAAAACCTGTTCAATCTTGCTATTATCCAATTTCATTATCAATTTACTAGGAGCCCCGGCACACTTAATAATACTAATATTTTTTTCCTGGGCTAATTTCTTATTATCTTCTAAAACTTGCCCAACGATTTTAACAACATCAACTTTTCTTCTTACTATATTGAATTTTCTTCCAGTTTCAATATGAGAAATATCTAACAAATCATTAACAAGCTTAATCATTCTCTCATTATTAAAATAAATATTACTTAGAAACTCTTTTTGTTTTTTATTTAATTCTCCAAGTTCCCCGCCCAACATCAGTTCACTTATCCATTTAATTCCAGATAAGGGGGTTTTTAGTTGATGCGAGACAACCGAAACAAACTCTGATTTAACCTTATCAACTTCTCTCTCCCGAGAAACGTCTCTAAAAACCACCACGCAACCAATGATTTCTCCGCTTTTGTCTTTTAAAGGAGCACAGCTGTCAGCCACGGCAACTCTAGTTTTATCCTTCTTAACAAGGGCAGTATGATTAGTCATTTTTTGTACCAGACCACTAGAAAAAGCTTCTCGTACGAAAGAATCATTAATTTCTCCAGTTTTCTCACTAATAAATCGAAGGACGTCTGAATATTTTTTCCCCAAAACATCTTTAGATTTAAAACCTGAGATTTGGGAAGCTTTTTTATTAAACAAAATTATCTCTAAGTTTTTATCAAGAACAAAAACCCCATCGCCAATTCCCTGAACAATTGCATCTATTTTATCTTTTTCAACTTTATTTTTAATTAAAGCCCCTATTATTTCATCAAGATTTTTCTCTTTCTCATAAGCGCTGGCTATCGATTTAGAAATAACCTCTAATAAATGGACTTCTGAAATTTGCCATTCCCTTTTCTCTCTCACTTGATCCAGCCCCATAAAACCAAATTTTTTGCCTGATGAATATAATGGCAAAATCAAAACTGATTTTATCTCTTGAGACTTCAAATTCTTTTTTAACCCACCAGACAAAAGGTTAACATCCGAACTTTTTAGCATACCGTATTTTTTAAATTCCTCTTCAATTTCTTTTATTTTACTATAAGGTAAATTTTGTAATTTACTTTTTTGAGGAGAGACTCCTTTGACACACCACTCGTAAGTATTGCTAGCCGTCCTGCTATCGGAACTGTTTTCAAAAATATAAACTCGATCGGATTTAGTAAATGTTCCTAAGTCCTTAATAACATCCTCTATGACTACTTTAAAATTCTTATACTGAGATAACTTGGTAGTGGCTTTTGATAAAAATTCTTTCTGTTCTAAATTTTCTTGATCTTTCTTTTCTTCTTCTTTTCTATAAGTAATATCCATGTCTGATCCTTGATAAGCAACGACCTCTCCTTTATCATCTAAAACTGGAAGACCAGAACTTAAAACCCAAACAATTTTACCACTCTTAGAAACAATCGGATTTTCAAAATCCTTAACCCTTTCTTTGTTTTTAATAATTTTTAAAACATCTCTCTTAAAAAATTCTAAACCCTCTGCCGGATGCAAATCAAAAACTTTTTTCTTTAACATCTCTTCTTTTTTATAACCTAAGATATCTTCTACATTAGAACTAACGTAGGTATATTTAGAATCTAAATCAATCTCCCAAGCAAAAGTTCGGCTCTGTTTTATTAAATCCTCATAACGATTTTCATTTCTTTTTATTTGATCTGTTTTTTTCTTCTCAATAGTAATATCAAAAATAATTCCATCTAAGAAAAATTCGCCTGAGTTGTCTTTTATGGCTTTACCTTTTTCTTTAACCCATCTTATTTCGTCATTTTTTCTTTTCACTCGATATTCGATTTCCCAGCTTTTTTGAATCTTAATTGCCTTCCTAATCTCTCTATCCACATATTCTCTGTCTTCTTCATAAATTATACTTTCATAGGTTCTAACTTTATTTTTTATAAAGTCACCAGCTGAATAACCGCTTAATTTTTTTATATAATCACTTATATAAATCATGGTCCAACTTTTATCTAATAAACAACGATAGGCCACTCCAATTAAATTAGAAGTTAGAGATTCGTATTGAACATTGCTTTCATTTAATTTTTTTTCAACTAATTTTCTAGCCGTAATATCTTCTTTAACGGCAATAAAATTAGTTATTTCTCCTAAACTATTCTTTACTGGAGATATTGAAGCTAATTCCCAATAAAGCTCCCCACTTTTTCTCTTGTTATGAAACTCGCCCTTCCAAGTCCGACCAGAAGTTATAGTATCCCAAAGTTTTTTATACTCACTACTAGAAGTTTCTCCTGATTTTAAAATTCTAGGATTTTTACCAATAGCCTCCTCTGACGAATAACCGGTTATATCAGTAAATTTAGGGTTAACATATTCAATAGAGCCATCAAAATCAGTAATAACAATACTAGCCGGGCTCTGTTCGACTGAAATCTTAATTTTATTAAGTTCTAATTCTGATTTTTTTCTTTCCGAAATATCTTTAGTAATACCTTGGATTCCAATAGCCTTTCCATCTCTATCTCTTATAAACTTAAAAGATATTTCGGCCCAAAAAATTTCTCCATTAAATCTGTAATGCTCTACTTCCAAAACAATAGTTCTGTCTCTTTCAATATTAATATCTTTTTCTCTTTTTAATTCTTCTTTTATTTTTAGAATCATTTTTTTAGCCGAGCTAGAAACAACTTTCTTGTCTAAATTACTCTTGAGAAAAATGTCGCTTGAACAACCTATTATTCTCTTCACTGACGAACTAACATAATTTAAATTAAAATTTAAATCTGAACGCCAAACAACATCAGAAATATTATCATTTATATTTTTATATTTTATACTTAATTCTCTCGTTTTTTCAGATCTTCGAAAAAATATAAAAAGAACCACTAAAACTATTAATGCTAAAAAAACTAGCGGGACTGAATAATACAAAGTTAAAAAAGCCTCATTTTTCCACTTTTCAGCTGGGTAATCTAGACCAAAGACAGCAAAAACCTCACCAGCTTCATTTTCCATCGGAACCAAAATACTAATCCAATTACCCCACCGATCTCTAATCGGGGTGGTAATAATCTTTTCTCCTGAATAAAAAACATCGAAAACTTGCTCATCAGCTTCAAAGAAATGTTGACCGGGGGGAGAATAGTTTTCCGATTCTACCGGTTCAGAATCAACCATGATGTATACTTGATCTTCTCTCATGGTTAATAAATAAGAAAAAGCTACTTCACTATCAATGTTAGAGATTTCTATTAATCTTCGTTTGATACTATTATAAGGGATAGTGTCAACATCCTCCGAAGAAACAGTTAATAATTTTATCATTTCACCATAGAGCCCCACTTCGGCTATCGTAGCTATCTCCATGGCCCGTTCTGACTTGTCGATTAAAGCTTTTTGAAAATTATCTTGGATAAACAAAAAGCCTAAAAAAACCCAGGCTAAAAATAAAAATGTAAATATAATGTTTACCAATTTTACTCTTTTCATAAAAAACAAAAAAACCTTTAACAACTTTAACCTTGATTAAAATTTTTAAAAATTATTTTAAATTATTTTTTATATGATCTACTATCTCGGAAATATTAATATTTGATTTAATAAAATATTTTTTAACTCCTAATTTTTTAACTCTCTCTAAGTCCTCTTTTTGACCTAGATTTGAAAGAACTATAACTGGAGTTTTGTCTTTACGAGAAGACATCTCTTCTAAAACATCGAACCCGCTAATATTAGGCATAATTAAATCTAATAAGACCAAATTAAATTTGTCTTCTTTCAATAATTCTAGAGCCTGCTCTCCATTAGAAGCTATTTTTGTTTCAAAACCGGAGTTTGATAATTTTAATTCTAAAGCCATCGATAAGGACTTTTCATCTTCAACTATTAATATTTTTTTAGCTTGTTTAATCATATTTTTTTATTATTTAAATTATATAATAAATATACCATAAAAAAATAATTATAACAATCAATTTTTGAATTTTATCTCTATCTGTGTTAAAATGGTTTTATAAATAAAAATTGATTTAGATAAAAAAAGAGGGGTAAAGATTCCTTTTTATTAAATATTTATTTATCAAAAAATATGAAAAATCTTATTATAGGAATCGACGGAGGCGATCTAGAAATATTTGAAAAATTTGACATGCCTTTTTTAAAGTCTCTAATTGAAAAAGGTAAAAAAGTAGAACTAACCGAGAATCTTCTAAGTCGAGGATGGGTGGAAATAATATCAGGAAAATATGCTAAAGATAATAAAAGTTTCTACATATTTCCAAAACTAGACGGAACACACGACTTTTCCCTTAGTTATTCTTTTGGAGATTTAATAAAAAACAATGATGGTTCCCCACTTATATGGGAATTAGCTGAGAAGAAAGGATATAAAATAGGAGTAATGAATGTTCCAACCACCTATCCAGCTCCAAAAAAAATAAACGGTTTTTTTGTTTCGGGTGCTGGCGGGGGCTTATATAGTGTCGAGGGGATTCCAGAAGAAATGTGCTCCGACAAGGAAACACAAGATCTACTAACAAAAAATGGTTATATTTTAGAGCTCCGTTTTAAACCCTCAGGAATAACTGACAAAAAAGAAATGTTCGAAAAAATGAATTTAATGATGAAAAAGAGATTCCAATCCTACACCGAGCTAGCAAAGAAAAATAATATAGATTTTGGCTTTATAGCTTTAAGAGCAACCGCTAATCTACAATACGTAATAATGAGCGAAATAAAAAATCTTTTCGATCTAAAAAACAATAAAAAAAATACTTGGGAAAAATATATTAAAGAGCATTATGAAATTTTAGATAAAGAAATAGAAAAGATATTTTTTCAATTAAAACCAGATAATTTTGTAATAACGGCTGATCATGGAATGACAAATCAAGAATATCATTCCAATTATAATGTTTTTCTAAATAGAAATAACTACTTAAAAAAAGACATCACTCTATTAGAAATATTAAAATACTCTATAAAAAGAATTATCTTTCCAATAAAAAATCTTTGGGGCTATCGCTACTTGAAACCAAGTATCGAAAAAATAAACTGGGAAAAAACTAAGGTTTTTGGGGGATGGTATTCTAATGGACTTTATATTAATGACCAAAAAAGATTTAATGGCCCAGTAATTGAAAGTGAAATTAATAATTTAGTAAAAGAAGTTTGCGACCAATTTAATAAATCTGCCGAGGCTAAAAAATTTAACCTACAAGCACTTCCCTATCGAGATAAATATAAAAATTCTAAATTTTATGATTTTTTACCCGATATTCGAATAAAAGCGCCGGATAATATTTTCTTTTTAGGTAAAGGCCCTAGAACCATTAACCAAAATCCTTGGTTCAAAATAATAAAAAGCTTAAAACATATCCCCAGTAGTATGTTTACTGGAACAAAAGGACGGCACCCTGTTTGTATTATGAACAAAGAACTAGCGAATCTAATAAAAGAAGACGATATTAAAGATCTGACTTTAATATATAAAATAATGGAAAGATATTTTCAATTATAATTATGAGAATAGGAATTATCACATATCATTGGGTCCCAAATTTTGGAGCAAATCTCCAATCTCTAGCAACAATATCAATGTTGCGAAAATTTGGACACGAACCTTATATCATTAATTACCGACCTAAATCTTTAGTGGAAAAATATGAAAAAACAGTTAGCCGAGAGCAATTGTTAGAACATGAAAAATTCCTGGAAGAATATCTCCCACAAACAGAACTTTGCCAAAATTTAGAAGAAGTAAGTTTAATAAATAAAAAATATAATTTTGAAACATTGATATCAGGTAGTGATGCTGTTCTTCGCTTAAACTACAAAACAGAAAGGGATGATCTGATGTTCCCTAACCCTTTTTGGTTGACATTTGCTAACAACAATCAAAATAAAATCTTTTTTTCCGTTAGCAATATGGGGACAAGCTTTTCAAAATTAGATAAAAATATAAAAGCAGAGATAACAAAAACATTAAAAAATTCTAAAATTTTTGTGAGAGATAAGTGGACGGAAAAACAAATTAAATTATTAGACAAAGAAATAAAAATCGAGCAATTATCAGACCCGATGTTTTTAATAGAAAAATATTTCAAAATTCCAGAAAAATATAATAGAGAGAAGAAAGAGAAATACATTATACTAAATTTATATAAACATCTTAAGAATAAAAAATGGGTAGAACAACTTAATAAGATAATAGAGCTAAACAATTACAAATTAATTTCATTGCCAAACCCAGAAGACAACTCTATCAAAAAAGTTGAAAATAATGTTAACTTACCCCTACATCCCTTAGAATGGTACTCGTTAATAAAAAACTCTTCTGGCTATATTGGCGTGAGATTTCATCCGATCGTCGCATCTATTTTGAACAATGTCCCCTTTGTATCTTTCGACACTTACAACGATAAAATTATTAGTCTCGATAATCTTAAAAGCAAAACATATGATTTATGTAAAAAAACTAAAAAAACGAAGTTTTGCAAAAACAAACTAAAACAGAAAATTATTTCACCCCGTAAAACTTTTCAATTATTAACCAAAAATCATGATAATAATCATAATTATATAGAAAAAGAAATTGATAAAATAGAAACAATCTTTAAAAATTTATAAAAAAGTATGAAATTAACGGTCATCATAACATCTTATAATAACGAGAAATATTTAGAAGAATGTCTTGAAAGTGTTTTAAACCAAACCTATCAGCCCTTCGAAATAATAATTATAGATGATAAATCAACTGATAATTCTCTTCCTATTATTGAAAAATATAAGAATAATTACAAAAACATCAAGGCCATTTATAACGAAAAAAATTTAGGAGTTACTATCACTAGACATTTAGCCATAAAAGAAGCTCAGGGAGATCATATCACCACCCTTGACGGAGATGATTTTTACATAAATAATAGAAAAATAGAAAATGAAATTAATATTTTAAAGGAAAACCAGAACGCGATTCCTTTTTCTAAAATTGTTTTAGTCGATCTAAATGGTAAAAGAATAGAAAGAGAAAAAGAATTAGAAATAAAAGACGGCTATATTCTTAATCAAATAATAAGCCGAAAATGCATGATCCCTAGAGATTTTATTTTATCAAAAGAAGAATATTTTAATATTGGAGGCTACGACAAAGATATTAAAATATATGAAGATTGGGACCTAAAAATAAGATTAGCAACGAAAAATGAATATATATACTCAAATGAAGAAGGTACGGCTTATAGAAGACACGGGTCAGGCTTATCATCAAATAAAGAACAATCTTTAAGATACATGAAAAAAGTTTTTAAAAAAAATATAGGATTAGTAAAGAATAGGAAGGGAAAAAATAAAATAAAATGTCTTTTTTATAAAAACTATGCAAAAGAATTTATAAAAATAAAATTAAAAAAATTAATATGAATAATATAATCTTTATAATATCATTACCCCGATCAGGCTCTACTCTCTTGCAAAAAATATTAATGAATCATTCTAAAATTGATTCCATTTCTGAACCTTGGACACTATTACCGCTTCTCTATCCATTAACTGAAAACGGAAGCAAAACTAAATACAATTACGAGGTTTGTAAAAAAGGCATCAATAATTTAATCAATCATCTGCCTGAGAAAGAAAATGATTATTATGAAGCTATTAATAAAGCCGTGTCGGCTTTATATGAAAAAATAAAAGGACAAGAAAGTTATTATTTTATAGACAAAACTCCACGATATTATTTTATACTTCCAGAAATTATAAAAACTTTTCCTAATGCTAAATTTATATTTTTACTCAGAAATCCCCTAGGAATCTATGCTTCTATTTGTGAAACCTGGCTAAAAGGAAATGTTTTTTTAGATGAATATAGTAAAAATGATTTAAAAATTGGACCGCAAAAAATAATAGAAAATTACAAAAAAATAAAAGAAAAAAGTATTCTTATAAAATACGAAGAATTGGTTGACAACCCAGAGAGTATTTTTAAAAGAATTTGTAAATATTTGGCTATAGAATACGAAAGTGAAATGCTAAATAATGTATTTTTCTCAAAAAAAGAAAATGAACTTGGAGACTCAAATTTTAAAAAATTTAAAAAAATAGATAGCAGTCCCAAAGATGAATGGAAAAAATTTTTTAATTCTCGTTTTAAAAAAAATATTGCTAAAAAATATTTAAATTACCTTGATAATGAAAAAATTGAATCGTTTTTTTATGAAAAAACAGAAATTAAAGAAGAATTAAGAAAAATAAAAACAAATATGATTAGCAATCTATTAGATCCAATTAAATATTTCTTAGAATATCTAAAATATTTAATTAAAAGAAATTACTAAATATTACCCAGATGAAATAACTAGATTCTTTTAAAAAAATAAAGCTATAAGAATACAAAACAATTAAAAACGAGCCCTTAGGGCCCGTTTTTAATTGTTTATTTCTCTGCTAAAAATTATTTAGAAAAAAATCTAGAAACGAAACCGAATAAAGAAAATTTCTTTTTTGAATTTTCAATATTTAATTCTACTTCTTGGCTAACCTGTTTTATTTTCTCAATCTGTTCATCAATAATATCTTGATCACCAGCCTCCACCATTGTCTTTATATTTTCTAGTTCAGTTAACTTGTCCATGTTCTCTTTTAATAAAACCTTGGCTTTGTTAACTTCCCGATTATTAGTACCTACCAAAAAATTGACTACTTTATTTCTACTTTTAATTTTTTCCAGGCTTTGTTCAATTTTTTCTTGATTTTTAATTTGATTCTGAGCAATTTCTCTAATTTGTTCTCCAACGTTTTCATCTTGAGATCTAACCTGAAGCATCACTTGAACAGCTTCGGCTACCTGGCTTCTTCTTTGAAAAGCTGACCCCGAATTTACCTCCAAATTAGAAGGCTGAGGACTAATAAGATTAATTTCATCAGAAGGATTTTCTGGGCCATCAACTGAATCATCTTCAACAACTATTTCTCTTCCTAAACCATTACCAGCCTCTCTGTTTGTGGTAACTCCAGTCTCTACTGAAGTTGAAGAAACGTTTTGATTAACCTGCTCTCTTATTCTCTGATTAGAGGCTTGAGCTGGAAGAAACCAAAAAAAGAAAAGAAAGAAGACGACAAAAGCGGAAAGAAAATTAATTTTTTTCATATATTTTTCTTAAGGTTAAAAAATAATAATATTAGATTAACCTTTAGATTTTATTTTTATACCCACTAATTAAATATAAAATTCCCGGAATAAGCGGAATGGCTAGACTAGGGCTAAGACTTGCTTCTGTTAAAATACCAACAACAAATCCCACTATAATAGATACAACTACAAGCCATCCCCCAATTTTAGCATATTTCCAACCTAAAATCAAACCAATAAAAACTAACGGCATCATAATTAAGGCAATATTCTCCCATAATGAATAATCAGGCTTAGCAAACGGCAAGGGGTTACCATAACCGAAATAAAACGGTAAAGCAAAGAGTAAAATACCTAAGGCCAATATTCGAGCTGACCATTTAATTGTTTTCATATAATTTATATCAATAATTAGTCCACCAACTGTCTTTTCATTTTATATTTATCATCTACCCTGTTTTCTATGACAAATTTATTTTTTTGATATAATTTTATCGCCGGACTATTATCATGTCTCACCTCTAACTCTAAATACTTATATTTTTTAGAAAGAGCGAACTGTATTGTATTTTTTAATAACTGATCGGCGACACCTTTGCCCGTAAATTTTTTAAAAACACTCACATTACTAATAAATCCCAAGTACGACTTATCGTTATTTAAGTAGCAAGCCAATAGACCCACTAATTTATTATTATTCCAAGCTTCAAATGTCACGGCGTATTTCCGTAACTTAATTGAGTAATCATGAATATTAACATACGTAGCTAATGGTGGGAAAAACATATCCGAACACATTGTTAAATGCTCTTCGATGTTCTCAGCTGTCGCGCTGTCTATTTTGTAATTAAATAAATTCATAATTATCTAACATCTTATTAATATCTTCCACACTATTAAACATCAACACATCAATTATTGATAGCCCAGCTTCAAAATAATTTCGTCTCTGATTATATTCTGTTAATGTAGTGGAACAAAATTTTAAATCAATTTTTTCCTTTTTGAATTTTGATTTATCAAAGAAAATTTTACCACCAGAGGCATTCCAATATTCATCAATACTGCCAATCTCTTTACAGATATTCAAAGCCCAATCATCCGGCGACTTTACATCTGAAATTTTTAAATTCATCCGAGAAAAAATTTCAATTTTTTTAGGAAACCCTAAAAAATCACATATTATTTCTAATGCCCTTTTATTTAAGTCAACAATGTTTAAACTATCCACTTCGAATATGGATTTTAATAATTTAACAACTTCATCGTAGTTAGGCGCTTTTTTTTTATAATGCTCAATTTGTCTTAATATTTTGTTTTGCCAATCAATTGAATTATTTATTTGAAGATCTTTTATTAATATTTTTTGCCCAATTTTAACTAAAGGAATTTTAATATATTGCCATCCGCTAGCAGGTTTCAATATCCTGTTACGCTCAATCCAACCATGACGAATGAATTGGACATCATCTAAAAATATAAATCTATCTGTGTGTTTTAACAAAGTAAAATAACCAAGATAAGGCAGAAAATAAGGTTGCATTATTGCTATTTTCATATTATATAATTGTTTTTAAAATATCAAAACTATCTCGGGCGGTTTTTTTAACTTTCGGTATCACCTCTAAAAGATTCTTTTTTAGTTTGTCTAAATTCTTCCAACATAAATCAATTTTGTTTATCATATCATCAACTGAACGAGGATCAGCAATATATTGTTCTAGCCCAACAGATCGAGCAAAACCTATATTCCTATGAGAAACTGGGCCAAAACCTCTTGTAATTAAAACAGTGGGGACATATTGGGAGACAGAAGCTACAAATCCATGTACTCGACCAGATATAAACATATCAAATTGACCAATTATTCCTTTGGTTTCCCATGGATTATAAGGTTTATCAATACAAAGAACATGTTGCATATCTACTTTTCCCCGCTTTTCAACAACTTTCTGTAATTGTTTTATAATCGGATAATCGCGACCGTTTATAAGTTTAAAATTAGGTGGTAATTCAAATCCATTTTGATGAGACATTAACACAACTCGAGCATTTAAATTATTTACAATATATTCTATCGTTAATGCAAATTGTGTAAATTCTTCGTCGCTTCTTGGAGTTTTATCATAAGGCCCTTCTAACATATTAAAACCACAAAGTATGTATCCGATAGTTTTTCTATCAGCGCATTTTATTTTTTCCTTTTTTAAAATATCAATCATCTCCATCTCAGGTTTAGGATTGAATAAAAATGCTGGACAGGAAAAACTATGTACCTTCGAAACGTCGAACCCATTATCTTCTAATAAATCTTTGGAGGCCGGTTCTCTATTGGAAACAACGGCAAAATTAGCAAACACTTCCTTAGCAAATTCTTTTATAGCTAAATTACTAAATGGGCCCTCAGAACTTGCTATTAATACCGTTTTTCTATTAAGTAATTGGGCCACCCTATCTTTCAATAACCCAACTAAAAACCTGTCTTTACCAACAGGTTCGGCATGGTCACCCCAGAGTTCACCACTAAAATCAACTATTAAATCTGATTTCATCACCTCTTCTATGTAAGGGGTAGGATTTAATAATTCTCCGGTATCATGATAAGTTGTAGCAATAGCTAATTCTTTTGAGGCTATCTCCAAATAATCTTCTTCCCATTCATAAAAAAGATTCATTGGCAATACAGAAATATTTTCCCGCTTACAAAATTCTTCTGTCATTTGAAAGGTTGTAACAATTTCGGCATCAGGAAAGACACGATGAAGCTCTCTAAAGGTGGTTTCAGCGATATAATAATTTCCAATGTTTCCATTTTCTAGTCTTCCCCAATGTAATGTACATTGACCGATTACTAATATTCTCATCGTATTGTTTTTAATTGTGTTAGAAGTTAGCGGATTTATCACGCCGTAGCCCGCCCATATTTTCTAAGATAAAAATAATGAGCAGGTAGAACATATGCTCCCGCCTATGCTCCTTCGGAGCTACGGCGTGGCGAAGGCGGAGAGAGTGGGATTCGGCCACACGTCGCTAAGTCTCGCTTGCCCGCCCAAGGCGGACTGCGCTCACTAAGCGCTCTGGCCTGGCCTCGCCTGTGCACTTCGTGCACATGGCTCCGGCTTTCTCATCCCCCACGCGAGCCAAGCAGTTGGCTCGCTTCTCTCCACTCATTCATTCGCAAAGCTCATTCATTCGCGGAGAGAGTGGGATTCGAACCCACGGTGCCCTTTCAGGCACGACAGTTTTCAAGACTGTTCCATTCAACCGCTCTGGCATCTCTCCAATGATTATTAAATTTTATACTGGCTCTAGCCACATGGCGACAAAGTCGCTTTATGTGACATCTCTCCAATGATTATTAACAAAATGGATAACTCTAATATAATTTATTTAGAACAAAAAATCAAGAGCTAGAGATAAAAAAAAGCTCATTTTAACTTGAGATTTATATTTCAAACTTTAGAACAAATCATTTAGCCGTAAGACGATTCATATTGCTTTTCTTACTAAAATTAATTTGTTTTTTTATATTATCACTATTAATAGGCCGAATTTGTTTTTTTATATTATTGCTATTAATAGGCCGAGAAAGACTATCAACATCAGAAGAAATTAGATCCAAAGGTGATCTAAAATAAAACCCAGGAATAAATTTTATTCCAAATTTGCTAAAAAATCTAATCATCACTAAATATTTTAAAGTTTTAAAAAAGAACTACCTCTATATCTATTTAAACATGTAAAAATCAAAAGGTCAATAATATTCAACTATTTCAAAAATATATTTAAAAACTCGAAATAAAACTAAATCTAAATTATGAATCTCTCTTAGCTCTAGCCCGATCTATTTCTGTTAAGTGTTGTTTTCTCAAACGAATATTCTTCGGAGTAACCTCTAAATACTCATCTTCGTTCATAATACTAAGACCGACCTCCAAACTTAATTCTAAGGGTGGAGTCAACTTAATGGCTTCATCTGAACCCGAGGCCCGAACATTAGTTAATTGTTTGCCTTTAATTGGATTAACATTTAAATCATTCCCCTTAGCAACATTACCAATAACCATCCCCTCATAAACTTCAATATTAGGACTAATGTATAAAACTCCCCTTTCCTGTAAATTCCACAGAGAATAAGCCAAGGCTTTACCAGAAATCATTGAGACCATAGAACCTAATTCGCTCTTTTCAATCTTACCAACATAAGGCCGAAAATCTAAAAAGTGAGTACATAGAATTCCTTCACCTTTAGTATCAATAACAAACTCGGTTCGATATCCTAAAAGTCCACGAGTAGGAATATTAAAAATCAAACGAGACTGGCCATTACTATTTTTTATATTCATAATTTGGCCTTTTCTCTTAGATAGTTTTTCAATAACAACCCCTGATAATTTTTCTGGGACATCAATAGTAACTTCTTCAAAAGGTTCATGATCAATCCCGTCAATATTTTTTATAATAACCTGGGGTTGAGAAACTTGAAGCTCAAAACCATCACGTCGCAAATTTTCTAATAAAATAGCAATATGCAATTCTCCTCGTCCATAAACCTTGTAATAGCTAAGATCAGAGAAATCAATTTTTAAACCAACATTAACTTCTAATTCTTTTTCTAATCTTTCTTTTAATTGGCGATTAGTAACATACTTACCTTCTCGGCCAGCAAAGGGAGAATTATTTATTAAGAAGTTTAAGGAAATAGTTGGCTCATCAATTGAAATGGCAGGCAAAAGTTCCTGCTCGGGATTATCACAAATAGTTTCGCCAATATATATTTCTGGTAAACCAGCAATCATGACAATATCTCCAGCTCGAGCTTCGGCTACTTCTTTTCTGTTTATTCCCTCAAAAGTAAATAATTTATTTATCTTACGATTTCTAGTTTCAGAATTAATATTCTTTACCACTACATTTTGTGAAGCTTTAATAATTCCGCTATAAATACGACAAATAGCTAAACGCCCCAAAAAATTATCATAAGCTAAATTAAAGGGTTGAACGGCTAAAGGAAGTTTTTCGGCTACAGGGTCAGAGGCTGGTTTAACTTTAGCCAAAATGAGATCTAATAGAGGATTTAAATTATCTGATTTATCCTCTAAATTGATTTTAGCAATTCCCTGTTTGGCAATAGCATAAACCACCGAAAAATCTAATTGTTCATCGTTAGCACCTAAATCTAAAAATAATTCATAAACCATTTCCACCACTTCAGCTGATCGCGCGGCTGGTTTATCTATTTTATTAATAACTACAATCGGGTTTAATCCCAACTCTAAAGATTTTTTTAAAACAAATTTAGTTTGAGGCATCGGACCTTCTTGAGCATCAACTAATAATAATACACAGTCAATAGACCGTAAGATGCGCTCAACCTCAGAACTGAAATCAGCGTGCCCAGGAGTATCTACTATGTTTATTTTAGTATCTTTATAAAAAATTGAGGTGTTTTTAGAATAAATGGTAATACCCCGCTCTTTTTCCAAGGCATTGCTATCCATACTAATATCACCAGAAGTCATTCCGGTTTGAGTCATTAAAGCGTCAGTCAAAGTAGTTTTACCATGATCAACGTGAGCAATAATTGCAATATTTCTTATTTCCATATAAATAATCTAAAACAAAAAATTACGCTTAGACGTAATTGATATAAAGAATCTAGAGGTTATTAACCGATCCTATATCTTGAACAATTATAACAATACTACTTTATTTAAATTTAGTCAAGAATTTAGATTTGGTCAACTTCTCTCCGAGCTACAAGAATTCTAAATTTTACCTAAAATAGAGGGCAAGCTATCAAAAGTTTTTTTAAACTTAGCTAAATTGCCTGTCCCTCTCAAGGCGAAGGCCGGATGAAACATCGGGATTAAGATTCTATTATCAATCTTAAAAATCTTTCCCTGAGCTTGACCTATTTTAATATCAGGGATGAAATCTTTTAGGGCTAAACGACCCAAGGTTATAATTATTTGGGGATCAATCAATTTAATTTCCTCTTTTAGGTAGGGTTCATATTTTTTAATTTCTTCCAAAGAGGGATCGCGATTCTCTGGTGGTCGCCTTTTAACTAGGTTAGTTATATAAACATCTTCTCTTTTGATTCCGATACTTAGCAAGGTTTTAGTTAATAGTTCTCCCGAACGACCAACAAAGGGCCGACGAAGCTGATCTTCCTTTAAACCTGGAGCCTCACCAATGAAAAATATTTGGGCCTTAATAGAGCCCTCACCAAAAACTAAATTAGACCTTAACAAGGGTAATTTTTTATCATTGAGAAGACGTTTTTCTAATTCTTCTAATTTTTTCTTTTTTTCTATTAATTTGTTTTTAGAAATCATACAAAAAATTAATTTTAAGATATTATAACATTAATTTTAGGATAAAAAAAGAAGAGGTTATTTAGACCTCTTTATTATTTAAAAAAGTTATTATGGTTTTAACCACTGACCTAAAAACAGAAAAACGATAGTTGATACTCCTGAAATTAATATCAAATAAAGATAATTTTTGATATCACCAGCCTCGAGATTAATCCCGGTTAATTGAATCTCCCCAAGTAACCCCACCAACGATCCAATAAGAGAAAAAATTGACAGAAGCATAAAAATAACGACTACAACATAAATAATATTTTTCATCACAGCACAAAGGCAGGGACGAGAAAGATAAATATTTCTTTCCATGATTCTTTTTTTATTTAATGAACTAAAAAGGACAAATACAATTTATCATATTTTAAAAAAATGTCAAGAAAAAAAAGAAGAGGTTGGTTAGGCCTCTTTTAATATTTTTTTCACTTAGGCTTAAGTACTTAAGTACTTGTGCTTTAAGTGAACGGTTACTGAACCTAAAACTATAACTATTGCGCAAATCAAGGAGAAACCTCTCCAAAATTCTTGCTGATATGGACTCATGATATAACTCGGTATCTCTATTGTTTTGGTTATAAAACCGAACCAAAACATAAGACCCATTATTAGAACTTCAGCCAGCATCATCCCTGATAGCGGTACTAAAGTGCACCATAAATTCGACAATTTTTCTTTCATGATTATTTTTTTTAAATGGTTAATACATACAAGATTTCTATCTCAGATAAAAATCTTATAAGTATCAACCATTTTGGCAAAGAACTAAAAGATAACTATATTATACCATATTTTGAAAACAATGTCAAGGGAAAAAAAGAAGAGGTTTTTTAGGCCTCTTAGATTCTACGCTTTATTTTATTTCTTATATAGCCATGAGGTTAACAACCCAAAAATCAGAATACCCGATGCTGAAGCCAGCAAGGAGAAAATATAGTGTAGGCGAGATCCTTCTGATAGGATCATAAATCCACCCTCCATTTCTATCTCTGAAGTCATCCCTGCCAGAGCAACTACGAAAAAAAATAAAAATAAAACTGATAGCAACATACAAGACCCGAAGGAGATAACTATAAGTGCTCTCCTTATCTTGGTCCATAAATTCTTTAATAATACTAAATTTGTCATGATTTTCTATTTTTTAATTTTTAATGAACTAAATATAACTACATTATACCATATTTTAAAAACAATGTCAATAGCTTTAAATTATGGCTAAAACATTAGATAAATACCCTATTTATAACTAAACCCAACCAAATATAATGGCTAATACAAGATTTTGCCCCTTTAAAGATTGAAGATTAATTATCTCGCTTTTCAAATTTTTCCTCCTTCTTCTCCTTCCCCCTTTTAACAATAAGATAGAGAATGGCAACACCAAAAAAGATAATTACTAAAACACTAAAAATAGACATAGTTATTATTTTAGTTTAACAGCAGTTCCGTAAAATAATATCTCTGAAGCCCCTTGAGTTATCACCGAGGTACTCATTTTTAAACCAACGACCGCATCAGCCCCTAAACGTTTAGCATCTTCTTCCATTCTGAAAAAAGCTTCTTCTCGAGCTTCAGCTTGAAGTTTGGTGTATTCACTAATTTCTCCACCAACTAAATTTTTAAGTCCAGCGAAAATATCGCGACCAATATTACGAGCTCTGACAGTTCCACCACGAGCTACTCCTAAAATTTCACTAATTTCTTTTCCCGGAATTTGACTTGTTGTTGTAATAATCATATTTTTATATTAATTTTAAATTTATAATTCAATGCCCTTAGTCTTTAAATTGAAAAAAATCACAATGAGCATCCGACGGAACATCACTCTTAGCTTCTGTACAAAATCCTTGTTCACCCTCACCCGAAAAACTAGTACAGTTCTTACACTGCTGATCTTCATTATAATAATGCGGGACGAAATCGGCTTCTATTTCATGGGCCATATTTTTATATTTAATTATTATTCTTCTAAAAAATCTTCCTGTCTTTTTTTATAATCATTAACCTGACCTTCTAATTCGTTCACTTGATAATTAACTGTGCCTTCCGTCTTCTCAGATCCAAGCGTAAAACTGAAATTACCCGAAAGAAAAAAAATGACAGCAATAATTGCTCCAACAATTAATAAGGCTACTAATAAATAACCTGGTTTTTTATTATTCATGTCTTAAAATTAAATTAATTTCCAACTAACTTAGTCTTTTTCTATTTATATTATAAACTAAAAATAAATTTAATTAAAGGGGCTCAGAAATTAATGAAAGATAACTGGAATTTCTAAAAAATTATCTTATTTATACTAATCATCATAAGTGTCTACTGTAATTAGGCTATGGCTGTTAATCCGATTGAAACTAAATAAGCGTTATATGCTATTCTAAAATTTTGAGTTATGGTTTGTGAAATTGAACCTCCAAGATGATAAAATGAAATTCCTATACTAGAATAAGTGCCACCCCTTCTCATAAGATATTGATTACCGTTATATAATGAGCTTGAATTTGCTGTTCCGTTTAATTCAGTCGCTTTATTGTAAAACCTTACGTTTGTTGCATCGTCCCTATTTACACCCTTATAACCAACCCCGCTCAAGTCTGCTGATGGACTTAATGCCGTTGTTGCTAATTGATTTATTTTATGTGCATCTAAATTCCCATTCCTTAACGAATTAATCGAAGCATTGGCCGTCCCATCTATTACACTACCAGCACTGAATATAACAGCACCCCTCCCTGCGTCATTTAAAGTATAGTTGCCCCCATAAGTTGAAGGATTATTGTTTGTATCAATGTGAGCATTTGAGCCATTACCAAGTTCTCCATATACTCCATAAGTTAACCCTCCGTTTCGTACCGCCAAAGGATCAGAAGGATTTTTCCAATTTATTCTACTAAAATTTGCTAAATCTGTATTATTGTAAGCAAAATTAAGAATAAGATCTTGTTCGTCCCAAAAACCTGATGTCTTCATCGCTCCGATTAAAATATCAACCTGTCTTAAGGTGGATACGCTCGGCAAAGTAAATCCCTCAGCTTCGGCTCGTGCTATTATAGCTGTAAGCTCTGCTGAATCGCGTTCTAAAATTCCTATGGGAGTGGCGCTCTTATTTCCTGGGCTTATATTTCCAGTTTGAGATCCAATACAAAAAGAAAGATTATAGGAACCGTTGTCTGCTCCGACTTCAGTATAAACATATTGGTTAGCTTCTTCATCACAATTTCCATCAGGTGGAGTTGGAGCTTGAGGATATACTTCCATATAAACCTTACCACCATAGCGAATAGTTGAGGTGACCGAAGAAGAAACTGGATAAGAACCATTATCATTAAAATATAATTCTAGAGCTGTTTGGATTTGTTTAATATCGGCCATTCTCTTAGTATCACGAGCATTTTTTCTAGTATTTTGAATAGCAACTATCGCTAAAGTAGCTAATATTCCAATAATAGCTATCACAACTAATAGCTCAACCAGAGTGAAAGCGGTTTTAAATATAGGTTTTTGCATTCTTAATAATTTAACCATAATTTTTTTACTTTTTTTATCTTGCCAGATTTATAAAACTTAGAAAAATAATTAATGAAAGATAACTGGAATTTCTAAAAAATCATCGTGTTCGACTAAACCGGAGGGATTATCTTTTTTTAATATTAATTTTCCCCGACTTCCGCTAGCGGGCGAAGAAAATTCTAATTGAGATAGAAACGGAACAAATTCTTCAGTCATCCAATCATCTTGGGCCGTAGCAAAACTTTCAACAATAATATTACCTTTAGAGTCAACTAAAGTTATTGGAAAACTGGCTTCAAAATACCAAAGGCCACGAGCTGTACCACTAATTTCTAACGGACTGGAAATCTCGCTATTCGGTAGAGGAAAATCAATTCTAATTAGATCACTTTTCTCTAAAGTATTTCCAATATCTTCTATAAATAAGCTACCGTCATTAGAACGACATTGACGTGGGTAAGATTCCATTATTGGATTTCCGGCCTCTAGGCAGGAGATAAAATCATCTATCTGAAAAACGTTTTGCGCTTTATCTAAATCAGCTAAATGATCAATTAAATCTTTTCTTCCTCCTTCGGATTTTTCTTTTTTAGACCAATCAAAGTTTTCCGAATAATATTTACCAGCAATTAATACTAACAACGCTGTTAAGAGAACGATAATTATTAAAATTTTTTTTGACATATTATTTAGATTAATTAATTAAGTTTTAAATAAAATTAAATTTATTTAATCTTAGCCCGAAAAATTGGACCATACATATCGTCTTTTATATCTATTTTTAATTCATTTCTTTTAATTTTATCACTATATTTTACTGGGGCCTTAGTGATTATAGCTAAGGGTTTCTTTTCATCGCCCTCACCCATACATAAAACAGCTGACACGGCTAAGCTATCAACCACGTTAACAACGGAAAATTTAAAGGGGCGACCAAAAATATCAAGACTATGACGATAATCTTTCAATCCAGCGAAACCAGCGTATCCTAAAGATACTCCGGTGATTCCCCTTCTTAAAGGTAAAGATCGACTATCGGTAATAATCACGCCAAAATTTTTTAAATAATGTTTCTTAACAAAATAATTTCTGATTTTATGAGCGGAAGAAAAACTATCTTTCGGTAAGAGAATAATGTTATCCTGAGCATTGCTCTCATCAACTCCAGCATTAGCCATGACGACATCATTTTTAATAGTTAGGTAGGCATATTTAGATGGAATACAAAAATTACTTTCACTTTTAATGAGTTTAATTTTTTCTTTCTCGCTCGTTTTTTTAACTAAGCGCCCCTCAGATAAAGCTACGATTTTAGAAGTAATCACCAATATCGTCTCCTCTTCTATTTTTGGTAAATACTTCTGAATAAATTCTATTAGATTTTCTGAAGGCTTAAAAATTCTAGTTTTAATTGCTTTGATTTTCATAAATATTAATAATTAGAACCACTCCTTATCTAAATATTTTGAGTTATTAAATAATAACTTTATTTCCTCCCCTAATTCTTTGATATCATCTTCATTTAGTGGTTTAAAATTTTCATAATATTCGGATTGATCATTTATGTGTGGAAAATAGCAGGCTTGGCCATATTTATGGACCTTAGCGCTTTTAGCTCTCCCGTAGAGATGAATATGTAAATAAGGACCATCGGGTTTAAAAACGCTCCAATTTCCATTGTCTTGATAGTTAATTCGACCAATATCAACCCCTCTTCTATTCATAACCTTGGTCATAGCCTCTCCGGCCACCATGGTCAATCTCATTAATTCTATGGCCAATTTAGGACTCAGGGCCTGTCTGTCAACCAATCTTTCCCGGGGATGAATTACAATATGACCGCCATCATCTCTGTCAACATGAGGTTTTTGATGAGCCTCAACTATAAAATTATTGCTTTCGTATATAATAGACATACACTTTAATTAATTTTATTTAAGTCGCTGTTCAAAATAACGTCGGTCATGGCTTTAATTTCATCGATATAAGAAACGTCTTCGGGGATATCATTTAATAAAAAAACTTTTTTATCATGGACATGAGCAAAGGCTATTTCCATTAAAGTATTGCCACCAATATAATTCTTTATCCCCTTTTTATCAAAATTCAAAATTAAAACAGCATCGCTCTTAACGATCGCCTCATAATACCACTTGATATAGCCTTGAGATTTTTTAGCCTTGTAATGTTCGCCTGCGGTTACATGCTTCCATATTTCCTGTTTTTCTCCCTTAATAAAAGCTAGATAATCGGGATGAACAATCCCCTCGTGGCCTAAATCTAATAATAATTTTTGATATTCAATCATTTTTTCCTTGAAAGCTGAGCTTCCGCAAATAACTATTTTCATATTTAAAAATTAATTATAAATCTAATAAATTTTCCTGAACAAAATTTAAAACATAAGGAATAAATTTTTCTCTTTCAGCTTCTGAAATGTTTCTTAATTTATCCATGGACCAAGATTCAAAACCAATAGCCTTACCCTCTTCTACCCTCAAATCTGATGATTGACCAGAAAAAGTATAAATATAATTCTCTTTCCAAGTACTATTTGTTGTTCCGGTTTTAGGATCATTAAAGGGCCCATTTCTATCCTTACTAAGAAAAATTAAATCTTTAAGATCTATTTTTAATCCTGTCTCCTCCTCAACCTCTCTAATCGCTGTTTCTTTGTAATCATCACCTAAATCAACATGACCACCGACAGTAGCGTCTAATAAGTCGGGATAAAAATCTTTATCCTTGGCCCGATGCTGAAATATTATTTCTTTATTAGGGGTGATAAAATAAACATGGACTTCGCGATGAAGCAGTCCTAGACGATGAACCTCGGAGCGAGTTTCTTGACCGATGATGTTGTCATCCTCATCGACGATGTTTAAATATTCAGGCATAGATTATTAATTATTTTCTAATCGCTTTATCTCATCATCTAAAAACATCAACGTCTCTCTTTTTAATACTTTTCTCAATTTATTAAACCGCTCATAAGGAATAAGTGAATTTAAGTCTTGATTTAAAATAGTCTCAGTAATATGCTCACTTATAAAAAGAGACAACTCCTTAAAAAAATCTATCAAGCTCAAACCATTTCTCTCGATTATCACTTCCCGATTATAATCATAACCATTTAAAAAGAAATAATGAATGTCATAAATATCACGACCAGCAATGGAATTGTGGCGCTTGAAACGATCGAGTACCGCTGATAATTTATTGGCAAACATTGTCGAAATATTCTGGCAAACAACAACTCGTCCAATATCAACCAACTTAATTGGCTCATAAACATTGGCCTGCGGTGGAGGAAAAGTAATATCTATTTTTAAGGTATTGCGACTAGAAACATCTTTAGTTGGATATTTCAAAAAATATTGTGGCACCTTTTTGCTAGCATCATCTATTTTTAAACCTAGCTCTTTAAAAATTTTCTCCAGCTCAAGTCTAACTTTTACTAGATCTTTGTGCTCACCGACATAATCGAAATCTAAATCAACCGAGAAACGATCCAAAAATCCAGCCATAGAAGCGCAAGTGCCTCCTTTGAAATATAGGTTAGGCAAATTAGTATTATCAACAATAGCAATCAAGAGGCGATAAAGCCAGGCCTTGTGAATTGCATCTTGAGGATTTAAAGTTATCATAAATTTTTATTTATTATAAACAGCTTTTTGGATTTTTTTAACCTCCGCCCAATTAATAGCTGTGGGATTATCAAAATGGTATTTAGGATTGAAATATAAAATATCAGCTACGGCTCGCTCTAAAGTAGCGAAATTAAATTTTCCACTTTTGTCTATACCAATGTCATTATATAAAAACTTATCTTTAAGTTGACGACAATAATATTTATAATTCTCTATTTTCAAGCGCCTCGTCTTCTCTCCGATAAAAGTGAAAAGATTAACTTGTTGAAAAATAATTCCGTGTTTAGCCAAAATTGTCTCGCCACTTAAATAGCAATAATTATTTATAGCTTGAGCTCCTAATAAAAGCGGATCCAACTCTGATACTGGTTTAATGGAATAAAGTCCTCGATATAATCTATATATTAAACCACTATCAACATAGCGTTTTAGGCTTATTAAAAGGGTGCTACGATTATCAATTTTCCAGATTCTAGCTAAGTCAGAAACATGAAAAACCTCACCTTTTAGCTTGGCAATTGATAAAAACCTATTTTGCTTAATATTAGCTGTTTTTTTGTCTTTGTGTTTGTTTATACTATACATATATGTATATTATAGCAAAACGATATGATATTGTCAAGTTGTTGGATTTGATGTTTTTAAAGCCTAAATATTATTATTTTCCTCTAAGCTCCTCTTATATATTTGAAATTAATTATTTTAATCCCAAATAAGCTATCGTGGTTTTTAACTCTGGCAATTTATCACGCCGATAAGAAAAATATTTATCACCTAAACAATAAGTACACTCATCACTGATATTAACATTATTTTCGCCAATGCCCAATTGGAATAATTGTTTTTTAACAATTTCGGAAAGATTAATATACATTTTCTCATCTCGAGTTATATAATCTGAAATTTTAAATTTATTTATTAAATCATTTTGCACCTCAAAATGACAATCCCTAATATGTGGCCCCACAAAAACCTCGATATCTTTCAAGCTTGACCCATAATGATTCTCAAAAACATTAATCACCTTTAAAACTATTTGTGAGAAGACACCCCGCCAACCGGCATGAGCCAAGGCTATTACTTTTTTATTTTTATCATAAAAATAAATAGGCAAACAGTCAGCAACGGTTATAGTTAATAGATGTTCAGTCCGACAGGTTATTAGGGCATCACAATTTTTAATTAGTTGACCTTCCTTAATATCATCGACAATAACTACCCTATTTTCATGAACTAAGTCAGCTGATATTATAATCTTATCGTTTAAATTTTTATTTTTAAAAAATAAAGAACGGTTCTCCAACGAACCCTTCATAGGACCATCTTTTTTAGTTGATATTCCTATGTGTAAATTTTGATTATCAAATAAATTCATAATTTTAATAATATTATAAAATTATTTCCTCCCCACCTAATAAAACAGTTTTGTCCTCATCAACTAAAATCGCTTGCTCGTCATTTAATATCTTAACTTGATAATTAGTCATAGCGATTTTTTCTTTTAACAACTCTTTATACTCCTCGGAATAATGAACTGTCATTAAAAAAGGAATTAGATCCAAGGCTCTTAAATCAGTTAACCCATAATGATCATATTTATCTTGATGTTTCCATAAGGACATTTCAATTGTTGGACAACAAACATAAGAACCGGCGCTAGCCCCCATGTAAATAAATCCTTGGGGCAACAATTCTTTTATCACCCTATCAAAGCCACTTTCTCTGATAGATTTTAATAGATAAAAAGTGCTCCCACCATTTACAAAAACAGCGTCAAAGTTTTTTAAATACTCTCTTAAATATTTTTCATCCTTTCCGTCTAAATCCAAGTCTTCAAAATAGCAACCGCTATTATTAAAAATTTCCTTGGTTCTTTCAATATAGCTCAAATCATTAACCCCCTGACCCTTGGAAGCACTAATGATATGAGCAATTCTTAATTCTCCCAGAGATTTCCCTAAGTATGGTTTTAAATCGTTTTTCAAAAATTTACTGCTGGATAATAATAACAATTTCATAAAACTTAATTATTTTTTTTAATCCACTTATCTAGAATATTATAGACCTCATTTAAATGATTTGGCTCTTCAAAAGTGTGAGGAGCATTTTTAATAATTTGCAGTTCTTTTTCTCCCGGCAATTTATCAAAAAGTAATTTTTGATGTTCTACTGGAGTTGAAGGATCATTCTCACCAACAATTAATAAAACTGGCATGATTATTTTATCTACATAATCTAAAATATTATAATTTAAAATATCTTCCACAAAACCATACTTTAATCTTTTAATAAAGCCCCTTCCCGATAAATACTCCCTAGCGCCATCCTCTTTCCATTTTTGCAACTCTTCTTGACTACAAAACTTTTCCATAAGCAACTCTCCGCTAACAACACTTGAAATCGGCGCTAAAAATTTAATTTCTTGAGGATAATTTTTAGCATATAATAAAATACTAATACCGCCTAAACTGTGACCGCAGAGAGCAAATGGCTCCTTATAAAAATCTTGTTTTTTAGCCCAAAAAATTACATCTTCTAAATCTTGATAAAAGCTAGTCAGAGTGGCGTCAGGATTGTTGCCGTCACTTTCACCAAATGAATTAGTAGCATCAAATCTAAGAACATCATAATTATTATTTTTAAAAGCATCTGCAAAAACGTCGATATGTTGCTGTTCCTTGTTTCCACTATTACCATGCTCAATAACGACTAAACCCTTGGAGTTTTTTCTCTTTTCTATAAGAACAGCAATATTCTGATTTTTTCGGTTTTTTATGAATTGCTTCATATCTCTATGTTAATTATTTTATAACCTTATAATGCACCTGAATTAAATTTTTAGATATTTTTTTAACATCTAATAATTCCAATTTAACACTAAAATCATCGTCAGAAAATAATTTTATGCCTTTACCAAAAATTAAAGACTCTACATCTAAATAAATTTCATCAATCAAACCTTCTTTTAAGAAGGAAGAATTTAATATTCCTCCTCCAGCAACAACAAATTCATTAAATCCTTTTTCTTTCAAAACATCAACCGCCTCTTTCGGAGACCCAACTGTTATAATATTTTCATCTAATACTTTATTTTTCGAAACAACTACAACCACTGGATTACCAATTTTATCAAACTCATTTTCTCCTTTCATTAAATCATAGGTATTTCTGCCAATAATAATATTTTTTTTATCTTTTATAAAATTAGAAAAACTAGTCCACTCCTCTTTTGACCAAGGGGTTTCATTATTCTCTTTAGCGATATAGCCGTTGATTGTAATGGCCATGTATAAAATAGTTTTATGCATATTATTTTTAATTATTATTTTAAAATAAATCTATACAAGTCTATACTTAATATTCATCTTAAATCTAATTATTTTTATAAAAAATATCTATGTATTTTTTATATACATAAGATTGTCCATATTTAACATCTTTATCTTTTTTAGTTAGAATTCCGATCTGCACAAAACGGTCAATAACCCTCTGAGCTCCTGCTCTAGTATAACCAGTCCAACCTTGTATATTAGAAACATTCACAATTGGCTGTCTATAAAGTTTTGGTAAAATAATTACAGCGCTTTCCGATGCTCTAGTTCCTAATTTTTGTATTTTTTGGGTATCATCTTCTCTCAGTTTAGTAATTTTTTCTACAGTACAAATAGCCTCTTGGACTATTTCTATAACTCCATCTAAAAAGAAATCTATCCAATCAAAAACATTTCCATTGTGATAAGCAAATAATTTTTCATAATATAATTGTTGATGCTTTTTAAAAAAAGAAGACAAAAATAAAACGGGCTTATCTAAAAACTTTTCCTTCCATAAATAAAAAGTGATTAACATTCTCCCAGTTCGGCCATTACCATCAAGAAAAGGATGGATAGTTTCAAATTGGGCATGAATCATCCCGGCCTTTATTAAGGTCAAAACCTCTTCATCAGAATATAAAAATTTTTCTAAATCACTTAGAGCTATTTTCATTTCTTTAACTGGCGGTGGAACAAAACGAGCATTGTCGGGACGAGTGCCCCCTATCCAATTTTGAGTTTTTCTAAATTCACCTGGATCAGAAAATTGAGTAACTCGAGCTTTATCCATTAATTTTAAATGTAATTCTCTAATAAAACGAAGAGAGATTGGGAAATCATCATCTTTAACTCTTTTCATACCATAATTAAGAGCCTTAATATAATGCAAAATATCATCGACATCCTGCGGTAAATTAGTATTTATTTTAGATTCAGCCTCTATAGCATCGACCATAGTAGCTCTAGTTCCTTCAATTTGGCTGGAAGATGCGGCATCTTTTCGTATATACATTAAAAGGAAGAAATCAATATCGGGCAAAAGCTTAGTAATACCATCCAATTTACCTAATAATCTTGTAGCCTGTTCGTTTTTTTTAAGTATTTGAGAATCGAAAGAAAAGCCCTCTACTGGGGGAAATTTATTAGGAATAAAAGCCTTATAACCCTCTATTTGTTGAATATTTTTACCTATTTCCATTTTTTTCATCTTTGTATCTATTTAATTTATAATGTATACAAAGTATAGCAGTTTGTATACATTGAGTCAAGAGATGGATACAAACTTATAATATAATTTAGATGAATAATTTAATTAATATTTTTTATCCACTCACTCATAATTTTACAAACCTCCTCTAGATGCTCTTTTTCTTTAAAAGTATGGGGAGCGTTTTTTATAATATGCAATTCCTTTTTGCCTGGTAATTTATCAAATAAAATCTGTTGGTTTTTAGGCGGAGTATTATCATCTAATTCTCCAACAATAAGAAAGGTCGGAATAGTTAATTTATCCACCATCTTTAATAAATTAAATTTTTCCTTAGCTTGCATGTAAGACCATTTGAACTTAGCCTTAAAGCCATCCCAGTCTTCAGTAATCCAGCCTGTTTTTTCCCAATTATTTAATTCTTCTAAGGAATAATTTTTCTTACTCAATTCAGCATTAATCACTGCAGAGGCAGAAAATACTGCCTTAACTAAACTAGAATTGTTTTCCGCATAAAAAACAGATGACGTCGCTCCCAAGCTATGACCACATAGAATAAATGGTTCCTGGTAGAAATCTTGAGACCTAGACCAACTTAAAACATCTTCTAAATCTTCGTAATAGGTTAATATATTAGCATCCTCAAATTCTCCATCACTCTCTCCAAAAGAGCCGGTAGCATCAAATCTAACTGTATTGTAATTATTATCAAAAAAACACTTAGAAAAAGTTTTGATGTGATCTGAATCCTTCGAATCTCCCATGCCATGAACAACAAAAACTAAACCTTGAGGATTTTCGGCTCTCTCCACTAAAACAGCAATATTTTGATTTTTTCGGTTTTTTATGAATTGCTTCATGGCTTTATTATAAATTATATAAATTCTAAAATATTTTTAACTGCCTCCTCTATCGTTTGATTATCGGTTCTTATTTTAATAGCTTGATCATTTTTTTCTTTTTCAAATATTTCTACTAACTCCTTAAATCTCTCCTTGGAAGTATTGGAGATTCTAGAATTAGGATTAGCCAAAGCGCTAGATACTCGTTCATCAAATCTTTTTTCTAAAACAGAAAAGTCGGCTTCTAAATTGATTTCAATTATTCTATAATCACACTTTTTCGCCAGGCTAATTAACTTATTTCTATCCTCTCTATGTAAAGAAGTATCAGAAATAATATTATATTTTTGTTCTAAAGGAAAATTAGCTACATGTAACATAAGATTAAAAACTTTTTGATAATGAGTCTTGGAATTATATCCAGAAAAAAACCACTTAAGGGAATCATAGGATAAATAAAATAAATTAGGCTGGATTTTCATTATTTCCTTAATGATTGTACTTTTTCCGGAGCAGGAAGGCCCGTTTATAGACAAGAAAAACATAGTTTGAAAATTAATTAATATTTTTATCACTCACTTATAATACTACCAACTTCTTCTAAATGATCTTTTTCTCTAATTGCTTTATATTATTAATACTGATGTCCTTTAGTTTTAGAAAACTCAAAGCCTAATTCATCCAAATATTCCTCCACCTCCTTATTCTTAACAAATACCCCGCCCTCGACGTCTACAATTTCAGCATCATTTTTTTCGGTATCATAAATAGCAAAAGATATTTGACTATTTTTATGACCAGAGATTTCCCCCGGATTAACTACTAAACAATCATTAATTCTATCTTTATTTTTGATATGATTATGGGCATAAAAAACAGCATCGAATTCACCAGATTTGGCCATGGGTTTGGCTAAATCGGCATAATGAGAGATAAATATTTTTCGATTATCGATTTCTAAAAAATCATAAATATTATCGGCGATAGTCATATTGCTCCCCGGTTGTAATGATGTTCTAGTGATAACACTTTGGGCGCCATCGTTATTCCCCCAAATAGCCTGAACGGGAATATCAAATCCGGCTAATATTTTGGCTATACCGTTATTTATGAAATCACCAAGAAAAATAATCTTCTTGATGTCGTTGTTTTCTTTTATTTTTTTTAAAATTAAAATTAGGTTGTGAAAGTTATCGTGGATGTCGGCCATTATTGCTATTTTCATAGTTTTATTATAAATTATATAAATTCTAAAATCTCTAGAAGCGCTGTTGTTCCATCCTCAGCATTAAGATGCCCTCTGTTTTTAAACATAAAAGTTTGAGCTCCTAATCTTTCTTTGAACAGCTTTTCATCTTCAATTGGAACAAAGGGGTCATTATCGGAAAATAAAGCTATAATTTCTTTAGCTGAGTTTTTTATTTTTTCAAAATTAATTGGTGTTTCTAACCAAGGTTTGGCAATGGACCATTCTTCATCCTCCTCTAACCCCTTTAGATTAAACCAAGGAGCAACTAAAATAACTTTAGCAACTTTTTTGTTCTCTAAGCTCTCTAAGTATCTCATAATAGTCTGACAACCAATACTGTGCCCTATCAAAATACAATTTTCATCTGGACTAGGTAAATCTTTTTTCATTTTATTAAGCCATCCTTCAATAGTAGGTTCATCAGTGTCGGGCATATCAGGAGTAAAAACTTCTAGACCCTTATTTTCTAATTCTTTTTTTAGCCAAGGAATCCAATCTGATTTCGAATTGCCTCCCCAGCCGTGAATGATGTAAGCTATTTTCATAGTTTTTAGATTAATTTCTAAAATTATTATATTTCTCCTAAAACTTCTCTATCTAATCTAGCTAAATATTTCTCATAATATTTTAGTCTCTCCTTCCCAATTTTCTTAGCCTTTTTAGTGTATAGTTTTTCTAATAAAAATTTATCTTTTAACTCATAGTTAATATGGATACTGTGTTTAGATTTATCCATTATGCGACCATTAATTTTTCCATCACTTAGATTGCTTTTAGCGTATTCATTGATATCAAGAACTTTTTTGTAAATTTTGGCATTATGCCTCCCAACCCAAACAAATGATCGGGCTAAACCAATGGCTCCAACCGTTTCTAATTTATCGGCATCGTGAAGAATCTTAGCTTCTATGGTTTGTGGTTTATAGTCATTGCGATAACGATGAGATAGAATGCAATCTTGGACGTGCCTGATTTTCTCAAATGAAAAACCTAATGGTTCTAAAATTTCTTTAGCCATTTCAGCTCCGACTACGGCATGATCAACTTTTCCGCTAGAATCTTGGTCTTCTTTAGCTTTCCCGATATCGTGTAGAATAACGGCTGATTCTAATACTTCTAAATCGACCTCTTTTTCGGTTTGGGCAATTTTTAGGGCTAAATTATATACTCGTAAGACATGGTCGATATCGTGGCCGGAATCTTGAACTTTGGCCATTTCTAATTCGGCGATGTCTAGTAGTTTTTGGGTGGTGGATGATAGGGTTGGGGTTTTCATAGGATTATTATTTAAATTTATTTAATTTTGTTTATATTAATTAATATATATATTATACACTAATTCAAGAACCTATAAAAGTGCCTAAAAAAGAAAAAAGCCATTGAGGCTTGATAGAATATTTTTATTATGGGTGTTTATTCTACAAGTTTCAATGGCTAAAACCAATCTTTTTTTGGGACCGATTAACGTTGTCCAGGATTGATTTTTTTTCTATTAAGATCAAATGGGAGTAACCAAGGATTGGAAACAAGACCTTTGCCCCTAAGACTCTCATCCCCCTGGTTTTTGTCTTTTCACTTATTGCTCTAAACTTCTTGGCTTTTTGCGCTGTTACTAAGACATTCCTGAGACTTAATAAGCCCAATTCTCAATGCGGTGGGTTGGGCCAGTTAACCACCACGAATAATTTTATTATAATAAATTAATAATATTTTTTCAAGACCCAGAATAAATCACTTTAATTTTTAAAAAAGGGGAAATAAAAAGCTTTTGTAATGAAAGCTTTTTTTATATGAAAAAAGCAGACCTATTGACAAAGATATAAATATGTTGTAATATGAATAATTAAACGTTTCTTTAACAATAAATATTGCAAACAAAATGAAAGTACTCATTACCGGGATAGGAATCGTCGGCAAGAGTACTCTTCGCCGACAGTTATTACAGAAAATTAGAGCAACTGGTGCCAAAGTCGAACACTTTGATGCTGATTGCTTTAGCATCATACGGCATCCATTGGATGCTGACTGTCTGCTGGAAACCCCAAAAAAGTTTTCCAATGACACGGTTTATTTAATTGAAGATATCCATGCCACCGTGACTGGGGCAATTATGCCTCTTTCAGAATATAATTTGATTATATATCTCAAAATTGGAGCTATTAATCAAATCTTATTCTGGTTGCCACGAATCGTCCAATGGTTTGCCACGGGACAATATTCTTGGGAAGCCGAAACCGGATGGCAAGGAAATAGTAAGCCATACAGTTTGGCAAATATTTCGGGGATATTCAAAAACTTTTCCTACAACATAATCAATCGGAGAAAATGGATTATGGAGGATTGGGAAAAAATCCAGGGGCATCCAAATGTCCAAATTGTAAAAGTTAAATGGTCAAAACGAGGAGTAAAATATACGTTTTGATCGAAAGTCGTTTTATTACAAAACGACTTTTTTATTTTTTAAAATACTCTCTATCTTATTTCTTTCTCCATTAATTATGTTTATAATACTCCGCAAAGAAAACCAAGCATAATCTAAATCCTCTTTATCTTTAGTTACATAAACATATCTAGAATAGAAAGATAGAGATCTCTCTAAAACTGCAAATATTATACTATCAACAAGATCTTTTTTCTCAGCCCTATTTAAAAGTCGTTTTGACTGATAACCAGAAATTAGAGCCTTAAAATTATTCTGGCTCCATTCCCGCCAATTATTTACAAAACACCAGCCCCTAATAGCTTGGCCTAAATCAAAAACCAATGGAGCAAAGTAAAAACGATCAAAATCTAAAACAGTAACGATTTTATTATTAAACCACAAGACATGACGTTTACCTAAATCTTCATGGATAGAGCCAGACGGTAATTTTTTTGAAAATTTTAGAGCCGAGAGCACTTTTGAAAATAGAGCAACAAATTGTTTATCTAAATTTTTACTAATAGAAAGAAAATACTTTTCCGTGGCCTCTGGATCCCAAATATGCTGACGTTTGTTTTTAGTCTTATAATTCTCAACTAAATTATGAAGCTCTCCTAATAATACACCAAACTTTTTTATCTCTTTAACTGTCGGATTAATTTTTTCTTTTCCGGCAACAAACTCTCGCAAATAACCATAATGTCTTTGCCAAGAAATAATTTTATCACCTTTTGTATTAATAATAGGTCTAGCTACTGGAAAATTATTGTCAGCCAGATAATCTAAAAGTTCTATCTCGGCAGTAATTTCTTCTTTGGATCGAAAACGTAAACCCGAGGGAGACAGGCGTAAAAAATATTTGTTATTTTTGGTCTTAATAATATAAGCAATATTGCCACTAGTTGCTAATGATTCTATTGTTTCGATTTTTTCTAAATTAAAATCCAGCAATATCTTTTTCAACACGGAAATTGGGAGCTTTTGTTTACTAAGCATAAATTAAGATATTTTAAATTAATCTTTTTCTCTCTTATTTTATTATCATCAACGTTGAAAAGGTTAGAAGCATAAAAACGAAGATACTAATTCCTGTGTACCATAATAGTTTAAGGCTCTCTTTCTTTTGACCATCGAGATACAAGATAATGGGTTGGCCTAATACTAGTCCGCCGGTGACTAGGGCTGAAAAGAGGAATAATAATAGAACGGCGACGGGGGTGATTATGTCATGGTCTTGTTTTCCGAACCAAGTGTTGGCTTGGTTCATGAAGATAGACAGGAGAAAGATGTAGGCTAAGACACCGAGGGCGTTGAGTAGCCCTCTTTTTATTAGTTTTTGATTGGTCATATTTTTTGGTTTAAGATTATTTATAATTAATTTATTACCAGCAAATCTCGACATCGGCTCCTTCTAAAACATTATCCTTTAAATAATTATTAACCTCATCTAATCCGCCAATTTCGTCTATTAAACCATACTCTAAAGCATCTGCCCCGTTATAGGCCCAACCGGTAGCTAATTCTTCTACCTGACTAATTTCTAGTCCTCTATTCTCAGATACTGTTCTAACAAATAAGTCATGAATTTTTTGCAAACTTCCCATTACTAAAATTCTCTCTTCCTCGGTCAGCCCTTTGTTTCTATTCAATGTATTTTTAAACTTCCCGGTAGATAATTCATTAAAATTTAAGCCTTCTTCTTGATTGGCTTTGGCACTATCTAAATAGGAAGAAGTTATACTAATGCTACCAACGTCCGAAGATTCTAAGGCGAAAATTCTATCAGCCCCAGTAGCTGACCAATAAGCAGATGAGGCGCCCACAGATCTGATATAGGCAATAACTGGTTTAGAAGAGTTCTTTAGGGCTTTGGCAATTTCTTCACCAGCTGTAGGGTCTCCCCCACCTGAATCTATTTCTATTACGATTGCTTTAATATCATCATTTTTTTCGGCATTTTTTAGGATAAAATAAACTAACTCAGATGAGGTTTGGTCTCCTGAAAAAAGATCAAAATCATTATAGTCACCACTAGCTGTATAAGTGACTAAATTACCATGTAAATTAATACCACGAACATTACATTCCTTTTCTGGATTTTCAGCTTCTCCTTCCGTTTTTTTATACAAGTCACTATCTTTAGATAAAAATTCTAAGTGGCTGAGATTAATTTTTTCTCTTAAGTAGGGAGAAAAATGATCAATAATGATTAGATCAATTACTAAAACAGAGATGGCAATAAAGACGATTAAATAATTTTTGTTAAAAATTATTCTCTTGATGGTTCGCAAATCTTTTCTAAACCGAACGTTGCTGTCATCGTCGCTGTCGGGGTTGTTGTGTTGGTTGTTCATATTTTTTTATTTTATTTTATAAAAATGATTAGTTTACACCAAAGTTTTCTAACTTAAAAAGCCATTTTTGTTTTTATAAGTTGCTCGATTATGGTTTGTCAATTTTGTTGATTTATTTTTTCGGTTTTTAAATCTACATTTTTTATAGGAATTACAAATTCTTTCCAACTAGCGCTCTCTTTAAATAAATTAAAAACTATTTCTATCTTCAAAAGATTAATGAAAACAAGAGCTTTATCTCATAGCTATTATTTTGAAACAATCCGAGTTATTCAACTCTGTTTATTCAGGTTTATAATTAGTAAGAGCATATTCAGCCACTAAAATCATTTTTCCACAAATAGGGCAAACAACATCTAAACAAAAGTCGCTATCCCAGCCCGAGCTACCTGACTCAGGTGTCCCCCTCCAGCCACATATAGGACACTTAATCTTCATGATATTCTTAAAATTTTTAATTTTAATTATTTTGGCTGGATACTTTTCCCTAAACTCCTCTGAACATATTCCCTCCAAATCACAAGCTAAAAGTTTTAAATCCCAATATAAAGGATTTTCAGGCCACTTAGTTAATACAGCTGAAATGATTTTTAATTGATGAACTATTATTTCCTCTTTAGAGCCATTAAATCTATTAAAAACCTCGTCTCCATATCTATTATGGTCATCAACTAGCTCAGAGTAATTTGCCAAAACATCAGCTGATTTAACTAGCAAGGAATCATTAGAAAAATCTTTTATATGTCTTAATGCTTCTTTTTTTCTTTCCTCCCAAGAAAGATTTCTATTTTTTTCAGTAACACTTAAAACTAATTTTACGACATTTTTACCAAATCTCTCAGTTATCATTTCTGGAGTCACCTTTTTATGTTCTGGGCTATCTTCTATTGTGTCGTGAAGTATTCCGGCTATAATAACATCCTCTGAGGCTTTAGCTAGAGATAATATTATTCCAACAGTTAAAGGATGAGTTATATAGGGGATAACTTTTCCCTTCCTGTTTTGTTGTTGATACTGATTATGAGTTTTACTGGCAAATTTAATTGCTCTTCTTATTTTGTCAGAATAAACGATATGAAATTGTTTTATTGTCTTGTTAATGCTTTGAACATTAGAATATTTTATTGGTTTTGATTCTTTCTCTTTTTTTATAGAAGTTCCTTCTTTACTCAAAGTGTCAAAGAGTTTCTTTTTTCTCAAAGACCCTCCCTTTTTTTTAAATCCTGGGGATCTTAATACCACTAATGCCTCCTCCATCTCTTCGTCTTGGGGGTCTTCTGCTTCCTTGTTCAACTCCGCTATCGCTTCTTCGTATGTCATATTTTATTTAATAAAATCTAATAAAAAATAATATAATTTCTTTACAATTTTTTATATTTAATTTGTTGCAATCCAAACTACCCCAAAACACTGTCAAGCCACAAGATCGAGGCCTCGCCATTTCTCTTATCAACTTCGTTTAAATCCCTTCCGTGTTTAACTGGGTTCCTATAATTCTTAAGCGCTAAAAAATGCCTCTCCGTTTCACCCTTGCTAGAAAAATATTCAGAAAAAACATTCCAATTACTTAAAATTATTTTGCAATAATCCATTATCTCCAAAAAATTAATTCTGGTTTCATCATTTAAATAATCTTCTAATTTATAAGGATGTCGCCTTACATGGTCTTTTATTTTATTATCAACTACAAATCTTATATCAGAAGGAATACAATCTGACCAAAAAGAACCATTAGCTTTAGCTTTTAACTTTTCATAAATAAAACCTCTAATTTTGCTTTCAGTAATATCTATCGGCTTGGTTGGATTTGTTTCGAATTCGGACTCAATTGAAGATGACACTCCAGTTAAAAGCCTAAACCATCTAACAATATAATCTGCTCTATAGTTTAAAAAATATAAAAAATTATTTTCTAGTAAACCCGATTTATTTAAATCTAGTATTAAGTGACCATTTAATATTTCCTTAAAATTTTCATTTCTTGATAAATTCAAAAAATAAACATTAGGCGCTTGATCAAGTATGTTATTATTAGTAATTGCTGGAATAAACATTATATTTACAACACTATCAAATAAATCTTTCTTATCAGCTTCATTGCGACGTAAATATGCTTGAGGAAAAACATGATGAAGATTATGTCTAAAGTAACCGGTAAAAGCTCCATCCAAAGAAACTTCTCGCCCATCACTTAAGTTTTTTGGTCCACAATTAGAATAAAGAGATAAAACAGTTTTAACAAAAGCATTTCTCAGATTGTATCTCTGAGATATTAGACGACTTTTAAGAGTTTCCCAATCAATAAGATAATCAAATTTAACTTCCTCCCCTAAAATAATTTTTTCTAGCTTATCACAATCCTCTTCAATTTTTGATTCTACAGTGGAACCATACCTATTAGAAAGGCAAACCTTCCAAAACCAATTTTCTATATTTTTTGTTTCTAAATGATCAAAATGTTTTTTCTTATAATGAATATAGGACAAAGGAACTAACAATGCTTCAAAGGGCAAATAATCAAGATTTTTTATATTTAATTTATTTTTAATAAACTCTAAAGACAATAAAATACTATTAGTTATATTTCCCCATTCGGAATTTAGTTTTTGTACATTGGTTTTTTCCAAAATATCACGTGATCGACATTTTTTAAAATTCAAAATAGCCGAAGCCACTTGTAAAACAGTTTCCTCTCTGATTGATTTAAAATATTCGTTTTCACCAAAAAAATTATCTAGTTTTTTTCTTAGATCAAAGTCCTCTCCCCAGCAACGAGCCACCATTTTCGCCACAACAGTTAGCTTTCGGCCAGTGTCATTTATTCTAGAAAACATGTTAACTACTTGTTTTATCCCTTTTGAAAAATTATCATCATTCTCCGCTTTATCGATAACATTAATAACAGAAAAACGATACTTATTAAATCTTTCAAAAAGAGTCACTAATATTTCTTGATATTCTCTGGGATATTGTTGAGCAACAGAATTATAAGCGGCTAAACCACTAAATAAAGAATTTACAGGAACTAATAAACTTTCTATATCTTTTCTTTCGTCACTTTCATCACTCTTTTTAACTATAAATTTTTTTGCTCTCAAATTAAATAAAAAACGAAAATTCTCATCATCTATAACCGAGTCTTTAATAGCTGCAAATAAAGAAGTAATTCGTTGTTGTCCATCTAGAACAAAAGATATTTGAGTTCCAATATTTATATTATCTTGACTTAGGTTAATATTTCCAATCTTTCTAGAGAAGGGTAATTTTCTTGTTGTTTTCCAAAATATAAAACTACCAATTGGATATCCTCTATAGATGCTATCCAAAAGATATCTTATATCATTAGCACTCCAAACAAAAGATCTTTGAAATGGTGGAATTTGTATTCGGCAACTACTTATATCGCTTAGCAAATTATCAAAAGATATATGACCAGGCTCTACTTCCATTAAAATTTCTGGCTCATCATTTTCTTCTATTTCCTCATAATCGTCATTATCACTATCCCTAGAAGACGCCCACTCATCATAAGAATTTCTGGAAAAATTAAATATTTCAATTGGGCTCATGGATTTAAACTCTCTATTGTCATCTTCCAATCTCCAAACACCGCCTCCTTTTTGTATCCATTTAGCTTTAGACAGGCCAATAGAAGCAAAGCGAAACTTAGTTAACCAAAGATAACTTCCAGCCTTATAAATACTTTTTTCATGATCATCAAAGTCTAATCTTTTTTCCATCTGCTCAATCAAATCACTGGCAGGATATTCTCCTCCATTTTCATCAAGAATGTTTAAAGCGGTTTTTAAATATTCTCCTATTCTTTCATTTGTTATTTTAGACATAATTTATTGTATAAAATATAAATTAAAAATATTAAAATTTATTTATAAATCCTCTATATTCAATTTACCACAACTTTATAAAAAAAACAACCTAAATTTATCTAATATTAAACCAAATACCAACAAAAAAACGAGATTCAAAGAAAATCTCGCCCTTCCACTAAAATAACATTAACCCCCTATTCCTCCCCCACTTTCCCCAACAACAAATCACTATACGAAACAGCCACCAGGTCCTCCTGCGGAATATTTAAGACCTTTAAATAACCATTACACTGCTCCAACAATTTCTCCCTCCCAATACTCCCATCACTATCAATCGCCTCAATCTCCATAAAAGAACCCAGACCAACAACAACATCAATATGAAACTTTACATTATCAATAAAATAAATCTCACGCTTCTTATCAACCACCACCAATACCCCACAAGAACTTTCCAAAATTGATTTCAAAGCCGAACCCGGAGATGACTTTAGAAGAATAACATCGGCCTGCTTAGGACCCTCTTGATTAGGACGGTCATAATAAATCAAATCATTTTCAATATTCCCCTCACGCAACTTCAGTCGCCCCTTATTCACCTTGAAATAAGTATCAATTTGGTGATCAATGCCTTTAAACTCAGCCGACTGAGATTTTAAAAAATCCCTAATCTCATCGGGCCGAGAGCACTTAGCCTTGATTTCGATGTTGAGATGTTTAGTATTCATAAAATATAATAATTAAATAACCTAACAAATAACTACCCTAAATTTACCACGCTCTTAGGAAAAAATCAATTAGAAGGTGGGTTTTGTAATTAAAAAAGGGAGACTATTGCTAGAATCCCTTGATAATCGCTGTTTTTTTGATAACTATTTTATTGATATGACTTGATATTGTTCCAGGTCATTTAAAATTAAAATTTCTTCACCCAGAAGCAATATTTCAGCATTAACATAAATACCGAGCGGTCGTCCATTAGTGATTGTCATTCGGGTCAATTCCTTCTTCCCCTTAGCCATTAGCCAAGCGAGCTTAGTATGGTTAGTCGATTTCGTGTTTATAGGAAATACAACTCGAGTAATGTTGGACTGAACATACCACTCATTAAGTTTTAATTTATTCCCAAAAGCATCCACGGCTAACATAGTATCAATAATATCGATAATATCGATTACTTTAATAAGTGAAAAATCTTTTGAGCGCTCAAACTCAATAGTTTCTGTTTCAACCTTGCTCTTATTGTTATCAATTTTTTGGCGAGTTGATTTTTCAAAATCATCCCCAAAAATAAGCCTAAAACTAACCGCAACGGCCATAAAAACTAAGATTAAAAATAACTTTTTCATGATTTCTTTTTTAAAGGTTAATAATAATTTGATTAATTGCTAAACCCACCTATTATTAGGCAATCTTAGCAATTAACCAAATTTAACCTTGTTTTTTAAGGAACTACTACAATAAAAAAGTATATCATATCAATATACTTTTGTCAATAGGTATTTTGCTAGCCTCAAACCTAAGCTAAAACATCATACTCAACCTCATCCGGGAAAAGCATCATAAACGGATAACCAACATGATTTCTAGTAATTTTCCCAACACCAATATTTTGCAGAAATAAAATCATTTCTTTAGTAACCTCTTCTGGCTCTACCTTACTATCTTTCCCAATATATTCTATCTCTACAAAATCACCCAAACCTTTAATTGAATCAATGGCGATCTCATAATCTTGATATTGCCAAATTTTTCTCAGCTTCTCAACTACAACTAAACTCTTAAAATTTAAGACCTCTAGAATTTTTTTAGCCTTCTCAATATCTTCTATTCCGGTTTCAAACTCGTCACAATAATGACTTTCACCTTTTTCCGTAAAATACCAATTCTTATAATTCCAAGAAAAATTACCGTCAGCGTTTCTCAATCTCAACCACTCATTAACCGGCCTAACAGATAAAAAATCTTTATGCCCTGGAGAAAAATATTCATCAATCTGATGAACTTCACCTTTAAAAATTCCTTTGGTCTCTAAAAAATCATTCAAAGGCTGGGAATTTTCAATATTAACCTGTATTTCTATTTCGATATTATTGTGAGCCATAAATTTGATATAAAATATTAAATATTTTTAAAAAAATTTTTCTTAACTACCTAGACAAAGCCTTTTTGTTCTCCACGACAAAGCTATAAATTCTAGCCCAATTATCAGACTTAAAATTTAAAGCCTTCTTTATTTTATTCAAAGTGCTAAAACGAATATCAATATTAGCACTTTCAATATTAGAAATCATTTTTTGAGTTGTTTTTGTTATCCTAGCTAACTCCTGCTGGCTAATCCCTAAAGAAATTCTAGTATTATAAATTTCAACCCCAAGAGCAATTCTGTCTTTGGCTTCTTTCGAAAACTGCTCGAAATAAGGGCCTCTTTTCGCCTCCTTCATCGGATTAGTATTCTTTTTTTTATTATTAATATTCTTCATAATTTTCTAAATTTAATTTAAAAATATCTAAAAAACTATCAGCAATTTTATTTTGCTCATTAACTCTCTTTTTTTCTCTATTAGTACTATAACTAGCCGGTTTTTCAAAAACATGTAGAAGGACCATCTTATCTTGATATCTAAAATAAAGGATCCTAATAACGGTTTTAAAATCTTTTGGACTTAAAATCTCAAAGAAACTATAACCACGCAAAGGCTTGGAAATCGGAGGAATCGGTCTAGCTCCATTATCTTTAATATAATTTATTTTTGCATCTATGTCAGCTAATATTTTCTGCTTTCTTCTAATTACAGAATCTGAATCATTTTCATTTAACAAATAATTTTTAAAATACTCTTTAACCGGACAGAACTTTAAATTTTCATCATAATAATAAACAATTTTCATAAATATTCCCTCTTTTTTATTATATCTAATAAGATATAATAAGTCAAGCGGTTAAATAAATTAATTTTGCTAAACTATAACATAAATAAAATAAAAATAACTTAAATTATAGATAAAAACAAAAAAACTAGCGTTAGGCTAGCTATTAGTATTTAAACCTAAAAATAACCCTAATTACTTTAATTAGAACATCTCCTGTTAATAAAAAAGCTTGGCTTAGAATTTAAAACCCTCTTGGCGATTCTAAACCAACCTAATTAATTTCCAAACAATCCCCCGACCCAATAACTTCCACCCTATCACCCTCAACTTTCACCGCCGAATCATCATCCAAGACATAAATCTTCTTCCTAATCCCCTCCACTACCGACCGAATCCCCTCTTCCCTAACCAAAGAAAAATACGAGCTATTATAATGCGGTAAAATATAAAAATCAACTAAATTAAGCCCAGCCATATTTTCCGTCTTCTCTAAATCTTCTTCATATAATTGCTGAGAAACACTCAATAATAAATCAGGCCCCGTAATCATACTCCCAGCACTAACTCCCACATAAACTTTGGTCTCTAAAAACTCTGGCAATAAATCAACTAAACCCGATTTATTCACCCAGTCCATCAGATAAAAATTATTTCCTCCTTCAAAAAATAAAACATCGGCCGATCTCAATTGTGCTTCCCAAACACTTCTCTCTACCGCCGAAATATCAACCGTGTTAACAACACCAAGTCCTAAATTCTCTAAAGACTGAATATCCTCAGCTAACCACGACTTATCACCGGTCTCAACATTAGAAGCTGTGGGAATAAAAGCCAAAGATATTTCTTCGGGCTGTTTACCGACTAAATCAAAAAAAACTTTTTTAATAGCATCGTTGGCCAGACCGCTGGAGGTTAATAATAGTTTCATAATATAATTTAGATTATTTTTGCGTTCTTTATAATTACTTTTTTATTTAATAATAATTTATTGCCAAATTATAAGATCATTTGGGCCCAATATTACAAGTATTTAACAATATTTCCTACTATTGACCAACTTTATTAAATATAATATAATATTATTGTAGTCGTAAGACCACCGTCACCTGAACGATACCAGGATTGTATTCACACCTCCGCGCAAGCGGAGTGTTTTTTTATTCCAATATCATCCAATATCAAAAAATTAGAAAGTGTTTCTGCCGGGACACAAACATCTGCTACAGTCTGCAATTCTTTACTCATTCTATTTCTGGTACAAACAATAACTATTTTTTTGCCTTTATTTTTTAAATAACTTAATAAACCACCAAAATCGCTGTCACCAGAAAAAAGCATAATTGTATCATATTTCTCCGCTTTAGTAATCATATCCATCGTTATTTCCACATCGAAGTTACATTTTGGTATTTTATTTAAAAACACCCCAGCATCATCATAATGCGGAATCATTTTAATTTCCTTAGTTTTAACCTCAAATCCACTTTTCTGAGCCCTGCCCAACCTAAATATTGAAGAACGATGCTTATTATTATTTTTATGGTTTTGAGGAACATTATCATTTCTTAAATAATGTCCATAATAAAAAAGTTTTTTGACTGGAGATACCCAATTAATAATTTCAGCTAATTTAGCTATATCTATTTCCTGACAAATTCTAAATTTATTTTCTTCGGGCCATAAGTCCTTAGCCCAAGGACGAACATTACCGAAATCAACAAAAACATAAACCCGACCATAGTCGATTTTCTTAAAAAAATAATATTCACCTTTAAAATTATTAAAATCCATATTACTAAAAAATAAGAAATAAATACTAATTACATTTTACCACAAAAAAACTAACAGACCAAAAACTATTGACATCTCCATTCATTTATACTAAGATAAACCCGTAAAAAAATTTTTATTAACCGCTCCTTAAAAACAGAAAATATGGCACAGATTCCTAAAAATTTAAGAGTTAATGATTTAACTCAATATTTAGAAGCTCAAAAAGTTGAGCTTTCACATCAGGGAAAAGTTCGAAACACTAATTCCCTCAGTCCAGAACAATTATTACTCGTAGCTACCGACAGAATCAGCATTTTCGATTTTGTCCTAAATGCAGAAATTCCGAAAAAAGGTGAAATTTTAACTGCTCTAACCCATTTTTGGCTGACCAAGTTATTATATAACTTTGATCACCATTTAATCGGGTCTAAAAGTCACCCAACGGCCAATTTGGCCTATGACCTGCGAAATGAAAAACTGCCCGAATTGCCCATCGAAAGATGTTTGGTTGTAGAAAACATGACAGGACAGGTTTGGCCGTTTGAAATGATTTATCGTCATCATATCGGTGGCTCGGTATTCAAAACATACCAAGAAACTGGTTCAGCGGGCGGTAATTGGCTACCGGCCGGTTTAGCTAAATGGTCAAAATTAGACCAACCGATCTTTACCCCTTCAACCAAAGAAGATGTTGGACACGACATCAATGTTGATGTTGACTATTTCTTAACTGAAATGAACAAAAAAGGTTTAGGCTCTCAAGCCTTTACTACTATTGCTGTCTTATCCAAGGCCTATTCTTTAGCCTATGCCTATGCCAAACAGAAAGGAATCCTAATTTTGGATACCAAACTTGAGGTGGCTGGAAACAAAATTGTTGACGAAATCTTTACCCCTGACTCTTCTCGTTTCGTTCTCGAAACTGATTGGGAAGAAGCAATGAGCAAAGGCCTTGAGCCTGATTTCTATGACAAAGAAGTCGTCAGAATCTGGGGGAAAAGCATTGAAACACCTTTCAGAGTGACCGGAATAAACAAATTAAACCCGGAAAACCCCGAACATGTTGCTTTTGTCCATAGCTTAAAACTGCCGGATGAAATTATTCAGGAAACCACCAGGCGCTACCAGGAAATTTTTAAAAAGTTAACTGGTGATGACCTGAGAAAATATCAAAAAGAAAGAATGGGCGTTTAACTAAACAAAGAAAAAGATGAAAAAGAAAATTGCAATTATTTTAGGATCGAAATCGGATTTGATTTGGCCGGCTGGACAATGTTTCGGTGGGTTACTTTTTTTAACAGATTTCCCAGAAATAGAGGTTACGGTTCACATTCGTAGCCAACATCGCAACACTTTGGATCTGCAACAGGTTTTAAAAGAGTTGAGCGATAACAAAGTTGATGTTATTATTGCTGGGGCTGGCTGGGCTAATCACCTAACCGGATGCGTAGATGCTTTTCTGCGCTATGAGTTAAAAAATGATTTCACCCGAGTTATTGGAGTAGCTTTTGAAGACAAAAACAACGAAAGGCACACCCAAGCAGCGATATTATCAATCACTGAAGTACCAGGAACTCAGGTGATATTTCGAAAAGAGTTTATTGGTGATCATGGTTTATACCGCGCCTGCCAATTAGCTGTTAGTCCGGAATTGGACGATCTTCCAGCGATAAAATTACCGACTGCTAAACCGCCCGAGGATCTGTCTTTGGCCGAAGCGCTAGCTCTTAGTCGCGAGCCAAAATAAAAAAAGCATGAATTAACAAGGACTGTTCTAACACAGTCCTTTTATATTTGCCAAATTAGAAAAATAGAATAAAAATAAAAAAACCTCTCGTGTTGATGAGAGGTTTAAATATTGCCTTTTATGAATTTTTTTTCAATTTAACCTATTAACCTATAGTTAATCCACCTTGTTTAATTGAATCTAATACATCATAACAAATGAGGGTGGTTTTTTCCTCGGCCAAGCCCATATATTCTTTGGCGTCTGAAAGCACCAAGCAAATTTCTCTTGGAATGCTATGAAGAATTTCCAACAAAGCCGGATCCGCCTGAGCTTCCCTCTTTAATTGTTCCCATAAAGAAACATTATTTTTCTTAGCTCGGGGTAATAGTTTTCGGTTCACTAACTCATGAGCATCTCCAGCATAACCATAAAGTTGAAGCGCCAAATAAATCGGTTCAGCTAAAATATAGCCCGAATTCATCTTGAAATTCCTGGCCAGATTATCTTCATCAAAAGATAATCCTTCCAAAAAGCTTTTATCATCCTTCTTTCTGTTCAGGGTATCAAGCTGTTGTTGAAGATTGATAACAATAATCGGAAAATCACGCATGATCGAGCTACCCACCAAATCTCTCTGGTGTTCGCTAATTAATGTTTCCATGACTTTCCCCAACTCCGCTTTATTACGAAGCCACATCCCCTCTAAGTTTTCGAAATTAATTGGGTTGCGCTTATGAGCCATAGTAGATGAGCCCACCTGGGTAGAATCAAAAGATTCAGAAACTTCTCCAATTTCGCTCCTCATTAAATGACGACAATCACGACCAAACTGACCCAGGGTCGCTGACACCAAGGAACAAGCATACAAGAAATCAGTTAGATTTTCCGGAGGAAGAATTTGGGTGCTAATCTTAGCCGGAGCCAAACCTAATTTCTCTAAAACCTGATTTTCAAAAGGGTCCAACATAAAACCAATTTGAGCGTTATGGGCACCCACCGCTCCTGAAATTTTTCCACAAAGTTTAAGCTCAGCCTTTCTCAATCTTTCACTGTTTTCAAACAAACGATTCAAAATTGTTGCCAACCAAAAACCAACTGTTATCGGTAAAGCATGCTGACCATGAGTGCGACCAACTTGAATTTGATCTTTTTTAGCTAAAGCAATCTCGGCTAAGCTAATCATTACATTGTCCAAAGCAGGTCTTAAGGACAACCTGTAAGCATCTTTGAATTGCAAAATTCTGGCGGTATCCAAAACATCATAACTTGTTAAAGGAATATGCACAAACCGTCTAAGCTCTGCTGGTAATTTTGATTGAATAAGATGAACCAAAGCTCTAATATCATGTTTAGTGACCTCCCGCTCAACCTTATCAACCATGGTAGTAGTAATTTCTTCCATAATTTGATTTTTAAGCTCTGGCGTGAGCTTGGAAAAATCATTGGCGGGAATAAGTCCGCCTTCATACAAAGTTTGCATAGTTGCGAACTCCACCTCGATGGCCTTGCGATAAAGATTATCGTAGCCAAAAATATCTACCAAACTTTTAGGTTGATAACGAGGATTGCCTGGTAACTGTAAATTTTTCATCTCTAATAATTTAGGGGGTTAATATTAATGTTAAAGAACTTGATTTTTAAAAATAACATATTCGTTTTCAAAAGTCAATATCGCCAGGTAATGTGCATATACATATTGCACTTTTATGCTAAACTGGGGGCATATGAAAACTATGCCAAAAAACACACAAGAAGAAAAATATCGTTGGATTAAGCCAATCCTC
>JBBACQ010000009.1:0-46939 GCA_041656935.1 Patescibacteria group bacterium
CCGGTTTCTACTTCGGTAACTAGTTCTATCCGTTCTCTAAATAGATCCTATATGGAAGGGTATCCCCAAGCTCCGACTCCACCTGATGGTGATTGTACCGAAGAAAATAATGAATATGTTTATACGGAAGCGGGAGAAGATAATGGTTCCTATGCTTTGTCTTTTTGTTTAGGCAACTCGGTTTCAGATTTGACTGCGGGGACTAAAGTAGCCAGACCAATAGGAATAACTGAATTATTTTGCTCAGATTCTTTTGGTTGCGGAGAAACTTGTCTTTATGAGGGAGAATATTATCCCACTGTTCAAATTGGAACTCAATGTTGGATGAAAAAAAATATAAATTTAGGTGTTAAAATTAATGGGAATGTGAATCAACTAGATAATAATATTATTGAAAAATATTGCGTTGCCAACAATGCTAGTAATTGTGATATTTATGGTGGTTTATACCAGTGGGGTGAAGCTATGAAATATTCGACAACAGAAAAAGCTCAAGGCATTTGTCCTTCAGGTTGGTATATCCCAACTAGAACGGAGTTTATTACTTTGTATAATTATCATGGAGGAACAGTTCCTCCGGCTATCTGCCGTTTGAAAAATACTTCTCAAGATTATCCAGCGTGGGAGGGGACAAATGATTATGGTTTTTCTTTAGTTCCCGCTGGTTTAGTCCAGACAGGAAACGTCTTCGGTCCTCCTGGCCATTATCTTTCTGTTCTTTGGAGTTCTACTATTAGTGGAGCTAGTGCTTTTTCTTTATATATTAGAAGTTCTTGTTCTCAATATATTGATATTTATGCTCAAACTCATGGTTACGGGCAAACAGTTCGTTGTATAAAAGATTAGTTTTTTAAAAAAAATCGAGCTGGTGTAGCTCGTTTTTTTATTATCTTATTCTTAGAAATATTTTTTTAAAACAACTTAAACATCAAAATTCCAATAATAAGACCAAGTAATATTCCAGCGATAACCTCAACTATAGTATGCCCGATTCTTTCTCTCAAGATCGGATATTTTTCATCTAAAAATTGATCTTCCTTTAGATCCTTTATCAAAATATTAATAATAGCTCCTTGTTGTCCTAAATAGCGTCTTAATCTTAGAGCATCATTTATTATAATAACAGCAAAGGCTAAGCTTAGAGCGAAGAGTGATGAGGTAAAACCTTCACTTAGGCCTATTATAGTGGCTAAGGAAATAACAAAGGCACTGTGACCGGAAGGCATACCCGAATATGACAGTCTAATTAAATCCTTAATTTTCATTTTATTTTTTTTAACTAAAATTATCTTTATAATTTGAGCTAAAAAAGCCGAGATAAAAGGGGTAGCTATTATTACGTATAGATTCATATTTTTATAAAATTAAATATCTAAATTAGATACATTTTTAGCATGGGTTTGGATAAAATGTTTTCTTTTAGAAACATCGTCACCCATTAACATGTCAAAAACCTTGTCCGCATAAGCGGCGTCTTCAATAGTTACTTGTTTGACTATGCGAGTAGCTGGGTCCATAGTGGTTTCCCAAAGTTGTCCGGGATTCATTTCTCCTAAACCTTTATAGCGTTGAATAAATAATTTGGTATTTTTCTTAAGTTTATTTTTTTCATTTTTTTCATTTTCGTTTTCATTTTCTTCTGTTTCATTTTCTGTTTCTTCAGCTGAAGGATCTTCATTTATTTCAGTTTCTTCATTGTCGCCACCTAATTCTTTTATTATTTTCAATTTTTCTTCTTCAGTATAGGCATATTTAGCAGTATTGCCTTTTTTGATTTGGTAAAGGGGCGGTTGAGCAATATATATATAACCATTAGTAATTAGAGCATTGAAGTATCTGAAAAATAAGGTTAATAATAAGGTTCTAATATGAGAACCATCGACATCCGCATCAGTCATAATAATAATTCGATGATAGCGTAATTTTTCCATATCAAGTTGTTCGCCAATATTTGTTCCTAGGGCAATAACCAAATTTTTTATTTCATTATTAACTAACATTTTGTCTAAACGAGCCCTTTCAACGTTTAATATTTTTCCTCTTAATGGCAAGATGGCTTGAAAACGACGATCTCGTCCTTGTTTAGCACTACCACCAGCCGAATCTCCCTCAACAATATACAATTCGCATTCCTCGGCTTTACTGCTAGAACAGTCAGCTAATTTTCCCGGAAGAGTCATACCTTCTAAGGCCCCTTTTCTTAAAATACTAGCCCGAGCAGTACGAGCAGCTAATCTGGCCTGAGCTGATAAGAAACATTTGCTAATAATATTTTCCGCCTCTTTGGGGTTTTCTTCCAAAAAAGTAGAGAAGGCCTCGCCAAAGATTTGTTCAACATAGGTTTTTATTTCAGCATTACCTAATTTTCCTTTGGTTTGTCCTTCGAATTGAGGATCGGGTAATTTTACACTGACAATCGCGGTTAGACCTTCTCGAACATCCTCTCCAGTTAAATTTTCGTCTTTTTCTTTTAGGATATTTTTATTACGAGCATAAGCATTTAAAGTTCTAGTTAAAGCTGTTTTGAATCCTATTAAATGAGTTCCACCATCAATGTTATAAATATTATTGGCGAAGGGCAGGGTGGTCTCATTATATTCGTCATTATATTGTAGAGCTACTTCTACCTTACAATCATTAACTTCTTTTTCTATGTAAAAAACAGTTTCATGTTTAACGTTTTTTTGTCGGTGCATTGATTTGATGTATGATTTTATTCCCCCTTCAAAATAAAAACGGTATTTTTTTGGAGAATGATCCTTCCTTTCATCGATTACATTTATAATTATACCTTTAGTTAAATAGGCTTGTTGGCGTAAGCGATCTAAAATTTTCCCCCAATTAAATTCAGTTTCAGTAAAAATACTGGAATCAGGTTTAAAAGTAATAGTAGTTCCAGTTTTTTTGGTTTTTCCAACGGCTTTAATATTTTTTTGGGCCTTCCCGATTTTATATTCTTGTTCCCAAACTTGATCATCACGATAAACTTCCGCTTTTAGATATTCACTTAAAGCATTAACCACTGAAACTCCAACTCCATGAAGACCACCAGAAACTTTATAACCCCCTCCACCGAATTTACCTCCAGCATGAAGTTTGGTTAAAACAGTTTCTAAAGCTGATAGTCCGGTGACCTTATGTTTTTCTACCGGTATTCCACGACCATCGTCTTCGACCTTCACCATTTCGTCTTTTAAAAGAGTAACGCTTATTTCGGTTGCGTATCCAGCCATAGCTTCATCGATACTATTATCAACTACTTCCCAAATTAAATGATGTAAACCAGTAGCCGAAGTTGAACCAATATACATTCCGGGTCTTTTTCTAACGGGGTCGAGGCCCTCTAGGACGGTGATGGCATCCGCTCCATAGTCATTTGTTTTTTTCTTTTTTTCAGACATATTTCTTCTTTTTAAATAATTTATAATAAATAAAAAATGATAGTTTTTTTGTTTCCTATCTTTTAATATTATAGCAAAATATTGGTAACAAGTCAAAGATTTAGGCTTCTTTTTTGGGTCTTTTTACCCTTTATTTTAGGGGGCAAAAAGACCGTAAACCTTTCTTTTCTCTAAAGTCGGTTTATTTTTTCCTTTACTCGAAGCGATAATTATATTATAATTTAAGTATTATTAATTTATCTAAAAATATGTTGAGTTCTTCGCGAAAATTAATTATTGGTAATTGGAAAATGAATTTGGATTATAAGGCTTCTTTAAGTTTGGCCCAAAAAATAACTAAAGATTTGGCCAAAAAAAAGATCAAGAATAATGTTTTGTTATTACCTGATTTTTTATCATTGGCCGAAATTGTAAAAAATTGTAAAAATAAAAATGTTTCTTATGGGGCTCAAGATGTGGCTCCTTTTCCGGTAGGATCTTATACAGGCGAGGTTTCTTTAGAATCTTTAAAAAAGATAGGCTGTAAATATGTTTTAGTTGGTCATAGTGAAAGACGCCAACATTTTTTTGACGATCGATTAGTAGCTGAGAAAATGGAAAATATTATTAAACATAATAGCCTTATTCCAATTTTATGTGTGGGTGAGAGTTGGGGGCAAAGAAGAGCCGGCAAAACAACAGATGTTATAGCGAAACAATTAGAAACAGCTTTCTCCAGAATAGAAAGTTTAAAAGGTAAAAGGATAGTCCTGGCCTATGAACCAATTTGGGCCATTGGTACAGGGAAAAATATTTTACCGGCCGAGGCGGTTGTAGTTCATAAAAAGATTAGAGAAATTATGGTTTCTAAATTTAAAAATAATTTTCCTAAGGAGTTAGAGATAGTTTATGGTGGAAGTGTTAATCTGAAAAATTATCTTGATTTTAAAAATATCCAAGATATTTCGGGTTTACTTATTGGTGGGACTAGTCTAAGGGCTGATGACTTTTTTAAAATAGCTAAAAATTTTTAATATGTATAATCTGTGGCCATTATTAATAATTTCCGTTTCTTTTTTAATTATTATTTTCATAATTTTTCGTCATTTTCCAGCTTTAGCGGTTTTAGATGTTGAGAATATTCCAGAAGAGAAGGAGGACAAAATTAAAGAAAAAATAATGAAGGAAAGAATAAAGAGAAAATTTTCTTTTCTAGAGGATTTTTTTGATAGAGTGCTAGCTTTTTTAAATAGAGTTTCTAATATTTTTTGGTCGAAGTTAGATAAGATTAAAGAAGATCAAAGAGAAAAACAGGAAAACCTTTCTTTATCGGCTGTCAGTATTAGTGAAAGAATGAAAATTTTGTTTTCTCAAGCCGAGGTTTTTATTAAACAAGATAATTGTTCGGAAGCTGAAAAGAGGTTGATTGAAGTTATTAGTTTAGATGATAAAAATTTCTTAGCTTTTTGGAAGTTGGGCGAAGTTTATTATTCTCAAGAAAAATGGCAAGAAGCCAAGCAAACTTTATTGTATGCTCTAAAATTATCAGAGGTTTATCCAGATAAAGTTTCGCCGAATGAGTTGTCTAATTTGAATTATACCTTAAGTTTAATAAATAAAGAGTTGAACGATATCGAGGGAGCCTTTTCTAGTATTATAAATTCTTTAAATATTGATCCGAAGAATCCACGCTATCTTGATTTAGCTTTAGATTTGTGTATAATAAGGAAAGATAAAAATTTAGCCATTGATTATCTAGAAAGAATTAAAGAGGTTAATCCGGAAAATAATAATATTGATAATTGGGAAAAAGAAATAAGTTTTTTAGTTTAATATCTGCTAGTTAATTTTTAGCCGAGATAGCTCAGTTGGTAGAGTGTTTCCATGGTAAGGAAAAGGTCACGGGTTCAAATCCCGTTCTCGGCTCATGTTTTTACTCGAAAGCCCCACTTTTAGGGCTTTTTTTAATTGTCTTGACTTTTTTTAGAAAATATGATATAATAGGGGAATTAGTATCTTCGGAAGGAGAGGCTAAAGAACTTTAAAAATTTGTTAACTATTTAAAAGTAATGATAATGAATAAATTTATTGGAATCAAATTGTGGGCCATTTATTTTGGCCTGGTTCTTTTCTTGGCGATAGCTTTCGCTGTAATTTTAGGGTCCTTTTGGGCCTCTGGTTGGGCAATTTTTTTGCCGTTTATGGTTTTATTTCCCGTTTCTCTTTTGGCTTTAATTAGGCGAGAGAGCAAGACCAGGGAAATGTTCTTTGGGTACTATGAAGTACCATCAAATCACGAAGCTATCGTGGAGGTGTCCGGTAGATACATCGGTCGACCATTAAAAGAGGGCTTCTATTTTCTTTTTCCCTTCTTTAATTTCGTTTTTGTCAAAGATGTTTGGGTTTTAGCAGACAAAGAAATGGATCTTTTTGAGGGAGAAAATAGTGAAGTTGACTTTGAAGATGGCTTGTCGGCCAAATTAAAGTCGAAGATTCATTATCGGGTGGAAGACTCATTTAAAGCCTCTTATAAACTTGATGACCTTACAATGGTTCGGGACAAAGTGGAAGAGGGAGTCAGAGCTTATACTGGTAGAAAGAAATTTGAGGAGTGCAATCAAAAGGACATCACTTTAGATAGTATTTTTCTTGACACCCCTGATGTTACTAAAAATATTTCTGATAACTGGGGGGTTAAAGTTCTCGATCTAGTTGTTAGTGACATCGAGTTATCCGAAGATGATATGAAAACTAGAAAACAGATCATGTCGAAAGATGTGGATGTTAAGGTGGCCGAAAAAGAAGCGGAAAGGCTAGTTATTTTAGCAAAGGCTAAGAAAGAAGTTCTAGCTTTAGAAGGCGAGGGATTGTCAGCAAAGGCACAAGCCCTTAAAGACAAGGGCTTTGAAGAAAATGCTATTTTAGCATTTCTTGAGTCTGAGTTGAAGTGGCTTAATCTTGGTGATAAAACTGTTGTTATTGATGATGGCAGTGGAATTGGCGGGGTTATCGCTAAACTTAAGGCCTTGGGGTTGTAATTTTTTCTAACTCAAAAAATAAAGAAATGGCAGAACACAAGAGGTATCGTCGGGGAGTTATAAAAAAAGAGACTCCCTCTAGTGCCGGGGCAGAAACTCCGGTTGTTGAGAAAAAGAAGAAGGAGAAAGAAGAGAAAAGTCGATTGCATAATTTTGCAATTAGCGGTCTTAACTTTTTCCTGGCTTTCCTAGTGGGAGCTTTGGTGATTATGATATTCTTTGTTTTAACAAAGAATTTTCATTTTATCAAAAACTTTCATCAGGATTTTTGGGTAAAAGCAATTATTTCGTTAATTTTAGCAGCTATGATTCTTAGAGTGGCTGACATTGTTAATGAGAAAAAAACAGCTTTTTCCAAAGCGGTGCCTGTAGCTCTATTAACCCTTTTCTTAGGGTTAATAATTTGGCATTATGGGTATTGCTCTGAGCCAATAGATGAGTTAAAATTAAGAATTGATATGGGAAACAAGGTTGAAATACCGGAGTTTCCCAAAAAACAATTCGCTCTTTCTTATAACCAAGAAAGTGGTTTTATCTCTATTCCTGACAATTGTCGTTATAGAATAGTCGGGGATGAGGGAAACTTCGAGGTTATTTTTGAAGGAGGACCGACAATAATTGTCGGTCTCAATGAAGATTTTGAAATGCCACATGTTGAAAAGGCGACTTTTAAAATAAAGTCATTTTTCAATGGCGGCAACCAAAAATTTAAAATTTTTTGGGAGTCAAAATATTAATTTGTTGCTTTTTCTAGAGCGACAAAAAGGGATGTTTAGGCATCCCTTTTTTATTTGATTTTTTTTCTAAAAAATACTATAATTTAGGTATACAAATTAATTCTTAATAATTATGAAAATTAAAAAAATATTTTTTATTTTTTCGTTAGTTCTTTTTTTCATTTTTTCTATTACTAGTGTTGTTAGTTTGGCTAGTACGGTTACTGGGGAAACTGGAACGGGGAGCCAGGTCTCAGGAACAACTGGTTCTAGTGTTCTTAGTTTAAAAAATCCCCTAAAGACCGATAGCGTTCCCGCTTTAGTTGGTCAAATTATTAGTGCTGTTTTAGGCATAGTTGGTTCCTTGGCCTTAATAATGTTTATTTATGGCGGAATTACTTGGATGACTGCTTCTGGCAACGAACAAAGTGTAACTAAAGGAAAAAATATTATAATTTGGGCCACCTTAGGTTTAGTAGTGATATTCTCTTCTTATGCTCTAGTCCGTTTTGTTATTCAGGCTATTGGAGCTTAAATTATTTCTATTTGACTTTATTTTTTTATATTGTACAATAGTATAAGTTTTTTATGTTTTACTGGGTCGATACCAAATCCGCCTTCGCTAAAGCTACGGCGGGACAAGATTTTTTAATATTGGATCTTGTTTATTGGTATCTAATTTTGTTATTTAATTTCTTTACTGGGTCGATACCAAAGCGGTCAACTGGGGCAGACTGTAAATCTGCTGGCGTTCGCCTTCGCAAGTTCGAATCTTGCTCGGCCCACTTTATTTAATGTTCAATTGCTAATTATCAATTTTCAATTATTTAGTCGAGCGTCATATAACGAGGTTATAAAGTTATGGGCGACAATTATTGTTTAGTGGTGAATAATTTGTAATTTATTCTTCGATAATTTATATGTTAATAAATCCTGATAAAATTGGTCGAAGTTTTCTAAAAATTTTTTTTATTTTATTCCTATTTTTAGGATTAGTAGTTTTTATTTTAAAAATTTTATAAATTATGCCAGAATTACCAGAAATAGAAACAATAAAAAACGGTTTAAGCCGTTTTATTTTAAATAAGGAAATAAAGGGTTTTTTAATTAAGGATAAAAAGCTCCGGTTTAGTTTAAAAAATTTAGAAAAAATAAAAAAAGATTCTTTTTCGGATGTAAATAGAATTGGGAAGATGTTGGTTTTTTCTTTTGCTAAAAATAGTTCTAAATTATTAATTCATTTAAAGATGACTGGCCAGTTAATTTTTTGTCCGGGCCGAGATAAAAAAGTATTATTAGCCGGGGGCCATTCTGACAAGGTCTCAGCTGGATTAAATTGTGAAAACCTTAAGTATATTCGTTTTGCGGTAGTTTTCAAAAATAAAGATAAATTATTTTTGAATGATGCTCGTCGATTTGCTTATGTTAAATTGGTAAAATTAGAGGAGTTTTTGAAAATAGAGAAAAAATTTGGGTTAGAACCGGTTAATGCTGTTTTTCTTCTTTCCGATTTTATAAAATTAATTCAAAAGAGACCACGGAAAAATATTAAGGCCTTTTTGCTCGATCAGTCTTTGGTGGCGGGGATTGGAAATATTTATGCTGACGAAATTTTATTTTCTTCTAATGTTAATCCGTTGAGAAAAGTAGAGAGTTTAACAGCCGAAGAAATTAAATCTATTTTTTCTAATATTAAAAGAATTTTAAAATTAGCGGTGAAGAAAAAAGGGACAACTTTCAGTGACTATGTTGATCTTGAGGGTAATTCAGGTGGGTTTTTAAAATTATTAAAAGTTTATGGTCGAGAAAAAGAAAAATGTTTTAAATGTGGAGAGAAAATAAGAAAAATTAGAGTTGCCGGTCGGGGAACGCATTATTGTCCTAAGTGCCAAAAAAATTAATATTTTTTTAATATATTTGCAATATTTGTCTTTTAATTTGCTGAGTTGCTAGATTTTTGTAATAGCTGGGTGAATTAGGCGAATTTACTTTAATTGACTTTTAACCTTTTTTTGCTATAATAGTATTAAATTGCTTGGTAGGGCAATTTATTTATAATTTTAAAATATAAAATATGTCTCAAGATAATTTAGTTAAGCTAGAGTGCACGGAATGTAAAAGAATAACTCATAATTCTTCTAAAAATAAAAAAACTTTAAAAGCTGTTCGTTTAGAACTAAAAAAGTTTTGTAATTTTTGTCGAAAACACACCTTGCACAAAGAAACTAAGTAAAAACATTAATATTTTAAAGATGAAAGAAAACCATCTTCCCAAATATTTTTTAATAGTTTTAGTAATACTGGCTTTTATAGCTTGTGTTTTGCTTTTTAAACCATTTTTGGTTCAAATTATAATCTCAGCCGTTTTGGTTTCGGTTTTTTATTCGCCTTATCTAAAATTAAGTCGTTTTCTGGGAGGAAAAAAGAAGTTAGCTTCTCTGATTATGTGTTTTTTATTATTATTAATAGTAATAATTCCAGCGACTAATTTAATAATTTTCTTTGGTAAAAAGTCAGTTGTAGCTTACTCTGAGTCAGCTAATTTTATAAATAGTTATAGTGTCAATTTAAAGGATAATGTTTCGAGTTTTTTTGAAGTTATTAATATTGACGAAGGAAAAATTGAGAACATTTTTCTGGAGATAACTAAGAGTATTAGTGATTGGTTAGCTAAAAGCGCAACTTTAATAATAAAGGGAACTACTAATTTTTTAATTTCCTTAGTTTTAATTGTTTTGACGATGTTCTTCTTTTTTATTGATGGCGAAAGAATTCTTCAGAAAGTGAAACTTTGGTCTCCTTTGCCAAACAAGTATGATTTAGAAATTTTTAAAAAATTTAGAGAGGTTAGTTATACAGCCATGATTTCCGTTTTTGTTACGGCGGGAATTCAGGGAATAATCGGGGCAATTGGATTTTTAATAGTAGGGATTCCGGCTTTTTATCCAGGGTTATTATTAGCTATTTTTTCTTTAATTCCTTATATTGGGGCAATGATTGTTTATGTCCCAATTGGAATTTATTTAATATTAGTTGGTCAGGTTTTTAAAGGTGTCTTTATTTTAGCTTGGGGAGGGTTTATTATTGGTAATGCTGATAATTTAATTAGAGCCTATTTACTGCACGGTCGCACCAAGATTAATCCTATTTTTATAATATTTTCCTTGGCTGGAGGAATACTTTTATTTGGTTTTTGGGGGTTAGTTTTAGGTCCGTTAACTTTAGCCTTGGTTTCTACCATTTTTCATATTTATGAATTAGAATACCATGATTCATTAGAGAAATAATTTTTTATTAAGTTTATAATTAATTTTTAAATATTATGTTAGGAGAAAAAACAAAAAAGAATTTAGAAGAAGCCTTCGCTGGTGAGTGTATGGCTCGAAGTAAATATGATTATTTTTCTTCAGCTTTTAGAAAGGCTGGCTATGTGCAAATTGCTAATATTTTTGAGGAGACGGCTCGTAATGAAAAAGAACATGCTAAGTTGTGGGCTAAGGAGTTGGGCTATATTCATGAGGATATTAAGGATAACTTAAAGTCAGCTATTGAGGGAGAAAATTATGAACATAGTAATATGTATCCTCGGATGGAAAAAGAGGCCTTAGAAGAAGGTCATGAAAATATTGCTAAATTATTTAAAGAAGTAGCTGAGGTTGAAGAGGCCCATGAGGCTCGTTACAAGAAATTATTAGAAAATATTGAACAGGGAATTGTCTTTAAACGAAATGAGGTTAAGAGATGGAAATGTAATAATTGTGGTTATATTCATGAAGGAGAAGGAGCCCCGGATGTTTGTCCAGCCTGTTCTCATCCTCAGGCTCATTTTGAGATTTTCGTTGAGACTTATTAATTATCTTCAAACTCTTTCCACTTTTTTTATCCTTCTTCGTCGCGTAATAACGTGGCTATGGCGGACACAGGAAAAAAGTGGAACAAAAAATCGCCAGCAATTAAAAATTTCGGGTCAGTCGCTATAAAAGCTAGCCCGCTCAGAGCGCTTCGCTCTTGGGCGGGCACGCTTTTTACGCTTTTGACTTGTCCGAAATTTTTTAACGCTGGCATTTTTAGTAATGATAAGTTTTTAGTCTGGTATTATTGGTATTGAAAAAAATAAGTTTTCCATATATAATAGGGAATATTAAGCGGGATTCGTATAGTGGTAGTACAGGGCACTCCAAACGCTCTAGCGTGGGTTCGATTCCTACATCCCGTGCGCTTGACTAAAATATAGCAATATGCTATATTTTTTTATTATTCTTTAACAATATTGTTTAATTAAAAAATGGAGGTTTCACATGAATAAAGCGAATGCTTATTTTTTTACCGGAGTTGATATGACTGAAAGAGTCTTAGCTTCATTTTCTTTTGATAGTTTTATGTTATACATGCCACTGATTCTTGATGAATCTCGCGGAGTTAGTGATATGGAAGACAGAGAAACTGATAGACGTGGTTATCTAACCTTGTTGGATGGTTTATCGGGGAAAATCATTTTTACTGTTCCTTTTGGGGAAATCCCAGATGAAAAAAGAGAAAAGTATTTTGAATTCTCCCAGGAGAAGGCAAAAAGGTTGTTTGAAAATTTTTCAAAAAAAGGTCATACGACATCTTTTCAGAGTCGTGATGAAGAAAAACAACAGTATGGCGGAGCTATATATATTAACTATCATTCTGGTGCTATTATTCTTTCTTTCTCTGGTATGCCGGAGTTGATTGATGAAGCTATTATGATTGTTTTAGCCGATAAACTATTGACTGATATAAAAACTTTCCCAAATACCAAAATTGAAGCCGTTACCAGAAATCCTTATTGGGAAGCAATCCGAAGAAAATTCTCTAAACAACTGGAGAAAAATTTGAAGTTTATTTCTTCCAGGAGACCGGCTGGTGGTGAAGATCAAGTCAAGGGTAACAGTAAAGAAGAACAGTCCAAACCGAGTGAGGAAAGCATTACCCTTGTTGTTGACTACTCTCGTACCTTGCAGGAAATGATTAATGCCGGAAATTACGGCTGGTCAAATAAAGAGATTACTGCTAAAAATTTCCCTATTTCTCCGGAGATGACCGGGAAAAAAGTGGAAGTGTCTGCTAAGCTGTTCCATTTTAACCGGGATAGCAACAATGAAACTTCAATTTTCGAAATGGACAAAGATGGTTATCGTCCTGCTACCTTGGCTGAACTTTTGGTTCTAGGAGAAACACAACCCGATTTGCAGAGCCAGTTTCCTATAATTGCCCTTGGTTCTATTTTGCACGATGTCGATGGCGGCCGCTCCGTTCCCTGTCTGCGTGTTGTTAACTACAAGCGTGAGGTTGACCTTTGTTTGTGCCTTGGCTGGGGTGGCTACTATCGTTTTCTTGCAGTTCACAAGTAGGCTCTTAGCTACTTGGTTTCTTGGCTCTTTTGTTTTCTCGGACACTCGAGCTCTTGGATATTTGGACAACAAAACATTTAATCCCTGCTATTATAAAAAGGAGATTTAAACTCCATTGTTCTAGTAGGGGATTAAGGGACCATAACAAGTCCCTTTTTTATTACTTCAGTTCTAACACAGTCCACGACCCCGTGCAAAATAAATTAAAAAGACTTCCGTTGCGAAGTCTTTTTCAGTAATTTAATTACTTATGATAACATCTTGATAGCCTCATCTAGCAGGTTTCGTAAGGTCGGATGTTTAATTTTTGGTCCATCGTGTTCAATAAACTCTTTGGCGATTACTGGTTGGCCTTTTAATTGGTATTCAATAGCTTTCATAATCGCTTGATATTTATCTAATTGGTAAGCGATTATAGCTCTTTCGGTTTTTTTCTCCTCAAATTCTAACCAAAGATTAAAAATTCTTTTTCCGTAGGGTCCAAGCTTGGAACAAATTAAATTCATAGCTTCTAATTCGTCTTTGTATTTTTTCTCAGGAGAGCAACGTCTTTCTTCTGGACAACAAGGATCAGTTCTTCTGTCTCCGATGTTTTTTTCGCTCTCCGGCCAATCATGTATCTTAAGCATTTCACTTAGACCAGGTATCTTAAAAAGTTTTCCTGACAAACTAACAAGCTCGTCTGTGTGTTCACCGACTGTTTCGGGATTTTCTACATTTCGGTCGCACCACCCTGTGCGGGGAATTTTAAAAAGAAGGTTAATAATTTTTTGGGCTCTATTAAAATATATACCCTCAAATTTTAATGGATACTGCTGATAATTTTTCATAATTTCTTATTTTTTTAAATGTACTAATTTTAAATGTTAGCAAAAATAATGTTCTCTGTCAATTATGTTTAGTGGTTCGAAAAACTCGTAGAAAGATTCCTTGACAATCGTCTATTATTCGTCTATAATATGTATATATGTTTAATCCAAAATATACAATTTCCAATAAATTATTGGCGAATATTAAAAGAATTACTGGTCTTATTGTTGATTTGAATAATCGGAGTTTTTCGGATGTAGTTTTAGTTGAGTTAGAAAAACGAGCTCGGGAAATATCGGCCTTTTCTTCTACGAGTATTGAAGGAAATCCATTACCTTTAACAGACGTTAAGATGATTTTAAAAAATAAGCCGGAGCATGTTCGTGATAGTGAGAAGGAGGTCTTGAATTATAATAAAGCCCTAGTTGATTTAAATGTTTTAATTAATGCTGGTAAAGTAGTTTTTAATACTGGATTAATTTTAAAAATTCAAAAAACTATTACTGACGGATTAATCGAAAAATATCGTTGCGGTCAGATTCGGCAAGAGTCTGTTTTTGTTAATAATCCGAAAACTCGACAAACTATTTATTTACCCCCAGAGCAGTCTGATGTGACTAGTTTATTGGATGAATTATTTAATTATCTTAGTGAGAATAAAAATATAGTTGATCCTTTAATTTTAGCTGGGCTTTTCCACAAACAATTTGTTATAATTCATCCGTTTATTGATGGCAATGGTCGCACAGCTCGCTTGGCCACTAAAATATTGTTGACCCAAATGGGTTTAGACACTTTTAATCTTTTTAGCTTTGAAAATTACTATAATCAAAATGTCAGTAAATATTTTCAAGAAGTGGGTATTTTGGGTAATTATTATGATATTAAAGATGAAATTGATTTTACTTCTTGGCTAGAATATTTTACCGATGGTATTATAGATGAACTACTTCGAGTCGGGAAAGAATTGGATAAGGAAAGTGTTTCTCCTGAAAGGGAATTAAAAGAACATCACCAAAAGATTATTAATTATGCTAAAGAAAAAGGGTACATCACTGATCGAGAATACTCTAAATTAACAAAAAGAGCTAAACCGACGAGAAATCTTGATTTTAGAAAATTAATAGAGAGGGGGATTATTGAAAAAATCGGTAAGGGTAAAGCGACTTATTATAAATTAAAATAAATCTTATGAAAAAAGTATTATTAATGGTAGTAGCCTTATTATTGCTTGGGGGTTGTAGTTTTAAGGTTGGTAAAAACACGGTGTTGATTTTAGATAATGGTTCAAAACCTTCAACCGAAGAAGCTAATAAGGTCTTAGATTTAAGTGGAAAAAACCTGACTAAAGTTGATGTGTCTATTTTTGACCAAACAAATTTAGAAGAATTAAATCTTTCCTCTAATAATTTGATTGATGCTTTGCCATCTCAGATTGGGAAATTGAAAGATTTAAAGATATTGAATGTCAGTAATAATCAAATGACTGGTGTGCCAGCTGAAATTGGTCAGCTGATAAATTTAGAAGTATTAGATTTATCTAATAATCAATTAACTGGCTTGCCTAATGAATTGGCAAATTTAAAAAATCTTAAAACTTTAAACTTATCTGGCAACGAATACTCGGAAAAAGATTTTGAAAGTATTCGTAATAGTTTGCCAAATGTTGATTATATCTTGGAATAATTAATAGTTAAGTCTGTCTTCTGGTATTTTTATCATAATCTATAATTTTGGGCCACGTATAACAAAACAAAAGACAAGCCTAAGGCTTGTTTTTTGTAGGTAGTTAGCGTTGACAAAAATGGAATTATTATGCTATATTTTTCTATTGTTCTTCAAAAATTATTGTTTTACTTAAAATAATTTGTAAGTTCATTTGTCGATATTTTAATAACTTAGTTTTAAAATTTTCTATTCTTTTCCCGAATAAAATTTTAAGCAATGGTCAGTATAAAAAATTTTATAGAATCAATAAGATTTTTTTCTTTTTTAAATGGCGTAGAAGTAGTAAATATTTACTACCGAGTAAAGACAAAAAAATTAGTCCATGATTATTTAGGGATCAGGTTAATCCTGAGAACCTCGAAAGATTGTTTAAGGTTAGGAGAATTAATTTCTGATAATTATCAGGTTTTAACGGAACGTTATCGAGATTATATTACTAATCCTTGGGCACTTGGGTATAGGTCAATACATATTGATATTCTTTTTGAGGGGAGAGTTTTTGAACTTCAAATCCGAACTGAAGAAATGGAAAAAAATCTCTTGAATTAATAGAAAAATTTGGAGATCATTATTGGCATAATCCGGGATTTAAAAGATAACACTTCTAGATAGGAGTGTTTTTTTATTAGTTTTTTTGTAACAAAACTGCCCATTTTACGTATATTATAGTATAGATTAATTTAAAAGAAGTATGCAAAATAATTTTTATAAAAACCATTTAAACTTAATTAACGGTCGAACCGCTAATTCTTTTGTTTGCCCAATGGATTGGACAAATAATCGTAGAAATGGTTTTTATAAATATTACAAAAAAACATAAAATCTTTGTAGATATACTAAATAGAAAATATTTATCAGAACCATCTCTATGATCAGAGGTGGTTCTTTTAAATTGTTCTTTAAAAATAAAAAATACAGATTATGGCAAAAAAAATTATTAGAAATTATACAGCTTTTATGCTGTTCGATGGCTTAGCTATCAGTTTCTTTTTCGCAACTTTTCAATTATTTTTAGATCACAAAGGTTTGAACTTATTGGAAATTAATTTACTCAATTTTGTTTTTATGTCAACTATTTTTCTATTCGAAGTTCCTACAGGAGTAATAGCTGATTTTTTCGGACGGAAGCGATCAGTTGTTATTGGACTCTGGTTTCACGCCCTGGGCTTTTTAATTTATTTCTTCTCCGATTTTTTCTGGCAGTTTTTAATAGCTGAAATCATTTGTGCCTTTGCTTTAACTTGCGTCTCCGGAGCCTTAGAAGCCTTAGTGGTTGATTCTTTAAACCACTATAATTATGATGGAAAACTAGAAAAAGTTTTTCGTCGAGGTGAAATTAGACAACTAGGAGTAATTTTAGGGGCCATCATTGGGTCTTTTGTTGGTCAATTTAATTTAGCTTGGCCTTGGTTATTAAGTTCGGGAGCTTTTATTTTATTAGCTTTAGCAACCAGTGTTTTTTTTCGAGAAGATTATTTTATCCCTCCGCTTAAAAAAGAAATTAACGGAAGATCTTTAGGGAAAATTGTTCAGGAAAGCTTTTCTCTTGGTTTAAAAAACAAAAAATTAATTTTTATTATTTTGTTTTCTTCTTTGTTGGCCCTAATTACACAGCCCCTAAACATGTATTGGCCTTTGGTTTTAAAAGATAATTTTTTTCTTCCGACCAAATATATGGGATTAGCTTTTTCTGGAATGGCGATTTTTATTTATGGCGGTTCACAGCTTTCTCATTTTTGGCAGAAAAGGTTTAAATCTGAGGAAAATAGTATAATTTTTTCTCAAATTATAACCTTCGTAGGAATTTTAGGGTGTTTATGGTTTTCTAATCTTTATCCTTTTCTGTTTTTTCTATTTTTTCATGAGATTGGTCGAGGATTATTTTCTCCTTTGAATAGAGCTTATATTAATAAGAATATTTCAGGGAAAAACAGGGCAACAATTTTGTCCTTAGAATCAATGATTGTAAAAGTCGGAGCGGGGATAGGTTTAATTTCTAGCGGATTAATTGCTAATAATTTTGGTATTTTAAATTCTTGGTTAGTTAGCGCTATGATTCTTTTCTTTGGTATTTTATTTTTTTGGCTTCGAAAAAAAAGATAAACCAAAAGCCCGGATTACGATCTGGGCTTTTTTATATAATAAAAAAACCTGCTTTTTAAAACAGGTTGTTCTCTAGGAGATTCTTGCTTTCTTATTTGGTTTCCTTCTTGTACTTATTGATAATATAAATAGAAGAGAAACCAGTTTGGAGTTCAATGAATTTAACTGCCAAACAAACTCGGTTTTTTTCATCTAAATTTTCCCAAATTCTTTCTCCAACTTCTTTGAGCCCACCTTTGAGAGGGAGCAAATAGGGATCGCCCTCAAATGGCGGGAGAGGGTTGCCATCTTCTTTGTAAGTGGTAACACAATATCCCAATCCAGGTTCGGAGACCGTCAGTTCGTAAAAATAGCGGTCGCATGTTGCGTCTAAAGGCGATTTTTTCAAGATTGATATCTTGGCGATTTTTTCAGGGAAGGAGAAAACGCCTGTTATTCGGGGGGTGTAGTTCGGGTGGTCTGGTTCATATTCCCAGTTCCTTAAATGTTCCAGTTTCAGCATGGCTTCTTCAGTTTGATGTCCGTTGCTAACAACATAGTTAATTTTATCAAGGCAAATTTCAAGCTCTGACTCAAGCATAGCTGTATAAATTATTAAACTGGGATCAGAAATTTTTTCTGGATCAACTGGAACTGTTTTTAAAACCCCATTTCGGTCTTTCATAAAAATACGATTACGGCTATTTTCACTTCTCCCCATAATCCAATAAACTTGGACCAAAAATTTACCGGTTTCATCTAAACCCATAATTATTCCCCGGCCGGGATAAGGGTTGCTTCTTAATTTTCTCAGGTTTTCCTGAGCGATGGTTATCAAAACCATAATGTCCTCCTTTTTTAGGTTTAAAAAAATTGTTAAACAGCGATTTTTTATATTAATAAATTTTCCCAAATAAGTCAAATTATTTAAAAGAAGAAGAAAAGCTTATCTTTACTTATTATCTTTTTTGGGTTATATTTAAAGAAGAATAATGGTTAAATCTTTTTATAAAGGTAATTTTATTTAGATGAAAAAAAATAAAAATTTTGATAAATTAATAATTGCGGTGGCCTCTAGTGCTTTGTTTGACTTAACAGAATCTGATAAAGTTTTTCGAGAAAAGGGAGCTCTGGAATACAAAAAATTTCAAGAGGAGAACTTGAATAAGAAATTAAAACCGGGAGTGGCCTTTCCTTTTATTCAGAGAATCTTACAATTAAACGATATTTTTTCCGAGGAGGTTCCTGATGGTGTAGTTGAGGTGGTATTATTATCTAAAAATAGCCATGAAACTGGTTTGAGAGTTTTTCGTTCTATTGCTAAACATAAATTAAATATTGAAAAAGCCGGCTTTTTTTCTGGAGAATCACCTTATAAATATATCCACTCTTTTCAGGCCTCTTTATTTTTATCAGCTAATTATCGAGATGTTAAATTGGCTATTGATAAGGGTTATCCCGCGGGCATGGTGTTGAAAGACGACCAGGATAGTGTCGTTAAGGAAGAGGACAAAGAATTACGCATTGCTTTCGATTTTGATGGTGTTTTAGCCGATGACGAATCAGAAAAAGTTTTTCAAAAAGGAGATTTAAAAGAATATAGAAAAAAGGAGAAAAGAAAAATTTATTCTCCTTTAAAGCCGGGACCTTTAAAAGATTTTGCTAAAAAAATAGCGGAATTAAGAAAATTAGAGAAAATTAAAATAAAAAAAGATAAAAAGTATAATCGGGTTATAAAAACAATGTTGATTACTGCTCGTAGCGCTCCTACTCACGAAAGAGCTATTCGAACCTTAGAATCTTGGGGAATTGATATTGATCAATCTTTCTTTCTCGGAGGCACTAAGAAAAAACAAATATTAGAAACCTTAAATCCGCATATTTATTTTGATGATCAGAGAAAAAATATTGACGGAGTGAATAATGTTCCTTCGGTTTTTATCCCTTTCGGAACGATAAATAAATAAACCTCGGCTCTTCTTTAGTTGACTTTAATGGGAGAAAGGACTAAGCTTTAGATATAGTATTTATAATTAAACCATATAAAATCATATTTAAACTATTTGTGGTGACCATGTGATTGTGTGGATAAAAAAAATGAAAAACTTTAATCAAAGAGGTAGTTTCGGTGGTAATAGAGGCGGGGGTGGCTTTTCAAAGCCAGCTATGCATCAAGCCACTTGTGCGGAGTGTGGAAAGTCCTGCGAAGTTCCATTTAAGCCGACCGGCGAAAGACCAGTTTATTGTAGTAATTGCTTTAGTCTTAAGGGGAAAGATGGGGGATCAGCTCGGCCATCCGGTGGACGAGATTTCTCTCGACCAAGCTTTAATCCTCGTTCTGACAGAGGTACTTCTAGTGGTGATTCTAGTAATTTTTCTGGTAAAAACTTTGAAATCTTGAACACCAAACTAGATAAAATATTAGGTCTTTTAGGCTCAGATTATTCATCTAATTCCGGTAAAGACAAAAAAATGTCGAAAGAGAATAATTTTAAAAAGGAAGAAATTAATCTAAACAAAAAAAGCGAAGTTAAAACTAAATTTTCTAAAGATAAAAAAGCTAACGGAAAAAAGGGTTCTAAAATCGTTAAAACCAAAACTACTGCCCCTAAGAGTAAGGGCAAAAAGAAAAAATAATTAATATTAGTTAAAGATAAGTTTAAGCAAAATATAAATTTATCTATTATTTGTATGGCTAAAAGAAGCACCGGAGTCGGAAAAAATAAAAAATCCCACTCTCACAAAACTAAAAAAAGATTAGAAGTAAAACGTTTAATGTTGGAAGGGAAGGCTAAGAAAAAGAAAAAATAATTATTGACTTTTTATTTTTTAAATAGTAAGATTTTACTATTATTTTTTATTATTAATAGCAAAAAGATGTTTGTACCACAAAGAGTTTTTTTTACAAAAGGAGTTGGAGTTCATAAAGATAAACTTGGCTCTTTTGAAGCCGCTCTTAGAGACGCGGGTATTGAGAAATCAAATCTAGTTTATGTCTCTAGTATTTTACCACCGAAGTGCAAGATACTTTCTAAAACCCAGGGACACAAATTATTAAAACCAGGCCAAATTACCTTTTGTGTAATGGCTAGAATGGAGACCAATGAGCCCAATCGTCTTATTTCAGCGGCTATTGGCGTAGCTGTTCCTAGGGATCGGAGTAATAGTTATGGTTATCTATCAGAACACCATAGTTATGGTGAAAAATCGGTGTTAGCGGGTGAATACGCTGAGGATTTAGCGGCAACCATGTTAGCTACAACCTTGGGAGTTAAGTTTGATCCTGATGAAAATTGGCATGAACGAGAACAGATTTACAAGGCTAGTGGTCTTATTATTACTACTAGAAATATCTGTCAGTCAGCGGAAGGGAATAAAAATGGTTTATGGACAACCGTTTTGAGCGCTGCTGTTTTTATTGATTAATTTTTTTAAATCTAAATCTCTTGTAATTATAAAAAAAGAACTCTAAAAAATAGAGTTCTTTTTTTTATCTCAAGTCTTTATTCACTAATAATGTCGAAAGAATTGATAATAATATTTTCTGAATCTTGATATTCAAAATTAACCTTAGCTGATAAAGCGATGTGGCCGTCTTCATAGCCAATTATTAAATTATTTTCGTCTATAAAATCTATTGAAGTAACATAAAAAGTTCCCCCTAAAACTTCTTTTTCCGGAGAAAGTTCCGATATGTTAGTCATTAAATAATCAGTTACGCTTTCTTGTTGAAGTAGTTTTAAATTCTCTTCTTCTTTTATTTCATCTTCGGCCTGAGGAGTATTTTCTCCGATGGTTTGGCTTTTATTTATCTGATTTTTTTTGTATTGAGCCACTAATAAAATAGCTATTATTAAAATTACTATTAAGATTATTTTTAAGATTAATTGATTTTTTCGGGTCATATTTTTTTGTTTCTAGTATTTATGAATATAAATAGTAGAAAGAGATTATTTTTTAAATAGCACTTAGTTTAATATTATTATAGCATAATAATATTAAAAAGAAAAAAGGGGGCTTTGCTATTAGCCCCCCTCCAGTTCCAGACCAGACTTTAACCGGCAACTCCAACGTGAGGCTTTATCCTCCGAACTTTTTGGTTCTTGATTTAAGTAAAAAATCCGCTTAATTAAAAGCTTGGCTTTTTTAGTTTAAATCTTTTAGTGTTGGTGCTTTGTCATTAAGCTATAAGGAACCAGAATTAACTATTATACAGGTAAAAATAATTTTGTCAAGAGTTTTATTTATTATTTTTTTCTGCTATACTGGAGATATAAAAATTAATCTTTTTTTATGAGTAGAATTTCAAAAAATCAATACTATATGAACATTGCTCGGGAAGTAGCTGAGCGATCAACTTGTTTTCGAGCTCGTCATGGAGCTATTATTGTGCGGGATGATCAAATTATTTCAACTGGTTATGTGGGAGCCCCTCGTAAAACTAAAGATTGTTTTGAAAGAGGAAATTGCTTAAGGGATGAATTAAATATTCCGTCTGGTCAACGCTATGAAATGTGTCGGTCAGTTCACGCTGAGCAAAATGCTATTATTAATGCTGCTCGGGCCGGAGTGAATTTATTAGGTGGAATAATTTATATTTATAGCGAAAAGGTTGATAAAGATGGTAAATTTAAACCGATTGACGCTTATCCTTGTTTTATTTGTAAGAAAATGATTGTTAATGCTGGTTTGGAAGGAGCCGTTTTAAATACGGTTGAGGGAGAACTAAAAATTTGTCAGGTGTCTGATTGGGCCGATGATTGGCAAAAAAATGATTTATTAGACGATGTTAATGTTTACGGTGAGAAATTTAAAAAACAATAAAAATAAATTTATTTAGGTAATTGTTTATGAAAATATCTTTTCATGGTGCCTGTCGCGAGGTGACAGGATCTTGCGTATTAATTAGGACAAAAAAAGTTAATTTTTTATTAGATTGCGGGATGTTCCAAGGTGAACATTATGCTTTAAATCGTAATTTTGATGATTTTGATTTTGATCCCAAAACCATTAACTTTGTTTTATTAAGTCACGCTCATATTGATCATTGCGGTCGTTTACCAAAATTATATAAAGACGGTTTCAGAGGAAAGATTTTTTCTACTTCGGCGACTAGAGATTTAACTAAATTAATGTTAACTGATTCGGCTAGAATTATAGCCCGAGAATCAATTGATGCTGGTTTAACTCCGTTTTATTCCGAAGAAGATGTTTCCGCAGTTATGGGTCTTTTCCAAGAATTGCCTTATAGTAAAGAAGTTACCATAGCTAATGGGATAAAGGTTAAATTACGTAATTCGGGGCATATTTTAGGGTCTTGTTTTTTTGAGATTTGGATAAAGGAAGAAAAAAAAGAGAAGAAGATTATATTTTCTGGAGATTTAGGCAATTCTCCGGCTCGAATTATAAGAGATTTAGAAAAAGCTGATGGGGCGGATTTGGTTTTAGTAGAGTCAACTTATTCGGGGGTTTTACATGAATCTCGGCAAGAAGGTTTAAAGTTAATTCGCCAAGCAATAATTGAATGTGTTAATAAAAAAGGAACCCTAATGATACCGATCTTTGCTTTAGAAAAAGTGCAGGAGATTCTTTACGAATTAAATCATTTAGTGGAGAATAAAAAAATACCTTACGTTCCTATTTTTCTAGATAGCCCTTTAGCTATTAAAACAACCGAGATTTACAAAGATTATGAGTATTTATATGATAAAGAGTCCATGAAATTAATAGTTTCGGGTGATGACTTATTTGACTTTCCGGGTTTAAAATTTACCATGACAGCCGATGATTCTAAGAAAATAAACAATTTACCTCGCCCTAAGATTATTTTAGCTGGTAGCGGAATGTGTACTGGTGGGCGGATAAAATATCATTTAAAGTTTAATTTAGACGACAAAAACAGCCATGTTTTACTAGTTGCTTACCAAGTTAAGGGATCTTTAGGTCGGAAATTATTAACTGGCCACAAATCAGTGGTGATTGATGACTTGAACATTCCCGTTAAGGCTAAAATTTCAGTTGTTAATTCTTATTCAGCTCATGCTGATCACAAGGCCTTAATTGGTTGGCTTAAAAAAATTAAAAGTCCTAAACCTAAGCATATTTTTGTTATGCATGGGGAAGAGGAAGCCAATAATATTTTAGCTAAAGAAATATTTAAAAAATTAAAAACTAATTCAATTGTCCCAGAGTATGGGCAAGTCTATGAATTTTAAAAAATATGAACAAAATAATTTACAAACCTTTTTTGATTTCTCTAATCATCGCTTCGTTATTAATTATCTTCTTTTTGTTCCGACCTTTTTTAGTTGAAATGGTAATAGCGATTGTTTTAGTGTCGGTTTTTTATAATTGGTATGAAAAATTGACCAAAGTTTTATGGAATAAAAAATATTTAGCTTCTTTTGTAATGTGTTTAATTTTATTATTATTAATTATTATTCCGATTAGTAATTTTGTTATTTATGCTGGCAAAAAAGCATCGGTGGCCTATAATAGTGTTAATGAAATCGTTAATAAGGCTGATGCTATTCAATATGGATTTTTAGATAAAATTAAAATTGGCGAAGCTGGGGAAACGGCTATTAAAAATTTTGTTATTGATTCTACTCAGAAAATAAGAGACTGGTTGGTTAGCGGTACTACTACGATATTAAAAGGGACAACTAATTTTATTGTTTCTTTAGTAATTATTATTTTATCAATGTTTTTCTTTTTTGTTGATGGTCGAAAAATGGCTGAAAAACTTATATTGTGGTCGCCATTGCCTAATAAGTATGATTTAGAAATTATTAAAAAATTTAGAAAAGTTAGTAGAACAACTTTGATTTCGGTTTTTGTTACCTCTATTTTTCAGGGTTTATTGGGCGGGGTAGGGTTCCTGTTCATTGGTTGGCCTTTTATTTTTACTTTTGTTATTATGGCCTTTTTATCTCTAATCCCTTATATTGGTTCTTCTATCTTCTATATTCCAGCATCTCTTTATTTAATCTTATCAGGTCAGGTTTGGGAGGGAATTTTTATCTTGGCTTGGTGCTGGATAGTTGTTAGCAATATTGATGAAATAATTAGAGCTTATATTATCAAAGGCAAATCCGAAATTAATCCAATTTTTATTGTTTTCTCCATTATTGGAGGTATCTCTTGGTTCGGTTTCTGGGGAGTTATAATTGGTCCCTTGATTTTAACCTTAGCGGCGACTATCTTCCATATTTATGAATTAGAATATAATGGTAGTTTAGAAGTTTAATCTAAATAAAAAAACCCTTGGTTTAAGGGTTTATATTTCTGATTAATATAGTATTGGTGCTTATTCTTCTTTTTAATAAAGATTCTTGCACCAGGTCTTCGGTAGTTGTTAAGATGATTAAAAATTTTTCACCTTTTTCATCTTGTCCAATTTGGCAGAGATTTTCTCGAGTTGTTATTTTTTTGTTAGGCCTTCTATAATAACTTCTTGTTAAACAATAGATACCTGTGGGGTAAAAACTTTCTTTTTCTAGTATATAGTGAATGCTAAAAATTTCTACCATCTCTCGAAGGTTAGCTCTTCGCCATTGGAAGGGGATTTCTTGTCTCCTGGTTGACCTATTTTTGAGGAGGTCGTCCTCTTTTTTTATTAAATAATAGCCTCCTCGACCATTTTTTTCTTTCATAGAAGCGCCTACTCCGCTATCGTCAATCTTCAGCCGTTTTTTTAATCTTCTTTTTTGTTCGGTGATTGACAAACCTGCCAAGTAAATTATGTAATAGTCACCTAAATTTATATTTTCTTTTTCAAGGATTTCTATTAAGGCTCTTTTATGGTCAAAATGATTTTTTGGGCTTCCTTTGTATTGAATTCCCCAAATTTTTTCTACCTGTGATTTGGTTACTACATTAATCTCAGTCAGCATTCTCTCTTGGTACTTATTAAGCCGAGAGAGCTCGTCTTTGATTAAAGTTGTCATATTTTTGTTTTTAATGAACTGGTATAACTGTATAACAAAAATATATAAAAGTCAATGTTTTCGTTTAGGGGCTTTAATATCGTTTTATTTCTAAAAAGTGCTATAATTTTAGTATATGGAAAACAAAAAATATAGAAAGCTATTAATTGGGTTACTCTTGCCTTTACTGGTCTTTGTCGGGGTTATTTTTGTGAAGGTTTTTAATTTGAATAATTATGATTTTGCGAAGTTAGATTTAGATTTTAATTTATGGAACCTTAGAGCTGGAAGGGAGATGGTTGTTGAAAAGGACCTCGATTCGATTAATAATAATAATCATCTTTATCCCGAGGAAGCTGTTGAGCCGATTAGGTTGTTGTTTTTTGGTGATTTAATGTTAGATCGGCATGTCGGGGAAAAAATTGATAAATATGGCTTGGATTATTTATTGGAGAAATTAAATGAAGATAATTTTTCTTCTGGTTATGATTTAGTCGGGGCTAATTTAGAGGGAGCCGTAACTAATAGTGGGGAGCACTATCGGCCTGATAATTTATATGATTTTGCTTTTTCACCAGATATTATTAGAGAATTAAAAAAGTATAATTTTAGTTTTTTTGGTTTGGCCAATAATCATTTATCTGATCAGGGTGCTTTAGGGATAACGGAAACTTATCAGAATTTAAGTGAACTTGGTTTTTATTATTCTGGTTGTCGAGATGCTTTTTTGTCGGAGTCCGATAATTTTTTAGCAGTTTCAGCCGGCGAGAATCAACCGGTTTTAACAGAAGATAATTGTTCGGAAATTATTTTAAATATAAAAAACAAGAAAGTTGCTTTAATTAGTTTTTCTTCGGTTTATAAAAATGTTGATGAAAATGAAATAATTCAAAAAATAAAAAAGATTAAAGAGCTTAGTGATTGGGTAATTGTTAATGTTCATTTTGGCTCTGAATATCAGCCTCAGGCCGGTCTAAGCCAAGAGAATTTAGCTAGGAAAATGGTTGATAATGGAGCCGATATTATTATCGGTCATCACCCTCATGTTAGCCAAAATTATGAAATTTACCAACAAAAACCGATATTTTACTCTTTAGGGAACTTTATTTTTGATCAATATTTTTCGGTTGAGACGCAAGAAGGACTAGCGGTTTCATTGGTATTAAATGACTCGGGAGAGATCCAATTTACGGTTTATAAAATTAAAACTAGAGGGAGCAAAATTGAAGAAATAGCAAAAATACTCTAGTTATTGCCTTATTTTTTAAAAATGCTATAATATATAAAGAAATAATAATTAATTCTTTATCAATTAGTTATTAAAATTAATTAATTTAAGAATTGATTTTTAATAAACTCTAAAGTTTATTTTTAAATCAATCTAAAAATTATGACAAAAGCACAATTAATGACTACTCTAGCCGAGAAAACCGGTATGAGTAAAAAAGAAGTTGTGAATTTCATGGAAGTTTTATCTTCTATGGCTTACAGCGAAGCTAAGAAAAGTGGAGAGTTTGTTTTACCAGGATTTGGTAAATTAGTTCGTTTAGACAGAAAAGCTAGGATTGGAAGAAATCCAGCTACTGGAGAACAAATTAACATTCCAGCTAAGAAAGTTGTAAAATTCAAAGTATCTAAAGTAGCTAAAGACGCTATTTTGTAAGATTAATTGATAGAAGAATCTCAAAAAGAAAACAGCCCTAATGGGCTGTTTTCTTTTAGGATGATTAGGAGAATAAAGAGAATTAGAATAATTAAGATAATTAAAATTCCTAATGGTCTTATTTAGTGGTGATTATATTTTTTTTAAATTTATCAACATATTGCCCTAAGCCCTGACTATAAAATTTATTTCTTATCTTAGTATTATCATGAGAAAATTCTATTATAGATATTAGGCGAATGGCATAGCGATTGCCGGAAACTTTATAACGTAGTTTTTTGTTTTTAATCGCGCGACGAATGGTCTTATTATCAACACCACTAAGTTTAGCTGATTCGGAAACCGACAGCCAGATTTGTTTATCGGCCTTTTTAGTAGGGGACTTAGTTGTTTTAGCGATAGTCATAATTTTATTTTATACTTATATATTATAAAAAGGGTGATTTTTTGTCAAATACTTGTTAAATATTGTCTAATGATTTAACTTGTGCTATTATAATTAATAAAGAATAAGAAGCCGTCAGGCTTTAAATTAGATTTTTTCTAGGGTATTTGATCAATAATCTTATATTTTTGTTTTTAATTAAATGAATTTAACTATAATCGAAAAACTTAAGGAACATAATATTAAGGATCGTCTTAAAAAACGTGATCAGTCAGCTTTTGAAGAGTTATATGATCAAAGTATAGATGATATCTATCGTTTCATTTATTTTAAAATTGGTAAAAAGGATGAGGCTAATGATTTATCCTCTTCGGTTTTTTTAAAAACTTGGGAGCATATTCAGAAAAATAGTATTTCTAATAAAGAAACTCTTAGAGCCTTGCTCTATAAGATTGCGCGTAATGTTATTATTGATTATTACCGTCAACGACGAGGAGACAATTTATCATTAGATGATGAGAATAATAAGATTGATGTGGTTGATGAAGAGTATAATTTAGAGATGGAGATTACTGTGAAGGATGATCATGATAGATTAATGTTGAAAATAATGGAATTGAAAAATGAATATCGCGAGATACTTATTATGCGTTTTGTTAATGATTTATCTTTAGAAGAAATAGCGGATATTACTGGTAAGAAAAAAATAAATGTTCGGGTGATTCTGCATCGGGCTATTAAAGCCTTGAAGGAAATGGTCGGGGAGGAATAGAATCTTCGAAATTTAGAGTAGAAATAATTAGACAAATAATAAAAATCCCAGCCTGAAAAGCGCTGGGGTTTTTTGTTTAGGATAAATTCATATTGCTTTTGATATTATTAGATTTGGCTCCAGCTTGCGCCACGTAAAACGTGGTAAACTGGAGTGACAAGGGAGGCAATACTTTGTAATCCCAGCGTAAGCTGTAGCCAGTTGCCCGAAAGGAAGCAAGAGGACTTTCATTCCCGGCCGACCGCGTACCATTTTTGCAAATATTACGAAGTGATATTTTCAAAAATGGCTATACGCGGGAGGGGAAGGGAATCCAGGGTTAGTCCAAATAATTAATTAGTAATAAACAAATGTTTATAAAAAATCACAACTATTATGTTTATATTCTAGCTAGTAAAAGAAATGGAACATTATATGTAGGAGTAACCAGTAGATTATTTAATAGGATATCTCAACATAAAATTAAATTTTATAAAAATAGTTTTACTGCTAAATATAATGTTAATAAATTAGTTTATTATGAGAGGTATCAATATATTAAAGATGCTATAAGCAGGGAAAAAGAATTAAAAAAATGGGGTAGAGAATGGAAAATAAAATTAATAGAAAAAGAAAACTCAACGTGGAGAGATATTTATAATGATATATTGTGAAGGATGATTTTATGGACTAACCCTGGATTCCCTTCCCTCGTCATTGCTTCGCAATGACTCGCCGGGAATGACGAAGGGGTCGTCATTGCTTCGCAATGACTCGCCGGGAATGACGAAGGGGTCGTCATTGCTTCGCAATGACTCGCCGGGAATGACGATTGAATCCTGTCATTCCCGCGTAAGCGGGAATCCCATGAGGCTTAGACTGCAATAATAAGTCCTAAAAAGCGGGAATCCCATGAGGCTTAAATAATAATGATAAGTCCGACTTCTACTGGAATGACAATTGAATCCTGTCATTCCCGCGCAAGCGGGAATCCCATGAGGCTTAAATAATAATGATAAGTCCGACTTCTACTGGAGTGACAATTGAACCCTGTCATTCCCGCGCAAGCGGGAATCCCATGAGGCTTAGATTGCAATAATAAGTCCTAACAAGCGGGAATGACATGAGGATTAGATTGCGATGATAAGTCCACAGATTTGTGGACTTAAGTTATTATTAGATAATAAAATCAACCTTTTTTGTAACATTTTTACTGTTATTACGTATACTATAGTGTAAGCCTAAAATTATGACTGATAAACAATTATTACAACAATTAAAGGCCTTAAAGAATATTACCCTTGATGAGAAAACCAAGCAGAGTAATAAGGATATTTTATTTTCCCAAATTTCTAACACTTTTATTAAATCAGAGAAGTCCTTCGGAAGATACCTATTCAATTTCAGAAACGTTTTCTCAGTGATGTCCCAACCGCTTTTAGTAGTGGCTGGGATTTTTGTTTTTCTAGTTGGTTCTTTAGTTTTAGGAAGTGGTTTCTATGTTAATTCTAAACCTAACGACTCCTTATATATTGCCCGAGTTATTTCTGAGAAGGCTAGATTGAATGCAACTTTTAATGAGAGTCAAAGAGATGCTTTAGCTTTAAAGTTCGCTAGTGATCATGCTAAAGATATTGCTACTATATTAATGGACCCAGAATTTAATACCGAAGAGAATAAAAATCGAGTAGAAAAATTAAATGCTAGTTTTCAAAGTGAGATTTCTAAGGTAAAAGATAAAATAGAAAAAAATGAAAATCTATATATAGCCACTGTTTCGGGTGATGATGTGATCTCAAATTCTTCATCTTTAATAAGTGATAAGGGAGTAGAGGTTTATGTCCCAGAAAAAGTTGAAGAATCATCTGACGGTTCTAATCTTACAGCAGTAAATACTTCTAGCCCCGTTGAAAACATTTCAGATGATAAAATAAATGTAGAATCTTTAGAAGCTGAAATTGACAGCAGTGTTCAAAAATTAAATGGAGTAGAAAATGGTCAAAAAATAATCTCAGAAATAGAAAAACTTTTCTCTGAAGGACGGTATGAAGAGGTGATTAGTAAGTTGGGGGAAGTTGAAAGTATAATTAAAAAATAAAAATAGATAGTAATAGTGATTGAAGGAGGTATAATTTTTTTGTATTTCTTTCAATCTCTGTTATTTATAACGGAGGTTCGTTGTGGCCAGCAAGGTCGGCTCTCGCAAGAGAGGGGACAACGTTTAAAAGAAAAATAGTTTCTTTGAAAAGTTTAGAAATTAAGAGGAAAATTAGCTAAAAATTTTTCACAATAGATCGGTTTAGCTTTTCTCCGCCTACTTATGTAAATAAGTGTCGGAGTTGTGAAAAATTATCCTGCTGTTTCATGCTTATAGCAAATTAATTTTTCCCTACATTTCATTCATGTATTTATTTATATGAGTGTGCGGGGGAGCGGGATCCTGATCGATTTATTAAGGAAGATTTTATAAGCTAATTTGAGACTTAAAGATAAACTTTAGAAGAGACCAAACATATTGTTCTTGAATACAATTCGTTGTTTCAAGTTCAATACTTAAAAAAATTTATATGACAAAATTACGCAAATTTTTTGCATCTTCTGTCATGGTAATGACTGTAGTTGTTATGAGTGGTTTAACCGCTCCAGTAATGACTAATGCTGCTGCTTCTGCCGGCGATCTTATTAAGAAAGACGGTTTATCAGCTGTATATTACCTAGGTGAAGATGGAAAAAGATACGTGTTCCCGAACGAAGCTACTTACAAATCTTGGTATAGCGATTTCTCAGGTGTAGTTACAATCTCAGCTGATGAATTAGCTAGTTATCCTTTAGGTGGTAATGTAGTTGTTCGACCTGGAACAAAATTAGTAAAAATTACAACCGATCCAAAAGTATACGCTGTTGAAGCTAATGGTACTTTAAGATGGGTACAAACTGAAGCTGACGCTATTGCTTTATTTGGAGCTAACTGGGCTCAAAGAGTAATCGACGTAGCTGATTCTTTCTTTACTAACTATACTATTGGTACTGCTTTGACTTCTGGTCAAGTGCCAGCTGGTTCTTTAGTACAGAAAACTGGTGAAAGTTCAATTTATTACTATGATGGAGTTGACTATCGTTTAATTGAAAACGAAGTGGCTTTCTCAGCTAATAGATTTCAATTCACTAACGTTTTAACTTTAGGATCTTTCACTGCTAGTGGTTCAACCATCACTGGGGCTGAAGCTTCTATTATTAAAACTTCACAAACTGCAACTACCGGCCCAGTTATCACTGGTTCTGGTTTAGCTGTAGCTTTGAATTCAATGACTCCAGTAGCTCAAGAAATTCCTGGAAACTCACATGTTGAGTTTTTAAAACTTAACTTTACTGCTGCTAATGATGGACCAATAAATATCTCTAGCATTAAATTGACCGCTTATGGTCTTAGTGATACTGGTAATATAAATGATGTAACTTTTTACGATAATGGAGTAAAAGTTGGATCTGACAAGGATATAAATACTAGTAGAGAGGCTTTATTTAACTTCTCAACTCCTGTTTATGTAGCTGCCGGAACAACTAAGACTTTAACCGTAAAAGCTACTATTGGTGCCACTACTGGAACTTATGCTCTAGGAATTGCTAGCGCTTCTGATGTTACATCTTCTGGTGCTACAGTTACTGGATCATTCCCAATTACTGGTAATACTATGTCAGCTGTTAATGCTTCCGCTTCATTAGGTTCAATGACCATTGATGCTAGTGGAAATGCTTCAGCTACTGCCAGTTTTGGAGAAGATAACGTTTTGTTAGCTGATTTCACCTTAGCTTCTGGATCTTCAGAAGATTCTTTATTAGAATCTATTAGATTATATAATGGTGGAACTAATAACAACGCTATTGTTTCTAACTTAAAATTGTTTATTGATGGAGAAGAAGTTTCTTCTGGTACTTACGCTGATCGTTATGCCACTTTTGCTCTAAATAATTATGAAATAGAGAAGGGTGACACTGTTTCAGTTGAGGTTAAAGGAGATATCGGAACAACCGCTTCTAGCGATACTATTAAGTTTTATCTAAAAGATCTTACTGACTTAGTATCAGTTGGTAAAACACTTGGCTTCGGCTTAGCTGTTACTAACACTGGTAGTGATTTGATCTCAGCTACTGCTGCTGGTGTTATTCAAGTAACATTATCAGCTGGTGACTTTACTATTGACATGGATAAAACATCTACAACTGGTACTCCAGCTAAAGATGTTAAACCAGGTGATAAGAGAGTTACTTTAGCTACTTTATTCTTAACATCAAATAGTGAGAATGCAACTATTGACAGCATTGACTTTAATTTTACTAGTGGTGGTCTTTTCGGTGCTACTAATAAATTAGAAAATGTTGAATTAGTAGATGTAGTTACTGGTGGTGTTTATGATATGGATGCTGACTTTATAGTTACTGATGATATTTCAGTAGTTAAAGGAGTTGCTAAAAAATTCATCGTTAGAGCTGATTTCTTGGATACAGCTGTTGAAGGAGCTACCTATCAAGTAACCTTAGCTGGTTCTAATATGGTTATCGAAGGTGATGTTTCTGAAGCTACCATTAACAATATTACTCCAAGCACTGTTGCTAGTTCTATTGTTACTGTTAGAGCTGCTGCCTTAGATTTATCTACTACAGTATTAACTAACCTTAGTATTGTAGGTGGAGCCACTGATCAAGTTATCTATCGAGCTTTAGTTAAGGCTGGTAGTGCTGATAGTGTAAAAATTCAATCAGTTAAATTAACTTCAGCTACTAGTTCACTTGCTACTTCCGCTTTTACTGATAGCAATATTTCTCAATTAAGCTTATACTTAAATGGAAAATTGTTAAAGACAGTTTCTAACGGAATTGCTGGTGACTTAACAACTACCAACGGTACTATTACCTTTAGTTCTCTAAATACCTCTAATTACACTGTTCCAGCTAACGCGGAATATGTATTAGAAGTAAAAGCTACTTTTGCTTCAACTGTAGAAGCTGGAGACTTCAAATTAAAGGTTGCTAGTACTGATGACTTAGTTGTTAAAGCTGTTAGTAATAATGATCCAGTAGTCCCTACAGCTAACACTACTATTTATTCAAGAGTTGTTACTGCCGCTACTGTTGGAACATTAAATATTGCTTTACTTGTTACTGATTCAAAGGCTAATAGAGATTCATACTTATTAGCTGGATCACAAACCGAAACTAACCGTTATATGGGAGAACTTCAGTTCACCACAGCTAAAGAACCAGTTAGAGTAGAAAAACTTACTTTAACTGATGCTGGAACTGCTACCAACCAAGATATTAAAGAAATTAAATTAGTAAATTCTAGTGGTTCTGTTGTAGCTACTCAAACAGTTAATTCTGTTGGAACAGCTATCTGGACTAACTTGAATCTTACTTTCCCAGCCGATCAGACAACTTCTTTATTCATCGTGGCTGTAGCTAATGGCATGAATGTCGATGCTGACCCAACTTCAACTGCTAGAGATGGTTATACTGTTAGATATTCTATCGCTGCTGGTTCTACTATCACTGCCTTTGGTGTTAACTCTGGTTCAGAAATTACTGAGACAGCCACTGGTACAGGAAATTCTAAGACTGCTACTATAGTAGGTTCTAAGTTGAATTCAGTTACCAATGCTATGTCTGATGGTTCATTAGTTGGTGGAAGTAACAAGATTATTGGTAAATATACTTTAGTATTTGATAACGGTTCTAACCGTAACTTATCTAATGCTGAGTTAAAAGCCATTCTTGCTACCACTACCGTGAAAGTAGCTAAGAGTGATACTGTTGGTATTACTGCTGTTCAAATGTATGTTGAAGGTCAAGCTGCTAGCGTTGCCGCTGCAACTGGTGACGAAGTTGGAACTTCAACCGCTACTTTAACTTTCACTGCTGCTCAAATGCTTCTTTTAGCAGATTCTGGGCAAGCTAATGGAACATTAACTCTAGTTATTACAGGTACTGTTGCTCCATCTTCTACTGTTGGAGAATACGTACAAACTTACATTGAAGACCTAAATGGTGCAGGAGGTGATCATATTACTTACATTTCCAATGGTGAAGACGATGGAACTGCTTTGTCTAATATGTTATTACCAGTTATCAGAGTTGATGGCGCTACTTTAAGCGAATAAGCTTTGATAAGGTAAGTTTGATTTATCTGATTTTAGTTAATCGGTAAATAAAAAAAAGAATGGCCCCTTCGGGGGCCTTCTTTTTTACAAGATGCTTAGGATTATTAAGAGAATTAGGATATTCAAAAGGTAGGACTTTTAGGATAATTAGGATTTTTAGGAGATTTAGGATACTTAGGAAAAAATCCTAATAATCTTAATAGTCTTAAAAATCCTAAAAATCTTAACTATCTCTCCCTGCTCATTAGCTTCCACAATAAAAATGCTGTTTTATTTATAAGTTCTAGAGCTTTTTCATATTCTTCTTGATTTATATATTTTAATTCCTTACATATTTCAATAAAACAATCTGTCTCTACTAAAGACCCCTGAGCGATATTAAAAAAATTATATCTGTCTTTTTTGTGTTGTCTGGAGTTTCCTTCCGCAATATTAGCCAGGACAGAGCAGGACGACCTTCTTATTTGGGAGGTGATTCCAAAATTTTTCTTCTATGGGAAATTTTTTTGTTATACTATAAACAAACAAAACTATTTTTTTGCTTCAGTCCAAACAATAAGATTTCTAAACGTTTTTTTATATTCCATGATCCTAAATATCCTAAAAATCCTAAATATCTTAATAATCCTAGCTACTGCTATTGCTTTTTTATAAAAAATTTGCTATATTAATTATAGTGCTTGTGAGCGAAAGCTCCGTTCGGCTAAACTCTTGTCTAAAGAGCTATAAGCCGAAAGCAGGCACAACAAAAAAACTCTTTTCGAAGAGTTTTTTTGTTTATTCATTTTCAATATTCTCTGAACCAATCATTCTTCCATTCTTATTTAATTGCCAGAAGGGCATAACACTCCAAAAATTAAATTTTCCGTCTTCGCCTCCGACTCTTTTAATCACTACCTTTATTCTTATTTTTTTGGTAAAACTTATTATTGCCCAGAAAGCAAAAAATTCTATCATTTTTAATTCTTTTGTTTTGTTTGAAGTATAAAAAATTCTTCTATATTCTTGGGTTGTAGATGATTTTTTTATAATAGCCACAGCATCACTAAAAAACATAAATTTATTTTTTTGAATTGTTTTACTTCTTTCCGATCTATTATTATCATATTTCAAATGATGCAATCCGTTGGAATTAAAAAATATTTTTGTTTTTAAAGCTGGATTATCTATACTCCCAATTTTTCTATATTCCTCTTCCACGTAGCTCTTTAATGTTTTAAATTCATTTATATAAAAGTTTGTTTTTAAATTTTTTTCTTCTTTCATAATATTCTTTAATCTAATTATAATAATTAAATTATAAAATATAGTACTTAAGATTATTTTAAATTAAGTATAAAAACAATATAAATATTTCAATTATTTGGTAAATATTAAAAATATTATTACAAAATAAAAACCACCAGAAAAACTAGTGGCTTTTATTAAAGAGGATCCTTTGTATTAAAAAATACTTCGGTGCCTTCTTCGTATGGATGCTTTTACTATAGTAAATTTTTCAAAAAAATGCCAGAGTAAAAATCGCTTAATTATTTTTTTATATTAAATTATTCAGGAGATTGGCTTGGGAGAAGCCTTGACTTAATAAATTATTTATTATATAATTCTTTGATTCTAGTTCTTTGTAAAATGTTTAATAATTTATAAATCATGAGAAAGATTGAAGATTTTATTTTTATTTTATTATCGGTTTGTTTATTGTTCTTTTTTCTTAATAATCTGTTTATTTTCCTGGAGATTTCAGAGGAAGATTTATTCATCCCTATGACTTTTAAGGTTAATGCGATGGCTATAATAGTTGGAGTTCTAGTGTCTGGCTTAGCTGGGTCTCTTTTTCCTTTTTGGAGTATGGAAAAGTATTTAAGGACTCAAAATATAAAACAAATCTCTCGATTTAAAATAGAATATAAGGCAAAATATTTTATTTTAATGATGGGATTTCTAGGTTTATTCTTCTGGTGTTTATCAAACAATATTTTTGATGTTTATTGGTGGAATGGCTTGTTTTATTTATTTTTTTCTCTTTCCATTTTAATTTCGCTTTTAATCATGAATATTCGTTATCTTAAAAAACAGTCTGGTATCTACCGCCTTGAAAGAAGTTCTCGTAGATAATCTTTCTCGGGGCGAATGAGCATGAAATTAATGTAAAATTTATAGCTATCTGAAAGATGGCTATTTTTATTAACTCAAAAACCACTAATTTATTTAATTGTATTTAATTCCGCTAAGTTTTACCAATTTTTACCACTTGTAATTTACCTAAAATGTTTCAAATTAAATATCGCTTGACAATAGTATAATAGTATGTTAAATTAATAAATTGTTCTTTAAAATTAGGGTTTAAATTCGTATTTTACGTTAGCATTAGTTAAATTATTTTTGAATCTGATTTTGGGTTTAGAAATAATTTAATTAATGTTTAACAATTTAAATCGCAAAAAAAATGAATGATGACAGAAAATTTATCGGGGCTAAAAATCAATTGATTCAGCTTTTAATTATCGGGATGCCTTCAGCAATAATATCTCTTTATTTAGAAATATGTTCTTCGACTTATTCTAAATATCTTAAGAAGTTGAAAGAGACTGGAGAGTGGAATCAGGAACCTATTCTTTTCCGAGAAAGCATAAAGAATGTTGTAAAAACGCTTATGCTTATCAAGCAGAAAAAGATTGTTTTGAAAGAGGAAATAGATCCTCAAAGATTGCAAATTATAATTGAAGAAGCTCTAGGATTCGAAAAAATTATGGAAATTTTAAAAATTTCCATAAATTCTATCTACAAACTGACCTTTTCTGAGTTCGCACCAGAAGTACCTGATGAGTATAAGAATTTTATCAGAGCTATCTTTCGTGAAAGGGATAAGATTAGCTGTTTAGAGGAGGGGCAGGAGAGATTCTTGTTGTTTCATTACTTGGTCGAAGAAAAAGATTTTCAGATTGGTGATAAAATGAGCACCTGGTTTTATCCTTTAGTCTCTGATATTATCTCGGAGTATGCTCGTGACTTAAGGGGCTTAATTAATCCGAAGTTTGAAATTAACATCGTAGAAAGGGTAGACTATATTATTTCTACGTTATCCGAGAAAGAAGCCGAGATACTGAAAAGATATTATGGCCTTGGTTTTAAAAAGTTATCAATTGAAGAAATTGCCAATGAAAGAAGGTTGACCCCTGAAAGAACACGACAAATAAAGGAGAAAGCTCTTAGAATATGCCGATTTAACAGAAGAAAGTTTTTGTTTACTTCGCCACCGCCACCTGTTTTAAAGTCTGAACCAAAAACATATCTTCCGATTGAATTTTTGAAGCTCTCTGTAAGAGCTTTCAATTGTTTGAAAGTTGCCGGAATTAATAACACGGAAGAACTTGGGCAGTATTCAATATCTGATCTTTTAAAAATTAGAAATATGGGCAAGTTAAGCGTAGAAGATATTATTGCTTCTCTTAAGAATCACAATCTCAAACTCAAGAGTAATTTGTAATGATTTTAGAAATTATTACAAAGCATGTCCAACGGTAATGCTTACAAACAATAGTCAACCAAAGGTTGACTATTTTTATTTTAAAATGAAAACCACCAATTTTTATAATTGTATTTAATTTTAGTAAGCCTTGCTACTTTTCCTGTTCTAGGGAGCATTTTTTGTCCGAAATGTGCGTAAAGTGACTAATCCTTGACAAATTTTTTAGATTTTTGTAGTATATAAAATATGTTTAAATCTATGGTAAAAACTAATAAATGGTTTAAAAAGTACTCTTTTAATGAGGGGCTTTTTTGTTAATTAGTTTTACGATAAATTTCTTAAATCAAATTACAAATATTGCTCCCTCGAAAGGAGTTTTTTTGTAATTTGACTTTTGTGTAGAAGATTTCCACCTAAAAACCAGATTACAAGATGCAGTGTTTTGTAAGGACTGGATTAGTTCATTCACAATTAAATGTTAAGATTATGACAATTTTTTTAGAAAAAATTAATTCTTTGTTTCCTGGTGGAGCAATTTATTCAATTATTAAAGAAAGTTCAAATACTTTTCTTTTAGGCTTGGGTTTATGGGATCGTGAAAATGAACCACATACTCAAATAATTAAGGATCAAACTCCTGGGCAAGTTGTCAGAATAGATTCTGATAATAGAATTTTGGCAAAATCGCCTGAATTAAATAATATTATTTATCAATTACAACCGCTAGACGATGGAAGAGTCTTTGTTGGTTGTAGAGATTCAAATACTTATTATTTAAATCATGACCTAACTGTTAATAGGAAAATTAATATTCCTTGTGGTGGTTTATACTTTTGGCATAAAAAAGGTAATAATATTATTGCCACAATGCGCTCAGGGGGATTAATTTATTTTAATCTCGAAGATGATTCGTGTGATGTTTTACCCTTGGTTAATAGTAATGTTAGAATGTGGGCATTACTTTTAGACAGTGAGAATATTATTTGTGGGTCGTATGATGGTGATCTTATTTGGGTGAAAGAAAGGAAAATTATAAAGAAATTCATGATTGAAGAAAAAAGAAATTCTATCTGGGCAATTGAAAAATTTGGAAATTTTTATTGGGTTGGCACAGCCAATGGTAATATTTATATTTTTGATCGAAATCTTTCAAATGGGAAAATTGTTCATCAGAATAAAATAGGGTTAAAAAATTCTGGAATAACGTGTGTTACTAAATATTTAGACCAATTAATTTTTGGTGATATCCATGGTAATATTCATTTTTTTAATCCAGATTTTTCTGTCAAGGACTTTGATTTTAATCTCAAATGTAAAACTCCAAATACTATTTGGTGGATTGATTCATCTCCGGAGCAAAATTTAATAAGAGTTGCTTATTGCAATGGGTCTTTAGAAACTTTTAAAGTTTTTGTAACCTAAGATTTTGCGAAATTTTTGAATAATAAGGGAGGACAGCAGGTTTAATCTTAAAATAATTTATAATTTTTAATAGCTGATCAAAGGTCAGCTATTTTTAAAATTGCTGTTTTGTGTTTTTTTATTTTTTCGGTTCGTTGTGGTTGATAATACACAAAACCACACACCGAAGGTGTGTGGCCGTGGTACGCGGTTGGATTTGAGATTTTTTTGTGACCTCTACGGGAGTCGAACCCGTCTTACCAGGATGAGAACCTGGCGTCCTAGCCGATAGACGAAGAGGCCTTCAATTAATTTTTAATGTTCAATTATCAATTATCAATTATTTGGTCGCTTATCTCATGATGAGGTTATGTGGTTATATGCGACAATTATTAATTATTTCAGTGTTTTTCCTATAACCCAATTATTACCCTGTAAAAAGTCCGGCGCTAACATTGGCTTTTTGCCCTCTAATTGCAGTTTCTCAATAATAATCGCCTGATCTTGGCACTTTATGGCTAAATTATTATCTTGCCGGAATATTTCACCACTTTCAACTTGTGGAGCTTCAATGAAATTAGGGCTGACCTGTAGTATTTTAAATAAAATTTTACCTTTTGGCAAGGTGTCTCGCTCTATAAAAGCATAAGTTCCTGGCCACGGCGAATAAGCCCTAATTTTTCTTTCTATTTCTTGGGCACTTTCATTTTTGAAATCTAAATGTCCATCCTCCTTTTGGATCATTTTAACATAAGAAGCTAAGGACTCGTCTTGAATTTGGGGGATGATATTTCCTTTAATATATTCTTCTAAAGTTGAAACTAAATTTTTTTTACTTAGTTCAATAATTTTATCCATTAAACTACTACTAGTTTCATCACGACTTAATTTTACTTCTAATTTTTTAATGATAGGGCCAGTATCCATGCCTTCGTCCATTTTCATAATAGTTATTCCGCTAACTTCATCGCCATTTAAAATTGGGGCTGGAATACAGGAGGAGCCCCGATATTTTGGCAAGAGGGAAGCATGAATATTAACACAACCATATTTAGGAATATTTAAAATTTCAGAAGATAAAATTTTTCCATAAGCAATGACTACGATTAATTCGGGGTTAATATTTTTTATTTGTTCTTTTATATCTTTTAATTTTTCTGGTTGTAATATCGGAATATTTATCTTTCTTTCTTCATTATATTTCTCAGTTAAAACTTTTACGGCTGATTTATGAATTTCCATATTTCTACCAGCGGGAAGATCCTTTTTGGTGACTACGGCGCAAATATCAAAAAAATCGCTGTCTAAGAGCGTTTGTAATCCGATGGCCGATAATTCCGGCGTGCCCAGAAAGATTGTTTTAATTTTGTTTTTTTTATCCATATTGTTTCTTCGTCATCCCCGCTCTCTTAACCCCTGTCATTCCCGCGCAAGCGGGAATCCCATAAGGTTTAGAATGCGATGATAAGTCCTGACAAGCGGGAACACCATGAGGATTAGGATTCCTCGGCCTTCAGCTTACTTGACTCGGTCGATAAACAGGATGCCGTCCAGATGGTCTATTTCGTGTTGGATAGCTCGAGCCAGTAATCCGTCAGCCTCTATTTTTTGCTTTTTTCCATTTTCATCAAAATAAATACAGTTTACCTTTTTATTTCTAGAAACTGGCAAATAGTAGATTTCACCTTTTTTGTCTAAGACCGACAAGCAACCCTCTTGGTCAACTTCCTTAGCCCAAGATTTTTTAGTGATTTGAGGGTTTATCATTATTAAGGCTTGGTCATTATTATTTAAAACTATTAACCGTATATTTTTTCCAACTTGGGGTGAAGCTAAACCGGCCCCATCTTTTTTAAACATCGTTTCGGTCATTTCAGTTATAAACTTTTTAAATTCAACTTTAACCACATCAGCTAAATTTATTTTAGTTGATTTTTTTCGGAGAATTTCGTTGGGATGAATTATTATTGGTAACATATTATTTTTTGGGATTTATAATCTTAAAAAAATATTGCCATTTCTGACCAGTTTTACATAATTCTTTAGTATCATTTAGCGATTGCATAATTCTAGTTTCGGGATTGTCCTTGCAAATTTTAAATACGGAGTTTCTTTTGAAGTCAGGAATGCTCAATTCTTTAATAATTCTTAAAGCTAAATCTTGCCACTGATGAGCTGGTGGTTTTTTGCCGGCAGTTTTATTTTTTAAAATATTTTTAATGTTATCCATGTTTAGTCTAATATTATTTTCATACTTAAATAACCAACACCTAATTCTTTTTGATAAGATAATGTTTCAGTTTTATAGTTTGTTGGTAAGAGGCCAAGAAGTAGGGCAATTGGTCTTAGGCCACATTCTTTAGCTTCTAAGGCTATTTTAGGGTCAGTTTCTAAAAAGGCTTCTATTCCGGCCGATCCTTTCTTTAAGTGTTCAATTGTCTTTTCATCAAACCAGACAGCTTTTTGATAAAAGCCCCCCGGGGCATTATGATTTAGGCAGTGGGATAATTCACCTGAAGCTAAAATCCCTATTTTTCTAGAACTTTTTTCTAATTTTAACTTTAATTTTTGGCCTAAATTAAAATGATAGCGGAGATCTTTATTAGGAGTGGTATTAATTATTATTATCTTACCTTTAAACTCTTTTATTTTTTGACCGTCATCAGTTAATAGCGAGTACAAAGGAACAGTGGTCCCGTGGTCAGGGGTTTCTTCGGCTTGTAACTCTATCCAAAAATCGGGTTCAGCTAATTCTTTTAATTGATAAGACATTATTAAATCTCCAGGGAAATTTGTTTTACTAGAATAATCACCAAACTCTTCAAAATTTATTTTGAATTGGAAATGGTTATTGATAGTTACTCCCTTTATTTTTTTTTGGTGGGGAGAGATTATTATAATAGTGTCGAGATCTTCTTTAATAATATCTTCCTTTATTTTCTGAAAAGATTTTTGGGTTTTTTTTAGAATGGAATAATTTTTTTTTCCAATACTCGGTATTAAAATAGGAGAATGGGGGATAATAGAAGCTAATTTAATCATATTTTTTGTTCAATAAAATCACCGTCTGAATAAAGATCAATTATTTTTCGGGGGACAGTAATTACGTTTTTCCATTGATAGCCTAACTCTTCAAAAACTTGACCAGTTAGGAAGGGTCTTTTCTTACCATTTTCGATTAGATAAACAGCTGGACCATCACTAGATTTTAGTAGTTCGCCATTATCGAAGGTAACCGGGCTAATTGTTTGATAAAGATTTAACTCTTCTTCGCTTACGGGAAGAATTGTTTTTCCTTTAAATTTAGTGTTCAAAAGTATTTTATCTAAAAGGGGAGCCTTGGTTTCCTCAAAAACATAATATACTCCGCCGGTTTTTTTATTTTGCAATAAAGCTCCGGTTGGATAAGCTGAAGCCATAGTTATTTCTTTGCCGTCTTTGTAGGAATTAATATCTTGCCAAGAGGCATTCATAATTTCTTCAATATTAAAGCCTAATTTTTTGAAAGATTCGCTACTAGAGAATAATCTTTTTTTATCATCAACTAGTAAATATAATTTTCCATCGGGCGACATGATAATGGCATAGTTGTGGAATTTAATAGGAGCTCCTTCTTCATAGGAGCTTAAATCAGAGGGATTCATAATTACTGCTTTTTCTGGGCTAAGGCGGGATGACAAAACACTCATGCTGGTGAATTTCCTTTTTTGTCCATTTTGAATTAACCAAAAATCACTACCCGTTTTTATTAAAGTTCCGTCAGGATAACCTTGGCTAGGAAAATATTTATTCCAAAGAAGCCAAAAATTATAATTTCCGTTATAGACATGAGGAGTATAATTATATAAAGCGGCGGTAGCCTTATTTTCAATTGTAACCTCTACCTCTTGTTGGCTAATAGTTCCATATTTGTTTTTAAAAACATAAGTTCCACCTTCTCGATATTTATAGCTGTTAGGATTTAACAGATACCATCTAAATTGTAGCGCGGCACTGTTTACTTGTTTACCGAAGCCTTTGTAATAGGGATTACAAGCCCAACTATCAGGACAACCATAACCAGTTGCCCAATCTAATTGGCTTTCTTTAGGGCTTGCCGATTCAATTAAACTTTGTTCTTTTTGTAATAGGACTAATAAAAATTTGGGGCTAACGGTTCCGATAGTTTTGCATTTGGCTTTTCTTTCTTCTTCGGTGGGAGAATCACTTAATTTAATATCAGTACAATCATAATTATTTACGGAAGCATCATAAATTATTTCCGAAGCTCTTTTCTCTTGTCCGTAAGAACTTATGGTTTTGTAATTAGCTAAATAGCTATTATGATCTTCCAAGAATCTTTGAATTTGATCAACGCTTAGGCTCTTGAAATTTAATAAATCGTAATCGCTGATAAGCATTCCGGGGTTAAATTGATTTTCGGCTTTAGCAACAAAAGGTAATAAGAATAATACGATCATTGCCAAAATTAATGTTTTTTTCATGTATTTAGATATTAATTTTAATCTTTTTTTATAAATATATTATAGTATAATTAGGGCTTTTTGGAAAGACCTGTTTTTCGTCTTGAAAATAAAAATAATTTCTCCTGAGAAATTATTTTTTAAGGCAAAATTATTCTAAATGGCTCTCTTCTAGGTCCTGATTTATCTTCTTTAGCAGGGCGGGATATTTTTCTAAATTAGGATCATTTTTAGTCCAAAGATTTATTTCCTGTTCAACTTGTTTTATCATTTCATGATCAAAAAGCGAAGCAAATTTAAAATTCATTAAACCGGATTGTTCGGTGCCATAAAAATTACCACTACCTCTATTTTTCAGATCGATTTTAGCTAATTCTAAACCATCGCTATATTTTTGCATAGCTGTTAGTCGGTTTATACTGGTATCGTAATTTATTTTTTTGTTTAATAATAAGCTCTCGGGGCTGGGCTCGCTTAGACTTAAAAAACAATAGCTTGATAAATCACTTCGGCCAACTCGGCCTCGAAATTGATGGAGTTGGGCTAGACCAAATCTTTCGGCTCCTTCGATTAGCATTACGGTAGCGTTGGGCATATCTACTCCAACTTCAATAACAGAAGTAGAAATTAAAATTTTTATTTCATTTTTAGAAAACTTATCCATAATAGCTTCTTTCTCGGTAAGTTTCATTTTTCCATGAAGTGGGGCAATGTTTATATCTCTAAAAATATCTTTTTTTAATTTTTCATATTCTTCTTTAACTGATTTAGTACCTAATTTATCGGACGGATCAATTAAGGGGCAAATAATAAAAGCTTGATGACCGAGCGCTATTTCTTTTTTTATAAATTCGTACATTTCGTTTTTGTTTTCTGGAGAAACAATTTTTGTTTCGATTTCTTTTCTGTTTTTTGGTTTTTCAGAAATTATGGAAAAATTTAAACCCTGAAAAGATGTTAGAGCTAGCGAGCGGGGGATGGGAGTAGCGGTCATTGATAAAAAATGAGGAGTAGTAATGTCATGGTCGTCATCAATATTTTTATTTAAGATTTCTTGTCTTTGGTTAACTCCAAAACGATGTTGTTCGTCTATTATTATTAAGCCTAATTTTTTAAATTTAATTTTTTCTCCGATTAAAGAATGGGTTCCAATAATAATATCGGCCTGCTGGGTGATTTCAGAAAGCCAGTCTTTTTTGGGCCTGGTTAAAGTAAAATTAGTCGTCTGGCTTTTAGAGGTGATTACTGCAATTTTTAAGTTCCAATTGGCAAATAATTTTAGGGCGCTATTATAATGTTGTTGAGCTAGAATTTCGGTGGGGACCATTAAAGCTCCTTGTTTTTTGTTCTTAGCACAATTTAGGAGAGCGATAAAAGCGACGATAGTTTTTCCGGTTCCGACATCACCTTGGAGTAAGCGTGACATGGGGATTTTGTTTTCGGTGTCTTTTAATATAGCCCAGGTTGATTTTTTTTGATCAGTAGTTAATTTGAAAGGGAGGTCAGCTATGAATTTTTTTATGGCCCCTAATTTTATCGGTAAGGCCATAGAAACTTTTTTGGCTAACCTTTGTTTAAGTAGATATGATTTTAAGACGAAAATAAAGAGTTCGGAAAATTTAAATCGATTAACGGCTTGAATAATATCTTCCTCGCTGGTTGGGAAATGAATTTTTTTTAAAGCAGTGTTAATATCTAAAAGTTTTTGGTTATCAATAATTTCTTGAGGTAAAAATTCAGGTATTTTATTTATTTTTGTGAAAGATTGGTTTATTAAAAATCGAATTTGTTTTTGGGTTAGGTTAGCGGTTAGACTGTATAAGGGTAAGATGTTTTTGGTGTGTATTTTTTCTTTATTCGGATCAATCTTTTCATAAGTGGGGGACATCATAATAAGTCGTCCATGGTTATTAATGATTTTTCCAGCCACCGAAATTCGATCTCCGGCTTTTAAAGTTTTTTCTAGGTAGGGTTGATTAAACCAAATTATTTCTAGAGAGCCACTGTCGTCTGATATTAAGGCTTCGGTTACGAACATTTTTTTTCTAAAGCTTTTTTTATTTCTAATCAAATCTATTTCTCCCTCAATAATTATTGGTTGGTTTATTTTTATTTGGCTAATAGTGGAGCAGGTTTCATATTTTTCGTAGCGGTAGGGGAAATAAAAAACAAGGTCTAAAACGGTTTCCAGACCTAGCTTATTTAAAACTTTTTCGGTTTTTTCTCCGACTTTGTTTAGTTGTGATAGCTTAATCATATTTTCATGCCACTTTTTTACCCTCCTTCGCCAAGTATAGCCACTTCGTGGTACTTGGCTACGGCGGGCAAGGAAAAAGTGGCCCAAAAATCGCCAGCAACTCAAAATTTCAGGATATTCGCTATAAAATTTTTTATGCCACTTTTTTAGAAAAAGTGGCCCAAAAATCGCCAGCAACTCAAAATTTCAGGACATTCGCTATAAAAGCTAGTAAAATTTAGAACTCGGATGAGCTTCGCTCATCCTCAGACAGCTAAATTTTACACGCTTTTTACGCTCATGTCTATTCTGAAATTTTTCAAAGCTGGCAAGTAAAAATTTATTGCGTAAAGCCGTATACAGCATTTGGCACGTAACTTGCGATTTATAATTGATAATTGAACATTGAACATTGAACAAAGTGTCCCCGCTAGGAATCGAACCTAGATCACAAGATCCGCAATCTTGCGTTCTATCCGTTGAACTACAGGGACGTTTAATTATTTTAATAGATAAAAAAAATAAGGTCAAATAAAAAAATATTTAAAATAATTAGCTTTTTATAATCGAAACATTTTAGCCAAGCCTTCAGAGAGAGGCTCATTTTCTTTTTCTAAATCTTCGTTTAAATATTGAAGTAAATAATTTCTTATTATAATAGGATCTTGATCGTATAATTGGATGGAAAGTCGGTGTTTAAGGGGATTTTTAAATTCAAAATATAATTTTTTGACCTCTTCTTTGGGTCGATAAATTATATAAAAATTAGACATGGATTCGAAACTAAAAAAGTTTTTTCCCATTTCTACTCCGTCATATTTAATGGTAAAGTTTATTTTTCTAATTGGTTCATTGTCATAAAAAACTATTAAACCGCTGGCAATTATTATTATTAAGGCAAAGAAATAATTCTTGTCGATAAGGGCGTAGATTATTAGAGCTAGGGCAATAATTGAAGCGATAATATACCATCTTTTGTCTTTTTGGTGCTTGGTAAGTGGTTCTATTTCCCAAGTTATTTCTTTAGGGGAAGATGAATTTAAGTTGTTTTCTTGATTAGGCATATTTTTATTGACATTATTTGTTATATTTTATAATATGATTATATTGTAGCATATTTTTTTATTTTAAACAAAATTGGAGAGGTGCCAGAGTGGTTGAATGGGGCACCCTGCTAAGGTGTTGTACGTGAAAACGTACCGAGGGTTCGAATCCCTCCCTCTCCGCCAAGTTTTACATTCAGCGAAATTGAAAGATGTTGCCTCGGCGCAAAGCGCCTCGGCATGATACTTTTCCGCTATTTTGAAGGCATTTTTGAAATCCAAAACCAAAGTGCGGTCGGCAATGCGGAAGTTC
>JBBACQ010000010.1:0-35351 GCA_041656935.1 Patescibacteria group bacterium
AATAGTTATCTCTTTATCGAGGATTGGCTTAATCCAACGATATTTTTCTTCTTGTGTGTTTTTTGGCATAGTTTTCATATGCCCCCAGTTTAGCATAAAAGTGCAATATGTATATGCACATTACCTTCTTATCTTGACAAAAATCTAATTTATTGTTATAATAATTTATTAAATATTTATTCTTTAGAAACGATAAAATTAATTTTAAAACTATGTTTGGCGAAAATAATTTACAAAACCAACAAAATAATTCTATTAACAAACCAGAAAAAAATGAACAAAATGAAAAAATTAAAACTTTTGAAAACAGTCGAGGAGAAAAACTGTCTTTAAATGAAATTGCTAATAAAAAAATTACTTCAGTTTCTATTATTTATCCAGTATGTCATGATAGAATAAGACCAGACTCTAAAAAAATAAATGAAAAGACAGTGGTATCTAGTATTGCTGGTGATATTTCTTTAGACCTTTCAGAAAGAAATGAAGCCGTCCAGATAATGTTTGATTCAGAAGAGATTTTTAATAAAATTACCAATTATGATGATGACTATTTACTAAAAAGAAAATTATTAAAACCAGTTCGAAACAAGGGTTTTTATGTAGATATTCATAGAGATAATATAAAAAGCATAGATTGGGAATAAATCTTTATTTCCTTTTTTATTTTTAATTTTAAAATTATGTCTTTAGAAAAAAAGTTAGCTGAAAAAAAAGAAGAATTAGCTAAAAAACAAGAAGATTTAAGTTATGATAAAAAAATTCGAGATATTAAAAATATAGATGAAGAAAAAAAACTTCTTTTAGATCAAAAAAATCAATTGGCAAATTTAGTTAAGGAACTAAAAGATCTTTATTCTAAAGCTCAGGGAAATCTTGACGAGCTCAAGAAGAGCAAAATTAAAATAGAAGAACTTTTTTCTAATTACGAAGAGGTTTTAGCTGAATTAGGTATAAAAAATAAAAATGATTTAATTGAAAGTAGCTCATATAAAGACGAGGAAGAAGTTTCTGATTATAAAAATGCTAATTTTTTTATTAGGGATAGTGTTAAAGAATTAGCAAAAAAGAAAAAAGCTGTTAAAGAAGAGTATCCTCGGCTTAATTTCAGAGGTGGCCGAAAAAAAGATGAAACGAAGTCGCCACGGGAAAAGGTTTGGGATTTTTTTGAAAATAAAATTGCTCAAATAGATGAAAAAACAGAAGAGCTAGACTCTAAGCAAAGAGAAATGATTGGAGAAAAAGATTTAAATTCTTTTGACTTTTTAAAGAGGGAAGCCCAAAAAGAATTTGATTCTACTCCGTCTTTAAAAAAAGAGAATATGTTTTCTAATCCTAATTATGATTTTAGAGTTAATGATAAACCCGGTTTTTATGGACCAACAGAGGAGGTTTTAAAGATTGGTGATAAATACGGCGAGGAGATTGTTAAAGATATTTATTCTAGCAAATTACTAAACCATTATTATCCTGATAATGAAAAAAAAGGGTTTGAATATGAATCTAAGGATCGGAACTATGTTGATAAATTAAAAAAGACCATTGATGTTTTATGGGATTTTAGAAAATTAGTTAATTTTGAATATTCTAAGGATTTTTCTGACGCTATTCAATATTTAACTGATTCTAAGAAAGGCGAAAAATTCTTAAAATTAATCTCTATTATGGAAAAAGACAATCATGAAGAACAACTTGATTTTAGGACAGTTTTAAAGGTTTCTCAAGATAGGGGTTATTTAACTTTATCAAATCTTTCTTTAGAGGAAGATTATAAAGAGTTAGTAAAATTATTAGGAGATATAAATAAAGAAATTGAGAATTTTATCAAAGATAAAAATAAGGAAACAACTAAGGCGTCAGAGAAAAAAATATTCTTTAACGCTGAAGCTAAAAGAGAAAGATTCCGTTTACAATATAATTTTTTTGATGAATTAATAAGACTCATGTCGAGTGGCGTTCCTAATGATTATGATAATTTTATTAAAATGGGTAAAGTTGACTCTATAATTAAAAGAGGCGATGTTATTGATTTAGATGATCTTAAATATATAAAAAGTATTTTAGAAAAAAGAAAAAACAATATCTTGGAAATGCATAAAACGGAGAAAAAAATGTACAAGGTTAGTAATTTTATTAAAGAAATTCCTTCAGTTTTCTTAAAAGATGATTTTTCTTTTTTCGAAAATATAGATAAAGTGTCTTTAGAAGATCTTAAAGGTATCTTTGAGAAAATGTTGGAAAAGAAGCGAGAAAAATTTATTAGTAGTGGCCAAGAAAAAGAGGCTCAAAAAATAAAAGAGGTATCTAAGAATATTTTTTCTCTAATAAAAAATGAAGAAAACGTATTTTATGATACTTTTTTACGTAATCAACCAAACCGTATTTTAGAAGATATTAAGAACAGAGTTTCTCCTTATCTTTAAATTATTTTTTAATTTATTTTTTCCTAACCCTAAAATAATTATCATGAGTTCTTTTATTTTTAAGAATAGTAAGGGAGAGGAGCTCTCCTTAGCTGATGTTATTTCCCAGAAGAAGAAAATAATTTTAGCCCGAATTCATTATCCAGTTGTTTATCCTCAAAGAAGCCCTAATTCAAAAAAAATTGTTAAAGGAGAGACTTCTTCTGATATAACTGGTGATATCTCTATTGATTTTATGGAGGCCGTCCAAGTTGTGTCAATTAAATTTTCTTCACAAAAAGTTTTTGATGAAATTATAAATTTTGATGATGAATATTTATCTAAATCAAAAATAATTTCGGTCCCGACAGAAAAACCGTTCCATGTGGATATTCATGCGGATAATTTAAAAAAATTAGAATGGGAGTAGTCCCATTTTGCAATTACAAAAGGCCTTGAATCAAGGCCTTGTTTTTTTAATAGTTGAAATTTCCGTAGCCAGTTTCTAAGGAAACTTCATTTTTCTCTTTTTTCGATTTGAGACATTGCCCGAGTCGATAAAGATCTACTTTCGTCTTTTCTGAAGTTTCTTCCAATGCATCTCTGAAAGCGGGGCTGTCTTTCCCGACTATATCGAGTCCAATGCCACAGTTGAAAGATTCAAACATGTTTAGCCAGTTTTCCTGACTTTCTTCTTGGATGATTCTAAAGAATATTGGAATGCTCGGCATAGTCTTAAAATAATGAATATTTTTGCCAATATTCTTTATTTTAGTAGCGCCTCCTCCGGTATTCATTACTATGCCATGTAAATGACTCTGAGCCTTTTTCTTTTTAAGTATCGTTATTAATTCTTTAATGACAATTGGCCATTGTCTGGTTGGTGAGAGTAAAAGATTTCCGATACTGATGGTGTCTATCCCCGGATAAATCTTCGTTTGTTTATATGAAAAACGCCCTTTATAAAATGCTCCTTCACGTTTTAAATGAAGATATTTTTTATTGTAGGATTTTTTCATAAGAGTACTTCGGGCTAAGGTTAAACCATTGGACATTATGCCAGAGTTATACTCTTCTTCCCAAACAGCCTGACCGTCACTACTAAAGCCGAAAATAGCATCTCCGGGTTTAACATTGCCGGTAATTAAATCTTTTCTCCTGGCCCAGGCAGTAATAGCTATGTCAAAAACGCCTGACCTAACCTGATCTCGGAGGTCAGCCGTTTCACCACCCAAAAATTTAATCGAAAAGCCATATTTTTTGTAAAGGCTTATTAGCCCTAGAAAACGTAGAGCTATCCTTTTCATGACCACTTCCTTTAAATCACTTTCGAGATTAAGATTTAAAACATCGGTGATTAACCAAGGTTCAAAGACAAAACCACTGGAGGCAATGTCTCCGGAATTCATCGCTAAGGCATCGTCCACCATCCCGTCAAAAACTTCTTCTTTTCCACTTTCATAATAGTGGAGCAATCTTTGAATAAATTTACTCCCATCACCATCTTGGTGTTGAGTCATCACTCGGCTCTTGTTGAAGGGGTCAGTAATTATATTAACAAAGGCCGTTGGGTATTCATTGTCAATAATTTTTTCGAAGATTTCTTTAACATTTTCTTTAGTGGGGTCAACTCCCAATTTTTTGTATTGACTGGTTTTATCAGAACTGTTCATTTTTTCCTCCTTTTACTTTGTTTGTTGTAAAGAACTATAATTAAGCTATTTTATTATATTTAAGAGCGGTTGTCAACCATTTTCAATGGTTTAGATACCGCCTTTTGGTATTTGATAATTATAAGTCTTTCCAAAAGAAAAATAAGAAGTTATAATGCCTATATATTAATTTTAATTTTTTTGAAATGATCCAGAAAAACATAAAGATAAATAATATTAATCTTAGCTATATACTGAAAATTAACTGTCGGGCTAAAAATATAAGATTGAGCCTTTATAATGATGGTCGATTAGTAGTTGTTAGACCTAAGAGATTTAGCGAAAAAAATATTGAAAAGCTTATTTTAGAAAAATCAAGTTGGATCTTAGAAAGAATAAAAAAATTAGGGAAAATTAAGCCCCAATTATCTTTAGTTGAAAATCGAAATATTTATTTAAAATATAAAGAACCAGCTCGTCGTTTAGTAGAGGATAAAATTAGATATTTTAATAAATTTTATAATTTCAAATTTAATCGAATTAGTATAAAGAATCAGAAGACTTGTTGGGGTAGTTGTTCGCGACAGGGAAATTTAAATTTTAATTACAAAATATTATTTTTACCAGAAAAATTAAGAGACTATATTATTGTTCATGAACTCTGTCATTTAAAAGAATTAAATCATTCCTCTAAGTTTTGGAATTTATTATTTCAAATTATTCCTGACTATTTAGAAATTAGAAGGGAATTAAAGAAAAATAAAATTTGAAATATTTTTTGTAACCAAAAAAGAGCCTCCCCATAATAAGCTCTTCCCGGTTATAATACTATTAATTTTTTAAAACGATAGTTGGTATTTTTCAGCAATAAAATTTTTTATTCGGATTCTGTTTTCAAAATTATCTTCTCGACAGAACCAAAGGTGCCAACCTTTATTTTTTTTGCGCGAAGATATTCTTTCTTTTAAATTTTCGGTTTCTCCGATGTCGGCAATTTTATTGCGACGATCAGCGATGATATAGACTCCAGGTTCGCTCTTTAGATTTGAGCTAAGAGGGAACTGACCCTTAAAAGGTATTCCTTTCAAAATAACTTCTTTATTCATAATTTTTTTATCACATCTTGGTTGTTTTAAAACTAAGGTGGATGTAATTAATTGTAATTGTTTTTAAATCTATTTAAATTATAGTTTATAAAAATAATCCTGTCAAGAGATAAAACTTGTCAATCCTGTGGATAACTTTTGACGAAAAACTTGACAAGAATCTCAAAAAACCCTATAATCATAATATAATTAATTAAATATCAAATTTTATGCATGAAATACAATCAAAACTAATGATTTTAGCCTCTAAAATAGACCTTTCTCAGCTGACTTTACGCGATATTGGCGATAAAGTTGGTCTAGGAAGGGAAAAACCCCAGATTATCAAACATCATCTTCAGCAATTAGTGAAGCGTGGATTATTGAGAAATAAAGATGGTAAATATTTTCGTATTATAATTCAGGAGGAGAATAAAAAATCTGGCTTAATTTCTTTGCCTATTTATGGGATGGCCAATTGTGGTGAGGCTATTTCTTTTGCTGATGATCATGTTCAGGGTTATTTAAAGGTCTCTCCAGCTATTATTAAAAAAAATAAAAACGTTTTTGTTGTTCGGGCCAAGGGCAATTCTATGAATAAAGCCTTTGTTGGAAATGAAAATATTGATGATGGAGACTATGTTTTGGTTGATAGTGATTATAAAAATCCAGAAAGTGGGGATTATGTTTTATCAATTATTGATGGTTTGGCTAATATCAAACGTTTTAAAAAAGATAAGGAGCGGGGGATGATTGTCTTATTATCAGAATCAAATTCTAATTATGACCCAATTTATATCCACGAAAGCGACGCTGATTCTTATTCGGTAGCCGGGAAGGTGGTTGGAGTTTTAAAAAATTAAGTTTCAAAGTATTGCTAAATAGACTTAAGGCCCTTAAGGGGTCTTTTTTCTTGCCAAAACTGAATTTATCGGCTATTATATTAATATTATTAATAATAATAACAATATGATTTATCTCTCAATAAAAGCCCTGTATCAGGAAACTGCTAAATATTTAAATCAAAATATAGAATTAGGTGCTTGGGTTCGAACCGTTCGTAGCTCTAAGGATGTGGGCTTCATTGAAGTAAATGATGGTACTTTTTTTAAGGGTTTGCAGGTTGTTTTTAACGATAAATTAAGTAATTTTTCGGAGATAGAGAAAATTACTATCGGGTCTTCAATCGAAATTAGTGGAAAATTAATCCAATCTCCGGCCTCGGGTCAACCTTTTGAATTACAAGCTGAAAAGATAAAGATAATTTCTTTAGCTGAAACTGATTATCCCTTACAAAAAAAGCGACATAGTTTTGAATTTTTACGTGAGATTGCTCATTTGCGTTCTCGGAGCAATACCTTTTCAGCTGTTTTTCGTTTGCGTTCAGTTTTAAGCTATGCTATTCATAAATTTTTTCAAGAAGAGGGTTTTGTTTATGCTCACACTCCGATTATTTCTGGTAATGACTGCGAAGGAGCCGGAGAGATGTTTGGTGTTACTACTTTTAATTTAGATAAACCAGTTCCTAAAAACGACCAAGGTGAAGTTGATTATACCAAAGACTTTTTCTCTAAAAAAACCGGTCTAACGGTTTCCGGTCAATTAGAAGCCGAGGCTATGATTATGGGGCTAAATAAGGTCTATACTTTTGGTCCAACCTTTAGAGCCGAAAAATCAACTACTACTCGTCACGCTAGTGAGTTTTGGATGGTAGAGCCAGAAATGGCCTTTGCTGACTTAAAAGATGATATGAATTTAGCAGAGAAAATGTTGAAATATTTAATTAAATACATTTTAGAAGAATTGCCCGAAGAAATGGAATTCTTTGATAAATTTATTGACAACGGCTTAATCGATCGTTTAAATTTAATTTTAAATTCGGAATTTAAAAGAATGACTTATACTGAAGCCATTGATATTTTATCTAAAGCTGACAAGAAGTTTGAATATCAGGTAAAATGGGGAATTGATTTGCAAACTGAACATGAAAGATACTTGGCTGAGGAAATAGTTAAGGGTCCAGTATTTTTAACTGATTATCCGAAAGATATTAAGGCTTTCTATATGCGACAAAATGATGATGGTAAGACAGTGGCAGCGGCCGATTTATTAGTTCCTGGTATTGGTGAATTAATTGGTGGTTCACAAAGAGAAGAGCGTTTAGAATTATTAGCCAAAAGAATTGAAGAAATGGGATTGAATAAAGAAGATTATTGGTGGTATTTGGATTTAAGAAAGTATGGCTCAATTAAGCATGCCGGTTTTGGTCTTGGATTTGAAAGAGCTCTCATGTATTTTTCTGGCATGGCCAATATTCGTGATGTTATTCCTTTTCCTCGAACTCCTAAAAACGCTGATTTTTAATTTATAATTAAATAATATTTTATGGAAAATTTTATCACTAGCAACCCTTTACGGTTTGCTTTAATAGTAGCCCTGTTAATAATTTGGTCTCTAATTTGGAAGGGGCTAGCTTTATGGAAGTCGGCTCGCTTAGGTCATAAGCCTTGGTTTATCGCCCTGTTAATATTAAATACGGTTGGTATTTTAGAGATTTTATACGTTTTTGTTTTTAATAAGATGATGGGAAAAGGTAAATGTAATTGTGGCCACGGTAAGAATAAAAAAGGGGACTGTGATTGCGGAGATGATTGTAGTTGTTAAAAAATGGTTTAAAAATAAATAATATAACATTAAAGAAAAATAAATTTAAATTTATGTTAAGAACTTTAATTAAAGAAGCTAAAAAAAATGATCAAGGAGAAGTTTTAGTAGCTGGGTTTGTTCGTAATTTACGATTACACAAAGGGTTAGTTTTTATTGATTTGGTTGATATTTCTGGTTTGATGCAGGTTGTTTTAGTTGAGGCTGATTCACCTGATTTATTTAAAATGGCCGAGAAAATAACTTTAGAAAGTGTAATAGAGGTAAGAGGAGAATTAAAAGCTAAACCGGCTAAGAAAAATGATCCTAATCAGACTAAGGATTTTGAGCTGTTAGTTAAAGATTTAAAAATAATTTCTTTAGCCGATGAAAACTTGCCAATCCCAGTATTAATTAAGGTTGATAATGAAGCTGGAGCAGAAAGTCGTTTTGATTATCGTTGGTTAGACTTGCGTCAAGAATCTAAGCAGACAATTTTTCAGGTTTGGACTAAATTAGAAGAGGGAATTAGGAATTATTTAAATCAAAATAATTTTATTCAAGTTTATAGTCCTAGTTTAATGAGCACCTCTAGTGAAACCGGTTCTGATGTTTTTGAAGTTAAATATTTTGATAGAAAAGCTTATCTTTCACAATCACCTCAATTTTTCAAACAAATGGCCATGGCCTCGGGCTTGGAGAAAGTTTTTATTTTCGGCCCAGTTTTTCGGGCGGAACAATCTTTTACTAGTCGGCACACTACTGAGTTCACTGGTTGGGATTTAGAGGTTTCCTATGTTTCTTATGAAGATGTTATGAAAATTGAAGAAGAGTTATTGGTGGCTGGTTTTGAAAAAGTAAAAAAAGATTTAGGATTAGAAATAGAAATTCCGACCCTACCTTTTCCCAAAATTACTTTAAAGGAAGCTAAGGAAAAATTAAAATTAGCTAATATTAAAAGCGAAAAAGATTTTGATTTTTCGACTGAAGAAGAAAGAGTTTTAGGAGAAATAATGAAAAAAGAAACGGGTCATGATTTTGTTTTTGTAATTGATTATCCAATCGAAGCTCGACCTTTTTATCATATGCGACATGAAGATAAACCGGAATTAACCCAAAGTTTCGATCTTATTTATAAGGGTGTAGAAATAACTACGGGATCGGCTCGAGAACATCGAGTTGAGTATCTAGAAAAACAGGCCATCGAAAAAGGGATGAATTTAGAGGAATTAAAAGATTATATTAATTTCTTTCGTTTCGGTTGCCCTAACCATGCTGGTATTGGAATGGGGCCAGCTAGAATTATTATGAAATTATTAGATTTACCAAGTATTAAAGATGCTAGTTTTTTACCGAGAGATGTTAATCGCTTAAATCCGTAAATAAAAAAATAATCTAAATGATAAAAAAGAACTTAAAAATAGCGGTAGTTTCTAAACTCTGGGAAGATACCTCGCCTTTTTCTCGTGGTGGAACCGGCTCGTCTATCGGGCTTTTAGTAAATGGTTTAGTCTCTAGAGGTCATCAAGTAACCCTTTTTGCTAGTGGTGATTCCCAAACTAAGGCACAAAAATTAATTTCAGTTCGATCTAAACACTATTTAGACGATTATTCAGAGGTTCATGAATACGAAAATATTAGTGAAGCTTTTCGTCGAGCCGATAATTTTGATATTATTCATTGTGCTGTTGAACATAAAAGTTTATTTTTTGCCGATTTAGTTAAAACCCCCTCTCTCCATTCTATTCGTTATGGAGAATTTTTTCCACAAGAACTTAAGTTGCTTCAAAAATACAAACATTTAAATTATGTTGGAATATCTCAGGCCATAAAAAAGATGCTTTCTTTTTTAAATTGGCAGGGGATTATTTATAATGGTCTTGATTACCGTAGCTTTAGACAAGAAAAAAAGGCGGGTGATTATTTATTATTCTTAGCTCGTTTGAGCCCGCAAAAGGGCATAGATTTAGCTATAAAAATGGTCTTAAAGCTTAATATGAAATTAGTGATAGCTGGCAAAACATCGTTAGCTGATAAAAAGTTTTTAGAAAAAAAAGTTTATCCATTTATTGATGGAAAACAAATTATTTATTTAGGTGAGGTTTTAGGAGAGAAGAAAAAAAAGCTTTTAAGTCGAGCTTATTGTTTAATTCAGCCTAATAGGGTTTTTGAAGCTTTTGGTAATACTATCTTAGAGAGTTTGGCCTCGGGAGTCCCGGTAGTTGCTATGTCTAAGGGAGCGATTTCTGAAATAATAGAAAATGGTAAAACCGGTTATGTAGTGGATAATTTTTCCCAAATGATTTCTGCTATAAAAAAAGTAAAAAATATAGATAAGCAGGATTGCACAGCTAGAGTTAAAAATAATTTTTCTTTAGATAAAATGGTTGATTCTTATATCGAGCTTTATTATAAGATTATAGAGAAAAATAAATAGTAATAGTAATTAAGAAAAATGAAAATAATTTATAAAAAATATTATTAATCAATATTTTTTTAATTCAATCTTAAAGTGAATAAGGTTTATGTTTCTTATTAATAAATTTATAAAATTAAAATTAAAATCTCGTTATGATAAGATAACTAGATTTAAAGAAAATCCTCAATCAGTTCAAGCCGAGGTTTTTTTTAGTTTAATTCAAAGAGCTCAGAGTACCTTTTGGGGACAAAAATATAATTACAGTAAAATAATTAATAATACTTTTTCTTCCGCTCTTAAAGAATTTCAGTCGGTAGTTCCAATTTCTTCGTATGAAAAACTGGCCGATCTCATTGGCTTAGTATTTAATGGTCAGGAAAACGTTTTATGGCCAGGTAAAACCAAGTGGTTAGCTAAATCCTCAGGTACTACTAATAGTAAAAGTAAATTAATTCCTATAACCAAGGAGGCTCTACGAAATTGTCATTATCAAGGTGGCGAAGATGTTTTCGGTTCCTACCTAAGACAATTTCCTAAAAGCAACCTATTTCGTGGAAAGACCTTAAGTGTGGGTGGCTCTTTTATTGAGAAAAGGTCTTTAGAAGAATTATCCTGTGGAGATCTTTCGGCTATTCTAGTGAAGAATTTACCTTGGTGGGCCCGGATATTTCGTTCACCTCATAAAAAAATAGCCTTACTGGAAGACTGGGAAATTAAAGTTGAGAAGATGGCCGAAGAAACGATAAGTAAAAATATTGTTGCTTTAGCTGGCGTGCCATCGTGGGTTTTAGTGGTTTTAAATAAAGTTTTAGAGAAAAGTGGAAAAGGTAATATTTTAGAAGTTTGGCCTAACTTAGAATTATTCATTCATGGAGGGGTGAGTTTTATTCCTTATATAAAACAATTCCAAGAGATTATTCCTAGTGATAAAATGAAATATTTAGAAACCTATAATGCTTCGGAGGGATTTTTTGCTTTTAATGATGATTTAGAAAGAGATGATATGTTATTAGTTTTGGATAGTGGCGTTTTTTATGAATTTATTCCGTTAGAAGAATTAGCCAAAGAAAAACCCGAGACTAAAACATTGTCAGAGGTGGAAATTGGGAAAACTTATGCTTTGGTTATTTCCACTAATGGGGGATTGTGGCGCTACCTTATTGGGGATACTGTTAAAATTACTTCGCTTCAACCTTTTAGAATAAAGGTTGCTGGTCGAACTAAGCACTTTATTAATGTTTTTGGCGAAGAACTAATGGTGTCTAATGCTGATGAGGCCTTAAAAATTGTTAGCGAGAAGACCGAAACGATTGTTTCTGAATATACAGTCGCTCCTATCTTTATGGAAGGACGTAGTCGTGGTGGTCATGAATGGTTGATAGAGTTTTTAAAACAGCCGAAGGATTTAGATTCTTTTATTATAGAATTAGATGAAACTTTAAAAAGTTTAAATTCTGATTATGAAGCTAAAAGATATAATGATTTTATTCTGGCTCGACCTAAGATAACAATAGCTCGAGAGAAATTATTTTATGATTGGTTAAAGAATAAGGGAAAATTAGGGGGGCAGAATAAAATTCCACGTCTATCTAATTCCAGGGAATATTTAGAGGAATTGTTGAAAATAAATTAATATATTTAATAATGTTAATATTTGCTAATGTTTTGCCTATTGCATTTTTTATCTAAATAGTGTATAGTAATAATCGTGAAACAAGACATTTTCTACATTCTTACGCAAATATTAAATGTTCGTAAAGAGTTAGATCAAAGGTCGGCTTGTTTTTTTATAAATTTGCATAAGAATAAGTATGAAAAAATTATTTGTAGGTAGTCTACCTTTCTCCGTTAAAGAAGATGGTTTGAGAGATTTATTTTCTCAAGCTGGAACAGTAGAGTCAGCCATAGTTATTATGGACAAAATGACAGGACGTTCTAAAGGATTTGGTTTTGTTGAGATGTCTTCTGATGAAGAAGCTCAAAAGGCCGTTGAAATGCTTAATGGTTCTGACGTTGAAGGAAGAAATATCGTTGTAAGTGAGGCTCGTCCTCAAGAAGACCGTCCTCGCTCTAACTTCGGTGGAGGGGATCGTGGTGGATATAGAAATTAATTATCATCTATATACAATAAAAAACAACTCGAAAGAGTTGTTTTTTATTTTTATAAAGATATTTTTTATTCAATAATTCTTATTTTTAATTCTTCTACCCCAATATCCACGATTCCTAATTTTTGGGCTCCAGCATAGGATAAATCTATTTCTCGATCCTGGATATAAGGACCTCGATCTTTAACCACAGCGTAAATAACTTGGTTGTTGGTAGGGTTAGTAATTTCTAATTTTGTTCCAAAGGGTAAACTTTTATGGGCGACAGTAGATTCGTCGTACATATTAAAAAATTGACCATTAGCCATCTTTTTGCCATGAAATCCGGGTCCATACCAACTAGCTAACATATAAGAATAGTCTAATTTTTCTTCTATTAAATTGATAGTTTGGACCTCTTTTTGGTCTAAATTAGCGATATTTACAGCTAAAAGGCTTGGAGACAAGAATACTCCAATTAAAATAATCTGGCCTAGTGTTAAAAATAATTCTTTTCTTTTCATGTTTTCTTTTTTAATTTTTAGTTTAATGGTCTATTATACACTTTTTTTAAAAAAAAGTCAAGCCCGACGCAATGATTCAATAGCCTGGAAGTGTTTAAGTGTAAAACAATATAGTTACAGATTTTTTTATAAAATAAATAAAAAAAGAACAATTTTGTTTTTTAGATAGTTATGTTATAATAAATATTATGAATTTAACCAAATTAGGTAAAATTTTTATTGAGCAACCTAAATTTAGGATAGGGCAGGCCGAAAAGCTAATTTTTAAAGACTTGATCAACGATTGGAATCAAGCCTCTGTTTTTTCTTTGGAATTAAGAGAAAAATTAAAAAATGATTTATCCTTGAAGATTGATAATAAGCTATTTATTTCTAAGGACAATAAATCGGCTAAAGCTATTATTTTTCTAGAAGATGGTTCTAGAATTGAGACGGCTTTAATGTCTCATAATGATGGTCGTAACACAGTCTGTTTATCATCTCAAGTTGGTTGTCCATTGGCTTGTAAGTTCTGTATTTCGGGGCTTAATTTTAAAAGAAACTTAACGGTAGATGAAATCTTAGTCCAAGCTCTATTTTGGGCCCGTTATTTAAAAGAGAATAATATTGGACGGCTTAGTAATATTGTCTTTATGGGGAGTGGTGAGCCTTTTTTAAATTATGACAATGTTTTAAAATCTATAAATTATTTGAACAGTCCTGATTATTTTGATATCTCAGCTCGGAAGATATCTATTTCTACTATTGGGATAGCTGAGGGGATTAGAAAGATAGTAAATGAAAAGTATCAAATTAATTTAGCTGTTTCCTTGCATTTTATAAATGAAAAGAAGAGACAAGAAATGATGCCGGCTACTAAAAAATATAATTTAAGAAAAATGTGGGAGGCGGTTGATTATTATATTCATGAAACTAATCGAAAAGTAATGTTTGAGTATATATTAATCAAGGGAATTAATGATTCTAAAAAACAAGCTGAAGAATTAGCTATTTTAATGAAGAAGCCCTTATACGCTGTTAATTTAATAAAATATAATAAAATTGGTGATTTAGAGCCATCGGAAAGAGAGGCGATTATTGATTTTAGAGGAGTTTTAAGAAATAGAGGAGTAGAAGTAATAGAAAGATATCGTTTTAATGATGATATTTTTGGCGCTTGTGGGCAATTGGTTGGGAAATAACCCCCTGTCATTCCAGCGCAAGCTGGAGACCGCTTGTCAGGACTTATCATCGTAGTCTAAACCTCATGGGATTCCCGCTTTCGCGGGAATGACAATTGCTCCCCCTGTCCCTCCAGCGAAAGCTGGAGACCGCTTGCGCGGGAATGACACTGGAGTCTAGGATTAGTCCTAAAAGATAATTAATAGAAATAGAGTTCATGTTTAGAAAGAAGAATAATAAAAACTTAAAATCTGCCTTTACTCTAGTCGAGCTATTAGTTGTTATCGCTATTATTGGAATATTAGCTACCTTAGCCATAGTAGCTATCCAAAACACTAGAGCCAAAGCTCGCGATACTAAAAGAATAGCTGATGTTAAGCAAATCCAAATCGCCCTAGAATTATATTTTAATGATAATGGCTCTTACCCGGTTTCTACTTCGGTAACTAGTTCTATTCGTTCCGCTAGTCGGGTTTATATGGAAATGTATCCCCAAGCTCCGACTCCACCTGATGGTGATTGTACCGAAAGTAATAATCAATATGTCTATACCGAAACCGGTGAAGATAATGGCTCTTACGCACTTTCTTTCTGCTTAGGAAGACCAGCTTTAGAATTTTCTTCTGGAGATATAACGGCTACTCCCTTGGGGTTAGAATATTTTTGTGGAGATACAATTTCTTATGAAGGAGAATCTTATCCCAGTGTTCAAATTGGGACTCAATGTTGGTTAGCTAAAGATTTAAATGTTGGGAATATGGTTGCTGGGAGTGTCGAACAATCGAATAACTCTATTATTGAAAAATACTGCTATGATGGGCTAGAAACTAATTGTGATAAATATGGGGGATTATATCAATGGGATGAAATGATGCAATATTCACTTGATCCTGGGATTAGAGGAATTTGTCCTTCTGGTTGGCACATTCCAACTGATGGCGAATGGACACAATTAACCAATTATGTAATAAACAATACTGAGGCCACCTCTGATACTGTCGCCAGATGGCTCAAGTCTTGTCGTCAGGTAACTAATCCTCAGGCTTCTTCCTGTCTTTCCAATGAGGTTGCTGTAACTAGCGAACACCCCCGACATAATTTTTCCTCGCAGTATGGTATTAATTATTATGGCTTTACTTCTTTGCCTGGGGGACGTCGCTCTCTTGATGGAAGTTATACGGCGGTTGGAACCTATACTTATCTGTGGTCATCCTCAGTTTGTAGTAGTATTTCTTGTTATCGAATTATGCGTTCATCTTATTCCACGGTTAATCGTAATTATGGAAATTTGGGCAAAACTTATGGTTTTTCAGTTCGTTGTTTAAAAGATTGACATTAAATAAATAATAATATATAATAACCGTACAATTAAAAAATCGCAGACAGCCAGCTTTGAGGAAGCTCATATAAGACTCGCCGAGATTTAAACTCTTTTGTTTTTATTTTGTAGATCTGCGATAGCAGATTTTTTTATTAATTAATTTAAATAATATGCCAAAAAATAAAGAGCAGAAAAAAGAAATCGTAAGAGATTTAGATGAAAAAATAAAGAATTCCAAATCTATTATCTTTTCTACCTTTGACGGTTTAGGCGTTAAAGAAAACGAAGAATTAAGACAAAATTTAAGAAAGGAAAAGGGAGAATATTATGTTTCTAAGAAAACATTATTAACCTTAGCTTTTAAGAATGAGAAGATAGCTGATTTAGATATTAAAAAGTTTCCTGGTAAGGTAGCCGCTGTTTTTGCTTATGAAGATCAGGTTTCTCCAGTTAAGGCGGTCTTCAATTGGAAAAAGAAGAACGAAGGTAAAATTGATTTTATCGGTGGAATTTTAGATGGAAAGTATATCACTAAAGAAGAGGTGGAAAATTTAGCCAAATTACCTTCCAGACAAGAATTATATGCTCAGTTTGTTGGTTCTTTGAACTCACCAATTTCTGGTTTTGTTAATGTGCTGGCTGGAAATGTAAGAAATTTTGTTAATGTTTTAAAAGCTGTGGCTGATAGTAAAAATTAATAATATAAAATAAATAATAATTAATCTAATAATCTTTTTTTGTTCCTTTAGTTCGTTTAGAGCTAAAAATAACTAAATAGCAAAAATAAGATTAGAAAAAAATTATGTCAGAAGAAAAAAAGAATGTTGAAGTCCCAGCTAAATTTAAGTCATTAGTTGAGGATGTTGAGAAAATGAGTGTTCTAGATTTAGCCGAGTTGGTTAAAATCTTAGAAGAGAAGTTTGGTGTTTCAGCTTCAGCTCCAGCTATGATGGTTGGTGCCGTGGCCGCTGCTCCAGCTGGTGAAGCAGTTGAAGAAAAAACTAGTTTCGATATTGAATTAACTGATGGAGGCGCTAGCAAAATTGCTGTAATTAAAGTAATTAGAGAGGTAACTGAAATGGGATTAAAAGAAGCTAAAGATTTAGTTGACGGCGCTCCTAAAATGGTGAAAGAAGGAGTAAAAAAAGAAGAAGCTGAAGAAATTAAGAAGAAAATTGAAGAAGCTGGTGGAAAAGCGACTTTAAAATAATAGTATTCCGAATAAAAAAAGAGGTTTTTTAGAACCTCTTTTTTTGTTTGTTTTTAGAGTTAAAGAATAATATCGATTTTGTAAATATAATTATTATTCAATATATAGACTTTAAGATTTTTTTCATCAATAATAATATCTTGAGCATTATCAAATTTGTCGGAATAATATTGATTGATAAATAGGCCACTTTCTTTTAAATAGATAACAAATCTTTGGCCCGTCTTATCTAGAACAAATAAATATTTACTTCCTACTTTTATAATATTAGGATTTTCCAATTGTGGCTCAATAATATCAACGCTGAATTCTTGTTTTTTGCCATCAAAGTATTTGAAGATTGAACCATTAGAACCTAAGAGATAAATTGGGCTAACCGGGACACTATGATCTATTTCCATGCTTACGAAAGCTTCATTAGAGGTATTTTCTAATCTAGCCGAAGGGGAACTGAATTCAGAACCATTATCAGTATATCTATAAATATTATTTTTATCTTTATCTAATAAATATGGTTTATCGTTGTAAATATCAATCGCTGAAATAGCGTTTATATTTTCTATGTTTATTTTTTTGAAAACCACCTCGTCTTTATTGCTGATACTAACGAGATTGTTCGCTGTTAAAAAATAAGATTTATCGCCGTTGGTTGATAATAATTTTTCCCCAATAATATTTAGATCTTGAGTTAATTTTCCTAGAAGTCCGTTTTCCAGATTAACAAAGTAAATACTATTATTTTTTCCATCAACAGCATAGATTTTGTTTTTATCGGAATTTATAGCCATCGCCGAAACTTGAGCCTCGCTATTTATTAAGGAGAGATTAGCTGTTTCTTGGGGATTAGTTATTTTTATAATCTTTTGAATAACGTTGGAGTATTCTTCTAATTTCTTTTCAATTTCATTATAGTCTTTAATCTTATTTTTTTCCTTATCACTTAAATTAGAAATAATTTTTTTAGTCTCTTCGAGTATCTCTTTGGCCCTAGTTTCGTTATTATACAGCAGGGAACTCTCTATTTGACTCTGTTTTTGTCTTAGCAACTCTTCATAATTAGAAGCACTTTCCTCAGTTACAATATTAGTATCATTATTTTTCTTTAAACAAAAATTAATTATCAAGATTAAAAATAATAAACCTAGAGCTATTATTAATATTTTTTTAGTCTTATTTTTTTTGGTCGGCAATGGAATAGTATCATTGTTTTGGTCATCTCTCTTTTTAATCTGGATTAATTTCTTCAATTTCTTAATTATTCTTTCAATAATCATTCCTATTTTATCACCAGTTTTCCTTATTTTTTTATTTATCTTTTCCTTATTAATACTTCCAGGAATAGTTAATAGTTTTTCAGTCGTTTTTTCGGTTTTATTTAAGTCGGGTTCGGAATAATTATAAACACAATTCTCCATGGTATTACTGGGGCAGTTTTTAATTATTAAAGCACAAAAATTAGAATAATTATTTATTTCTTTAAGATGATTTTTGATTTGTTCAGTGGCTCCCTCTATTTTTAATTCCTCAATAACCCTTAGTAAGTCCTCATTATTAAGATATTGGGCCAAAGAATCATTACTAAAAATAAGATGTGATTTTAGAGGTAAGTCTCCGCTGATAATAGAAGAAAATATTTTACCGGAAGCCAATTCTTCTATTTCATAATCCTCATTTTCCGGATTGATATCACTTATTTGTAATCCCTTATCAGTCTTTCTTAGTAGAAAAGACTTGTTTTGACCGATACTAGAGAAATAAACTTGTTCATTGTAAATTAGACCGGCGATAATGTTTAAAGTTTTAAAATTAAAGTTAATTTTTTCTTGATCAATAAATTCTAATAACTCTTGGTTGGTTTTAATAAGGGCCGATTCAAAGACCGCTTCTACTTTTAAGCCATTTAAATAATCAGTTAAAAATATCTTTTCATTTAAATAATAATTCTTTTCCAATAATTGTCCGATTATATAGGCTATTTTTTCAGAAATTCTGTCGGGTTGGTTTATTTCAATTAAAAAAAACAATAAACCAGCTTTTTCCAATTGATTTTTATGAGGGTCTATAAAAGAGGCTTGCACAAAACTTTTGTTCGGGTTGTTATTAATATTTATAACAGTTTTCTTATTGAGCATAAATTGACTAAAATTTATAAATATTATATATTATATATATTATAATGTTGGGTAATATTTATATAAAAAGTAATAATACAAAAATATGTTAGAAAAGCTTTTTGGCTCTAAATCTAGAGTTAAAATTTTAAAAACTTTTTTACTTAATGTTGATAAAAAATATTATATTAGACAGGTTGCTAGAGAATCACGGCTACAGGTTAATTCTGTTCGGCGGGAATTAAGCAATTTAGAGGAATTTGGTCTATTGTCCTCCTCGGATAATAATAGCATAAAAATAGATAATCTGTCCAATAAATCAAAAAGTAAAAAAGGCAAAACTACCAAGGATGTCGGTTTTAAGGATAAAAAATATTATTGGGTTAATAAAAACTTTATTTTATTTTCTGAGATTAGATCTTTAATGATTAAAGCTCAAATACTAGCCGGAGAGAGTTTTATCCAAAGATTAAAGGAAATTTCTTCTCCGAAGTTTATATTATTGGGTGGTATTTTTGTTAATAATGACAATTCTCCCACCGATGTTTTAATTGTAGCCGATATCGATAAGGAAAAGTTAGTAGAAATCATTAGTGAATTAGAATCAGAATTAGGAAAAGAGATTAATTTTACCGTTATGGACGAAAAAGAATTTAAATATCGGCAAGAACTAGCGGATGTTTTTTTACATAGTATTTTAAACTCTAAAAGAATAGTTCTTTTAGATAAAATTTTAGACAACCATGAATAATATTTTAACAAAACTAAATAAAAGAAAAACCACTAATTTTGGTGGTTCTATTAAGATTTTTTTATTATTTTTAATTGTATTTTTAATAATTATTTTTGTTTTGGCTTTTTTTCGGGTTAAGTCAATTTATTCTAATATTTTAGTTGGACGAGACAATCTGAATAAAGCCCTAAGTTATGTCGGAGAAGGTTATTTTAATGAAGCCTCGACCTCAGCTCAAGAAGCAAGTCTTAATTTTTCTTCAGTTTCATCTTCTTTAGATAAAATACAAAATAATATTTTTTTTAAGAAAATAAAATTTATTAATTCTAATATTAGGGATTTTAAATATTTAGCTCAAACAGCTGAAGTTTTGAGCCGTTCCGCTTCTAAGTCCTTATTTTTAATAAGAGATTTAGAAGATTTAGTCGCCGGTAATAAAGCCAGTAATTTTTCTGAATTTAGCCCAGAAGAAAAAACCCTTTTCCTAAAAACTTTATACGAGAGTTATCCCGAGATGAATGGAATTAAAGCTAATATTAATTTGGCGTTAGTTTATTTAAATCAGGTTGGTGATAATAAAATATTGTCTTCGTATTCTGACAAAATTAATCTCTTTAGGGACCAATTAACTGATATTTCTTTAGCTATAGAAAAGGTGGTTTCTTTATCGGGTATTATTCCAGTTTTAACCGGCTATCCTGACCCGGCTAATTATTTAATAGTTTTACAAAATAATAATGAATTAAGACCAACCGGAGGATTTATCGGAACTTATGGAATTCTAGAGATAAATTTAGGAGATATAAAGAAATTAGAAACCTACGATATTTATCATCTTGATATGCCGGCTAGTTTAAATAAAGATTTCAAAGTTGAACCACCGTTAGCCCTAAAAAAATATCTAGGAGTCGATCACTGGTTTATGCGAGATGCTAATTGGTCGCCTGACTGGCCTATTAGCGCTAAAAAATTACAGTGGTTTTATAATGAGGAAGCCTTATTATCTAAGGGCCAGTCAGAAGTAACCAATTTTTCTGGAGTTATTGCTATTACCCCTAGACTTATAACCGATTTACTTTATATTGTTGGTCCAATTGAAATTTCAGGTCAAGTTTATGATAAAGATAATTTTATAGATATTTTACAATATGAAGTAGAAATGGCTTTTCGAGAAGATGGTATTTCTGAGTGGGATAGGAAGTTGGTTATTGGAGAAATTTTGAAAGAATTAAAGTTAAGATTATTTAATTTACCTTCGGATCGTTGGATGGAATTAGTGGAGCTCTTTGTTAAAAATATAGATGAAAAAAATATTTTAGTTTATTTAAACGATGATTATAGCAGGAAGGTTTCCAGCGATTTAAATTGGGGCGGGGAAGTGAGAGAGGCTGATTTAGACTATTTAATGGTGGTTGATGCTAATTTAGCTGCTTTTAAAACCGATCGAGTTATGGAGAAGAAAATAAAATATACTTTAGAAGAGGTGGGTGATCAGTTCAAGGCCAGAGTAGAAATAATTTATAAGAATAATGGTTGGTTTGATTGGCAGACGACTAGATATCGTACCTTTACTCGGGTTTATACTCCTTTAGATAGCGCTTTGGTTAAATCTTCAGGAATATCTTCGGGTGAAGTTGTTTCGTCAGTTGATAAAGAAATCTATTATCCTAAAAGTTATTTTGGCGGATTTATTTCTATTGAACCAGGGAAGACCAGAACTTTAGTTTTCGAATATATTCTACCTAAAAATATAGCTGATAAAATCAAGGAAGAGAAAATCTATTCTTTAGACTTACAAAAACAAGCCGGAAATAATGTCAGTGAGTTTGAAGCTAATTTTAATTTCTCTCGTCCTATTACTGAAGTTAAAGCTTGGGGCGATTATGAAGTTGATGGTAATACTCTAAAATGGAAGAACTCTTTAGAAAGAGATAGTTATTTAGAAGTAAAATTTTAGTATGGGAGAAATATTTTATTCAAAAAATAGATATTGGATCGTTCTGTTTTTAGGAATTCTGTTTTTTTTAGCAATAATTTTAAGCTCTTACAGTTATTTAATCTCTTTCTTGTTAATACTCCTGTTTTTTTTATTCTTGTTATTTTTCTTATCTCCTTTATTTGTTGTTTATTTAATAGCATTGTTTTTGCCAGTAACTGGTTTTGCCCTAACTTATAGTCCCTTAGAGATTCCTTTTATTGATTTATTATCTCTGTTAGTATTATCATCTTTTTTAATTCGACATATTTATATTTATTTTTTTTCTCTTGAAAAAGAGAAAATCAAATTTCCTCAAGGTGGGGCTTTTTTATTTTTTTTCTTAGCCACTTTATTATCGGGCTTATTTAGTAAAGATATTTTTGATTCTTTATGGTATTCTTTTCGCTGGATATTATTCTTTTATTTAGCTTTTGTGGTGTTACCTTTTAATACTATTAAGAATTTAGTTAATCTAAAAAGAGTTTTAACTTTTATTTCCTTGGGCGGTTTTTTAGTTGCTTTAATGGGGTTGGTGTCTCTATTTTTACAGGACTGGCAAGATTCTTTTTTCAGAGTTAAACCTTTATTCCTTTTTGGAGATTGGATTTTCGGTGAAAATTATAATTTATTAGCTGAATTTTTAATCTTATCTTCTTTTATTGTTTTATCTTTAAAATACTGGTTTAATAGTTTTAGAATTTCTCGCTTTTTAAATGTTTTAGCCGTTTTTTTAATTTTTATAAATTTTTTAACTTTTGGTCGGACTGCTTGGATAACAATATTTCTACAAATATTTATTTATTTAGCAATTGAATTTTTATTAATAAAGAAAAGAAAAATCATTTTAAAAGAATTTATATTAGTCTCTTTTTTAGCTTTAATTTTGATAGCCCCTTTCTTTGTAAAAATGTTAAGCTTGCAAGAGGCTAATGTTAGTTCAACTGAGAATCGGCTTTTATTAACCCAAATTTCTTGGTCATCTTTTTGGGAGAGACCTTTAGTCGGTCATGGTAGCGGTTCTTTTGTTTCTCTGGTAGAAGATAATATTCGCTTTGTTGCTAAATATGGCGATCCCTTAGATTCGCATGGTTTTGGTCAAAAAGTTTTAGCCGAAAATGGAATATTAGGGACAATTGCTTTTTTATTATTTTTGTTCTTTATTTTCAGAAAAATATATCTCGGTTTAATTTCGAACCAAAAAGATTATAAGTTGTTATTGCCCTTATTTGTTGCTTCTTTTGGTGGTTTCTTTTATCAACTTTTTAATACTTCTTATTATAAGGGTCGAGTTTGGCTTCCGATAGCTATAGCCTTGATAGCGGTTGAGCTTATTGATAAAAATAAGGGGAAAGATAAAAATGATTAATTTATGAACCAGCAATCTAAAATAAAAATATTATATATTATTCCATCTTTGTCGTCAGGCGGAGCGGAACGTTTTATTTTAGATTTAATTTATAGTTTAGATAAAAATATTTTTGAACCTAGCTTATTATTATTCGACAAAAAAGGATTATTTTATGACGAAGCTATTAATAAAGGAATAAAAATCGAGACCTTGAAAAAGAATTTTAAATTAGATCTATTTAATTTTTATAAAATTTATAAGTATATTAAAAAAGAAAAACCAGCTATTGTTCACACTCAATTAGGTGGCGATATTTATGGTAAGTTGGCGACCAAATTAATTGGGGGGATAAAAATTGTTTCTACCGAGCAAAATGTTTTACAAAATGATAATATCGTTAATACTTTTTTAAAAAAAATTACGGCTAATTTTTCCGATAAAATTATAGCGATATCTTCGGCCGTTAAGGATGATATTATCGCTAGATATAAGTTGCCAGCGTCTAAGGTAGAATTAATTCCTAATGGGGTTAATATTGAAAAATTTAATAAGACCGAAAAAGACAGCTCCGATAACAAAAAAATATTCTTAGGATCAATCGGGCGTTTAGTTCCTCAAAAAAATTTTTCTTTATTATTTCAAGCCTTGTCTTTAGTTGATAATAAGAACTTTGAATGTCAGATTGTCGGGGAAGGTGAATTGAAAACTAAGTTAGAACAAGAAATAAATCTTTTGGGCTTGAGTGATAAGGTTAAATTATTGGGTTCACGGAACGATATTAATAATTTTTTAGTTAAGCTTGATTTTTTTGTTTTGCCCTCAAAGTGGGAAGGATTAGGCGTTGTTTTATTAGAAGCTGGTTTGGCAAAATTGCCTGTTTTGGCTTCGGCTACTGGAGGAATTACAGATATAATTAAAGATGATCAAACTGGTAAATTATTCAAAAATAATGACTTAGCTAGTTTAGTCTTAGGTTTAAATTATTTCTTAGACGAGAAAAATAAAGATAGTTTAAATATTTTTGGTCGAAATTTACATATTTTTGTTAAAGAAAATTTTTCCTTAGAGAAAGTTGGTTTCGAATATAAAAATATGTATTTAAAAATTATCTAAAATTAATATTTTTAAAATGAGAATACTACAGGTTAATAAATTTAATTATGTTAGGGGTGGGGCGGAAAAGTATTTTATCGAAATTGCCAAAGAATTAGAGAGAGCTGGTCATCAGGTGGCAATTTTTTCTATGCATCATCCAAAAAATATCCCTAGTCCTTGGAGTGAATATTTTGTTTCTCGAATTAGTTTTAATGAAGGGAAATGGCGAGATAAATTAATCTCTCCCGGTAGAATTTTATATAGCTTAGAGGCTAAAAGAAAGTTTAAAAAAATAATTTTAGATTTTAAGCCCGATATTATTCATATTCACAATATTTATCACCAAATATCTCCCTCAATCTTAAGAGTGGCTAAAAAATATAATATTCCAGTCATTATGCACTTGCATGATTACAAATTAGTTTGTCCTAATTATCAACTTTTTGTAAAAAATAAAATTTGTTTTCGCTGTTTAACTCATAAATATTATAATTGCTTCCGATTAAAATGTTTTAAAAATAATTTTTGGTCTAGTTTTTTAGCTATGATAGAAATGTATTTCCATCATAGTATTCTAAAAATTTATCAAAAAAATATTAGTTTTTTTATCTCTCCTAGCCAATTTATGAAAAAGACTTTAATAAAATTTTCTTGGCCGGAGGATAAAATAAAAGTTCTTTATAATTTTTCCGAAAAATTAGAAAACGATTCTCCTGACGATTGGGAAAACTATGCTTTATATTTTGGTCGACTTTCTCCAGAAAAAGGAATTAGCTTAATTTTACGAGCTTGGTCTAAAATTAAGAGCGACACTAAACTTAAGATTGTGGGATCAGGACCGGAGGAGGATAATTTAAAAAAATTAGTTGCTAGTTTAAATTTAAATGATAAGGTTGATTTTTTAGGACCACTTTTTGATCAAGATTTACATAAAGTTATAAAGAAGGCAAAATTCGTTTTAATTCCTTCTCTATGGGCCGAAAATATGCCCCTATCCTTATTAGAGTCCCTAATGCTAAAAAAGGTAGTAGTAGCCTCCAATACTGGTGTCTACCAGAAATTATTAAGAATAAAGAGACGGGGTTTTTATTTAAAAACGGCGATCTCCAAGATTTAGTTAGAGTAATTAATGATATTGATAACTATAATTTATCAAATATTTCTTCTCGGGCACATGATTCTATTAAAGAATTAAGCTTAGATAATCATTTGAATAAATTAATCCAGATTTATGAGAAATTTATTTAAAATTTTTTATTTAGGTTTGATAATTTTTTCTTTTTTATTTTTAGGCGAGACGGTCTCGGCAATTAATATTGAAGAAAAAGCTTATAACCTTTCAACTAAAAATCCAAAATTGGCTAATATTTTTTTAAAATGGGAACTCGAAGATTCTGATGTTTTGGAATTAGCTAAATGGGACGTTCTTATTCTCGACATGGAAAATCAAATTAATAACCCGCAAAAGATATCTAAAATTAGAGAGCTTAATCCTAATATAATTATTTTAGCTTATGTAAGTTCTCAGGAAATAAGAACCGACGTGGAACTTTATTCTAATATTAATTTGAGAAAAAAAATATTTTCGGAAATTCCGGAAAGTTGGTATCTTGATTTTAAGGGGAAGAAAATAAGTTTTTGGCCAGATACTTGGATGTTAAACTCCACTGATAATGGGGAAGCAGTGAACGGAAAAAGATGGAATGATTATTTGCCAGAATTTGTAGCTGAAGAAATTTTAAGTTCTGGCTTATGGGATGGGGTTTTTTATGATAATTTATTTAGTGGTATCTCTTGGATAAACGGGGGACAAATCGATTTAGATAAAAACAATGTAGTGGATAATCCCGTTTTAGCCGATGAAGCTTGGCGTCAAGGGAATGTCAAAATTCTTAAAAAAACCAGAGAGTTAATTGGCTATGATTTTATTGTTTTAGCTAATAGTTCTTCTTTGCCGGAATACCATAAATATTTAAATGGTCGGGTCTTTGAAGATTTCCCCCTTTCTTTTACGGAGGACGGTTCTTGGCAGGCGAGCATTGATTCTTATTCTTCTATTTATAACTTAAACGTTTATCCTAAAATATATATTTTTAATCTAACCAAAAATGTTTTTTCTGATTATGAAAAGATGCGCTTTGGTCTAGTTAATTCTTTATTATTTAATGATGTTTACTTTAGTTTTGATGAAGATGTTGATAATCACGGCCAACTCTGGACTTATGATGAGTACAATTTTAGTTTTGCTAATCCCGAATCTCTAGCTATCAAAGATCCAGAATTAGGCTTTTGGTCTAGAAATTTTAAAAACTTTTTAATTTATTTAAACCCGTATAATTATCTTTTAGAAATAAATAAACCGGAAAATTACAAAACTATTTATTCTTGGGAAGAGGCGGGAGCCGATGAAAAATTAATTTTGCCTCCTCAAAGTGGTTTAATTTTAGAGCCTCGTATCTCCTCGTTGGGGCAGACTCTGAGGAACAATCAAGAATATAATGTTTTTAATTTCCTGGGGAAAAAAGTTAGAAGTTTTTATGAAATTAATTTTACTGATTTTGTTGATGGTGATTTAGTTTATGAAAATTATTCAGGTGAAAGAGAAAAAATAGAGGAGAGAACTAATAAAATTGATTCTAATAATAATGGCTCCGAGGAAAGAGTTGAGGGCTCTTTAGACAGAGAACGGTCCTTAGTTAAAATTAGAAATGAGGAAAATGTTTTAGTAGGAATTTTTAGGGCCTTTCCAGATCAATTTAGATGTGGCGTTCGTACAGCCGTAGGGGATGTTGATGGTGATGGTCAAGCCGAGATAATAACCATGCCTTTCTGGGGAGGACCGCATGTTAGAATTTTTGATTTTTCCGGTGTTTTAAAATATGAGTTCTTTTCAGCTGATAAGAACATTAGAGCTTTTTATGATCTCACTTCTTTTGATATTGATAATGATGGTCAGGCTGAAATATTTATAAACATAAATACGGCTAAGTTTTAGCTATTTTTAGCCTTTTTTGGTCATTAATAATCGAAAATGTCATTCTCTTGACATTTTTTTTTGTTTATGTTATAATCCACTATTAAATATTAAAAATAATTAAATAGTCTAAAACATCAAAAAACTAGCTTTTTTTGTGTTTTTTATAAAAATTGTATGAGAAAAATAATTTTATTTGTAGTTTTATTAGTTGGTTTTATTATTTTAAGTACTAATCCAGCTAAAACTAAAGTTAAGTCTTATTATTCAGGAGATGCCATTAACTTTAATAGTCATTTAGTAGTGGCTTCAACGGATAGTGATAATTTAGAAATTTTTACCCTAGAAAGTGATGGATTAAAACGTCAAATGATGTGGCGACCTTTTGATAGACGTTTTAATAAAGATGATAATTTTTATGGAGTAAAATTAAATATCGAAGATAACAAACTGTACGCCTATGTTATTTCTGGCTTCACTCTTTATAAATATGACATTTCTAGTTTAGATAATGCCGTTTTAATTAAAGAATCAAAAAACACCTATTGGGAATGGTATAATAGAATCGATAAATTTGGTGATAATATTATAACGGTTAGTTCTAATGGAGTTAAGGTTTTTAATTATGATTTAGAAGTTATTGATGCCTATGATTTAACCAATGAAACTCCTTATAATATTTCTTCTGGTGGAAGTGAAAATTTAATTTTTAGTTTAGATGGCGCTAATAACGAAATTGTCGTTTTTGATAGAAATGAAAGAAAGGTTTCTAATAATTTATTAATTAATTTTTACGGAGGGAGAAATAATAGATCTCTTTATTATGATTCTTATGATAATAATATTTATTTTGCTGACGATCGTTCGGTAAAAAAAGTTGGTTTAAATGGAGCCCTAAAGGGATATTTTGAACATTTAGGTTATCCGGGATATGATGTTAGCTCTTCTGGTAATGAATTTCTTTATTTTGCTAATGGTTTAGGAGTGGTCAAGATAAAAAAAGCTGATATGTCAGTGGCGACTTCTCGAAAAACTGGTAGCTTAACTGTTAATGAAGGTTGGGCTATGGGTTTGAAAACCGTTTCTATGTCTAATGGAGAAAAGATTGTTGTTTTTAACAATTCTAGTATTATTGTTTTTGATAATAATCTAGATGTCTTAGGCTACTTTGTTGCTGGTCAAGAAGATAAAACCTATGTTAAGGAAAATTTATTCTTAAACCTAAATTCAGCTAGTGTTGATAGTGGTTCTCAGATTCAAATTAATGGTGGTGGTTATTTACCCGGAGAAAATTTAGTAATAGCTTTTTATAATAATGAATATAATCTTTCAGCTGATAATGACGGTCGTTTTTCTAAAGTTGTAATAGCTCCAGAATTATCAAATAGTACTTCTCGTAATAGAGTTTTTTCTTCGATAGAAGATGTCAATGGCTCTAAGGTTAGAAGAATCAATGAAAGAACCGATATAAAAGTAACTGGAGAAACATCCCAAAATAGTTATAGCATTTCTTTGGAAATAAAAGATTCTATAATTGAAAATTAAAATATTTTTATTTTTATTTATTTTTTCCTTATGTTATAATAATAGAAACAATAAATAAAATTAATCTAAAAATCTGTTGTTTTTTTCAGCAGATTTAAAAAGAATATGAATTTAACAAATTTAATTAGACAAAAAAGATCCACCTTAATTTCTATCGTTTTAATCTTTGTTTTGATTGGCTTATTGGCAATTTTAACTCAAGATTTTAAATATGGAGTTAAGTCTAAAATTTTAGTAATTCAAGAAGGGGCTGGTCGAGTAGATCCTTTTTCGGTTTCTCGTTCGGTTGAATATTTATCTGATTTATTTACTAAAGTAGTTTATTCAAATACCTTTTTTGAAGCTGTAATGTCGTCTGATTTCAATATTGATAAAAGTTATTTTGGTGATACTTCAGCTAAAAAAATAAAAAATTGGAAAAAAACGGTTGCCACTAAAAGTGTTGAGGACTCGGGTATTATAAATATCGATGTTTATCATCCTGATAGCTATCAAGCTGTTCAAATAGCCTTGGCAGTTAATCATATTTTAATATCGCAACATCAGAATTATCATGGCTTAGGAACATCGGTTAAAATTAGTGTTATTGATCAACCAGTAGCTTCAACTTATCCTGTTAAACCTAATATTGTTTTTAGTTTATTAATAGTAATAGCTGGAGGTTTATTTTTTGGTCTTGTTTACATTTATTTATTTCCTGAAAAAAAATATGATCTTAGTTTATTTGTTCATAAAAATCATAAAACTAAGGTTAGAGGAGAAGCTCCCATTGCGAGATCAATTAATAATGTCAGAAATGAAGTAGGCATTGGTAATATCAAAAGAGATTCTACTATTCAAGAAGATGATTATAGTGAGGTCAGAAAATCGGGTGATATTGATAATTTATTCCAATAATCGGTTTTTTGGAGTTGGGGTTGACATATAATTTTATTTGTGATATAATAGTGAGTTAGTTCTTTGCTAAACAATGGTTAATACTTATAAGGCTTTTATCTCTATAGTTATTAGATGATAGAGGGTTTATATGTATTAACCGTTTAAAAACAAAGAAATGAAAAAGTTTGTAACAGTTGTGGTTTTATTTTCCTTGGTAGCTTTCTTGGCCGTAGGTCAGGAAGCTTCGGAAAGAGGTTCATTAAGATATTCAGTACTGAGCACTTTCAACGATGAATTCGTTTCTCCGGAAGGGGACACGATTTATAAAGTTGGAGCGATGAGCTCAAACCAGTTTGCTGGAGAATTGTTTTTCGGCCTTAGCAACTCCCAGGTTGGAATTTTCGCCAATTACTGGCAAAAAGATCAGCTGGTAGGAGAATACCGGGCCAGGAGTGGCAATCAAAAATCTTTTGGTTTAAATTTTAGACAGTCCTGGTACTGTGCTGAATTTAAAATCGGTCTCGGTTATTATAGCCGAAACCAAAAAGATTTCGGTTATAATTCTTCCATGGCCTACTTCGAAACCTTTTCGAAAGAGAGGGGATTAGAAGTACCAGTTGCATTGGTGGTAGCGCAAGATATTTTTCCGCTTATTCCATGGATTGAGGTCTATGGAAAAAAAAATTTGGCCTTCACTGGGCCATCTGGAAGATCGTATCTCAAGCCGGCAAGTTGGAGTTTAGGTGGAGAGTTGTCCTTTTACAGGATAAACTTCTTGCCTGACTATTTTTTCTCTCCGACATTTGGCATCGAGTCTTCGGGCGAAAATTATGAAGTGTTTAATCCAATCTATAAGATTGGAATAAACATCGGAAATAACATGGTCCGTGCAAAAATTTTATCTTTCGGTTATTTTGCTGAAGGAAACATCAACGGGGTCGAAGGGTTCTACCTTTCGTTCAATCCAGTTGGATTGTTTCTTAAGTAATGTGTCGGAAGGCAAAAAGGTAAGGGTTTTCTTCGGGAAACCCTTTTTTATTTTCCTAAACAAAAATCGACCTCGAGAGAGGTCGATTTTTTATCTAAACTCTAATAGTAAAATATTATTTTTTAATTACATTAACGATTTTACTGTTAATTAATTTTCCAGTAAATTTTTTAATTTTTTTAGTTTTAAACTTTACTATTCCATTGGTAGTAGCAAAAAGAGTATCGTCTTTACCTTTACCAACGTTTTCTCCGGGATGATATTTGGTCCCTCGTTGTCGAATAATGATAGCTCCAGTTTTAGCTTTCTGACCATCAGATAATTTTACTCCTAAACGTTTACTTTGGGAATCTCGTCCCAGGGTAGTTGATCCACCGGCTTTTTTATGGGCCATATATTTGTTTTCCGCTTTACTTAAAAATATGAAAAATAAAGAGGCATCAATTAATTAAATCCTTTTATAATAATCTAATATATCAAAGTTATTCTGCCTTGTCAAATATTTTAAATTATATTATAATATAGGAGTATTTATTAAATTTAATTTAACTTTATAAGCAGAAAGAGCTGTTTATAATTTTTTGTATTTTATGTCAATAAAAGTAGATCAAAATAAGTGTATCGGCTGTGGGATGTGTGTTAATATGTGTCCGCAGGTTTTTAAAATTAATTCCACTGGTAAATCAGAAGTTATTAGTCAACAGGATCTAGATTGTGCTAGGAATGCTGCTAATAGTTGTCCAGTCGAAGCTATCAAAGTAGAATAATATGTCTAAAAATTTAAACAAGAGTTTTGAAAAAGAAAAAATTGAGCTAGCTCCTTCTTCGACGGATGCTGGTATTGAGATAGAAAAAATTGATCAAATTAAAGAAGTTTTAGCCGAAAAAGAACCGGTTGGCCCAGAAAAAAGTCAGGAGGAAAAGAAACCTTTAGAAAAGAGTGGGGAAGGGGCTACTTCTAGCAAAAAACCATCACCAACCATTACCAGTTCTGAGAAGGAGAGACAACAACAAATTGATAAAATTTTATCGGAGGGGTTAAATGATATTTTTTTAAGTATGAATCCCAAAGAACAGAAGAGATTTCAAGAGGAGGGCGAAGAAACTGTTATTAAAATAAACAAACTTTTAAGCCAAACTAAAATTAAAGTTAAGAAAATTATTGATCTAATTAAAAGATGGCTTAAATTAATTCCTAAAGTTAATAATTATTTTCTAGAACAAGAGGCTAAAATCAAGGCTGATAAAATAATAGAATTAAAAAAATAATAAATATAAAATTATAGAAAAATAATATGGAAGATTTTAGCGACAAAATAATACTTGAGGGAGAAGTTCTAGTCCAAAGTAATATAAATTATTTGTACTGGATAGCTTTCGCCCTTTTTTTAGTTTTAGTTTTTTTAGTTTTTAGATATTTTGTTAAATACTTTTCTATTAGAAATAAAGAAAGTAATAATATTATTTTTTCTATAAAGCTACCGAAGGAAAAACCTAAAGATCAAGATAAAGATTTTAGTATTCAGCAATTACAAGAAGAGATAGCGAAGGGTGAATCAATTTTCGCTAGTATTGGAGGTTTGCGAGCTGTTCGAGGGTTTTTAGCTTGGTTTTTTGGCCGAAAGGATACCTTCTCTTTTGAAATTGTTGCCAATAAAGGAAAAATTTCTTTTTATATCACTACTCCACCGAGTAAGGCTTTATATATTGAACAACAAATTCATGCTTATTACCCGGATGCTTCGGTTGAGAAGGTTGAAGATTATAATGCTTTTAATCCTCAGGGTTCAGTTCTCTCTGGATATTTTAAAGCTCAAAAAAGTTTTATTTTTCCTTTTTTAGATTTTACTGATATGGATTATGATCCCATGGATTCAATTATTAATGTTATGTCGAAACTAGAGAACGACGAAAGTATTGCCGTCCAATATGTGGTTAGAAGTGCTAAAAAGGGTTGGCACTCTAAGATAAAAAAGGCAGTCATGAATGCTTATAAAAATAAAGATGTTAGTGAAATTTTTCGAACTAGTAGTTCAGCTTTTCATAATGCGATTAATTTTATAGTTTATGATTTGGTTTTAGGGCTTTTTAATATGGGCCGACCGGATAAGCAACCAGGATCAGAAAAAGATACCAAAGAGTTGACTGAGAAGGAAAGAGAGATGCTTAAAAAAATGGAAGAAAAAAATTCTAAATCTGGTTTAGATGTTAATTTAAGAATAGTAGTAAGTTCTAAAGAGGCTGAAAAAGCTAAAACTTATTTTGAAAATATTTCCAATGCTTTTAGTGAATATAATTATTATCAATACGGTAATTCTTTCAGAAAAATAAATAAAAAAAACAGTGAGGACAATATTAATAATTTTATCTATCGGCGTTTTATTGATAGTCAAGGATTTCTTTTAAATACTCAAGAGTTGGTTAGTATGTTTCATTTTCCTCTTCCTCATACCGAGACGCCTAATATTGATTGGTTAACTTCGAAAACTGCTCCGGCTCCTAATAATATACCTAAGGAAGGAATTTTAATAGGTCATAATATTTATCGGGGAATTAAAAATGAAATAAAAATAAAAGAAGTTGATCGTCGGCGTCATATGTATATTGTTGGTAAATCTGGTACTGGTAAATCTGTTTTATTAAATAATTTAGCTATTCAAGATATCCAAAACGGTCATGGTGTTTGTGTGATGGATCCTAATGGAGATTTAATTGAGGATATTTTAAATCGAATTCCGCCAGAAAGAGCCGAGGATGTTATTGTTTTTTCTCCGGCTGATACCAAGAGACCGCTTGGTTTGAATTTATTAGAATATGATCCTCGCTATCCTGAACAAAAAACTTTTGTTATTAATGAGATGATTGGTATTTTTGATAAGTTGTATGATTTGAAAGCTACCGGTGGTCCGATGTTTGAACAATATATGAGAAATGCCTTATTACTTATTATGGATAGCCCTCAAACTGGATCAACTTTAATGGAAATTTCTAAAGTATTAGCCGATGAAGATTTTCGTAGAATGAAGCTAAATCTTTGCAAAAACAAGACCGTAGTCGACTTTTGGCAAAAAGAAGCTGAAAAAGCCGGTGGAGAGGCAGCTTTAGCTAATATGGTGCCCTATATTACCTCAAAATTGACCCAATTTGTGTCCAATGACATGATGATGCCAATTATCGGTCAACAAGAAAGTGCCTTTAATTTTAGGGATTTAATGGATAATAATAAGATATTAATGGTTGACTTGCCTAAGGGGTCTATTGGTGAAACTAATGCCTATTTATTAGGTATGATTATTGTGGGAAAAATTTTAATGGCGGCCTTATCTAGGACCGATATTCCGCAAGAAGAGAGAAAAGATTTTTATCTTTACATTGATGAGTTTCAAAATTTCACCACTAATTCAATTTGCCAAATTTTATCAGAAGCTCGAAAATATGCTCTATGTTTAAATATTGCCCATCAATATATTGGTCAGCTTAGTAAGAATCAAGATACTCAAATTAAGGAAGCTGTTTTTGGTAACGTTGGAACGATGGTTAGTTTTAGAGTTGGTTCAGAAGATGCTGATTTCTTAGTAAAAGAATTCGGTCCGGTTTTTAATGAATATGATTTAGTTAATGTTGGTCGAGGGGGATTTGTTAAATTATTAGTAGATGGACAGGCGGTTCGTCCTTTTTCTTTTAATACTGTTTGGCCTTTAATGGGAAATTATATTCCTGAGATGTCAAAAAATATTAGGCAATTAAGTCGTTATAAATACGGTCAAGATCGAGATGTAATTATAAAAGAAATTCTTAATCGTAGTGTTGATTAATTATTTATAAAATTTAAATGGAATTACTATATTTAAAAAGTTTTTTATTAGGAGTTATTCAGGGGTTTACTGAATTTCTACCAATATCTTCTACCGCGCACCTTATTTTAGGTGTTAATTTATTGAAAATAGATTTCTCTGATTTTATTAAAAGCTTTATTATTATTATCCAGTTAGCCTCAATCCTGGCTGTTATTATTTTGTATTGGAAAAAACTTTGGCAGAATTTTGAATATCTAAAAAAGATAATTATTGCTTTTATTCCTACAGCTATTTTGGGGTTAGTTTTTTATAAAATAGTGAAGAATTTTCTGCAGGAGAATTTAGGTATAATTGCCTTAGCTTTGTTTTTAGGAGGAGTGGCTATTGTTATTTTAGAGAGAAAATATAAAGAAAGGGGAGGCGAGGAAAGAGATAAAGTGGTTGATATTAGTAATATTTCCTATAAGCAGTGTTTTATTATTGGTCTTTTCCAATCCTTAGCCATGATTCCAGGGGTTTCTCGTTCAGCTTCTACTATTTTAGGGGGATTGTCTTTAGGCATTGGTCGTCTAGCTATTGTTGAATTTTCTTTTCTGTTAGCTATTCCCACAATGATAGCGGCCTCTTCTTGGGACTTAATCCAAAGTGGGTTTTCTTTTAATTATAATGAGACCATTTTTCTGATTATTGGTTTTTTAGTTTCCTTTGTAACTGCCTGGTTAAGTATTAAATTTTTAATAAATTTTATTAAGAAAAATAATTTTTTAATTTTTGCCTGGTATCGTATTTTTTTAGGAGTAGTTATTTTTTTGTTTTTGTATGTTTTATAGCCCCTCTTTTTGTCACTCCAGCGAAAGCGGGAATCCAGGATTAATCCGAAAAAAAGATAATTAATAAAAACAAAGCCCATGTTTAGAAAGAAAAATAATAAAACCAATAAGCCTGCTTTTACTCTAGTCGAATTATTAGTTGTTATTGCTATTATTGGGGTATTAGCTACTTTAGCTATGGTGAGTATTCAAAGCGCTAGAATTAAAGCCCGTGATACTAAAAGAATAGCTGATATCAAACAAATCCAAACGGCCCTAGAACTATTTTTTAATGATAATGGTCTCTATCCAGCTTCAACTTCAGTAACTAGTTCTATTAATTCTGGGACTAAGGTTTATATGGAAGTATATCCTCAAGCTCCAACTCCTCCCGATGGTGATTGCACCGAAGAAAGTAATCAATATGTTTATACAGAAGCCGGCGAAGATAATGGTTCTTATTCAGTTTCTTTTTGTATTGGATCTCAATCAGCCAATTTAAATTCCGGTGATAAATGTGCTACCCCTATGGGTATCTTAAATAGTAGTTGTTCTGGCGAAGAAGAAGGTGTCCCAGAAGAAGAAGAGGAAGA
>JBBACQ010000011.1:0-27760 GCA_041656935.1 Patescibacteria group bacterium
TAAAAAATGGAACCAAAATTATAATAATTTAGAACATTGCTCCTTAGACGGCCTCAGTCCAAATGAGGTTTTAGCTAAAGTGCAAAATGTATGTGCCTAAAACATAGGGGTAATGTGCACATACATATGGCGGTTTTCATAAAACCAGGCCAAAAGACAGGTTTATCTGTCTAAAATTATCAATTCTTTTCCATGGCAGAAAAATAGTAAAAGTTATTCCGAGGTCTCTTCCCCAACTTCTAATAATTGCTCTTCGGGCAACTCACTTTCCTCGGCAAAGTACCAAGCTAGAATCTCACCGGCGATAGATGTGGCAATCTGACTTCCCTCTATTCCTTCCTCAACCAAAACTGTTAAAACTATTTCTGGGTTTTTATAAGGAGCAAAAGAAGTAAACCAAGAATGAGGCGTTTTATCATTCCCCCATTGAGCTGTCCCAGTTTTACCAGCAATCTCTACCGGTAGAGCATTTAAGCGCCTAGCACTGCCACTTATAATAGTCTCCCGCATACCTTCTTTAACTATTTGAATATTTTTATCACTAATAAATTTCTCCGAAATAATCTCAGGTTCGATTTCTCTCAAAACCTCATTATCTGACAATAAAACCTTTTTGACTAAGTTAGGACGATATAATTTTCCATCGTTAGCAAAAAAGGCTGTATAGTTAGCTACCTGAAGCGGAGTAACTAAAATATCGCCCTGGCCAATAGAAACATGATAAGTATTACCTATATACCAAACCTCATCTCGAGTTTCTTCTTTCCACTCAGGGGTGGGAACAAAACCACTAGCCTCCTGCGGTAGATCTAAACCACTTTGCTTTCCTAAGCCAAATAGTTTTAGATATTCTACTATTTTATCTATTCCTAAACCCTCAAATTTATCATAGCCACCGCCAATGAAATAAAAAAAGGTATTCACTGACTCAGCAATCGCTTTTTTCACATTAGTTAAACCATGACCACCCGCCTTCCAATCAGGGAAAAACCAAGCACCAACTGAAATGCCACCATAACTATTAATAATAGTATCTGCTTTTATAATGCCCTCTTCTAAAGCCGCCGCCGCAATAATTGGTTTCAAAGTTGAGCCCGAAGGAAAAGCGCCACTAACTGATCTATTAAACAAAGGCCGATTAGGATTGTCAGCTAAGTTGCTATAATCGGCCTGACTAATAGTTTTAGAAAAAATATTATTATCATAAGCTGGCCAACTAATCAAAGTTAAGACCTCTCCATTGTTTGGATTTAAAGCCACAATCGAAGCTCGCTCCATTTTATTCTGGCTAAGATATTTTTTTAATATTTCCTCTGATTTTTTTTGCAAATCTAAGTCTAAACTTAAAACTAAACCATGCCCATCTTCTGGTAAGGTTTGAGAAGATATTTTTTTCTCTCGACCTAAAGCATCAACCTCTACATATTTTTTTCCCTTAACTCCTTTTAATTCATTTTCATAAAAATATTCTAAACCAGCTTTCCCAATATAATCTATCAAAGAATATTCCTCTCCAAAAACTTCTAAATCTTTTTCTGAAATTTTACCAATATAACCTAGTAGATGAGATAAGCTAGACGAATTTTCTTCCGAACTTAAATATTTCCGCCTCATCTTCACCGACAAAGAAACGCCCGGCATTTTTTCTGATTCTAAATACAAAGTTAAGGCCGAACCATAATCAATATTATCAACGATGAATAAAGGTCGATAAGATTCTAGAGAGCCATACTTTATTTTGTCTAATTTGTTTTTTATAGTGTAAAAATAGGAACTGTCGCCGACTAATTGCAAACCGGGGAGATCAAATTGTTCGGAATTTTCTATTTCTAAGCCAGATAAAACATCAGCTAATCTTCTAATAATTTGATCACGTGATAATTCGTCTTTGGGCAAATCAATTGGGGTTAAATAAAGAACAAAATTAGCTTCATTTTTAACTAAGGGAGTTAAATCAGAAGAATAAATTATTCCTCTTTTGGGCTCAATGTTTTCTATCCTAATTCTATTACCCTCAGCCAATAATCGATAGTCATCTCCCTTAATAACTTGTAACCAAAATAAACGAAAAAACAACAATAAAAAAGATACTAATAAAATTAAAAAAATACTCTTAATTTTTTCAAAATCAAAAGTTCTTCTCAAGGTCTCTCGATCATTTTCACCAAACAAAAAAGAGTCTTCCATCCAGCCTAAATGGTAAAAAGAATCTCTAAGATTACCAAAGCGATATTTTTTCTCCTTAATTATAAAAGGATCGCTATTTTTATCTAAACCTAATTTCATTTTTTAAAAATTAAACAAAAAGGCCTTTTTGAAAAAGACCTTTTATACTAATACCAGATAAAAATTATCTAATTACTTCAATAGTTTTACCTTCTTCGGCGCTAGGAGCACTAACCTGAATGCGATTAGCTGAAGTGGAGGTAGAAATAGTATAGCCGGTCCCATCAGTGGTAGAAAATTTAGGATCAGAAGGAATTGAAACTAAATAAGTTGGAATTAAAAAATCTAGACTAATAGCACAGCCAGCTCCAACAGCTACACCGGCCTGACAAATGTTTTTAGCGGTTCCATCAAGGGTGCTAGGAAGATCTCCCTCATTATCGATAGAATATTGATAAACACCATTTAAAATAGTATTAACGTCAACCCACCGTTGAGAGTTACGAGTGTCAGCTAATTGTTTACCAGGATTAATCGCTAAAATAACGATACTAACCAAAATCACTAAAGCCGCCACGGCTAATAAGATTTCAATTAAGGTAAAAGCTTTTAAATTTTTATTCATAAAAATTTTTGATATCTTTATAAAATAATAAATTATTATTATAAAAATATTCTGATTTAAAATATATAAATTAATAAATATTTAATTTGGGTTCTAAAAAACGATTATAATTCACAAAAATAATCCTAAAACGATTATAACATATTTCTAAAAAAAAGTATATTTTTTTAAAAAAGAACAACTGCTCTTAAAAATCAGCTACTTCCTGCCAAGAAACGATATTAATGCTAGGATTTATTTGATCAATAATTATTTTTTCTTTCCTAATTATTCTACCAACTTGTCCGCTAGAATTAACCGTCCTATTTTCTCCAGCCAAAACAATAACATCATAAGAACAACTCCCCTCTAATAAAGATAGCTCTACTAAACCGGAAAAATTATTATCATCAATTATTTGTTGTAAGGCCAACTCTGAACAAGTTCCAGCCAGGGCGCGAGCTTGATCAGATTTTTTTATTACTAAACTATTCTGGGAAGCATTTAAATTTATCAAGATCATAAAAACGGCAATCGATAAAATAATTGACCCAACGATTATCACACTAATTAAAGCTACAAACCCCTTCTTCATAAAAATACTACTTTATATTTAAATTAGCTGTACCAAAAAAATCTTTACTATATTGATACTCTGTTGTTTTTGAATCAGAACGATACAAAACGGAAAATGAAAAACTAACACTAGAAACTCCACCGACTACCGAATTATTAGTAAAAATTAGGTTCTCAATAATAATTCGATCTGAACTCAGATTAACACCACTTCCCGCCCCTTCCTCAACTATTATCTTCCCATCGACAACCTGGAAAATAATAGGATCACGTAAAGGAGAGAAGGCTGATAAAGATAAGACATCTCCACTATCGGCTAAAAGCGGTAAATTTATTAATTGAGCATTTCTAATCTCTTGGCTAATAATCTGAGAAATAATAATCCCCTGTTGTTCTACCTCCAAAACTGATCTGTTTTTAATTTTATTCTTATAAAAAATATCTAAAACAAAAAACAAAGAAACAAAAAAGACGGCAAAAAGACCAATATAAAAAATAAATTCAATCAAGGTAAAGCCAGTTTTTTTATTATTAATTATTTTTTTCATAAATATTATAAACTAATTGGACCGATAGTTTTGGTAGAACCATCAAGAAAATTAAAATTGATATAATTTATAGTTCGGCCAGAAAAATCATTGTTAAATCTTAAACGAAGATTATAGGGACCCGATCCAGAAACTAATACATACCCGCCAGAAATCACCGCCGTCCCGCCAGAATTAATATTACCCGACCAAATAGATGTTCCGTCTATAAAAATCTGTTGCAATCTTCTAACTGGAGTATTGGTCCAACCTAAATTAATCGAACTTAAGATTATATCTTGAATACCATTATTGCCTAAATAAATATCATAAACATTACGATTTCCCGGATTGCCACTCCCTACATAAGTATTAATCGTATTAACTATTAAATAATCAGCTTGGTTTTGCGGACGGTTAGAACAAAATTCAAAAAAGGCAGGACTTCCAGAAGCTACCGTTTCATTAAAGGGCAATCCCCAGGCTGTTAAAGTCGAGCTGGCAAAAGACCAGTCAGCCGAAGTAACCGAATAAGGAATCCCATTTAAAAGCGGAGCACTAAGATCGATATCCACCGACCAAATAACTGGTGTTATGGAATCAGTAGAGACCGTAACCGTGGCGCAATAACTAGAAACTATATCCGTATCGATATTAATATCGGTAAAAAAATCAGGTGCCAAAACCACTTCTGGCCACTTAGAGAAATGTTTAACCAATAAAACTCGACCTAATCGGCCAAATTTTTTAGGCCAAATAATTTCTATGGCCACTCTTTTTTCAGTTGGGCTAAGAGAAGAGATAGTAACGGTTCTTCTAAAATCATTTTTTTCATCATAGCTACCCAAGAAACCCCACTCACCACCAGAAAAATAAAGCCCATGGACACCATCGATTAAATTATCAAAACTAACTTGTCTAATATTTTCAACGGCCGTTAATCCTTCATTAGCCAATAAAGAAGCCCGCGAAGATAAATTATCTTTATCTAAAGAATCTCGACCATAAAGAAGTAGGCCCGTAATAGAGGTTAATAATAAAATAAAAATTGAACCAGCCAATAATAATTCTAAGGATCCAAAACCAAATAATTTTTTATTTTTAAAAAAAATATTCATAAATTAATAATTAACTGTGCCCCAAGAATTAATATTGACCGTAGAAGTACGACCATCATTAATTTTTAAATAAATATCCCCCTCAACTACTGGGCGACCATAAAACTTATGGAAAACAATTTCGTCTAGTCCTGAGAAAACTATATTTTTATTAATCTTAACACTTTCATCCCAATTACTATCGCGCAGAGAATAATCATCACCTCTAAAAATAATGATGTTATCATTTTCAATTTTCACCCCCCAAGAAGAATCACCTTCAACAGCCATCGATAAAATTTGAGCTCGACGAATTGAGCTGGCTAAAACATCAGCCGAATTATCTAAGTCATCGCCACTCTTAGCCGAAAAATAAATTGGAGCAGTAATAGCGGAGGTAATAACAATAAGAGCTACAACTAAAATAAGCTCCATCAGAGTAAAAGCTTTTTTTCTAGAAATAAATATCATTCTTCTTTTAGTATTATTTTTTATATAAAAAAGATTAAATTTGAAATTTTAATTTATCTGACCGATTAAACCATAAATTGGTAAGATAATCGACAAAGCTAAAAAAACTACGCCTAACCAAACTATGATCAATAAAACCGGTTCTAAAATTATAGCTAAATTTTTAGAGGTTAGATCTAGTTTTTCTTCATAATTTTTTCCAATTTTCAAAAAAGAATCAGCTAATCTTCCAGATTTCTCTCCCACCGCTATAATTTGCTGAACTGACAAGGGCATTAACTTATTAATCCGACGATAAGAAAGTAAGCTTTCCCTGAAAGTAGCTCCCTCAGAAACATCAACTAATAAGTGTTTATACAATTTTTTATAAAAATGAAAAATTGAAGATTGTTCCATTGATTTAAGGGATTCAGTAATACTAAATCCAGCTCCCAATAAGGTTCCCAAAATAAAACCAAAACGTGATAATTCCGATTCCAAAATTAATCTTTTAGTAGCAAAAAAATTAAACAAAAAACTCTGCCCTAAAAATTTTGTTGTTTTGTGAAAAAATATTAGGTAGAAAAAAGAGAAAACTAAAACAAAGAAAATTGGAAAAAATATTACGCCATAATCTTGTAAAAATAATCCCAGAGAAATCATTATTTCTGTTATTTTAGGTAATTCGATATCTAATTGAGAAAAAACTAGGGCTAATTTTGGTAATAAAAACCAACTCATTCCAAAACCAATAATAATAATCATGAAGAAAATAATACTAGGATACATCAAAGCCGAATAGACTTTACTTCTAAAAACTCTCTCCTTTTGATGTTGACTTGATAGAATTTTTAAATTTTCCGCTAAATTACCAGAGTTTTCACCTATTTTAATTAAAGAAATATCTCGATGAGAAAAAACATTAAGTTGATCTAAAGATTCCCATAAATTAAAACCAGCCCCAATATCTTCTTTAATTTTGTTCATCTTTTTCTTAAAAAAACTATCTTTAATCCCAACCTCAATTATATCCAAAGATTCAGAAATATTAACTCCCGAATCAATTAAAACCGCTAAATTCTCGATAAAATAATCTTTACTTTTGTTATTAAATGTAAACATAAAAATTTTAAGGCAAGGCCACTCTTAATAAATCTTCTAATGAGGTTATGCCATTTTTTACTTTTATAATTCCATCACTAAATAATGAGCTCGACCCTTGTTTTTGCGCTAAAGACCAAATTTGTTTAGCTGATGGTTTATTTAAAATTAAATCTTGCATTTCTAAAGTATTTAAAATAATTTCAAAAATAGCTATTCGACCACGATAGCCAGTGAACCCACAGGCCTCGCAACCATGCGATTGAAAAATAGTATTTTTTTCTTTAGAAAAATAATCAGATACACCAACATGATATTTTTCTAAATCTTTCTTAGTAACACTGACACTGTAACGACATTTTTCACATAAACATCTAACCAGCCTTTGAGCTATTACTAATCTGAGGGTGGAGGCTAACAAAAACGGCTCAATCTTCATATCAAGCAAACGAGCTATAGTTGTTGAGGCATCATTAGCATGAAAAGAAGAAAATAATAGGTGACCAGTAAGAGCCGAGTTAACTGCCATTTCAGCTGTTTCATTGTCTCTAATTTCCCCGACCATAATAACATCCGGGTCCTGCCGAACTATAGATCTTAAACCTTTCAAAAAAGTTAAATTGGTATGAGGGTTAACCTGTATTTGGTTAACACCTTTAATCCGATATTCAATCGGATCTTCTAAGGTAGTTATATTAACTCTAGGATTATTTAATAATTTTAAAACTGAATACAAAGTAGTAGATTTACCACTGCCCGTAGGACCAGAGGTTAAAATCATGCCGAAGGGACGCTTAATCTCAGCTGTAATTAAATCACGTTCTTTTTTTTCTAAACCAATTTCATGCAAGTTAAAACCTTTAATATATTTAGCCAAAACCCTAATAACTATTTTTTCGCCATTAATAACCGGCAAAATAGATATTCTTAAATCAACATTTTGATTATTAAAAAGATGTTTCATAGAACCATCTTGGGCGGAATAATGCTCATCTATTCTAAGATTACTTTGAACCTTTATAAAATTTAAAATATTACTATAATATTCTTTTGAAATTCTACCAGCTTCTTGTAAAACCCCATCAACTCTAAAACGAATAATAGTTTCTTTTTCTTGGGGCTCAAAATGAATATCCGAAGAATTATAATGTAAAGCATCTCTAAAAATTTCTGCTACAATTTCTTGGGCGACTTTTTGTCCGCTAGCAATAATTTCACTAAATCTAGTTTTAAGAGGTTTTTTATAAAAATAATCTAAAACATAATCGATATCATCAGAGAGCGAATAAGATAAAACAATGTTTTCTTTAGGAAAAACATCCGCCATTCTAAAAAATAACTCTTTAGTTTTATCAATATTATCAGAGGCAAAAAATATTTTATCCCCATCTTCTTTGGTGAAAATAACCCTGAATTCCCGAGCAATTTCTTCAGGTAATTTCAAAATTTGTTCATAAGTAGGAATATTTTCTTTTAAATCAAAGAAATCAACCCCCTCTGATTCAGAAATAGCTTGGCCTAAAAGTTTTTTAGTTAGAAGACCATGCTCTATTAAATAATCAACTAGAGAAATATCTCGTTCAACTATATTTTTTTCCGCCTTTTCAATTTCAGCTGGGCTAATATAGTTTCCCGATAATAAAACCTCTTTTATTTTTTGTTCATTAATATCCATAAAAAAAAATTAGAATAAAAATTAAGCAACGTAAAAAGATTTAGTTACTGCTATTAAATCTTTTGTAATTTTAATATGTTCGGCTTCATCTTTCATTATTTTTTCAATAATTTTTTTATCATCAGCATCAGCTACAACTCCTAAAAGTTCCTTACATACTTCATAAGCTCTAATTTCACTATCTAAACCTTTTTGTAAATTTAGCAAAATACCACTTTGACTCATTGAACATTCTTTGAATTCCATATTTTTAAATTTATTATTTATAATTTATTACAAAAATATAAATAAAAAGAAATTAATTATTTTTTTCGTATTTATCAATAATAGCATTAATCATGATTTTATGCCCCTTAGACTCTTCATATAATTTTTTCATTCCATCTCTAAAAAAAGAGCTATGGTCTTCACTAAAACAATTTTCAATACCCAAATCCATTAAATTTTGGTATAACCAAATCAATTGGTTTTCAGTGTCCTCTTCGGCTCTTAGCTGATCTAAAATTTTTTTCATTTTTAATTTATCTTCTGGATTTAACATAACTTTTTAATATTAATAATAAAAAAGATAAGAAATATTACCTAATCTAAATATAACATAAAAACGAAAAATTAACAAATCAAATATTTGAAAATTTAAACACAAAATGATATCATAAAGACATGAACGAAAAAATCATTATAATTGACGGTAATGCTATAATTCATCGCAGTTTTCATGCTTTGCCCACAACTCTGGCTACTAAAAACGGAACCATAACTAATGCTGCTTATGGCTTCGCTTCTTTTTTAATTAAGGCCTTGAGCGATTTAAAGCCCGATTATGCTATTTTAACCCTAGATAAAAAGGGCCCCACCTTCAGACATGAAGCCTACGATAAATATAAGGCTACCAGAATAAAAGCTCCCCAAGAATTATATGACCAAATTCCAATGGTGAAAAAAATTGCCTCGGCTTTTTCTTTACCAATCTTTGAATTGAGTGGCTATGAGGCGGATGATTTAATTGGAACAATCTCAGCTACTATTAATAAAAAAAATCCAGAAAAAGAAATTATTATAATAACCGGCGATTTAGATACTCTTCAATTAGTTAATAATAAGACTAAAGTCTATACTATGAGTCGAGGATTATCCGACCCCATTTTATACGACACTAAAAAAATTAAAGAACGATTTAAATTAGATCCTAATCAACTCATAGATCTGAAGGCTCTTAAAGGTGACCCCAGCGACAATATACCAGGAGTAGCCGGCATTGGAGAAAAAACAGCCATTGAATTGTTAGAAAACTTCTCTAATTTAGACAATATTTATCAAAATATAGATAATCCTAAAATTAAGAACCGAACTAGAGATCTTTTAATAAAAGACCGAAAAATGGCCTATTTGAGCAAAGATTTAGGAACTATTTTTCTACAAGCCCCTATTAATTTTGACTTAAAAGAGGCCAAAATTAAGAACCTTGATAAAAACCTAATTAATACTGTTTTCAGCGAGTTAGAATTTAAATCTTTATTAACTAGGGTATTAAATTTAAATTGGAATAAAAACCAAGAAGAAAATATTGATAAATTTAAAAGAAACGAAAAAGAATTTAAATATAAATTAATTAACGACCAAAAAGGATTTAAATCCTTTTTATCAGAAATAAAAAAACAAAAGATAATTGCTCTAGATACCGAAACAACCTCACTGGATGCCCTCTCGGCGGAACTATTAGGATTAAGTTTCTCTTGGAAGGAAAACGAAGCTTACTTTGTAAACCTAAAACCTCAACCAAAAACAGCCACTTTATTTGATAAAAATACTTCTAAAGAAAATCAAACTGGTTGGCTGAAAGAGCTAAAAACGGTAATTGAAGATGAAAATATAGAAAAAATTGGACACAATATTAAATATGATTTACAAGTTTTAAAAAACTACCAAATCGAAATAAAGGGTAAAATATTTGATACCATGATTGCCTCATATCTACTTAATCCGGAAAATAGACAACATAACTTAGATGCCCTATCTTTTTCGGAATTAAATTGGGAGAAAATAAATAGTAATGATTTGTTCGCTGATAAGACTCAACCGAAAAATTTTTGGGAAATAGACCTAGAAAAATTGTCCCTATACTCCTGTGAAGACGCTGACTGTACTTTTAAACTTAAAAAGATATTAGAAAAAAAATTAATCAAAAATAATTTAATAAAATTATTTAGAGATATTGAGGTCCCCTTAATAAAAATTTTAGCTGAAATAGAAAGAACTGGAATATTATTAGACACTAGCTTCTTAAAAAAATTAAGTACCGAAATACATTTTAATATTGATAAAATTAAAAAAAATATATTTAAATTAGCTAAAGTAGATTTTAATATAAATTCTACTAAACAATTGAAAGAAATCCTATACGAAAAAATGAAAATTAATCCTCAGGGATTAAAAAAAACCAAAAGTGGGTTCACTACGGCTAGTGATGAATTAGAAAAAATAAAACATCTCCACCCAATTATTGCCTCTATCCAAGAATATCGAGAATTAAATAAATTAACCTCAACCTATATTGACTCTCTACCTCAATTGATAAGCCCGCAAGATAAAAGAATCCATACCAGTTTTAACCAAACTATCACTGCCACCGGAAGATTATCATCATCTGATCCTAATTTACAAAATATCCCTACCAAAACTGAGCTAGGACACAAAATCAGACGGGCCTTTATAGCTCCTCCTGGAAAAATATTATTGAGTTTGGATTATTCCCAAATCGAATTAAGAGTTATGGCGCATTTATCAGAAGATAAGAATTTATTATCGGCTTTTAAAAATAATTTAGATATTCACCGAGCGACCGCTTCTAAAATTAATAAAATAAAGTTGGAAGAGGTTAGCGATGAATTACGCCAACAAGCTAAGGCTATAAATTTCGGAATATTATACGGACAAGGACCTCATGGTCTCAGCCAAAATGCCAATATCCCTTATCAACAAGCTCGCGATTTTATAAATAAATATTTTTCCACTTATACTGGAGTAAAAACTTTTATTGACAAAACTATTAAGCTAGCTGAGAAAAAAAATTACACCGAAACATTATTGGGCAGAAAAAGAATGATACTAGAAATAAATTCTACTGAAATTATGAAAAAGAAGGCCGCCGAAAGAATGGCCATAAATAGTCCTATCCAAGGTAGTGCCGCCGATATTATAAAACTAGCCATGATAAAAATTTTAGATGATGTTATTAAAGATTCTTCCGATATTAAAATGATACTACAGATACATGATGAATTAATTTTTGAAATAGACGAAAATAAAATAGATTATTATTATCCAAAAATAAAAGAAACCATGGAAAATATTATAAAATTAAAAGTCCCCCTAATAGCCGAAGCTTATCAAGGTAAAAATTGGGGTGAAATGGAAAAAATATGAAAACAAAAATAGAACAGGAAAAAATAGGTTTACTGGGTTTAGGTATAGAGAATCTAGCTCTACTTAATTTTCTCCAGAAAAAATATAAAAAAATAGATATTACTATTTGCGACACTAGATCAACTAAAGAAATAGAAAAAAATATTCCAGAAATAAAAAAATTAAAAAATATTAAATGGCAAACTGGAAAAAAATTAAATGAAAATTTAGAAAAATATTCTATATTATTTCGTTCTCCTGGTTGGCCATTAAACTGTCCTGGAATCAAAAAAGCCTCTAAAAACGGGGTAATCATAAGTAGTCCGATGAACTTCTTTTTTCAAATTTCTCCTAGTAAAAATATTATCGGGGTAACCGGAACTAAAGGGAAAGGAACTACCGCTACGCTTATCTACGAAATAATAAAAAATTCTGGTAAGAAATGTTTTTTAGGAGGAAATATCGGTATAGCTCCCTTTAATTTCTTAAATAAAATCAAAAAAAACGATTGGATAGTTTTAGAATTATCTAGTTTTCAATTAGAAGATTTAAATTATAGTCCCCCGATCGCCGTAATAACCAACTTGTTTGAAGAACACTTAAAGCCAGCCGACCCCCATAATCCTAATTTCCACTCTAGTTTAAATAATTACTTCCAAGCCAAAATTAATATTGCTCGAAAACAAAATGAAAAAGACTTTTTAGTTATTAATAAAAAATTAAAAAATAAAGTCAAACTAAAATTGAAAGGTAAAAAAATTTATTTTTCTAAATCCAAAACCGCTAGTAAATTAGTCGGAGATTTTAATCAGGAAAATATTTCAGCCGCTGAAAAAGTAGCCGAAATATTAAAGATAAAAAAAGGAATCGTACAAAAAACTATTAAAAATTTTTCAAATTTAAATCACCGCTTAGAATTGGTTAAAGTTTTAGAAGAAAGAACTTTTTATGACAATAGTTTTTCCACTACTCCCGAAAGTACCATTTTAGATCTTCAATCATTTAAGGGAAACATCATCTTAATAGCCGGCGGAGCTGATAAGGGATCCGACTTCAAAAAATTAGCTCAAACAATTAAAAATAAAACTAAATTTCTAATTTTACTCCCAGGAATAGGGACCGAAAAGATTAAAAAAGAATTAAAAAAAGTAAAATATCCTCCCACTAAAGTTATGGCCGTAGATACTATGGCTACAGCTGTAAAAAAAGCCTGGGAAAAAAGCGCTAAAAGAGATATTATTTTGTTGTCGACCGCTTGTGCTAGTTTCGGTCTATTCAAAAATTACAAAGAAAGAGGCGATCTCTTCCAAAAAGAAGTAAAAAAAATATGATCATATTTTTCTATGGCGAAAATGATTTTAAAATCAGCCAAAAAATAAAAGAATTACAAAACAAATTTGTCCAAGAAGTTAATAAAGATGGACAAAGTATTTTTAAATTTGAAGGAGAGAAACTTAAGAAAGAAGACTTTATTTCTCAAATTAATAATGATTCATTGTTTTCTGAAAAAAAAATGGTGATAATTTTTGATTTGATAAAAAACAAACAAAAAGGAATATTTAAAAAACTATTAGAGTATTTAAAAAAAGATAAAATTAATAATTCAGCCGATATTTTTATATTCATAGAAAGAAATATTAAGAGCAAAGGAACGGCTGGACTATTAAAGGCTGGAAGTATCAAAGACTTGCCATTAAATTTAGAAGAAAAAGAATTATATACTTTTTTAAAGATACAAAAATATTCACAAGAATTTAAAAATTATACTGGGAGTGAATTAAGTAATTTTATAAAAAATGAACTAAACCGTTATAACCTAAAAATTGACAACAAAGAGATCCAGCTACTAATTGCTATAACCGGAAATAATCCTTGGAACGTTTATAATGAAATAAAAAAAATAGCTCATTACAAGTTTTCCGAAGAAGACAAAAAGGTCAATCAAAAAGATATCGAAAAAATAAGCTCGGAAATTTTCAGTGAAAATATTTTTAATTTTACTGATGCTATTTCAGCCAAAAACACTAAACAGGCCCTAAAACTATTAGAAGAGCAATATTCAGCTGGGTCGGAACCAGATTATATTTTAACTATGTTATTACGGCAATTCAAAATACTCTTACAAATAAGAGAATTATTAGACCAGAACTATAATTCCCAAAAAATCATTTCAGCCCTAAAACTCAAGCCTTTTATCGTAAATAAGGGTATTAATCAGGCCAAAAATTTTGAATCCCAGACCATTAAAAAAATAATAAATAAATTAAGCGAAATAGAGATTAATAATAGAAGTGGGCTAACGAATATAAAGGCTAATTTAGGCCTAATAATAGCTAAACTTTAACTAATTTAGAGATGGGCCGAACTCTTGCTTTTTTTAAAAATGTTTGGTATATTTACTTTAAATAGATCAAACATCTATTTTTTAATGTTTTGTTCTAAACAATAATAAATAGAAGATAAATAAAGAATAAGAAATAATTAAATTTTATTCTATTTAGGGGTTAATTATTAACTTTTAATACGGGCAATTAGCTCAGTTGGTTAGAGCGCAACACTGATAATGTTGAGGTCGGAGGTTCGAGTCCTCCATTGCCCACGTTGATTCAATTATCAATTATCAATGTTCAATGTTCAATTAATTGATAATCGAATATATCAGTCGCCCTATAAAGCAAACCAGCTCACAGACAGCCACTTATAATCTACGGCACGTAGTTTACCTTTAGCACATGACCTACGACTAAAGAATTAATAAAAGAATGATAATTAACGCGCATAGTCGTATAACCTTGTTATACAACAGGCGAAAAAATAATTGATAATTGATAATTGAAAATTAATAATTGAATAAAGCGGGATAGAGCAGTTGGCAGCTCGCCAGGCCCATAACCTGGAGGTCGTAGGTTCGAGTCCTACTCCCGCAACAAGCACAATTAATATTTAATCCTTTATAATATTAATGTATTACTGCCTCGGTAGCTCAGTGGTAGAGCAAAGGACTGAAAATCCTTGTGTCGTCAGTTCAATTCTGACCCGGGGCACTTTGATCAATTTTCAATTTTCAATTATCAATTATCAATTAACCGAAGATTTAATTAACAATTGATAATTGTCGCCTATAACCGCATAATTTCACCATGAGATATGTGATTAAATCATTGAAAATTGACAATTGATAATTGATAATTGAGGATTTAATTAACAATTGATAATTATCGACTATAACCGCATAATTTCACCATGAGATATGTGATTAAGTCATTGAAAATTGACAATTGATAATTGATAATTGAGGATTTAATTAACAATTGATAATTGTCGACTATAACCGCATAATTTCACCATGAGATATGTGATTAAGTCATTGAAAATTGACAATTGATAATTGATAATTGATAATTGAATAAAGCGGGGTGTGGCCCAGTTGGCTAAGGCGCCTGGTTTGGGACCAGGAGATCGTGGGTTCGAGTCCCGCCACCCCGACTGTGACTCGCCGTAGCTTTGGCGAAGGCGGTCTGTGACTCGCCGTAGTTTTGGCGAAGGCGGTCTGTGACTCGCCGTAGTTTTGGCGAAGGCGGTCTGTGACTCGCCGTAGTTTTGGCGAAGGCGGTCTCTAACCCATTAGAGTTGATCTGTGAACAAAAATTAATTTATTAAATATTTATTAAAAAATAAAATCAGGGATCCCCAGGAATTCAAAAATCCCGAAGATCTCATAAAACAATATGCCGAATAAAAAATCAGCTAAAAAAGAATTAAGAAAAAGTGTTAAAAGACAGAAAGACAATAACCTATTAAAAAGCAAAACTAAAAACATTTTAAAAAAGACAAAAAAAAGTATCGAAGCTAAAAATGTTGAAGTAAAAAAAGATTTTGCTAGCGTTATTAAAGCCATTGATAAAATGGCCAAAAAAGGTATTATTAAAAAAAATACTGCCTCTAGAAAAAAATCTAGATTACAAAAGAAAATAAATTTAATTAAATAAAAAAATAATAACCTTATCTTGGATTTTAGTTTTTTAAACGAAACTTTTTCTCGGATTAGGAACAAAAAAATGTTAGAAAAAAAAATCAAGGAAAAAATTATTAAAAAATTTCAAACTCATGCCAATGATACCGGATCTTCTCAAGTGCAGATAGCTATCTTAACCGCTGAGATTGAAGACTTAACTGAACATCTTAAAAAACACAAACATGACTTTTCTTCTCGCCGCGGATTGCTTAGAAAAGTATCGGAAAGACGTCGATTATTAAAATATTTACAAAAAGAAGATGGCAAAGCTTTTACAGAATTAGCCAAAAAATTAAAACTTAAAATAGCTGACAAAATGGTAGCTGATGAAGAAGAGAAAAAAAGAAAAGAAGAAGAATTAGAAAAAATGATTGCTAACGAAGAAGATGAAAATAACGAAGAATAATATGATAAAACACAAAGAACAACGAGTTGGTATTTTAGTAGATGTTTCTAACATGTATCATTCTGCTAAAAATTTATTTGGTAAAAAAGTAAACTTTCAAGAAATATTGAAGCAAGCAGTCGCTGGTCGAAAACTTATTCGGGCGACTGCTTATGCTGTAAAGACAGAAACTGAAGAAGAGATGCCTTTTTTTGAGGCTCTTAGCCAACAAGGATTTGAAGTTAAAATGAAAGATTTACAAATATTTGCCGGAGGAGCGAAAAAAGCTGATTGGGATGTCGGCTTGGCTATTGATGCTATTAAATTAGCCGATAAGTTAGATGTTATAATTTTAGTTTCAGGAGACGGCGATTTTCTGCCCCTAGTTTCTTATCTACAAAATAATAAAGGATGCTTAGTAGAAATAATGGCCTTCTCTAAAACAACCTCTAGTAAATTAATTGATGAAGCTGATGACTTTACTGACTTAGGAAAAAACAAGAATTTTTTAATAAGTAATTACAATTTTAAGAAAAGATAAATTAATTATTTTGGCCATCAAATATCGAGAACTGTATAAAAATACAGGACTTTAATTTGATGGTCAAAAAACAATTTTATGAATGAAGAAAAAAATATTAGTGGTACTTGGTTAGGAAAAACCTTGACCCTAAAAACTGGAAAACTGGCCAAGCAAGCTGATGCCTCAGTTTTGGCTCAATACGGCGATACCGTAGTGATGGCTACCGTGGTTCAATCTAAAAAGGAACGAGAAGGAATCGACTTCTTCCCTTTAATGGTTGAATTTGAGGAAAAATTATACGCCGCCGGGATGATAAAAGGTTCTCGTTGGGTAAAAAGAGAGGGCCGTCCTAGTGACCAATCAATTTTAACTGGAAGAATGATTGACAGATCAGTTCGTCCCCTTTTTGATGATGAAGAAAGGAAAGATGTTCAGTTAATAGTAACCGTCTTATCAGTTGATGGCGAAAACGATTACGACATTGTTTCTATAATAGCAGCTTCGGCCGCCTTAAGTATTTCTGGAATCACTTGGAATGGACCTATCGGTGGAATCAGAGTCGGTTTAATTAACGACGAATTGGTCTTTAACCCTACTTACGAACAGCAAGCTCTTAGCCCACTTGATCTAATTGTCGCTGGAACTGAAAAAAAAGCTATTATGATAGAAGCTAGTGGTAATGAAATAAAAGAAGATATAATGCTAGGGGCTATTAATGAGGGACAGAAGAAAATGCAGGAAGCTATTGAAATTATCAAAAAATTAAAAAACGAAGTTGATTTAAAAGAAAAAACTCTTCAACCAATTTTATTAAATGAAGATGAAAAGAAAGCTAAAGAAGAAAAGGTAAAACTATTAGAAATTGGCCAGAAATGGTTATCGGAAAATATTGCTAAAAACTTATTTAACCAAATTTACTACACTAAGAATGAAAGAAAAATGGCCGTCAGAGTAATTAAAGAAGAGCTGGATGGATACTTATTCTCCCAAGATATTGATAAAGGATCTCGTGAATATGTAATTAAATCAACTGTAGAAAAAATGGTAGAAGCTGAGATTACTAAATCAATTTTAGAAAACAAGAAAAGAGTTGATGGCCGAGCTTTAGATGAAATCCGAACCTTATCAGCTGAAATCGGTATTTTACCAAGAAATCATGGAGCCGGACTTTTTTCCCGTGGAGAAACTCAAGTTTTATCAATTGCTACCTTAGGAGCTCCGGGAATGGAACAAACCTTGGAAGGCATTGAGGGCCAAAGCAAAAAACGTTATATGCATCATTATAACTTCCCTCCTTACAGCGTTGGTGAAGCCAGTCCTTTACGAGGAACCGGACGACGTGAAATCGGACATGGAGCCTTAGCTGAAAAAGCATTAATTCCTGTTTTGCCTAATAAAGAAGATTTCCCTTACACTATTAGATTAGTAAGTGAAACCCTAGGATCAAACGGATCTTCTTCTATGGGAGCAACTTGTGGTTCTTCTTTGGCTTTAATGGACGCTGGTGTTCCTATTAAAAAACATGTCGCTGGAATTGCTATGGGAATAGCTTCTAACAAAGATATGAGCAAATATGAAATCTTAACCGACATTCAAGACTTAGAAGACGGTCAAGGTGGAATGGATTTCAAAATTACTGGAACTAGAGATGGATTAACTGCTATTCAATTAGATACTAAAACTACTGGACTAAGTGAAGAAATAATTAAAAAAACATTAGAGCAAGGACGAGAGGCTTTAAATAAAGTTTTAAGTGAGTTAGAGAAAGCTATCCCAGAACCTCACGCTGATTTATCACCTTACGCTCCTAGAATTATTAGCTTTAGAGTTGATCCGGAAAAGATTGGATCTATTATTGGGCCTGGCGGAAAGATTATCAACAAAATTATAGATGAAACCGACGTATCAATTGATATTGATGATGATGGTTTAGTTATGATTACTGCTAGTAGTAGCGAGAAGGGTCAATTAGCCGAAAAAATGGTTCGAGAAATTATTAAAGAGTTTGAGGTTGGAGAAATCATTACTGGAAAAGTTGTTCGTTTAATGGACTTTGGCGCTTTCGTTCAAATTTCTGGAAGCCAAGATGGAATGGTCCATGTAAGTGAATTAGCCCCCTACCGAGTTGAAAGACCATCTGATTTAGTTAACGTTGGCGATGTCGTCCAGGTAAAAATAAAGGAGATTGATTCCCAGGGAAGAATAAATTTGACTATGAAAAATTTACCTGACAATGAACCTCTTTGGAAAGATCGCAAAGGAGAATCTAAGGGCAACGGATCAGGTCAGTCCTTTAATAGCCGACCACCATTTAAAAAACGTTATTAAAAAATTGACTTTTAAAGAATAATAATATAATATCTACGATAAACTAATTAATTTATATCACGCTAAACTATTGCCTAATAACGCAATTGCCGAGCAAGACCTCTTCGGTGGTCGGGTGATAAAATAAAAAAATATGCTTACAATCAAATTATCTAAGGTTGGTAAAAAAAATAAAAAAATGTTTCGAATAGTAATTTCTGAGAAAGCTAGAGATCCTTATGGTCGAGCCTTAGAAATTTTAGGATCATACAATCCCTATTCTAAAGATTTGAAAATAAAAACTGACCGAGTAAAATACTGGCTAAGTAAAGGATCTGGTATGACCCCTTCTATTAACAATCTTTTAATAGAAAATAAAATTATAGAAGGTAAAAAGGAGAAAAACTCTAAAGTTGGTACACCCAATAAAAGAAAAATAGAGAAAAATGAAAAGAAAAAAATCAAAGAAGAAAAAGAAAATGTTAAAGAAGAAGCTGTTGCTCCAACTGAGGTTGAAAATAATACTGGTACCGAAGAAAATATTATTAAAACCGAAGAGAAGCCGGTAGAAACACCCGTGGAAGAAATCCCAGCTGAGGAAAATAAGACCGAAGAAGCAACTCCCGAACCAGAAAAAGAGACCGAAAAAGCTGAATAAGTACAAATATCTCCCTTGACTTTTTGGTTTAAAGGATATAAAATATATATAAAGTTGCTAACGCAACCACACCATTACGGTGATAATAATTAAGAAGTTCTTACAAATTTGTAGAAAAAACAATTTGCAAGGATTGACAGGAAGAGTATGTCAGAAAATCTAGACAAGCAATTTCTAGAAACTGTTATTAAATCTATTGTTAGCGTCCCTGACGCTGTTTCAGTAGAAAGAACAGTTGATGAAAGAGGAGTTCTTTTGACCCTAAAAATTGATCAAAGCGACATGGGATTCGTTATTGGTCGTCGAGGACAAACAGCTCAAGCTATTAGAACTTTGTTAAAAGTAGTAGGAGCTAGAAACAATTCTCGCGTAAATCTAAAAATTTACGATCCTAATAATGGTAATCGTCCAATGAGAAGAGAAGATGATAGAAATGATTCTATCGACACATCGGCTATCGACGATTTAAAAATTTAATCTTTAAAAAGATTGTATCATTTAAAAATTCGATATAAAAACAAAGGACCACAACGTGGTCTTTTGTTTTTATCGATAAGAATATAAAAAAATATGAAATTTAATATTATTACAATTTTCCCAGAAATATTTAAATCTTACTTTGATGAAAGTATTATTAAAAGAGCTAAAGACAAGAAAGCTGTAAAAATAAAGATCTATAATTTACGAGATTTCACCACCGACAAACATAAAACTGTTGATGATACTGTTTATGGAGGCGGGGCAGGAATGTTAATGAAGATAGAACCCCTGTATAAGGCGATTAAAAAAATAGCTTCAAAACCAAAAACCAAAAATCAAAAAATAATTTTACTTTCAGCTAAAGGAAAGAAATGGGATCAAACTATGGCTCAAAAATATTCCCAACTAAAAGACATCACTTTAATTTGCGGTCGCTATGAAGGAGTTGATGATCGAATAAAACATTTTATTGACGAAGAAATATCAATCGGCGATTATGTAATTACTGGAGGAGAATTAGGAGCGATGATTATTGTTGATTCCCTAACTCGCTTGCTACCAAATGTTTTAGGAAATGCCGAAAGTTTAAAAGATGAATCTCATAACCAAACCGGAATATTAGAATACCCTCAATATACTAAACCAGCTATATTCAAAGTGGGAAGTAAGAAATACTCGGTTCCCGAGGTTTTAACTTCTGGCAACCATTCTTTAATTCAAAAATGGAAGGAAAAATTAGCTAAAAAAGGATAAAAATACCTCAAAAAAGACATTTATTTTTATAAAGGTCTTTTTTATTGGAGAGATTACTTTTAGCCATAAAAGGATGGAAAAACCCTAAAAATCATTAATTAAAGGGGATAATAATGGATGTTGACAAAAAATAATTTATATGATATAATATAGGGTTAAAAAGATGAGCTCTTTAAAAAAGATTTTAAAGGTTATTAATTTTAGTTATAATCTAGTTTTTTTTATCTTTTCTCCCAAGAATTAAGAAAATCTAGATTATAATTAAAATTTTTTAAACCTTAAATTAAGTATCATGAAAAGATTTTTTTTCTTGTTGATTGTCAGCTCCTTGTTTTTTTCAAACTGTAAAGAGTTTGAATTCGAGGGACCAAAGAACGTTAACCCTGACCCAACCGAAACAAAGGTTACTTTAAATTTTTCCTCCAGCAATGATGGAGAAAAAAGTTTTAAAGTAATTTCCGGAGAAACATTGACTGGCGACAGTCAATATTATTTCTCTTTTTGGTTAAGCCCAAGTAAGGGCGACAGTATCGCTTTGGGAACTTGGCTGGTTAAAGACTCTTCCAACAATATTATTTACCAATCTTCAGCGATTGAAAATGGTATTGATATAAAATTTCCCCGAAACGGTAAATATTATATGGAAGTATCTGGAAACATCCCAAGTGTTTTCATCTTCAACAATATAAAAATTGTTGTTGGGAAAACCACTGATCCACCACCACCTCCAGCAACAGCCACCTCACCAGTCAGGTTATATAATCTGAAACTGAAAGAGGATGGAAGCGCCACTGTTGAGGTGGCTATTTCCAAAGCTGAATATCAGGAGCATTCAAGTAAAAATTGGTTTTATGTCAGGAGGACCGACAACACTGGATGGTCAACTAACAATGCAGTTGTTAGTGAAACCGATAGTATTAGGTTCACTTTAACATTTTCAAATACCGATGACTCTTATATTGAGTTTAATGCCGCCTATGATGACGGCTCAACAGGAGGAATTTGGTTAAAACCATCAATTGGAAACCCGCCCTCGATTCTTTATTCAGGAGCAGAAAATACTCCTTATGGTGGATCGGGTTCGTTTTTCGGTTTTAGAATAAAAAGAATAAGCTCAACTCAGATGGAGTTGCGAACTTATTCTGGAATTCTATTACTGAGCACTGGTGGTTCTACTCCGGCTCCCATTCCTGGGAACAACGGTGATGGTTTGGCAGACAACTTCCAAATAAGATGGAGTGGCTACACTCACTTTTTTAAAACCACTTCCACCAGCCCGACTTTCCGATATAAAATCGGTTCTACTGGAACTTGGACCTTTTTGACAGCTACCCAGCTGACAAGTAACTCCAGTTATTTCCAAGTGGAAATTCCGACCGGAACCTCAGGTCAACTGAGATTCCAATTCGGAACCGGTACGGGAACAAATTTTGTTCCAGCTAACTCAGAAATGAGTAATAGCATGTATTGGGAAAATACCACAGGAGAGCTGGTAAAAAACATTTAGGACATTAAAAATGTTCTAAAAAACCCTTTAGCAATAAAGGGTTTTTTTATTTATATTATCAAGATAAAATTACTTAAATAATTTGAAAATCATCTTTATTTTTAACGATATGACCTTCAATCATAAAGCCAGCGGCCTTTTTATGACCACCGCCACCAAAAATTTGAGCCAATTTATTAACATCAATTTCATGATTATTCTCTTCGTCTCCAAGATCATTACCTGTAGCTAAAAAATCATTTTTAACAGCTCCAACTCGCAAACTTCCCTTAATAAAGCCTAATTCCTCTTCTCGCAAAAGTAATATAATATCAGCCTCAGCTAAATTACTTAAAAATCCAGCGATGTCACCAAAAACATCGCCCGAAAAAAAACCATAAGATTCTTTTATTCTTTGAATATCATCATATGACAAAACCGAAGAAGCAATATTATATTTTTTATTAACTTTTAAATTAGCCAAAGCCAAACCCCAAAGTTTCATTTCTAAAAAAGTCTTATTACGCCAAGTATGATTTAATAATTTAGGAAATTGGGCCCCGGAAGCCATTAGATTGGCCGCTATTTTTATAGTTTGGTCATCAACCGAAGGGTATAAAAAATTAGCCGTATCGGTTAGAAGGCCGGCTAATAAACAATTAGCTAAATTGCGCTTTAGCTCGATATTATTTAGGTCAACTAAATAATATAAAAGCTCGGTGGTCGAGGCTAACGGTATTTTTATTTCAATATTAGCATAAGTTCTAGTGGCAGGATGATGATCAATTTCAATAACAAAAGTGTCTAACATTAAACTCCTAATATTCTCAAAATATTGGGTTAAAGAGGTCCGGTCGATTGATCCGCAATCAAGTACAATTACTAAATCAAAAAATTTCATCATATCCAAACCAACCTCTTGTTGATTATTAAAACGACGGCTTATTTCCGAAAACAGGATGTCTTTATCACCAATAATATTTTCTTCATTAGGTAAAAAATAATAATTATCTCCTTTACCATCAGCCCAAGCTACAAACTCTTTATCTCTCTCTTGCAAAATCTCCATTAAAGCCCCTAATGAAGCTAAAGCATCAACGTCGGGATTAATATGAGATACTAATAAAATTCTCTTAGCTAAGGCTATCTTTTCCCAGGATAATTTTAATTTTTTAATAGTCTCTTGATCTAGCATAAAAAATTAATATTTCTCCGCTTTGATTTTTTCTAGGGTTTCTTCTATTTCAGAAAATTTCTTAAGATCTTCATCAATAAACCATTGCAAGCGAGGACTTCTTACTAAATTAGCTTTATTCTTTAAAATTTTATTTAATAAACTAGACTTACTTCTTAATTTTTTTAAAGCTGTTCCCGAAAAATTTTCTGGTAGAACCGAAATAAATACTTTAGCCAAAGATAAATCAGGCGAACAACCAACTCTAGATATGGTAATTAAAAAATTAGGCGATTCAATCTCGCCTATAATAATTTCTGCTAAAGTATGCTTAATTATCTCATTTAATTGTTCTATCTTGGCCATATTTTTACTTCTTTTCTAAAATAATTAAATATCACTTTCGGATTCCTGTTCTTTATAAAAATTTAAAATATCACCGACTTGAACTATTGGATGACCTTCATATCTCATCCCACATTCCTGCCCTTTTTCTACCTCGTTAACATCTTGTTTCCCACATTGTAATTTACTTATTTTACCTTTATCAACGAAACTCTCCTCTCGCCAAACATCTATCAAAGAATCAACCTCAATATTTCCTTCTAACACTTGCCCGCCAATTATTTGAGCTTTATTTTCGGTTCTAAAAATAGCTAAAACTTTCAACTTCCCTAAATCTTTTCTGATTATCTCGGGTTTATAAATATTTTTCATTTCTAATTTAACATATTTTATCAAATCATAAATAATACTAAAAATATTTATCTTTATATTCTTCTCTCTAATTAAATCTTCTATTTGCCCCTGTAATTTAACATTAAAACCGATAATTTGAGCATTAGAATCTTCGGCTCGCTTGATGTCTCCCTCTCCAATATTTCCTAGACCTTTATAAAGAATTTTTACTTTTATTTTCTTAGTATTAATTTTCATTAATGACTCTTCAATAGCTTCAGCTGATCCTAAGAAATCTGATTTAATAATTATATTTAATTTTAGGGAATCATCTTCAACTTCGGAATTAGAAGAAAAATGTCCCTCCGCCTTATTTTTAGAAACCATTTTTCTAAATTTTAATTTTTCGCCAAGACCAACTTCTAAAATATCCCCAACTTCAGGCAACATTTTTAAACCTAGAATTCTAACTGGAGTAGAGGGATCAGCTGAATTAATATCTTCGCCTTTATAATTTTTCAGAGCTTTAACCTTGCCATAAATAGTGCCACTATAACATAATTGATCACCAATTTTTAGAGTACCATTTTGGACTAAAAGAGTTGCTACGGGGCCGGCTCCTTTGTCAATATTTGATTCTACTATTGTTCCAATCGCATCAGCCAAAGGATTAGCTTGTAAATTTTCGGCTTCCATCTCCGCGGTTAATAGAACCATTTCTAATATTTCATCAATTCCCTGTCCTTCTAAAGCTGAAACTGGAACACAGACAATTTTTCCGCCCCAATCTTCAGAAATGATATTTAATTGTGAAGATAATTCTTGTTTGGTTCGATTAATATCGGCCTCATCTTTATCAATTTTATTTATAGCTACAATAAAAGGAATTTTAGAAGCTTCAATAATACGAAAGGCTTCAACGGTTTGTGGTTTTACTCCATCATCCGCTGCTACTACTAAAATAGCAATATCGGCTACTTTAGCTCCACGACTACGCATAGCTGTAAAAGCTTCGTGACCGGGAGTATCAATAAAGGTAATTTTTTTATCATTTTTAACTACTTGGTAGGCTCCAATATGCTGAGTTATCCCCCCAGATTCTCCGGCTACCACATTAGTTTTTCTAATAGCATCAAGTAATTTTGTTTTTCCATGATCAACGTGTCCCATAACAACAACTACTGGGGGGCGCAATTTTAATTCTTCTTCTTTTTCTTTTTTTAGAGCTTTGGCCAAAATCTCTTTACCACTATCTCCAGTTGTTTCGATATTATCTTCTTCTAAAGAAATTTCCAGCCCCAATCCTACTCCGACAATAGAAGCAGAATCAAAATCTATTTTTTCATTCATGGAAACAAAAACTCCGTTTTTCATTAACTCTTTCAAAACTATATTTACTGGTAAATCAGCTAGAGAAGCTAAGTCTTTGACCACAATGAATTTACCAATTTCTATTTTTTTTGTTTCTTTGATGGCTTCGGCTTCTTGTTCTTTTTTAGAAGCTTCTTCGGCTTCTCGTTGCTTTTCAATTTGAGCCATAAAAATTGGCCAATTTTTTACTATTTTTTTAGCAATCATTTTATCAACTTTAATAGCCTTCAATCCAATATTAAAACCCATTTGCGGTAAAAGTTGGCGCAATTCAAAAGGAGAAACTCTTAAAATTCTAGCTAATTCGGTGATATTCATCTTCTTTATGTTATTTTTATATTAATTAATACTACCTTAATTATCATTTTTAGTCAATGTTTATAATAATTTTAATTTAGTTTTCTAGCGAATATAATTGTTGGACTTCTTCTTCGGATAGGGCTCGGTTGTAGATGCGGACGTCTTCAATTTTGCCTCCAAAATAAAAAGGAGTTAACGCAACAATTCTACCTCCTATTTTAGTGACCTCTGTTGAGATGGTTGTGCCTGTGAGATTATTAGTTATAACAGTCTGAGCTTGTAATACACCATTTTTATATAGTTTAACACCATTGGTACTTGATGAGCCGTCATAAGTAGCAGTAACATAAATCCACTCACCTGCTGTAATAGCATTATCACTATTAACCGCTAATCTATTAAGGGTACTATTTTGACTTCTTAATACAAATAGGATTTTCCCACTTGAATTAATTGAGAATTGATAACCTCTATAAGTATTTGTATCACCACTTTCGTTACCCAAAATTATTCCGTCTGTGTTTATATTATTTTTATTTACCCAGGCTGAAAAAGAAAAAGATTCATTTCTTTCAAAATTTATCAAAGCAGTAGCTATATAATCATTACTACCATCAAAAGTTGTAGCTCCACCTGCTTGCCCGTGTCTATCGGTAGCTCCACCAATGGTAACACCCCCTACTCCCGTTCCATCATTCCCACTTGTACTTTTGTCTACTGCTCCATCAATATTATCTAAAGCCCAATGACCGATTAAACCAACTCTTAAATTTTCAAAAGAACCATATTCTACTCCCACCGGACTAGCGACAGCTAAGCCAGAAGATATGCCTGAATTTGTTCCTCCTAAACAAAAGAAGAGTGTATAGGAACCATTATCTTCTCCGGTTTCCGTATAGACATATTGATTATTACTTTCGGTACAATCGCCATCAGGTGGATTAGGAGCTTGAGGATACATTTCCATATAGACCCGACTAGCGGAACGAATAGAAGAAGTAACCGAAGATGATACTGGGTAAGAACCATTATCATTAAAATATAATTCTAGAGCCGTTTGGATTTGTTTAATATCAGCTATCCTTTTAGTATCGCGAGCCTTAGATCTAGTATTTTGAATACTGACTATAGCTAAAGTAGCTAATATTCCAATAATAGCGATAACGACTAATAGTTCGACTAGAGTAAAAGCAGATTTGGGTGATTTGTTTAGATATGAAATAGACATTAATTTTCTAATAAATATAATTGTTGGATTTCTTCTTCAGATAGGGCTCGGTTGTAAACACGAACATCAGATATAGAACCACTACCATAATAAGTTGCTATGCTTTGTGAGCTTGCCCCAATATACATATTGCCAGCGATAGAAGTAAGACTGGTAGGAATTGTCCCGGTAAAAAATAATGATTGTTGAATTCCATCAATATATCCTTTTAATCTATTCTCATTCCCTGATAAACTTCCATCAAAAACCATTGTAAATAAATGCCAATTTGTATCATTAAAAGAACATCGTCCAGCCCTTACCACTGGAAACTCACTAACATTCCAATATATCAATCCATCGTTCCACACATTTAAGGCAATAGCCGAAGCATTCGCTGATGAATCACTTCTCTTCCCAATAGGTAATAATTTATTAGTTGCTGATTTTTTACCCCAATAAACCATCGTCATTTTTTGAATACCATCTATTTGGGTGAAAGCACCGCAATCAATATAGTCATTAACCCCATCAAAAGACGTTGCTCCGTTAGCTTGCCCGTGTCTATCGGTAGCTCCACCAATGGTAACACCCCCTACTCCCGTTCCATTATTTCCGCTTGTACTTTTATCTACTACTCCATCAATATTATCTAAAGCCCAATGACCAATTAAACCAACTTTTAAATTTTCAAAAGAACCATATTCTACTCCCACCGGACTAGCGACAGCTAAGCCAGAAGATATACCTGAATTTGTTCCTCCTAAACAAAAGAAGAGTGTATAGGAACCATTATCTTCTCCGGTTTCCGTATAGACATAT
>JBBACQ010000012.1:0-13715 GCA_041656935.1 Patescibacteria group bacterium
CTCTTCCGATCTCATGAAAAAAAAGTTCTTTTATCAGCGAAGAATGCTTTAAAAATTACGAAATTTTTAATTATAGAGATTTCATTGAATTTAGATTTTTCTTTTTCTGATGTCATAAAACTGTTCAATTCAGATTCTTATAATTTTACTTTAGTTAAAATAATAAAGGTTTGGAAGAATAGTGACGGCTCCTTGGCCATAATCGAGTTATTATTAAAAAATAATAATTTATAATTAAATTATGTTTTACAGAAAACTTATTAGCTTAGTTAGAAAGTGTAGTTTAGTATCAGCTAAAATTTTAAATAAAATTGGAATTACTGCGAACCAAGTAACTATTGGTAGTAATATTATTTTTATTCCGATAGTTTTCTATTGTTTTAGTGTGGGAAGCTATAAATATAATATTTTAGGACTATTCTTCTTAATTATTCGTTGCTATTTTGATTTTGTCGATGGACAAGTCGCTAGATTATCAAATAAGTGTTCTATTTTAGGCGAGTGGCTAGATGATTCTTTCGATCATTTTACTATTTATGGTTTGATAATTAGTATTGGCGTCGGAATGTATAAAAGTTATCATGGTTCAGATATTATTTGGTTAATCATTGCTATATTGTTGGGGTATTTATTATTAGAAATGATGTCATTTAAATATACTAAAAAATTTGGGTTTAAGGGTGTTACTGCATCAAAAGAATTGCAGGGGAAATTTAATAGTTTAAAAGGAAGAAATTTTTCTGATATTTTTGTAGGAAATTTAATCGGTTTTTGGTCAAATATAGCTTATTTTATTTTTGGCTTTTCTTATTTTTTCTTACTAAGCGTACTTTTTAATAAAATATTTTTATTTTTGTGTTTTTTTACTATTACTTTATATCTACGATTTTTTGCTATGTACTTCATTTTTACTTTTCTTTTATCAAATAAAGAACCAAAATCTGTATTATTTAAGTTTCTAAAAGAAATTAGTCGTGATGAATCGTCAAGTTTATAAATTTTTGTGATTTAAATTTTCTTTATATTTTTAATTTTATTTAGACTACAAGATGTATTCAAGGGAAAAAATAAAAAAAATACTGAGGTCATCTTATTGGTATTATTTCTTAATAATACTGTTTTTTATAAGTATTTCATTTTTTTTATTTCACGGAGAAAAACAGCCACTACATTTAATGGACAGTGTTTACTCTTATCCGGAATCAGGGAATCTATTAAAGACATTCCAAAGTTCTTGGAGCGACGTCAGATTCGGGAGGCCAACGAATTTCGCGCCAGTTGATTTATTTGTTTATTTTGTTTATTTTTTAACACAAAATCATATTTTGACCCAGCAAATTATTTGGATTTTGTGTTTTATCTTAAGTGCTCTTTTCATGTTTCATTTTTTAGATAAAATAAATTTTTTATCTTCAAAATATATTTGTTTTTTTATTTCTATATTTTATGGTTTTAATTGCTTTACAATTGCTAACCTGGGAGCGGTCGGATTGAATATAGTTTATGCTTTTTTGCCTTTAGTCGTTTTATATACTATAAATTTGTTATCTTGTACAAAAAATTATTTCTTAATCAACTCAATTAGGTTGGCATTATCATTGGCTGTAGTAAATCTTGCTGTTTCCCAAGGATTTATATTAGCCCTTTTTTTATCAGTTTTTTACGTAATTTTAATTTTATTATTTAGCCATTTTAGGTGTGATAATTTTAAGAAAATTTTAATTTATTTTACTTTTGCAATTTTTTTGTTTTTTTTATTAACATTAGAAATAAATTTGCATTATCTTGAACTTTTTTTTAATAATGGCGCGGCTGGTATTATGGAAGGAGTAAAAAATAGTTATTATAAAACATTTTTTTCGTGGAGCTGGTTTGCAGATTATTACCCATTGGCTATTTCCCCGTTTACTTTTTTAATTAACGTGGGAATTAAAAGTAAAATTTTGTCGATTTTGGGCTTAGTCATCCTATTGTTTACTTTCAGCACCACGTTAATTAATAGTGATAGCAAAGTCAAAAAATATTTTTTAATAAATTTATTTATTGTTTTGTTCTATTCATTTTTTATTTTATTAATACAAAAAAATAATATTTTAGCAAACGCTTTTTTTAATAAAATATTTATATTAAAAGCATTTAGTGAACCATATAAATGGGGATATATACTCTCATTACCAGTTTGTCTAATCTTAGGATTGTCAGTAACATCTTTTTTAAATTATTTTAAAAAAAGAAAAATATTTAAAGTTGTTTTTAGTTCTATTTTTTTTATCGCATTGTTTATTGGGCCAGTCTATTCTCTAATCCTTAAAAAAGAGTCTTTCAATAGTAAGCCTATTAGTGGGCAAGGGGGCACGCATCAAGTTTCTATTAGAATCCCCACATATTATGAAGAGATAAACGGTTTTGTAAGGGATCTCCGCGATTCTGGTGATTTTTCTCGTATTCTTTGGTTGCCTTCAGAAAATAATTTACACTCGTTTAAGGGCAACGACCAATATTCTTTTGTTTTTCCACCAAATAATTATAAATTAACAAATTATTTTGCAAGAACCTTTGAACAATTAGAAAATAACTCAGGTCATAGTAAAATACTAAAGCTTTTTGACATAAGATATGTTATTATTCTAAAACAAATAAAACAACCATGGGAACCGACGGTATGGGTTTTTCAGGGTATGCCTCAATATATTGTTGGTCGGCCAGAATCTTTTATTGAATATTATAATAGTATGAACGGAGTAGTAGTCTATAGGGAGACGGAAGATTATCTAATTTATAGAATTTTATAAATTATGAAAAAAAATATTAAGTATTTTTTTCTGGTTGTTGTTAATATTCTATTTATATTTATTGCATATCTTGTTGTATCTGCCGGAAATAAGGCAGATGCATTTTTTGATGTTGCAGTTAACGAAACATCCCATTTTTATATACCTAGTAATCTTGTGTATATAAATGGTAGCTATCTCACTTTAGATAGGATAATTTCTTTAGAAGAAAATCAGGATGGCAATGCTATTTATTTATCTGATGATAATATATCCAATCAAGAGGGTGAAAAGTTTTTTTTAAATTTTTCTAGTGCCTTTTATATACCGATAGAGTCGCAAGTAGATGATTTAATTAAAAAAAAGTATGAGAATCAGAAAAAAACAGAATCTGACGCTATTTCTGACGCCGATTATTTAGAGAGTAATTTATTGGAAGAAGATTTAATGCAGCTAGAAGATTATAAGTTTACAGCACCGGTTTCTGGAGAATATGATGTTCTGGTTTTAGAAGAAAGTGCTTTAAATCAAGATAAAGGAGTTGTGTTTTTATTTGACAACCAAGTACTAAAAAAAAATAGTTATCAGATTAAAAATGAAAAATTTATTTTGTGGGGCCAGGTAAATTTAAGTGCTGGTCAACATGAATTTCAAGTAAATAGCGATGATGTCCCCATAGAATTTATAAAATCTTCAGAAATTATTCTTAGTCTAAAGTCGCCTATTGCTCTCAACTCTAACCCTTTAAGATTTACCAAGATTAACCCCACTAAATATATAGTTAATGTTAAAAATTTAAAAAAAGAGCCGTTTTTGTTAGTTTTTTTAGAATCATTTAATAAAGATTGGGAAATTTTTAAGGTCGTAGATAATGATAAACAGTATTTTTGGAACAATTGGTTTAAGCAGTCAGATTTTAAAAATCATCACTATTTAATTAATGGATTTGCTAATTCTTGGTTGATAGATCAGCCAAATTTAGAAGGTGAAGAAACTTTCATAATCGAATATACTCAACAGAGAAATTTTTATTTTTCCTTATTTATTGTTTTTGTAGTATTATTGTTTTGTTTTAATTATTTAATTATTAAAGTTCATATTTTATGCCCAAAGAAATAATAATACATAATATTGATATAGTAACAGTCCAGGGCAATATTAGCGGTGGGACTAAGTGTATGGTTGAAATTATTAAATATTTGTCAAAAAAATATAAAAATATTTTATATACATGCAAAAGTACTGAAGTGGGGTTTATTAAAAAAAGTAATGTGATAAATGAAAATATAGAATATAAACCAATAGGGAAATACTATTTTGAAAAAAGTTATTACTCTTACGTTTTTAATTTTTTCAGAAGTATTTTTCTCTCTCTGTCTAATATTCCTAGGTTTGATGAAAGAAATGTGAATGTTATTATAACGCACTCAGAACTTTCCCCGAATCTTGTCTATGGTCTCCTAATGAAACTTAAAAATAAAAATAGTATTTGGATGTCTTTTATGCATATGCCCTCACCTAGGTTGTTCAGGGGCTACAAAGGGGAATATACTAATCGTAAATATTTTCCCAACGCCGGACTTTTACATTTTTGGTTAAATCAAAGAATTTATAATTTTTTAGCAAAAAAAGCAGATATAGTTATAGCCACAAATTTTTATTATGAAGGGTTTTTAATGGAAAAATTTAATAAGGTCGGCATAATCCATTACGGGATAGAATTGCCAGATGGACAAACTAATGCTAATACACCTATTAATTTGGAGCACAAGGAGTATGACGCTTTATTCATTGGAAGATTTCATGAACAGAAGGGGATTTTTGAATTATTAGATGTTTGGAAAAAGGTAATAAAAATTAACAATAAATTAAAATTAGCGATAGCTGGAAGTTATTTAGATCAAAATAATAAAAAATTAGTAAAACAAATAAAGGAGATGGGACTAGAGGGTAGTATTGACTTATTAGGGTATAAGATCGGTATTGAGAAAGAAAATATATTGCGAAAAAGTAAAATATTTTTATTTCCAAGTTTATATGAAAGTTTTGGTATAGTTGCTCTTGAAGCGATGTCCTTTGGCTTACCAGTAATAGCATATAATCTTCCAATTTTTGGAATATTTGAGAGAGGGATGGTAAAAGTCCCCATATTAGATAACGATACCTTTGCTAAGGATTTCTTTAAGTTATTAAATAACAATTTGCGTTATAAAGAGATGAGCGAAGAAGCGACGGAATATTCTAGAGAGTTTACCTGGGAAAGGACTGGCGAACAGTTTAAAGATATCTTAGATAAACTTATTTCCACGTCGTATTAAAACAAAGATTATTCTATCTAGGTCTAGGAATTTCCAGCACAACTTTATTATTATGTTCGTGCTATTTGGTGTATAATTATAGAAGAAAGAAAAAAACTTAAATAATAAACTAATTCTATGGAAAATAAAGAAAAAATAGTTTATATCGGAATGAGTGCGGATTTAATACACCCCGGCCATTTAAATATTATATATAAAGCGCGAGAGTTGGGAACAGTTATCGTCGGTCTCCTAACTGATAAAGCTATCGCTAGCTATAAGCGCTTGCCCTTTTTAACCTATGAACAGCGGAAAGAAATCGTGGAAAATTTAAAAGGAGTTGATCGAGTTATGCCGCAGGAGACTTTAGATTATGTTCCGAATTTAAAAGAAATAAAGCCGGATTACGTGGTTCATGGTGATGACTGGCAGGAAGGGACGCAAAAAGAAACTAGGGCTAGAGTAATCGCCACTTTAAAAGAATGGGGCGGGGAATTAATAGAACTTCCATATACCAAAGGAATTTCTTCAACCCTTCTTCATGAAAAAATGCATGAAATCGGGACTACGCCTGATATTAGAATGAAAAGATTAAAAAGATTACTGGAAGTAAAACCAACTCTGCGAATTATGGAGGCCCATAACGGTTTAACCGGGCTCATCGTTGATAATCTTAAAATAAAGGACGAGAAAGGAATTAAGGAATTCGATGGGATGTGGCTGAGTAGTTTAACCGATTCGACGGCTAAGGGAAAACCGGATATTGAGTGTGTGGATTTAACGTCCCGGCTAACGACGGTCAATGATATTATGGAGGTGACCACTAAGCCGATAATCTTTGATGGCGATACTGGCGGCATACCGGAGCATTTTGTTTTTGGGGTTAAGACGCTGGAAAGAATGGGGGTTTCGGCAGTTATTATTGAAGACAAAATTGGTTTGAAAAAAAATTCCCTATTCGGAACGGATGTTGCTCAAACCCAAGATTCTATCGATGGTTTTTGTTATAAGATTTCCATGGGCAAGAAAGCGCAAGTGACTAATGATTTTATGATTATTGCTAGAATTGAAAGCTTAATCCTTAAAAAAGGAATGGCAGATGCCGTTGAACGCGCTCAGGCTTATATCGCGGCCGGGGCGGACGGAATAATGATCCATAGCCGGGAAAAAGAACCGGATGAAATATTGGAATTTTGCCGTGAGTATCAGAAATTTGAAAAAAAAGTTCCCTTAGTCGCTGTTCCTTCAAGCTATAATAAGATTTATGAACACGAACTGACCGAAGCGGGTGTGAATATTATTATTTACGCGAATCATTTATTGCGTAGTGCTTATCCGGCGATGGTGAATACGGCTAAATCAATTTTATTAAATGAAAGGTCTTATGAATGCGAGGATGAATGTCTATCAATTAAAGAGATATTAACTTTAATCCCGGGCGGGAAATAATATGCTTAATTGCGCAGAATTTTATCGGTGTTTATTAGAAAAGAAACTGGATTTTTTTACCGGTGTTCCAGACTCTCTTTTGAAAAGTTTTTGTTCTTATCTAATGGATCACGCCGGGCGAAACCATATCATTAGCGCTAACGAAGGGAATGCTATTGCTTTGGCAGCCGGCCATTATTTAGCTTCCGGTAATATCGCTGTGGTTTATATGCAGAATTCGGGAATCGGGAATGCTATTAATCCTTTAGTGTCATTAACCGATCCGGAAGTGTATAGTATTCCGATATTGCTAATTGTGGGCTGGCGCGGCGAACCTGGTATTAAGGATGAACCGCAGCATCTTAAACAAGGAAAAATTACCACAAAATTATTGGAAGCTTTAGCTATTCCTTATGATATTCTGCCGGCCTCTTTAGACGAAGCGAAAATTTGTCTAGATAAGGCCGCCGCTTATTTGGAGAAGAATAATTCTCCCTATGCCCTAATCGTTAAAAAAGATACTTTTGAAAAATATTCTTTGCAGGATAAGACAGAAAATAATTATCCCGTTTCCAGAGAAGAGGCGATTAAATGTATCGTTGATTCCTTATCGCCGGCCGATATCATTGTTTCGACGACCGGTAAAGCCTCGCGGGAACTTTTTGAATATCGCGATCATTTGCAGCAAGGTCATGACCGGGATTTTTTAACGGTCGGTTCAATGGGGCATTCTTCGTCAATTGCCCTGGGGATCGCCGGAGAAAATAAAAATAGAAAAGTTTATTGTCTTGACGGCGACGGAGCACTTATTATGCATTTGGGATCTTTAGCGATTATTGGTTCTCAATCGCCGGCGAATTTTAACCATATCGTTCTAAATAACGGTTGCCATGAATCAGTTGGCGGCCAGCCGACAGCCGGTTTTAATATTAATATCCCTGATTTGGCTCGAGCCTGCGGGTATAAGAATGTTTATCGAGCGGAAAGCGTGGCCGAAATTAAGCAGTGTATTAGTTTAACGCAAAAGACCGCCGGACCGTCGTTAGTGGAAATAAGAATAAATAGTTCATCTCGAGATGATTTAGGCCGGCCAAATATTAGTCCAGTCGATAATAAAAAAGATTTTATAAAATTTATTAGAAATATTAAATAAATAAGAATGCCGCCGAGAAATTATATTGGCCTGAATTCAATTAAAAATTTAAATAAATATCTCCGCCAAAATAAGGTGAAGAAAATTTTTTTAATATCCGGCCAGACATCTTATAAACTGTGCGGCGCGAGCCGAATACTAAAACCGATTTTAAAAAAATATGCCGTTTTAAATTTTACTGATTTTTCTTCTAATCCTCAATTGATTGATATTAAAAGAGGCATAAAATTATTTAGAAAATATAACCCCAATTTAGTTATGGCCGTCGGCGGCGGCAGCGCGATTGATGTCGCTAAGTCGATAAATATTTTAGCTGCGCAAAGCGGTTCCCCGAAAGATTATATTTTAAAGAAGAAAGAGATACTAAAACCGGGAAAAAAATTAATTGCCATTCCCACGACCGCCGGAACCGGCAGCGAGGTGACTTGTTTTTCTGTTATTTATATTAGTAAAAATAAATATTCTTTAAAACATAAATTTATCTTGCCGGATTGTTCTATTATTGATCCGCAATTTACTTTTAACTTGAATAGAAAAATTACCGCCGAAACCGGTGCGGATGCTTTATCGCAAGCGGTGGAATCATATTGGAGCGTAAAATCTACGGCCGAGTCAAAAAGATATGCCGCCCAGGCTATTAAAATAATCATGCATAATTTAGAAAAGGCCGTAAAGAATCCTAATCAAAAAGTTCGACTAGCAATGAGTCGGGCAGCTAATCTTTCCGGCCAAGCCATTAATATTTCGGAAACTACGGCTTGTCACGCGATTTCTTATCCGATTACTTCATATTTCGGGGTCGCGCACGGGCAGGCGGTGGCGATAACTTTGAGTAGTCTTCTAAAATATAATAGTTTAGTATCGCCCGCTAATCTTTTAGATAAACGGGGCGTACCCTATGTTCGGAATGTTATAGAAGATTTAATTAAATTATTGGGCGCTAATAATATCTGGAATGCTCAGGAAAAGATTGAAAATATGTTAAGAAACATTGGTTTAGCAACGCGTTTTCATGAACTAAATATCTCCAGGCCAGATTTAAAAATAATATTAAAGAACGGTTTTAATCCGGAGAGGATGAAAAATAACCCTCGTTTAGTAAGTAGAACTGAGTTAAGGAAGATATTATTAAATTTAGTATAATAATTTTAATGCTTATTATAGAAACAATTATCGTGAAATTATTTCATAAATTACGCATCGTATTATCAACTGCTTCTTTTTGGGGTTATTTGGCCGTTATTCTAGCGATTGTCCTACCCTGGTTTTTCCGTCCCGGTTATCTTTTCTTTACCGATAATGTCTGGGGGCCGATAATCCGGTTTGATTGGTTTAGTTCTTGGCTCTGGCTAAAGCTTCTGCTTTCCGGCTTATCTTTTATTTTTCCGGTCGCCTTTTTAGAAAAAATATTTATTGCCGGCGTTTTGACTCTTATTCTACTGGGCGGACGAATTCTGGTTAAAAAAGTTTTAGAGTATTATCCGCAATCTGATAATGCCGTTCCCAAAGCTTCTTCGGGTTTGATTTTTATTTTAAGCTTATTCGCTTTATTTAATCCTTTCATTTATGATCGGGCGCTTTACGGCCAATTTGGGCTTTTAATCGCTTACGGTTTTTTTCTTTTTACACTCGCTTACTTGTTTGCCGCCGGGCGGACGCTGGACTTTAAAAACCTTATTCGTGCGGCCGTCTGTGGTGCTTTAGTAATAATGTTCTCTTTACATTTTATTTTTTTGCTTTTGCCTTTTATTTTATTATTCGCTTTCGTCTTATTCCAGAAACGCCGCCATATTATCGCGGCCGGGAAGAGCAAAAGCCTGTGGCGCGCTTTATTATGGTCTTTTCTGGTTATTATTATCATTAACGCTAATTGGCTGATTGCTCTAGCGACTAAAGCTTCGCCTTTAGTTAATTTCATGGAGCGGGGAATTACTAGCCAGGATTTAGTCGCTTTTCAAACAGCGGGCCAAAACGGTTCAGAAGCTTTAACTAATGTCTTAATGATGTCTGGTTTTTGGGGTAAGGAACAGTTCCGCTATCTTGATTTAACGGATGTCGTTGGCTGGCAGATGAGTTTTATTTTTTTATTGCCGCTGATTATTTACGGAGCTTATCAGAGTTTTCGGCGCCGTAGCCAGAATAATAAGTTATTTAATTCGGCTCTCTTATTAATTTTTATTCTGGCAGTTTTTCTAGCACTAGGGCTTAAGTCGTCCGTCACCCGCGGTCTGACTTTATTTCTCTATGATCATCTCCCTTTATATAAAGGCCTGCGCGAACCGCAAAAATGGGTCGCGGTGCTTATTCCGATTTATCTCTTTTATCTGACTCTGGGCGCTTATTATTTTTCTCGGGCAAGAATTATTCTTCATAATCGTCTAGTGAGTGGTTTAATTCTGACGGTTATTGTCGTCATGGGCGCACCATCTTTGCTTTGGGGTTTTAATCGCCAGGTGCCCCCGACGCTCTATCCGTCTGATTGGTATGAAGTTAATAATTTCTTGCTTAATCATTCGTCGCAGTCTTATGGTTGTAATGATAAGATTTTATTTTTACCCTGGCATATGTATTTGAGTTTTAATTGGGTCGGGAAAATAATTACCAATCCGGCAAAAACTTTTTTTTCTTGTCCGGTCGTTAGCGGCACGAATATGGAGTGGGGCGGAATTTATGATAATAGCCGGAATAAAGACAGTCAAATTATCAGCGCTTGGCTTAGTAACCAAGGGGAAGAGGCGCCGCCACTAGTTTCCGGCCCGCCGCTCCGTTATATTATTTTAGCCAAAGAGCTGGACTTTACTGCTTATCTCTGGCTTAATAACTTAAGCTACCTTCAGCCTCTTTTAGAAACGAAGACTCTGCTTGTTTATGAAATTAAATCTTAAAAAATTATTACAGGATAAATTTATCCGCGGAACTTTCTTTTTAACCGCCGCCGGTTTCGGCGGGGCTTTTCTTAATTATCTCGTTCATCCGATTCTAACGCGGCATTTGTCAATTCCAGCTTACGGTGATTTTCAAGCGCTCTTGTCTTTTGTAACCATCTTGGGAATTTTAACTGCGGCTATCAATACGGTTATTACTAAAGAAACAGCGCTCTTAGCCGCGAAACATCCGGAAGAGATAGAAGCACTCCGGAAAAAAGCTTCCCGCCGATTTTTCTTGTTCGGGTTGTTTATCTTTACTCTAGTTGTTATTTTTATCCGGCCGCTGAACGCGCTTTTTAAAATCAGCGAGGGAAAAATTTTGATTATCGCTTCCTTAAATTTATTATATGTCTTCCCCTTGGTTATTAATCGGGCGGTTTTAAGAGGCCAGCAAGATTTTTTTGCCCTGGCGCTAAATACTTTTTTTGACGCTTTTTCTCGTTTATTTTTTATTCTATTATTCGTCGTCCTCTGGTCCGCCGGTTTAAATGGCGCGGCTTGGGCGGTTGGCCTGACCGGCGTCCTGGCATTTTTTATTAGCTTTTATCAGATTAAGCGATTAAAATTACCGGTTGCCCCGACCGGTTTTCAAGTTTCTTGGCGCCGTCTTTGGCGCTACTCTTTTCTAGTCCTTTGGTTCATGACTTTAACACAATTTTTTTATAATTTTGACATGTTGTTTGTGAAATCTTTTTTTCGCCCCGAAGAAGCGGGTCTATATGGCGCACTTTTGACTATTGGTCGGATTATTTATTTTATTGGTGGCGTGGTACCGGCGGTAATGTTCCCGGTGATTGCGAACTTAAAAGAAGACGATAGTTTGCGTCGTTATTTCGTTTTAGGAAAATCACTACTTTTGTTGGTCGCGATTACTTTACCGGCTTACCTATTAATTTCTTGGCAACCGGAATTTATCATTAAAGTAATCGTTGGTTCTAAATATTTATCTCTCGCTCCTTATTTAGGATCTTTTTCTTTAGTAATGATCTTTTTGACATTGATAAATATTCTAGCTAATTATTTTCTAGCTTTAGCTAGCCGGTGGAGTCTAGTTATTTTAAGTTTAACCGCTATTTTAGAAATTGTTTTTTTAAGTTTAGGCCATCATAATTTTAAAGAAGTTATTTTTTCACTTAATCTCGCTTTTGGAACGGGTGCCGGCGGGCTATTGCTGTTGGCGATTCTTGAATATAAAAAAACCAAACAATGTTTATATGTCCAGGAAAATAAATGTTAAAATATTATTGCAAGAGATAAAGAAAAAAATTCAGGAATTCTATCCTTATTTTTTAAGTTTTTACATTTTTTCTCTATTCGTGTCTATTTTTTCTAAAACTTGGAAAAGCTTTTTTTATTGGCCGGCTTTTCACGGTTCAATTATTTTTTTTAGCTTGCTGTTATTTTTAACTTTTAAGTTCAAGTTTAAATTTCGGCGGATTTTTAAAATAAATAGGTTTGAATTAAAAAATATTTTTAGGGCCGGTAATTTAAAACTAAAACAAGGCTGGAAAATCGGTAGTTTTATTGTTATCGATTTGGTAAAAAAAACTTCTCGCCAGGCCGATCGGCAATTCCGCCAATATTTGCTTTGGCTTAAAAATAAATTAGTGCGAATTAAGCGTCGCGCTTGGATGAAGATATTTATTATCGCCGTTATTTTAATTTTTGCTTTGTTTAAGGAAATTGACGTTATAAATTTTTTAGTTCTTCTTTATGCTCTTATTTCTTTCCTGTTTATTTTAGATAGCCGCTATTCGGCCGCCGCCGCTTTAATATTTTTAGCCGCTTGTCCTTTTCTGCTAATTTTTAAGAAAGATGCTTTAGCAGAAAATGCTGCGATTTACGCCTATTATTTTCTAGTTATTACGGTTTTAACACAAATTATAGAGCTTTATCGCGATAGCCGGGCGGAAAAGAGGATCTCTAGTATTAAGAAAGATAATGATCAGTCTTAAAATATTTGCCTGTGCATAACTTTGCCATAAATTCATTGTTTTGAAAAGAGAAGAGGAGTATAATTAAACTATAAAGGTCGAATAAAAAATAAATAAATAGTTTAATAAGCAATTATAAAAAATACGTAATTTTATAATTATTTTTTAAACAATATTCTTACAAAAAAATGAAAAAAATTAAAAATTTTATTTTTTCGGAAAGTAAACTAGCGAAAGCAATTTTCGGCTTTTTAGTCGTTGGTGTTTTTGCTTTAGTTTTCGGCCCGAATTTGTACGCGCAATTTATGCGCCAAGACGGCGCAGCTGGATGGGGCTATGGCTACGGTTATGGCTACGGTTATGGCTACGGTTATGACGGAGGTACTTTGTATGGCTATAAGACCGACTTTACCGACTCTGCGACCAATGTCTATGGCCATGGTTATGGTTATGGTTATCGCGCTAGCGCGACGACGACGACTGTTGGCGCGGTTTCTTATCAGACCGTTCCTACAGCTGGTATGGCTTCAGCGGTTCCGACCTTATTTACTATCGCTGGCACTCCAGCAGCGGCCACTTCCTTAACTGCGGCGGATAACATTGCTTTTACCGCGGCTAATTCTGAAGGTGACATTCAAGTCTTAATTCCGAGCGGTACGGTTATCACTAATAGTGACGGCTCAGCGTTTGACGCTACAGCTTTAACTAGCTCTGATAAGTTTAGTTCTGTCACGGCTTCAACACTTGATTCTTCGGCCTCGGTTAAAGGTGCTTTAGAATTTGGTGTTTCCGGCGAGACCTTGTATTTTAGCGCTCCAGTAACTATTAAAATTCCAGTGGATTCGTCTTTAAATGGCTCTGGTCTCTATATTAAGAGAAGCGCTGACAGTGGCTCAACTTGGACGACGACTGGTTTGACGACAGCGTCGACTGATACTTGTGCTTCCGGCGTTGGTAGTAATCCAACTACGACGACTGTAGTTAGCGGCGGTTACGCGACTATCTATACTTGCCGAGCATCTTACTTTGCGTCTTATTCTGGCGGAACCTCCAGCAGTAGCAGCAGTGGTGGTGGCGGTGGTGGTGTGTATGTTCCTCCGACTTGTACTAGCATTACTTATGGCGATTACGCGGCGGCTTGTTTTGCCGGTTATCAATATCGTAATGTTGTCGCTACTACACCGAGTAATTGTACTTTAACTGCC
>JBBACQ010000013.1:0-9404 GCA_041656935.1 Patescibacteria group bacterium
TTTTTCGGAGATTCTGTTACGAGGGTTTGTGCTTTTTGTTTTTTTTCAATATTTTTCAATGATTTTCCCTGAACCATTTCAGCTCCTTTTTTATTCTTGACTGACGGATAAAGATACAAAAAGCTCCCCGCCAGCGATAGCTTACGCTACCCATAGCCCTTTCGAGCCATGACCTACTACAGGTGCTCTGACGAGAAGCTTATTATCCTGTAGTAGGGTTTCATACCATGCTTCAATTATTTGAAGTTTAGGTAATTATTACTATTTGTTTAATTATACCGCCTCTGATGATAAAATTAAACATATAATACATAAATGTAAAAGCAAAAACATGGCTTGGACAAAAGAAAAAATTAATACATGGATGGATTTACTTAAAAAAATCGGTGTCATTGATACCTACATGTCTATTATAAGTAAAAGAGAAATAAACGACATGTTGTCTCGTGGACTAGAAAACAAAGAATATATAAACTATACAAAAAATAATCCATTTATATGGTCAGTTTTACCTATAATAAATGAATTTTTTGCCAAAAACCCAGAAGAAATTAAATCTCTAAAAGATGTTTTTGAAGCATATAATTCTATCTCTTATTCTTTAGAAAAAAGTAAAAGCATTATTTTAGAAAGTTTAGAGAAAAAATTGGATAAACATAGTCCTCACAAAATACCTATAATTTATACTACTTATGTTATGCCAACTCAGTATCTTTATGATGGAAATGAACGACGTGAACTTTATGCTATAAATAGTTTTAATATAAAAGATTATGGAAGATTAGATTTTCTTGAAGCAATATTGGAACTAAAAAATAAAAATATCATAAATATTTCATCTTTTGAATTATCAACCGCTGACTCTGAAAAAATCACTTTTAAGCTTACTTTAGATTATAAAAAATATAAAAAAAGAATAACGAAAAAAATCAAAATGCAGCAAAACAAAAAAGATATTAAACATAAAGTGGAATTTGACCCTGATGAAAGCAAGTTATTCATTGATAATAAAAAAATAAATATTCAAAAGTTTAGTGACCAATACCATTTATTAAAAACTATCTTTGAAAATAAAAAGGAAATTAGAAAAGAATGGTTCTTTTCGGAAATTGGAGAAAAAGTTGACGCTGAACAACCAAATCCAAATAAAAAATATTCTAATGCGACATATCAAATTAAGATAAAAATCGCCATAGATATAGGTATAAAAGACTTTTTTATAACAACTGGGCAATCGCTTAAAATCAATAATAGGTACCTGTCTTTGCCTTAAGCAGTCTTAGGTAATCTTAAGGCAACCCTTTGATACCCTGATTACAGATAATGAATAATCGGGGTATTTTTTTATGTTGAATCAAGATTTATTAAAAGAATTGAATAAGATTCTAAAAGAAGATTATGGAATTAACCTTCAGCAAAAAGAATCAGCGAAGGTTGCTTCTGCATGGATAAAATATTTCGAAATACTAACTAATAATTATCAAGGAGATGAAAATGAAAAGACTAACACCAATTAAAGCAATTCGAGCCAAATGCTTAGACTGTATGGCTGGGTCAAAAAATGAAGTTAAAAAATGTGTTATTCCAGAATGTTCCCTATTTGAGTTTAGGTTTGGGAAAAATCCAGCTCGTAAGGGACTAGGACCCAAAAACCCTGTCTTCAAAAAAATAATAGCGAGTTGAGTCTATGTAAAAAAGCATCAGATTGATTTCTAGACCGACTCTAAATAAAAAATGCACAAAGGTCGATAAAATTAATTCAATAAGGGAATATTATGGAAACAATTGAAGCAAAACAAATACTTGAGCAATGGATAGATGAAGCTGATATAGAAATAACAATTAATGTGGTGAAAAAACTATTAGCAACAGCCAAAATAACACTTAAAGACCTACAAGAGATAACAGGATTCAAGGTTATTAAGAGTCAGTATGATGAATGTAAATATAAAATCTACTCACCTCAAATTAAAAACACTAATACTTATTATTTAAAAGACAAGGAATTGCGACAAAAATTAGAAAATAGAATTATTGAAGCATACGAATCAAAATTGAAAGAAAATAAAAACGACGAAATAAATAGCACAGATGACATAAAGATAGAAGACATTTCTTTATAGAAAATACCCTTTATAGACTAGTTACTATATAGTTATATCTTTTAAGTATCTAGAACTATTTAGCTTCTAGAACTATAAAGTGATATCATTCTTTAAAATAAATTAATATTTGCTTTATTTATAAGTCCAAAAGTCATATAATTAAAGTGGATATAGTTCAATAGGCAGAGATTATTTATAAGGGGCAACTCTGCTTTAGTCTCTGCAAAGAGCTATATCCAACAGGGTTGTCCCTTTTAGATTAATTAAAAATGGAGGAAATATGAAAGCGGTTTTATATTGTAGAGTATCCAGTAAAGAACAAGAAGAGACTGGTTATTCTTTACCAGCTCAAGAAAAATTACTTGAAAGCTATTCCGTTAAAAACAATTTCAATATCAACAAAAGGTTTTCTATATCTGAGTCAGCCAGTGGAACAAAACAAAGAATAGTTTTTTTTGAAATGATGGATTACGTTAAAAAACACAATATTAAAATCATTATTTGTGAGAAAGTCGACAGGTTAACACGTAACTTCAGAGATGCTGTGATGATTGATGATTGGTTAGAAAAAGATGAAGAAAGACAAATTCATCTAGTTAAGGATTCTTTAATTATGCATAAAGGTTCTCGTTCTCAAGAAAAACTCAATTGGGGAATTAGAATTTTATTTGCAAAAAACTATATTGATAATTTGGGTGAGGAGGTTATAAAAGGACAAATGGAAAAACTAAAAAAGGGCTGGCTACCGACTAGACCGCCCCTAGGCTATAGAACAACTGGCGAAGAAAAACACCGAATTCACATAATAGATGAGACAAAAGCTCCCTTAATTAAAAAAATGTTTGATTTTTATGCCACTGGTAATTATTCACTAAAAAAATTGGTTGAAACAATGTATCAAGAAGGACTGAGAACAAGAAAGGGCAATAAACTAAAAAAAAGCCAAATGGCTAGATATTTGTCTGAACCATTTTACATTGGCAAGAATCGTTGGCAAAGTAAGGTTTATGAAGGTAAGCAAAAAACATTTATATCCGAAGAAGTTTTTGATAACGTTCAGAAAGCTTTAAAGAATAAGAACCACCCTAAATACAATAAACATTTATTTCTATTCAAAGGTGTAATTCGTTGTGCAGAATGCGAAGGAACTATAGCCTGGGAACAACATAAGGGAATAACTTATGGACACTGTAATCACTATAAGAATTGTTCGCAAAAAGTTTGGGTAAAAGAACCTGAGATAGAAAAACAAATCTTAAAAAACTTAGATAAGTTTACTATTAAAAACAAAAGAATAGCTGATTGGATTAAAAGAGCATTAAGGGAAAATCATCGCGAAGAAATTGATTACCACTCTAACTCCATAAATGAACTAAATAAGGCTTACAAACAGACACAACACCGATTAGATATGCTTTATGAAGATAGACTTGATAGTAAAATAGACGAAGAATCTTATGAAAGAAGATTTAGGAAGTATTCGGAGGATAAGGAAAAAACAATCAAAGATATAAGAAAGCATTCTAATGCAAATATTAAATATTTTGAATTAGGAATAAATATCTATGAAATTTCACAGAAAGCAAAAGAAATCTACCTTTCCAAGCCTCCTGAAGAAAAAAGACAACTAATCAATCTTATCTTTGATGCTTTTTCCTTAAATAAAAATCTGTTGGGCATGAAACACTCAAAAGCCTTTGAAATACTTTTAAAAGCAATTCAGACTACCAACAGTTCGAAAGTTAATAATTTCACCAAAAATCACTCTAGGATTTTCGAACCAGATAAATTTGGCTCCAATTCAACAAAAAACAGGGTTTTAGACCCTGTCCGTTCCGCGTGGGGTGACCTATGGTACGATTTTCGAACTTTTTGTATGGAGAATCATGGTGATTTACTGGAAAATATTGATAAATTAGTTTAAAAAAAATAAGATAATTTTATCTTTTTTTCTCTTAAAAAATTGGATATCACATTACTGCCTATGGCTACAGCATTTTGTACTTCAATTTTTTTGTTCAATGCATTTACACTCTCTCTCGTTACAAAAGAACCCATCATCCCTAAAGCTTTCCCCTTGACGTCTAATATTGGACCTCCACTCATCCCAAATAATCCTACATCTCTCATTAAAAATCCGTCATGAAATCGATTTATGCCCTTTTCATCGTTAAATTTATTTTTTATAAAATCTAATACAAAAGAAGGCTGAAAATATCTCCTAACACCGCCCAACTCAAGACCACCTTGTGGATTTTCTGTAATTTGCGCTAAAGGATAACCTGCTATACAGACCGACCTTCCAATCCGTGTTATTTTTTTGTTTAAACGAAAGTAATCTTTATTTTTTATTGATATTTTTCCAATAAAAATATCGCGATAATCATCTCTTGCAATTTCTTCAATTTCTAGCGGAGGCTGTATTAGGCTTTCTGGCAATTCACCACAATACTTAAAGGATATCTTATCTTCTCCACTAAAAATATGAGCAACAGTTATCATATAGCCATTCGGGTTAATGAAATATCCTGTTCCAGTAACACCAACCCTAAATTGACCATTATTTAAATTTTCAAATCGAAATATTGGAAACATTGCTTTTTGGGCTTTTCTTACTGCTTTAACATACATGAATCTTTCCTTTTTTATCTATAATTATTGTAATATTTTGTAAACTTCTTGCGGAACTGCTTCGATTCTAATCATTTTTTTATGCACATAGTCAAATCCTTGGGTAGATATCATTCCATGAATTGGAGCATATTTTTTATCTTTTAATATACTTAATATTCCATCTGGCTTCCACGATTTACCTACTATCTTTGAATTTTTGCCAATATGCCAAACCTCTGTTCCCATACAAGAAGCAACAAAATCAATATCATCAAACATTGCAAAATTTGAAACAAAGATAAAATTAAACTCATTATGAGGCAATTGATATTCAGCCTTTTCAGTAATTTTATTTCTAATTCTTTTATCGTCTTTCACTCGACCAATCCATATATCTTTATAAACAGCATATTCTTTTTTCCGCTTATTTAATTTTCTTATTTCAAGATTAGCTATTTGCTTATCGTTAACTAAATAATTATAATAACCAGTTCCTTCTTCTCTTTTTTCTATAAGAAATTTAATAAAAGCATCAATATTTTTTTCAGTAAAACCTTCGAGAATTGAAAATTCATACGAATATCTTTGATTTGACAATATTGCTAATCTTTTCTCAATTTCAATATTTACTTTATAGCGTAAATTAAAAAAATCTGTATGACTTTTATTAAAGTGTAAAGCACAGATTTCTACATTTATTGGTTTATCAAGTCCCAATATAGAAATATCAACATTTTTTCCTGAAGAAGAGCTCCATTTTCTATCAAAATCAACACTAATATGTTTGTCCTTTTCAAATTTATCGCAGTAATAACTAAAAATTATTATCTCCATTAATACAGATTTTTGGTCATCAGAATTTCTATTTGTTTTTAATTTTTTTATAACTTTAGATAGATATAAACCTTTTTTATATGCCCTTATTGATTTTATTGCTTTTTCTAAATAAGGAAATCTTGTAGGGTCACATAGAGTAAAAAATAGTCCATGTTGTTCAAGCCTTACCATTGGTTTGCTAAAATCGATTAATAAAGATTTTGGTAATTTGATACCTAAAATTTTGATATTTTTTATTACGGTTTTAATTTCTTCAGGTTTTGTATAAATCATAAAAATCATTTTGTAATAATGCTGAAAATTATTCCGAAAATAATCATAATTAGACCAAGAATAAGTCTTAAATTATATTTAGGTAATTCTTTTCTTAATACCCCAATGCCCCATATATTTGAAGCAATAATTACACCCGCAATACCACTTATTAGAAAAAAACTTCCCCAAAGGCTTAAACTTAAACCAATCAATAAATATACAGAAAATTTATTGAGATATAACATTAAAATGACAACCAAAGCATTTGATAAAAATATAAATATTGGCAGTTCATACTTTATCCTCTTGCAGGTTTGACAATTCTTATAAATTTCATATGCCTGATTTGGCTTTACATTTCCCTTGACTAAAGAACCACAAACAGCACAAATGGGTTTTTCATTTTTTTCTTCAGCTGGAATTTTTTGTTTTGATTTCACAATTTGTTACTCTCTTTTTTCGTTTATTTTTCATATAGGAATCAAAGCATATCTCTACTAAGATACGGCAATCATCCCTGATTTGTGTAATTTCAGAATCTGATACTTTAGAATATTTCTTTCCAAGTAATTTTCTACATTCTGTTACACTAAGCATATTTATTAATTACAACCTTCAGCGATTACCTTTATAGTTGTATAATTCGGTTGTGCGCCTGAAGAGGAGTAAATACTTACTTCATAAGGCTTCGTAGCGCCTTTTTCTAAATTTTGTACATAAGTATTTTCAAAATTAATAACTTTATTATTTTCATCTAAAAGGTAAACATACACATTGGCACTCGTAAATTTTTTATCTGTTTTATTCTCAATTTCACCAGCTATAGAAAAGTCACCGTATTGGCCAGTTCTTGGAGTTTGGCTAACAACATCTAAACGAGAACATTTTTGGTAACTATCGCTTTGAGCATCTACTTCAACCTTAATATCATCATATTGTGGAGGATTATTTATTGACACCTTAAAGGGGACTGTTTCACCTTTTGCTATTTTTCTCGGGAAATAAATATTTGAGTTTCCGCTTGCAACTACCTTACCTCCAGCCATTAATGAAGCAGTAATATTACTTATATATGCCTCGCCATCACCATTATTTTTCACTTCTCCTAAAATAATAGCGTCACCGATTGAATTAGTAGTGTAATTTTTAGAAACAACATCTACTTTTATTTTTGATTTCTCTGCTGGTTTATTTTCGGAGGTCGAAACCTTTGAATTACTAGTAGACTGAGAAGTCCTTCGGCTGGCTGGAATATAAACAGCTATTAAAATAACTACAAGCAAAACAGCTAAAACAATGGTGGCTATTTTCTTTTTAGTTTTAATTAACGATGTAAAAACACCCACAGTCGCAATAAGCCCTCCAAAGAATACAACATAGACACCGGCACCTGCAGCAACTTTTACAAATTCACCTGATGTTGATGAAATATTAACTCCATCCCAAACAACGATAGCCATAGCAATAATACTAAGCAAGTAATGAATAAACGGTATGATTTTTTGGACTATTTCTTTTTTATAAAAAACAGCTTTATCTAAAACAACTAAAACAATTATTAATAAGCCCATTAGAGCAGTGAACTTACCATCTCCTATTATTCCAGATATATTGAGATTACCAAAAGCAGTTATAGCTTGTCCCCAAGTCAAAAACGAGCCTAAGATAATTAATAAAGCCCCTGCTATCAAAAGAATTACTGACAAATCTTTACTTCTGTCCATAAAATTTTGTTTTTCTTTTTGTTCAACTTGTGATGTTTGTTCTTCCAGCATTTTCCCTCCTTACAAAAAATGCCACTAAAAGTGGCACCCTTAATGTTTTATTATTTTTATAAAAATGAGTTTCATTTTGCTAATTATTAATATTTCTTTCATTATAATACTTACACATTTCAATGCAATCTTGATTTAAGACTTGATTTAAGATAGGGTAAAACACCACTTTAGTTAGCTTGAGATGAATTGTTTGTCAATAGTTATGGGTTGGACTAACTAACATTACTTTAAATTTATAATAATTTCATACCCAATTCCCCAAAAACCCTTCAATAACAGCAATATCAAAAACTCATACATCAACATTTATGGATGTTAAGAAAAATCTAGGGAGGGGTTTGTCTATAGTTCTTGTTCTTCGCCATAGCCATTAATATAAAAAATATTATTTATATGGCGAAGGAATTATTTTACTATTTCAATGATTTCAGCATTAATTGCGGGCAACGAAACCGTCGCACCTAAAACACTCTGATAAGATGTTTCCCCTGTGACCGTTCCCCAAAAATTTATAATATCTTTTTCTAAAATTTTAGGGTGTAATTCAGGATGTAAATCAACAACCAAAACAGTATCTTGCCAAAAGCTATATTCGCTTTTGGTTATATTTACTCGCATTTGCGGTTGAGAATCCTGCATTATTTGAATTACCTCACCTTGTGAATATATTGATTTACCTGTATTTTCTTTAATATTTCTGTAAAGCGTTTCGTAACTCATCTGCTCAGCAGTTGCTTTTAAATTTGCTCGTTTTTCCTCCTCTGCCTTTCTTGCCTCTTCCGCTTTTTTTGCTTCTTCTGCCTTTCTTGCCTCTTCTGACTGTTGCTCTTGTTTAGGCGTTTGTTTTAGTTGAGTAGTGGAAGCTCCAAAAATCGCACCTAAAATTATTACTATTAAAATAAGTGAACAGCAACCAATACCAACGCCAAGTCCTATTTTTGCACCCTTAGACATTCCTTTCTTTTTCGGAAGTTCTTTTTCGGAGATTTTGATTTTTGTTTTTTCCTCAATAGATTTTTGTATTTTTTCTTTAACCATTTTACCTCTCTTTTATTATTTTTTATTTTAAAAATTCTGAATTAATCCAACCACTTTTTCCCTTATCATAGCCTTCAATTAGTCTAACTTCCGTAGCACCACCCCACTTAACATCTATTATTCTTACCTTAACTCCAGTTTCTGTAGTAAAAAGTTTTCCCTGTAACAGCATTTCATTCACGCCTTCGTTGTCATGCGCAAGAAGTAAATTAGTTAATCTATCATAATTTTCTTTGTTAGTCGCCAAATGAATTGTGGAACTATTATTTAGATATAGAGCGCAAGTCTCACATCCAATTTTACCATTATCGCAAGGTTGGTTTTGGCTGGATTTTTCCTGTTCAGTTTTAGCTTTTTGCTCAGCCGACATTCTTTCATATTCCTTTATTTGTTGTTCTTCCGCCGCAGATAATTTTCTTGTTATTACGCGGGTAACCACTGATTGGCGCGAACCACTAGTGGCTACTACTACTATTTTTGTTTCTCCCACGCTAAGCTGCTCCAATTTAGTGCTAAAACTTCCATCATTTTTGTTCACTTTTACTTCTTCACCATTAACCGTCACTTCGGAATTAACTGGCTCCACCTTGCCCTTAACCTCAATTTCCATTTTTTGAATAGTTATATTGTTTTCTGGACTCGTCAAGGTAATAACAGGTAGCTTACTTGTGTACTTATTACCAAGCGCAATAAGAGCGATAATGATTAGAATAAATGAAAAGCAACCGATTCCAATTCCTAACCCAATTTTTGCTCCTTTAGACATTCCTTTCTTTTT
>JBBACQ010000014.1:0-6562 GCA_041656935.1 Patescibacteria group bacterium
TTAGAGAGATAAAAATATTTTTAGAGAAATATAACAAGAGTTCTTTGATAAGGTTAAAATTTTTATTTAAAATTGGCGAATAGTAACCCATTTTGAGGTGGGCTGCCAAAGATTGTTTTATCAATAAAATGATGAAATCTTTATAACTAAATAAAGCATCATGATAAGCAATAAAAATAATAATTATTCACGGATGAGTAATACTTAATTTTAAACCATAAAAACAAGGCTATGCTTGCGAGCATAGTATGTTATTGATGGGTATTATCATAATAATCTTCCTCCAATGTCTCCAACGGTAACTGGAATCGGGATAATCAGCAGTCTAACTTGAGCAGGAATGATGTTTCGAATCGGAATTCTAATTACGGTTTCCGCCCCTCGGTGAAAAATTATTATTTATTGAAGAGATTTTAGCCATCCGCCGTTCATTTTTCCAATTTCTATTAACATTTTTTGAGCTTGGAATAATTTTGTTTCATTTACAGCCTTTAATTCCAGTAAGAGCCGAATTTTAAGAGTAGATATTTCTATATGACCAGATGATTTTAGTAAATAAGGAACTTTGAGATTTCTTGGGGCATTTTTAGCCATAATTATATTAGATAGACCGTCCGATATTTCTTTTTCCAAGGATTGACCTATCGAATATCGCCATTTTTTGTCCAAATGACCGTTAATATCAATTATCAATTTATAGAGAAGAAAAATTTTGTTTATTATGCTGATTGTTTCCATAGATTTGAGTTTTAAAAACATTTATAAAAGTTGGCATGATTTTAGGAGGGGAAAAAGATTCTCCTTAGAAATAAATAATTTCGAGAATTATTTAGAAGAAAATCTATTTGATTTATGGAGGGATTTGAATCATAATAATTATAGTCACGGAGCTTATAGTCGTTTTATAGTTAATGATACCAAAAAAAGAGAGATTTTTGTTTCCGGTGTTAGAGATAGAATTGTTCATCGTTTAATTTATAATTATTTAGTAGATATTTGTGATAAAACCTTTATTGATGACGTTTGGTCCAATAGAACTGAAAAAGGATTATTAAAGGCTATTTTTAAAGTTCAGTTCTTTTTAAGAAAGTTTAAAAATAAATATGTTTGGCGATCTGATATTAAGAAATTTTTTGATAGCGTCAACCACACAGCCTTATTGTCGGCTATTGGCCTAAAAGTTGGTGATAACCAGGCTTTAGAAATAATTAAAAAGATAGTGGATAGTTATAGCGTTAATCAAAAAACAGGAATTCCAATAGGAAATCTAACCAGCCAGATATTTTCTAATATTTATTTTAATGAATTTGATAGATTTGTAAAACATCATTTAAAACCATTGGCTTATTTAAGATATGGAGACGATTTTATAATAATAGATAATAAGTTAAGAATAAATAATAATAGGACAAGGAGTATTGATTTTTTAAAACAAAATTTATTTTTAAGCATTAATCCTAATAATGATATTATAATTAAAGCCAGACAGGGGGTAAAATTTTTAGGAGTCATTATCACGAAAGATAGAGTTGATTTAAATAATAGAAATTGGCAGAAATCCCTAGAAAATGTTAACATTCAGAATTTATCAAGTTATCGTGGTTTAGTGAAAAATTTTTTTAATTATGAAAAATTAAAATATTTTGATTATAATCTTTTAAGTAAAATAGATATAAAATAATATAAAAATATGAAAAACTATTTTGAGACAAAAAATAATAACCAGGAGAAGGGGAATGGTGGTTTAAAAGAGGATGAAAGCTCTTTTATAGCCAATGATTTTTTTAATCAATATGCTGAAGTTATTAGTGATTATGCTGAGGATAATGGTCTTGATTTTAAGGCTGGAAAGGGTTGGTCAATAGAGATGAAGACCGGTCGAGCTACTTATGACCCTAATTTTTTTATAGAAAAGGGCTACTCTCAAGCTGAGAGTATGTGGGCAATTTGTCACGAAATAGAGCATTTCAGGGATTGGAGAAAAAACCCAGAAGCCTATGCCAATTTATTCTCAAAAATAAATTCAAAAAGGAGGCTTCATGTTTTGTATAATTGCATTGATGATATTATGGTTAACAAAAATGTAGATAATCGTTTCCCAGTTCATAAAAAAACTAAAGAATATTTATATCAACAAAAATTATTTCCCGGAAATGATTATACTTCTTCTCCTAAGCACTTGCAGTTTGCCTATGCCTTACTTAGAGAAAAAATGCTTCCCAATGAGATTTTAAAAATAGAAGAATATGTTAGATTGGAAGTTGAAAAATTAAAAAACATTGATGGGCAGGGAACGGATTTATTAAATTTAGTTTCAGACTTTAATGCTAATCCCGCTGATCGTTTTGAAATTATTCGTGATTATATTGAGCCAATTTACGAGAATTTTTTTCAAGAAGATTTAGAAGAGAAAAAAAATAAAGAGGGTGACGGCGGTGATAACTCTGACGGTAAAAAGAAAGCGGAAGATTATTTTTCTGATGAATATAATGATTTTGATTCTAAGTCGCCCGAAGCAATTCCTTTTACAGACATAAAAGATGCTATTGATAAAGAGGTAAAAAGAAAAAAAGAAGAAAAGCAAAAATCTCCCGAGCAAATTGCTAAAGAACAATTTGAGAAGGAGCATGGAGTTAGTGTTGGGGCCGTTGAGAATTATAAAAGGAATTATGATAAGATAGAAAAATATATTAGTTCTTTGCGAGAGGTTTTTGAGAGAATTATTTCTCGTCGTAAAGAAATCAGGCGAAGGTTAAAAGAAAGAACTGATCAGGGTGTTATTTTAGATCCTTCCCTTATTTCCCAGGCTTATATTGACGCCGAAAGCGGTGTTTTGGATTCTAGAACTCAGTTAAAAGTCAGAAAGCAAGAATTTGATGAAAATAAACCTAATAATTTTGAATTTACTTTGATTTGCGATATTTCTGGTTCAATGAACGAAAATAGTCAAGGAGGAAAAAGTTATGAACAAAAAATGAGTTCCATTTTAATAATGGAAGCCTTGAACGAATTTGAAGAAAAATTAAAAGAAGCGCGATTAGACAGATCTTTAGATTTACATGTTTTTACAGAAATAAGAGCCTTTGGTAGCGAAGATGAGGAGTTGAAACCGCTTAGTGATAATATTGATTATCAGACTAGAATCAAAGTGGCTAATAGATTGTCAAATTGTGATGGCTGTTCCACTAGCGATTTTAAATCTTTATCAGCTATTAATTCTGACATGGACGATGATGTTAAAAATAAAATAAGCAAGAATGAGTTAAAAAAAGTTGTTCTTCTTATTACTGACGGTGGAAGTGGCAATGTTTCTTTGGCTAGAAAAGAAAAAGAATTGCTTGAAAAATCGGGAGTGATTGTTAAGGCTATTCAAATTGGAAAACCTGGGGCTGGTGATGTTGATAAATTTAGAGCAGTTTGGCAAAAGGGCAAAAAGGATGGCCACCCCTGTAAAGATGTTTCGCAATTAGTCCCTGCTATTGAAAAGTTATTAGAAGAATTTTTGAATGATTTATAATTATATATTATTTTAATATTATGAATTTCACCCCCAAACAATTAATAGACCAACTCTACGGTCCTCCCAAAACTAGCTCCGATAAGAAGTTAGAGGATTTTAAATTAAAAAACATTCCCAAGCCAGAGAAACCAAAAACACTAATAGAAGACAGTTTTGAAAATATTAACATCTCTGAGCAATATCAAGAACAATTAGCAATACTAAAAGACACTAAATTAATAGAAAAGTTACAAAGTGGAGAATATGGTATTGTTGGCCAAGATAACAAAGAATATATTATCCCGACATTAGACGAAATATTAGAGAGAATGAATAAGGACATTGAGAAGTATAAAACCAAGATAGAACAAGGATTTACTAAAATACTAATAGTTCCATTTGCTAAAAAGACTTATGACCCAGAAGATAGCACTTCTCTGACCGAAATATACAAAAAAACCATATTAGATAAACATAATAATAATCAATTATTCTCTACCAATGGGGATAGATTAGATTTAGATGTTAATCAACCTCTCTGGGTCTGGGAAGAGGGATATAATCAAGATGACGAAAATATCATCTATTTTCCTAAACAATTTGACCCCGAAAACCACGGAGGCAAGACCAAGAACCAATTACTCCAAGAAAACCAATTAGGATTCCAAATATTACTTTTAGAAGAAAACATTGATATCCCTGCTGAAAATGAGGGACAAACTATATTAAATAGAGAGCAATTAGAAGTTAATTTAACCCCAACAGAATACCTAGAAAAAATTCAAACTGAAATCCAATACCAACACGAACAAGGTCTAACTACTGAAGCCTGGTTAACTCTAGCCATTACTCATTTACATAAATACAATCAAGTAATTGATGATTGGAATGGTAGTGGAAAACTTTGTTACAATATTGCTACCTATTTTCCGTCTTCCTCCCTTGTCTCCTACGGTCGCTGGAATCGGGCTGATCAGCGGTCTTACTTGAGCAGGAATGTTGTTTCGTATCGGTATTCTAATTACGGTTTCCGCCCCTCGGTGAATATTTGACTTGGACCCTTAGTCTTTTTCCCTAACCTTTTTTCTTTTTCCTTAGCTAATTTTAAAAGATAATTAATAATTTTTTAAAATATTAAAATTAAGTAAAAAATATGGAAAAAATAATAAGCAATCAATCTTCTCGAGATATAGCTGAATTTTTAGCCGATAGATTGGCTCGTGAAAATGTAATTTTCGAGAAAGAAGTTTTGAACGAAAAAATAAGTGAAAAAGATGCTGAAAAATTAGCTCTAGAGCTGATAGATTTAACTTTAGAGAAACAAGATTTATTAAGGGCTATCCACTCAGATGAGGATATTGTTAATAATTCTAAGAACAAAAAGAGAAGAGAAATTAGTCAAGACGACATTTTAAATAAATTAAACAGTGAAGAGTCTATTGATTTTCGAATGTTGAGTCTTGATTTTTCCCCCGAACAGAATATCTATGATGCTATTTTTGAAACCAAGAAAGATTTAGATGATGTTAGCCAAAAAATTGGACTTTATTCTTCTAATCCTAAAGTTTTAGAGTCATATAAAAATATTTTGCAAGAGAAGATAGATATTATAAAATTAGCTCGACAAGTGGAAAATATGCAAAAACTTTTGGATAGGGTATATTTAAGCGAAAGTTTATTATTGGCCAGAAGAAACAATGAAGATGTTAAAATAACCAAAGCTGATAAAGAAGTTTTAGAGAAAAATAAAAAAATATCTGAAAAGGTTCGTGAAAAAATTTCTGAATTAATGGAGGCCCCCGAAATTTATTATGAAGTTAAAAGAAGAGAGCTTCTTGATTATAGAAAAGAATATTTAAAAGGTGGATTTGTTGAGACCGCATCAGAAAAAAAGAAAATTGCTGAAATACTAAGTCATTTACAATTAGGAATTCCTGTATTTTTAAGAGGTGATTTGGGCGCCGGTAAAACAGAGGTTTTACGTCATATTTCTAATAAGTATTATGGGGCAGAGCCAGAATTTATTTCTGGATCAGAGGAGGCCACTAAATATGATATTTATGGTAAAACGCAAATTGGAATTAGAAGCGAGGAGGATAAGGTTAATGAGTATAAAATGCGTTTGGATGAGTATAAAAAAATGTATCCCGAGATTAGCGCTGAAGATTTAGAAAAAACAGAAAAAGAGCTGTACAATCATATAGTTGTCAAAGGTCAAACAACTAGTTTTTTTCAATATGGTCCTTTAGTTAGGGCCATGAAAGAAGGAAAGCCTTTAATAATTGATGAAATTGATGCTATTCCTCATTCTGTTTTAATTCGCTTAAATCATTTTTTAACCAGAAGAGTCGGTGATAAGGTTAAAATTCAGGAAAATGGCGGGGAAGAGATAACAGTTAAGGAGGGGTTTTGTATTATGGCTACTGGTAATATAAAAGGGGCTAAATACAAAAGAGAAGACCTTGATCCAGCCTTCCTTTCTCGTTGGTGGTCATCTAAGGTCAATTATTTACCCCAAGATGAGACTCTTAAAATTTTAATTGCTTCTTTAATTGATAAGAGAGGAAATTTAGATTTGAAAAATGATGATGATCTAGGTAAGGTAGATATGTTGACTAAATTAGCCGAAGAAACTCAGAAGATTTTTAGTGGGGTAAAGAATGATTTTGAGGGTCATGGTAGTGACAAGGTCAAAAGTATTTCCGCTTCTTTGGAAAAATCAGTTTTGTCAATGCGTGATTTATGGAATATTGTGAAACCATGGAAAGCTGGTAATTTTGATAAACCCTTAGACGATTATATTTTTTCGGAGTTTATAAAAAAAGCTACAGTAAATAAGGATGCTATTTATTTAGTTCAACTTGCTTCTCGTTTTGGATTTTTTAAAGATTGGAAGGCAGAAGATTTTAAGATAGTAGGTTTAGATAATGATAAAATTGATAAGTGGCTAGAGCCTTTTAGGGCTACAACTAATAAATAAAATATTTTTATGAATTTCACCCCCAAACAATTAATAGACCAACTCTACGGTCCTCCCAAATCTAGCTCCGATAAGAAGTTAGA
>JBBACQ010000015.1:0-4460 GCA_041656935.1 Patescibacteria group bacterium
TTTCTTTTTGTATTGGATCTCAATCAGCCAATTTAAATTCCGGTGATAAATGTGCTACCCCTATGGGTATCTTAAATAGTAGTTGTTCTGGCGAAGAAGAAGGTGTCCCAGAAGAAGAAGAGGAAGAGGAGGAAGAAGAAGTTTTTGTTTGTGGTGAAAGCACCGTTTCTTATCAGGGTCACGATTATACTACTGTTCAGATTGTGGATCAATGTTGGTTTAAGGAAAATTTGCAGTATGATAATGGTTGTTCTTCAGCAGTTTGGGTTAATAGTACCGATGTTGGGTGGTGTGGTTGTTATGACAATAGTAGTAGTAATTGCACAACTTATGGTCGGCTTTATCAATGGAGTGCCGCTATGAATGGTGATACCGCAGAGGGAAGTCAAGGGCTTTGTCCGGAGGGCTGGCATATACCTACTCATCCCGAATTTACAACTTTAGAAAGAGCAGTTTGCACAACTAATTGTGTCACTAATTTCCCTGATAATTATTCAACTACTGGTTGGCGTGGTACGGATGAGGGTTATAAATTAAGAGCGGTTTCCTATAGTGGTAGTGATGCTTTTGGCTTTAGAGTTTTACCAAGCGGAGGCCGATACACAGATGGTGTTTTCTTAAATATTAATACAACAGCTTTTTTTAAGTCGTCGTCTTCTAACGGTTCGAGTAATTGGGATAGAATTTATAGTAGTGCTAATAATTTGTCAGGCAGAAATCTTCACAGCAAAGCTTATGCCTGGCCAATTCGTTGTTTAAAAAATCAATAATTTAATCAGTTTTTGGTAAAACAAAAAACTACTCTTGAAAGTAGTTTTTTGTTTTTATCTTTGAACTATAAAGTGATTTTTATTCCTGGGCCCATAGTAGAATTTATACTTAGATTTTTAATATAAATTCCCTTAGAAGAACTAGGTTTAATTTTTTTAATAGCTTCAATCAAGGTTTCTAAATTTTCTTCTAATTTTTTAGCTTCAAAATCAATTTTACCAATGATAGCATGGACATTGCCAGTAGCATCATTTTTAAAGCTAATTTTGCCCTTTTTTAGCTCTTTGACAGCTTTGACAGGGTTATTAGTGACTGTTTCATTCTTAGGTGAAGGCATTAATCCTCTGGTTCCTAATATTTTGGCAATTTTACCTAAATTTTTCATCATTTCCATATCAGCAATGGCTATTTGGAAGTCGGTTTTCTCGGTTTTTTTAATTTCTTCAATTAAATTTTCTCCGCCAACAATGTCAGCTCCAGCCTCTTTAACTTCTTTTTCTTTATCAGGAGAAACAAAAGCCGCTATTTTTATTTCTTTTCCAGTTCCGTGGGGAAGACTTACAGCCGAACGAATTTGTTGATCACCTTTTTTAGTGTCTATTCCTAAACGGAAGTGAGCCTCGACGGAGGCGTTAAATTTAGCTTTTTTAAATTTCTTACATAATTCTACAGCTTCGCTGATAGAGTAGGTTTTATTTTTATCAAAGTCTTTGTCCATATTTTTTAATATTCCAATCATTCATAGATGACTAAGAAAATTTATTTTAATTTATTTTTTTCAAATAATTCTAATTTATTCTTTAATTGACAAGATGACGTTACTAATCCTAAAAAACTTCTTTTTCGGGCGTAAATATAATCATTTATTTTTTCCATTTCTTCCGAAATCTTTAGAGAAGAATATTCTTCTTTTTCGTTTTTAAAAGATCCAAAATCTAGGGCCGTTTGGATTGGTTTTTTCTTAAAATTACTGTAAGCATCCTCTAAATAATTGATAAATTTTTCCAATTTGTCTTTCATTATAATCAATTCCTCTATCTTTTTATCTTTATCTAAATGATAATAATAATTAGAAAAATAAAGAAATGTTTCTTGCAGATCAGAAAAAATATTTTGTATTTTGACTCTCTCTTCGAAACTCATTTCGTTTATTTTAAAGTCTTCCGGAGTTATTTTCTCTAAATATTTACTTTTCTTATTTTCCTTGGTGGTAAAATTATAGAAATTTTCTCTACCCATATTTTTATTTTATTTCCACTCCCATTTGTCTGGCTGTCCCGGCGATTATTTTCATTCCTTCCTCTATATCATCGGTGTTTAGATCAGCTAGCTTTATTTTAACTATCTCAGCTAACTGCTCTTTGGTTAATGATCCAACCTTCTGTTTTAAAGGGTTACCAGATCCTTTAGGGATTTTAGCAAATTTTTTAATTAATTCTGAAGCTGGCGGTGATTTCATAATAAAATCAAAGCTTCGGTCCTCATAAACGCTTATTTCTACCGGTATAATATCTCCCATACGATCACGACTGGCATCGTTAAATTTAGTACAAAAATCCTGAATGCCTAAACCATGTTGACCTAGGGCTGGACCGACTGGAGGAGCCGGAGTGGCTTGACCAGCGGGTATTTGTAATTTTATCTTAGTTAATAATTTCTTGGCCATATTTTTTTTTATTATAATTACAAGAAGCTAACCATTAATGGTTTTATAATTATATTTTTTTAATTTGTAAAAAGTCTAATTCTACTGGAGTTTCACGACCAAACATGGAAACATTTACTTTAACCTTTCCTTTAGCTTCATCAATGGTTGTTATTTTCCCTTCGAAATTTTTGAAAGGTCCGTCATTTATTTTAACTGTTTCTCCAATTTCAATATCTATTTTAAATTTAGGTTCTTCGACGCCCATTCTCTTCATTAAAGATTGAACTTCTTTTTCGCTAATGGGGGTAGGAAGGGTTCCAACTCCAATAAACCCAGTAACATTAGGAGTATTTCGGACAATATACCAAGATTCATCGGTTACAATCATTTCTACTAACACATAACCAGGAAATATCTTCTCTTCGACGATCCTTCTTTTCCCATTTTTTATTTTTATTTTTTTCTCTATCGGAACTAAAACATTAAAAATCTTATCATCGGCGTCTAAGGTTTCTATTCTTTGCTTTAAATTGTGAGCTACATTTTCCTCATAACCAGAATAAGTATGTAAAACATACCACCTTCGGCCTTGATTTAAGTTTTGTTTAGCCATAATTTTATTTTTATTTTTTTACTAAAAATTCTAAACCAAAATTAAAGATATAATCTAGAGCTCCTAAAAAAACAGCTACTAAAATACTGATTCCAATGACCAAAAGTGTATAGCGATAAGTTTCTTTTTTACTTGGCCAAGAGACCTTTTTTAGCTCTATTATTGATTCTTTTATGTAATTAGTAAGTTTTTCCATATTTAGATAAATTAAATTAAAAACAGCCTTTTTTGGCTATGTTTAAATAATAATAAATTAAGCGGAAGATGTCAAGGGAAGGCCTAAAATTAGACATGGTTCGAAAATTGATTTTTTATTTTTTTTAGGTTATTATATGGTTATATATAAATATTATAATTTAGATAATAAAAATAAATATGGTTAGTCCTCATTTAATCAAAAAAAGAGAAAGCAATTTTACCTTAAATTCAAGTGCTAAAAAACTTTTTCAATTGGTTTATATTAAAAAGAATAACTTGGAAGAAAGTAATAGCGGACCCGCTAAAATAATCGTTTCAACCATGGTTTCTAAGTTGGCTTTTTTTTATGAAAAGATAAGAAACGCAGTTGATTATGATGATGAACATTTATTAAGGAAGAATGCTATTAAGCGTATCTTTAAAAGACAAATTGTTATTGAGGGGGTGGTGAAGAACCTGGAAAGTAAAGAATTGGCCCTTCATCTATTAACCGAATTAATTCAGGCTGGTTATTTAGATAATAATTCTATTCCTGAAAATAAGATATATGAAATAGCTAGCATTTTAGAGAAGTATATAATATTAAAAGATAGCGTTTTCAAAAAAGAGAAGTTTTTGTTTATATTTAGTCAAAATATAAAAAACAAAAGAAGAAATGGTCAGGCCGAAAAAAAATTATTAAATTGGATTATTTCTTTAGCTTCAGCTGAAATTGAGGAAAACTTAACTAGCGATAAAATTAAACAAGAAATAGTTAGTGATATGTTTGATATCTTAAAAGATAATATTGTTTTACCTCGAGATTGGGCGCACAGTAATGATTTAGACATCCAAATATATTTAGGAATAGCTCGTAATTTTTTAAATTTTGATAAAGATTTATTAAATTTTATTCTTTTTAAATATTATAATAAAAATTGGGCTAAAATAAATAATAAAGAAATAGAAGGATTGTCAGATAAAATTGATGTAATTTATTCAGCTATTTTGTACCAACTAAAACATCCTCTCACTAAACAATTAGATAAAGTTATAAAACCTTATTCTTTATATTTCTCTATTCTAAGAGATTCAATTAATGATAATCCCATTAAAGTCTATGATTTAGCGGTTAATAATCATAAGTCTTTTATTAATTTAATAAAAGAAGCTTGTGAAAGTAAATATGGAAAGATAAAAAATAAGTTATGGCGGTCAGGTTTCAGATGTATAATTATAATTTTTTTAACC
>JBBACQ010000016.1:0-3662 GCA_041656935.1 Patescibacteria group bacterium
GTATTAGAATTAAAAAGAGCTATTAAAAAATGGAACCAAAATTATAATAATTTAGAACATTGCTCCTTAGACGGCCTCAGTCCAAATGAGGTTTTAGCTAAAGTGCAAAATGTATGTGCCTAAAACAAGAAATTATTTTAAGGCAAATCTCTAATACATCTAACCGCCAAACCAGCTTTTTTATTTATATAGGCAGTAACATCATAATTAATTCTAGCGCTATCATATCTAAAGGCAAACTGATAAGCCTCTGAGCTACTATATTGATTGCTTGCCCAATACTGACCAACTTGTTCAATACTATACCAAGCTTGGGTTGTGTACCATTTTACACCCCCCGGTAAAGCAGTGAAGCCAAATTCGTCAGTAGCTCCGGTATTAGGGCTATCCCAATAAGTAGTACTGGTAGCCTTTAGTTTTCCACCAGCCACAGTAGTTCCTCCAGCAAAAGTGAATAATTCACTCCAATCAGTAGTAGATGGAATTACCCAACCACTAGGACAAACGTTCTTACTACCATTACTACTAGAATCTATAGCATACCAATTATATAATGCCCCATAAATAGAACCATAAGTAGCATAATCATTATTATACCAACCATAAGTAGGGGTAACGGTGTCTTGCCAGCTTGTAGTTATATTAGGGATACTAGAATCATCGCTAAATTTAGTTGTTTTTAAGTTTTCTCCCATCCAACATTGATTCCCTATAACGACCGCACTATAAACATTATCATCGGCGTCACTTACTGTACTAGAATCGCAAATTGGTTCAAATATAGCCGAAACTGTAATATCAGCTGATATGCTCGTATCGGTTCTTGGATTGTCAGTCGAATTATCACTCCATTCAAGAAAATAATAATCAGAGCTAGGAACCGCCGTAACAGCTGTTCCATCGAGACCATAGTTAACGGTTTGAGTGGTTGTGCCAGTGACTGAACCATTGGAACCGGCTGAATAACTTAGAGTATAAACATTAATAGAAAAACTAGCCGTCACGGTTATATCACCGGAAACATCTGAATCGGTTCGAGGATTACTAGTTGAAGCATCAGACCAACTCACAAAATGATAACCAGTACTAGGAACAGCTGAAACTGAAGAGCCACTAGCCCCGCTATTTACTATTTGCGAAGTTTCTCCGGTAATACTACCATTTAATCCAGCTGAATAATTTAAAGTAAATCTAGAAATGGCTGATGACATTGGAGCTTTTGGCAAACCTAGACTTGAGGCCCCCTTAATTTCTTGGACATTGCCATAAATAATTTTATTATCCTCTGTTATTACATAAGATCTAACAAAGGGATAAGTTCCTGGGATTAAGCCAATAATATTAACACTAAATCTATCTGAAGTATCACTTGATATTATTTTTTCCCTATTATTATTTATGTTAGGATAAAAATCTAAAATAGGGAAAATTGTATAGTCCCAAAGAATACCTCTCTCTATTATTTTTTTATTGGCCGGATTATTTATTTCGGCAAAAATAGTTTTAATTACAGAAAAATCGATCATTAAACCTGGATCAATTGTTAACACCTCTGGATCCAGAGTGGAAATATTCGAATAATTTTCATTTTCATTCGCATCTTGATTTTCTAAATTATAAATCTCAATTTTGGCCAAATCTTCATTAGATATGCCTAGCCCTAATTGACGCATAATATTAAAGGCATTAAGGGGGCTACCTAAAAAATATCTTTTATTATCTAAGGGGTTTATGTACCAAGCTTCTCCATTTCTTTCAACTTGTAAAAATATTTTTCCAGAATGTTTCTTGCTAAAATCAAGGTCAAGGTCCAAACGACCACTGCCTAAAGGGTTGAAACTATTATCTAATTCTGTTTTATCATTATAACTATCTCCATCAGTATCAACATTGAAAGAATCGGTACCAATAGCAACCTCTAAGTTATCAGGTAATCCATCACCATCGGTATCTAAATCAGTCCAAGGGAAATCTAAACTAATTGGTATTTTGGCTAAATCTAAATTAGTTATACCAATTCCCCGCTCCCGCATAATAGCAAAAGCATTGCTAGGTCGATTCAAAAAAATCCCTTTATTAATTTGCGGGTCTAAATAATAGGCCTGCCCCTTATCTTCAACTTGTAACAATATTCTACCAGCAAGTCTGGAAAACAAACCATTTTCAGCCCTAACTTGAGAGATAAAAACAAAGGAAAATGATAATAATACTAACAAACAAAAAAACCAGGTTTTTTTGCTTACAAAAGTCTTATAAAACATAGGACATAAAAATTATCTAATTAAAATGTATTTTATATGATTATATCATCTTTTCTAAAAAAACCATAGCTTTATGTCTAAATAAAACAAGGACTAGTTTAAAAAATAAAAAATCCCCTATTACTAAGGGATTAGATGTTGTTTTTCTTAATTTTCCGGCATCGAATTTATTTTACGAAAGGTCTCCCATTTCTTGAGATTGGGAGATTTTTCAGAAGAAAATTTTTCAGCTAATTTTGATGCGTAACCCAGTTTTTTGTTAATAAAAGAAAAAATTATATATTTTCTTTCATCGGGAAGAAAATCTATTAACAATGGAAGTGATTTATGGGTTGGAAATTTTTTGATAAAATTTTCAGTGATTTCCCCCTTCTTGCTGTCTGGAAACAAAAAGATTAGCTCTAGAGCATTATCACTTAACTCGTTTTTAATAAGATAAGAAAATCTCTTTTGAAGCTCTTTCAAAGTAATTTTTCTGTCTAGAGATTTTAAGATTTTATTAATAACTTTCAAGGAGTACTTTTCTATGGCCACTTCCAAAATTTGCTCCAGTTCAACCCTTGTTAAACTCCTTTTAAGAAGTATGGCCATATTTTGAGCTTGATCAAGATTCCCCTCCAAAACAGCTAAAGATAGTTTGGCCTCTAATTCCGCCTTTAGGTCAGAGTTGCTATTAATCAACCTTACGAAACTAAGAGCGAACCGGCTACCAGAAAAATCGTTAATAACTCTTTTAACTAGCTTTGTTTTTTCATCTTCTGGCAATCTCTGAGCAATCCCAAATAATGGTTGAATTTCTTTTCTTTCGAAATTAATTTCAACCATTAAGGAAAGGTCTTTTAATTGAAGAAAGTTTTCTCCAATCAAATTTTCAATCCTTAAACAATCTTCGTAATTGCCATTTTTCACAAGATTTTCAGAGAAAGCTTTGAAAAAAACAATTTCTTCTTCTTCGGGCTTTTCTTCTAAATCTTCCAGGCATTTTAAAAGAATAAAACCCTCTCCATTTTTAATACAACGAGGGCTTATTTGTCCTAAATATTCTTTAGGATCTTCGTCCAGAATTTTAATTAGTTCTAAAGCTTTTTCCAATTGATTTTCGGAAATCATTTTTTCAATAAGATTTTTCATTATTATTACTTTTAATGGTTTTAAACAATTCGATTAATTATCGAAACTACCTTTCGTTATAGAGATAAGTTCGATAATTAACCGAATGTTTTATTGATTTAAAAATAAAAATATTTTTTAAATGAACTAATAAAAAGTTATAGCACAATAATATAATTAAGTCAATGATGTAAGGTAATGTGCATATACATATTGCACTTTTATGCTAAACTGGGGGCATATGAAAACTATGCCAAAAAACACACAAGAAGAAAAATATCGTTGGATTAA
>JBBACQ010000017.1:0-3078 GCA_041656935.1 Patescibacteria group bacterium
AGTTTGCCCCGCCGAGTCCAAATTAGTTTTCAGAATTTTCGTCAAAAAAAGTTCGAACATCAATCAAAAAACACCGCACAAAAGAAAACCTGACCTGCGTCAGGTTTTCTTTTGTTTGAAGCCAGAAGGAGGGATTCGAAAGCCGGAGGCGATGTGCGGAGTGAAACGACGCACCGCCGAGGCCAGGCCAGAGCGCTTAGTGAGCGACGAGCATAGCGAGGAGCGAGACTTAGCGACGCGTGGCCGAATATCCCACCCTCTCCGCACTGGCAAAATAGTCTTTAAATAAAGATTATTTTTTGTAAGGGGTTTATCACTTTGGGACTATTTGATATAATAAAGTTAGAAATAAATTAAAACAATTAAATGCAAGAAAAAATAAATGTAATAAAAACAATAGGTGTTTTAATAATAAAGAACGACAAGGTTCTTTTGGTTAAACATGGAAAATCAGCCGAACATCTAAACGATAAATATGGCTTGCCGGCCGGAAGAATAATTTTAGGTGAAAGTGAAAAAGAAACTGCTAAAAGAGAGTTAAAGGAAGAAACTGGATTAGACGTTGATCTGGATAATTTAGTTTTGTTACCGAAGGAATGGACTGCTAAAATAGAAAGAAAAGAGGAAATAAAGGAGTTTTCTTTAAAAGTTTTTTATACTAATAAATTTTCAGGTAGCTTAATTAATAGTGATGAAACATCTCCAGAATGGGTTTTTATTGATGATTTAAGAGATGTTGATTTATTGCCGAATGTTTTGGGTATTATTAACTCTTGTATTAAATAAAATTATTCTAATCATGCTCTCTTTTTCCGCGCATGATTCTTATCCCCAAAGCAAACATTATCGAACACCTACTAAATAATAGATAGTTTATCAGCATAAGATAGTTCAAAACAGAGCTTTTTAGCTTTGTTTTCGTTTTATATTTAAAATAGTATAGCTTAATAAAAACCATTGACAAAATATAAATTATGTGATATAATATAGTATTCGTGTATAATGGGTGGCACGATAAAAGCTATGTAAATAGCAAGGGGCCCTCCAAGCCCTGAAAAGCATCCCAGTTCATTAAAAATTTTAAATATTTAATCATGAAAAATTTTCCGAATTTCTGTTTTAAGGTTGTGAATGTCTTAATCATTCCAGCTATTTTTTCTGTTCTAATTTATTTCGCTTTTCATCAAGTTTTTTCAGTCGGTCTGGCCACTTTAATTATTTCTATTCTTATTTTGAGCTTTGTCAGAGTAAAAATAGAATATTCGGAGTGGGATTATTTCTGCTCAGATGGTGTTCCGAGTAGTAAAAGGGAGTGGAATAATCTGATCGTTAATCTAACCATGTTTAGTTTAATAGTATCAGTTTTGGTTTGGGTTTTTATAAACTTTAGACCAACCTTTCAACTAAACCTTTTAGGTTCGGTTATTTCTATCGGAATAACTGTTTTAATCTTCCTATTTTTTCTCTTAAAAAAAGGGGTGTATTATTTTAGCGGTAAGGTTAGATTATTACTATCACTGACTTTAATCTTCGTTTTTATTTTCTTTCTTTTTTCTTTTTTCCAAACCCAATTTATTTGGTTGGTCCCTTTTTTGTTGGTCGTCTTCAGTGTCTTCGGGGGGCTTTCTGAAATTAGTGACAAAATTAAAAAAGAAGTGCAGACAGTTTCATCCTTTTTGTTTGGCCTGGTAGTTGGATATTCAATAATTAGCACTATAATACAATTTTGGAATGAAATTTCCAATTTTATGTGGAGAGGGATTAGTGCTATATGCACAATCATTGGTTGGTTCATAAAACTTTTATCTTCCCCAGCGATTTTTAGCTTTATTGTCGGGGAGATCCTTGCTTTGCTGGTTTTAATAGCGTTGTTTTCTTTTGTCTTTATTAGAAAGATAAGGAAATATCGAATTGAAAAAAGAAAACAGGAAGAAGCCGTTCTTCAGCAAAAAGCTGAAGAGGAAAGAAACTTAGAGTTGGCCAAAATGAGGAGAAAAATCGAGGAAAAGAATGCCTCTCTTCTAGAGGCTCTTATCAATGGAAATAAAATTTGCAAGGAAGAGATTATGTTTCTCTCTAAAAATTCAAATTATTTGTCTCTTTCCGATGTTTCAGTAGAAAATTTTTTGTCTAGCATTGACTGGAACAGCTTTTTTACCATTTCTCAAATAAAAAAACAAATAGTTTGGGAAAGTAACTTAAGCGAAGTTTTAAAGCTCATCAACAATATATACTCTCAGAGTTATATAGATAGCGAGTTAGAAGCTTTGCAAAAGTCGGTAGAAGATCTTTTGTCGGTTGTTAGAGGCCTAGAAGGTTTTAAGGGCTTTGAAGAATTCCTGGGCTTTTTTAAGGGATTCAACACTAAAATCGCCTATAAGCTATAGGGTCTTAAATGATTGACCAAATAACCCTGAGACTAAAATTGTTTCAGGGTTTTTTATTTTTAAGACCAATAATTAAAATTAATTATTGGTTTCAAATAGATTATACTTATTATATACTTCTATTATATATTGATTATATTAATTTTATTTAACTCAGTAGTAGTGATATTAATTTCTAAAAATAAAATGGAACTTCCATATATTGACAAAAAATATTTATTATATTATAATAACCAAATTATTAATTACATAAAAGGAGATTAAGATGATAAAAGTTGCCGTTCTTTCTTTATTCGCATTAATTTTGCTATTAGTTTCGTATTTTTTAGGAGGCGTCCGCCCTGAGGCTTGTGTAGCCTTTAAGGTAATAGTAATTTGTTTTGCAATTATATTTCTGGTCTCAACTTTTGCCTTTATATACGACTTTAGGAAAAAGAAAAAAAGCAAAAAATCCAAGTTAATCTTATTAAATAATAACGATCAAAACTTGGTAAAAACCCGGGCAAGATAACTATCTTGTCCTTTTTAATTGGCTGTAACAATCAGCCATTTTTGTTTTGTTGGCTGTTTTAGGCACATACATTTTGCACTTTAGCTAAAACCTCATTTGGACTGAGGCCGTCTAAGGAGCAATGTTCTAAATTATTATAATTTTGGTTCCATTTTTTAATAGCTCTTTTTAATTCTAATA
>JBBACQ010000018.1:0-2835 GCA_041656935.1 Patescibacteria group bacterium
ATACAAAGGGAAGAATATTGCGGAGATTTTAGACTTAACTATTGATGAGGCAGTAAAGCATTTTGAGGGTAACTATTTTATCACCGACAAGCTCAAGGTATTGCAATCGGTTGGCTTAGGGTATATTAAAATCGGTCAAAGCGCCACAACTCTATCAGGTGGTGAAGCGCAGCGTATTAAAATTGCCAAAGAACTAACACACACTCTTGGCAAGAGAACTTTATATTTATTAGATGAGCCAACTACCGGACTTCATTACCACGACATCAATATGCTGCTCACCGTCTTAAATAAATTAGTGGAAAAAGGGAATTCCGTTTTAGTTATTGAACATAATATGCACATGCTTAAATCCATGGACTATATTATTGACCTTGGCCCAGATGGTGGCGAGGCGGGCGGACGCTTGGTTGCCACTGGCGTGCCAGAAGATATTGCCAGAAGTGAGAAAAGTTTTACCGGCGAATATCTCCGTGAATATTTACAAGATAGATTTGTTAAAAAAATAAAAAATTAAAGAAAATAAAAAGGGCTAAAAGTTTTTACACTTCTAGCCCCGAGCCCTTATAACATTTAAGTAAAATACTTAGATAATTTCTAAACCGTCGTTTAGACAATTAAAGAATTTTGAATAAATGAAAATAAGGTTATAATGATTTAAAAAGAACGAAGTAACTTAAGAGCTAGAAAGGGGCCATTTAATAAGCTTTTGGATTTTTTCAGAGGAAAATGTTTTTTTGGGCCTTAATTCACATCAAGATGATAAACGCATTGACTCACATCAATAGCATTCATCCCCAAAACTCCTCTTCCTAACTCTTAAGTTTCCTTTATCTTATACTAAAACTATTTTTTTGTCAAGATGCTGTTAAAGAATCTAGAAAAACTGAAAAAAATTGCTAAAAAAGCGCCACTGAAACCCGGTATCTATTTTTGGTTAAATAAAAACGGGGAAGTTCTCTATGTTGGCCGAGCGAGTAATTTAAAAAATCGCTTAAGTCAATATTTTCAAAAAAACATTAGCCCCCGAATATTAGAAATGGTTAATCGGGCTAATAATATTAAATACCAAGTAACAGAATCTCTACTAGAAGCTATTATTTTAGAGGCGACAAAAATAAAAAAATTCTGGCCTAAATATAATATTGTTGATCGTGATAATCGTTCTTTTCTCTATCTAGTTATCCCTAAAATAGATTTTGCCAAACCACTAATTGTTCGGGGAACTGATTTGCAAAAATTTCCGCCTTCACGGGCAAAAATATTTGGTCCCTATCAATCTTTCCATCTTCTCCAAAACGCCCTTAGGCTAATCCGCCAAATCTTCCCCTATGGCAACTGTCGCCCTCATCAGGGGCGGGCTTGTTTTGATTACCAAATTGGCCTGTGCCCAGGAGGTTGTATAGATAAAATCAATGCTCAAGATTATCAAAAAAATATTAATAACATTAAACTGCTTTTAGGCGGCTTCAAGAACCGCTTGATTAATAAGTTAAAAAAAGAAAACCCCGAAAAGATAAAGGCCCTTCAGCACCTTCAAGATGTTTCACTTTTAGATCAAGAAAAAAATCTTCAAGAAAAAAATATTAACCGCCTTGAAGCTTACGACATATCTCATCATGGTGGACAAGAAAGTTATGGCTCTATGGTTGTTTTTGAAAACGGTTTAGCTGTAAATAGCAAATATCGTTTATTTAAAATAAAAGAAGCCATTCCAGGAAATGATGAAGAGGCTTTAAAAGAAGTTTTAAAACGGCGGTTTAAACATAATAATTGGCCACTTCCTGATATAATAATAATTGATGGTGGAACCCCACAGATAAGTTTTTTAAATAAATTTTTTCAAGAGAATACTATAAAAACACCTTTTATCGGTATCTCTAAATTAGCTGGTGACAAATTGATTTTTCCTAATAAAACAAAAACTGATTTAAAACTACTAGCTGAAAACATCAAACCAACTTTACTTAAAGCCAGGGAAGAGGCTCATTTAAAAATAGGGGAAAATAAAAAAGATGAAAAAAATTTTTAAAAACTTAATAAAAAGCGGAGGCAGACAAACGCCAGCCGAAAAAGAATTGATAAAAGCTGTGAGTCAAGAATTGAAGAAAAAAACAGGGATAATAATCATAAACATTGGAGCAGGGAAAAGCCAAGTTATTGAAGAAGCTCTTATTACAAAAGGAATAAATTTCAAACTTGATCGCTTAGATATACGAGAATCTGAAATAGACGCTCCTTATTTTAGAAAAAGCTATAAATGCTCAATTGAAAACTGCCCAGAGCTTATAAACAATTCCTATGATTTAGCTTTCGCTAATTATGTTTTTGAACACTTAGAACACTTATCTTTAGCTATAAAAGAAGTAGCCAGAATTTTAAAACCAAATAGCATCTTTGTTTTATCTATTCCCAATCCACAAGCTTTAGAGTTTAAAATCGCTCAAAAGACACCACTTGCTTTCCATCAAACTATCCGCGGAGAAAAAATCGATGAAACTCACGAAGCTTTTACCACTTTTTATTCTTATAAAAGTATAAAAGAACTAATAAATATTTTTTATAAAAACAGCTTTTCTTTAAAAAAATCTTATTATCGTTCTTTTTTATATGGTTATCTTTATCGCTTCCCAGTTTTATCAATACTTGCCAGATTATATGATTATTTAGTAAATATCTTTAAAATAAAATCACTTTCTGGGCAAGTTTGCTTAGTATTTGAAAAAAAAGAAAAATAAATTGACAAAACAATATAAATATGATATAATTTAGCTACAATAATACAATTTTATTGTAAACGTTCTTGAACAATTTAAACTGTAAATATAATGAAAA
>JBBACQ010000019.1:0-2821 GCA_041656935.1 Patescibacteria group bacterium
AAGTAGTTAATAATAAATTAGGTAAAGCTTTGGATATTTTAAGTGACATGATGTTTAACTCTAAATTTGAAGAAGAAGAAATTGAACGGGAAAAAGGAGTTATTATTGAAGAGTTAAATATGTATCGCGATAATCCACGTTTATACATTGAAGATGTTTTTGAAGAATGTCTTTATGGAGATACGCCAGCTGGCTGGGACACAATTGGCACTAAAAAAAATATCTTAAAGTTTAAGAGAAAAGATTTTATAAAATATTTTCAAGCTCAATATGGTACTCGTAGTGTTTACTTAGTTGTAGCTGGAGCAATTAAACCTAGTGACAAGAAAATGATTCATAATCTTTTTTCAGGTTTTAAATCTCATAAATTTCAAGAGCAAAAACCTTTATTAGAAAAACAAAAACAACCACAATTAAAAATTATTCCAAAAAAAACTGATCAATTAACTTTATCTTTAGGAGTGAGAACATTCTCGATTAATCATCCTGACGAATTTAAGTTGAAGTTATTATCAGTTATTTTAGGCGGATCAATGAGTTCTCGATTGTTTATTAATTTACGTGAACGTCAGGGGTTGGCTTATTTTGTTAGAACTGGCGTAGAATTTTATAAAAATTCTGGTTATTTAGCTACTCAAGCTGGAGTTCCGAAAGATAAAATTACTTTAGCAATAAAAATTATTTTAGCGGAGTATAAAAAACTTACTAAAGAATTGGTTTCTCCACAAGAGTTAAAAAGGGCAAAAGATATTTTACAGGGTCGAATGGTCTTACAAATGGAGGCGAGTGATAATTTAGCTCTTTGGTATGCTCAACAGGCTATTTGGCGCCATAAATTTTTAACTCCAGCGGACACAATAAAAAAGATAAAAAAGATTAAAGCTACGGATATCCGGGCACTTGCTAAAAAGATATTTATTAACAAAGGATTAAATTTAGCAATTATTGGTTTAACTGATAAACAAACGATAAAAAAAATTCTTAAGTTCTAAAATTTTTATGTCTAGTAATTTAGTAAAAGATTTAAATAAGGAACAGCTAAAGGCGCTTACTCACGATCAGGGGCCTTTGTTAATTGTAGCTGGGGCAGGCACGGGGAAAACAACGGTTTTAATTAATCGTTTAGCGCATTTAATTGTTAACAAGAAAGTAGGGGCTGAAGAAATTCTTTTGTTAACCTTTACGGAAAAAGCTGCTGGAGAAATGGAGGATAGAGCGGATAAAACCTTACCTTATGGTTATGTTGATTTATGGATTAATACTTTTCATAGTTTTGGTGAAAGATTGTTGCGTGAGCATGCTTTAGATATTGGCTTAAGTGCTAATTTTAAATTACTTACCGAAACAGAACAATGGGTTTTGGTAAAAAAGAATTTAGAAAAATTTAATTTAGATTATTATCGTCCTTTAGGCAATCCAGCTAAGTTTATTTCTGAACTTTTACGTCATTTTTCTCGCCTTAAAGATGAAAATATTTCACCTTCTGAATATTTAAAATATGCTAATAGTTTAGAGCCAACAAGTCAAAAAATTAAAGAAACAAGTGAAGAACAAATAGAAAGAGAGCGAATACGGGAATTAGCTTTAGCTTATCAAACCTATAATCAATTATTACTAGATAATAATTATCTTGATTTTGGCGATTTGATTATTTATACTTTACAGCTTTTTCAAAAACGCTCTAACATTTTGAAGTATTATCGTCATAAATTTCGCTATATCATGGTTGATGAATTCCAGGATACTAATTGGGCACAATATGAGTTAATCAAATTATTAGCTTTCCCTAAAAATAATTTAGTGGTAGTAGGTGACGATGATCAAGCGATCTATAAGTTTAGAGGGGCTTCTATTTCTAATATCATGCAATTTAAAGATGATTTTAAAGGAGCGCTAGAGATAGTTTTAACAGAAAATTATCGTTCACGACAAGAAATTTTAGATCATGCTTATCGGTTTATTCAAAATAATAATCCTAATCGTTTAGAAGCAAAATTGAAAATTAATAAAAGATTAGTAGCGAAAGGATCTTTTCTTAAACTTGCTAAAAAAGATAAGGCGCTTAGTTTTTATAATTTTCAAACAGCGGCGGATGAATTATCTTTTGTGGCACAGAAAATTTTGGAGATTTATGAAAGCAAGCAGGCGCAAGGTGATAATATTTTATGGTCAGATTTTGCCATTTTAGTTAGAGCTAATGATACAGCCGATGCCTATGTTAAAGAGTTAAATCGTTATAATATTCCTAATCAGTTCATGTCATGGCGTGGTTTATATTATAAACCTTTAATTTTAGACATTTTAGCTTACTTACGTTTATTGGATAATTATCATGAATCAACTGCTCTTTTCAGGGTTTTAAATATGGAAATTTTTAAAGTTTCTCATTTAGATTTAATTACTATTAATAAAATGGCGGCTCGTAAAGTTTGGTCACTGTATGAAGCCTTAAAGAATATTGATAAGATTGGGGGTTTAAGCTCAGAAACATATAAAAACGTAACTAAATTATTGGCTTTAATTGAAAAACACTCGGCTTTGGTGAGCAAAGAGAAGCCAACAAGAATATTTTTAAGTTTTGCTTATGATTCAGGTTTGTTGGCCGGTTTAGATCCGGACAAAGATTTAGAGTTTTACTCTTATTTGAATCAATTTTATCAAAAGATTAAGCGTTTAGAGGAAACGAGTGCTGATTTACGATTGGTAGATTTTCTTCAAGCAATTAATTTAGAATTAGAAGCGGGTGAGACTGGTTCTTTAAAACTAGATTTTGCTGATCATGAAACAGTGAAAATTATGACGGCCCATGGAGCGAAGGGCT
>JBBACQ010000020.1:0-2691 GCA_041656935.1 Patescibacteria group bacterium
TATTATTATTTAATATCAATAATTTTTCTTCAATTGGCCAATATTTAGCTAAATTACCGTAATAGTTAGCTACCCCACCATTAAAAGGCGGGTATTCTAAGGTAAATAATAGTGTTTTCATAAATTATAGTTTAAATGACTGCCTAATACTTTTAAAATCAGCTATTTTAAAGGCTTGTAATAAAAATAAACAAAGAAAATAAACTAATGCTCCTAGGGCTGTAATTACAAAAATATTTATATAATTTCTTCCCCAAAGAACTAATAAACCCATTATCATTGAAGCGGCTAAAACTTTTATAAAAATAAGAAAATTTTGTCCAAAACGGTATGGAATAATTTTTCTCACCCAAATAATTCCTAACCCAGTCATTAAAGCATTACTTATTAAAACAGTGATACTGGCGCCAATTGCTTGCCAACGTGGAATAAGAATTATATTTAAAATCAAACTTATCGCCATCACTATTCCCATATTAAGCGTGTTTCTTTTTTGGCGATCACAAGCATTAAGCAAAGAGCCAATTGGAAAATTAAGGAAAATAAAGAAAAGCGCTAAAATGGAAATTCTTAGTGGCCAAAGCGCTCCCTCATAACCTTCTTTAAACAATAAAACTATTTTATTAGCTAAAATAAAAACACCAACAATAATAGGAAGCGAAATAATAATTAAATAATTAAGGGCTCGAGTAAAAGAAATAGCTAATTGCTCTCGATTAGTTTGCCAATAAGCACTCATGGCTGGATAAAGTGAAGCGACAAAAGCCATGGGTAAAAATTGTAAAGCAAAGATAATTTTAAAAGCCACTTGATACAAGCCAACTTGTACATCACCGACTAAAACAGATAATAAAACAGAATCTAAATAAGTATATAGTCTCTGTAAAATAGCATAGGCTGCAAAAGGCCAACTAATTAGAAGGATTCCTTTAATAAAGTATTTATCCCAGGCTAATTTAATTACTACCTTAATCTTAAAGCGCAGCATTAACAAAGAATAAAGGAAATTAAAACTGCTTGCTAAAGCTAGGGCGACCATGGCCCAAATTAAGCTACCACCTAGCAGTAAAGCGCCGTAACCAATAAACAAAACTATTAACTGAAAAATAATAGAAGATAAACTCTCATATTTTAAATTATGAAAGCCTCTTATAACCGCAAAAAAAGTATTAGTGAAAGAATCAAGCACCATGCAAATTGCAGAGATATAGACTAAATCTTTGGTTAACTCCTCATAACCAAGAACATTAATTAAGACAAAAACGGTAAATATAGCGCCCAAAGCTAAGGGAATTTTTAAGGCTAAAATATTAGCCAACCATTTTTCAGCATTAGCCGCTTTTTTTGCCACTTCCCTTATTAGCACATTAGCAAAACCCAAATCAATAAAAATAGCAAAAATAGTAGTAAAAGAAATGGCAAAATAATACTTTCCTAAGTTAGCCGCCCCTATATATCGAGCTAGAAGAGTAAAATAGGTAAAAGAAATTATTTTTTGTAAAATTAAGGCTAGGGTTAGATAAGAGGTGTTTTTAGCAATATTAGTTATTTTATTCATAGTTTTTTTAAACCTTTATCCCATTTATTATAGCAAGTTATCTTAAAGCTGTTAAGTTATTAATCTTTATACTCTTGCTAAAATTTAAGAGTTATGATAGCATTATATTAACATAATTTAAAGATATTAAGTAGCTAAAATTTTATTATTTTTAATAAAATTTTTATATTTTTATGAAAAAAGAAGTGCATCCTAAATATTATCCAAATTGCAAGGTTATTTGCGTTTGTGGAAACACCTTTACAACCGGCTCAACTGAACCGGAGATTAAAGTTGAACTTTGTTCTGCTTGTCATCCTTTTTACACAGGTAAACAAAAATTAGTTGATACTGCTCGTCGTGTTGAGAAATTTGAAGCGAAAGTTAAAGCTAAAGACAGTAATCGTGATAAAAAAGGCAAAAAAGTAAAACGAGCAGCTCGCGCTAAAGAAAGAGCAAAAAAAGAAGTAGTTGTTAAAACTAAAGACATTAAGAAAATTGCTCAAGTCAAACTTAACAAAAAATAGGAACCTAAAAGGCAATCAACTATAATTTTATAGTATTTTAATGCTATAATATTAAAACCTGATTGCTTTTTTGTTAATCTAATTATTAAATTAATTTAATCCAACTATAATCTGTTTATATGTACGAAGAAATTAAAGATAAATTTAAAGGTTTAGAAGAAAAATTAATAACACCTGCTCTACTTAAAGACCCTAGTTCTATGGTTAAAGTTTCCAAAGAACACGCAAGCTTAAAAAAAACCATTGATTTAATTATTGAACTGGAAAAAATTAATGATAACATTAAGCAAAATAATGAAATTATTAAAACTGAAAGTGAAGGTGAGCTCCAAACCTTAGCTAGTGAAGAACTAATCCTTTTAAATGAAAAAGCTAAACAATTACAAGAAGCCTTGGAAGAAGAAATTAACCCTGCCAACCCTAATGACAAAAAAAATGCCATTGTAGAAATTAGAGCTGGCGCCGGTGGTGATGAAGCGGCTTTATTCGCTGGCGACCTATTTAGAATGTACGCCCGTTTTTGTGAACGACAAGGTTGGAAATTAAGCTTAATCAACTCATCTGTAATCGGCATCGGCGGTTATAAAGAAATAATTTTCTCTGTTAATGGCGAATCAGCTTATGGAC
>JBBACQ010000021.1:0-2626 GCA_041656935.1 Patescibacteria group bacterium
GAATTTGTTGTTTATAGTGAAAAAACTTTGAGATATTTAGCAAAGTATGGAAAACGATCTAAGATTCATTTATTTTATAATTCTGGAATGAACCGTGAAGGGGTAAAAGATTTAAAAAAGTTTTTAGAACTCAATCAAAAATATTTAGATAAAATTTCTTTAGTTGGTTTTTGTTCTCATCTTTCTTCAGCCGAAGAAAAAACAGTTTTAAATCAAGCGCAAGAAGATAAATTTTTTCGCGGTTTACTTTTATTAAGAGAAGCTGGTTATTTTCCTACTTGGATTCATTTAGGAAACTCCGCTTCAGCTTTAACTAATAATAATAGTCTTCTAACTGCCTATCGTCCCGGATTAGCTCTTTATGGCTATAACCCTTTAAGTGAAGAAGATGATAATAATTTTTATTTCAGTTCAAAATTACAACCAGCTCTAAGAGTTACATCTTCTGTGGTATTTGTGCAAAATTTGGAAGCTAATGAGCCAGTTTCTTATAACTCTAGTTACCGAGCCAGGGAAAAGACTAACATCGCTATTGTTCCATTTGGTTATTTTGAAGGGTTGGATCGACGCTTGTCTAATCAGGGGGAATTTTTAATTCATGATTTTTGGGCACAAATTGCGGGCAAGGTTTGTATGAATATTACTTGTTTAGATGTCGGCCAAAATAATGTAAGAATTGGAGATAGAGTTCTTTTAATCTCTAGTGATCCAAGTGCTCCTAACTCTGTAATGGCCATCGCTTCTTTAATGAATACTATTTCCTATGAAGTGTTGGTAAAGTTACAAGCCAGTATTCATCGAGAAATTGTGTGGAAATAATTTATGTTTAGAAAAAAGAAAAAAAATAATAAGATCAGGAAAGATTATCAGAGTAAAAACTTATGTAATCCTTTTTTTCGTAAACCCAAAAAAGAGCCTAATAAAAAATTAACTTTTTGTTTAAGTTTTTTAGGGTTAGTTGTTTTAATGGCTATTCTTTGGTTTTTTCTTGCCTCTTCGGTTTGGGAATTAAAGGAGCTAAAGATTGAAGGTTTAACTAGATTTAATGTAGCGGAATTAGAGGAATTAACTTTTAAACAAGCTGATAATCCAGTGGCTTTAATATTTAAACAAAGTAATCTTTTTTTGTTTAATAAAGATATTTTACGGGATAAAATTTTAGCTACCTATAATTTCTCTGATTTAGTAATAATTAAAAAAATGCCCAGAACCCTGATTTTAAAGGTATCTGAACGGCCCTATGCTTTTATTTTCCAACAGGGAAGTGATTATTTCTATGCTTCGCGAGATGCTTATATTATTCCCGAAATGCCTGTTTCTGAGGAAGATAAAGAGAAGTATTTAATTTTAGAAAATAAAAATGAGATAAATTTAATCGGAGAGAGGGAAGGGATAAATATTTCTGAAGATTATTTGGGTTTTGTTTTTGCTCTTGCTGATTATTTGAACATTCGTCAAGAGGTAACTGTAGAGAAGTATATTATTGACATGGAGTTTAATACTATTAAGCTCAAATTTAAAGATGGGCCTGAAGTCTATTTTAATACTAAAAACGATCCTTTAGAGCAATTGGAAAGTTTAATTCTTGTCAAAAATGAAAAAATAAAGGATAATTTTAATATCACTAAGTATATTGACTTACGCTATGGTGATAAGATATTTATTAATTAACTTATTAATATATGGAAAGTGCTTTTAAACTTTTTTTCTCTCTTGCTGTTTTAGTTTTTTGTGCAGTTGTTATTGGAATTTTTTTAATTGTTGTAAAGATTATTTTATTTTTTCAGCCTAGTGTTGGCATAATGGGGCTTATTATTAGTTAAGGGTTTAGAATGTAATGAGTTTAAACGGATTAAGATCTGTTATTATAGGTGTATTAATATACATTATGCGAAGTATTTAGGATAAAGAAAAACGCTCTAATAAAGTGTTTTTTTAATTCCCTTTTATTATTTTTTAATTTTTATTAACGTAGTTTAAATATTTATAATAAATATCGGATGATAATTCTTTTAATTCTTCTGACATTTTTTGAAGATTAAGACTAGTTTGAATTTTAAAGCCTTTAAAAAGATGATATAATATAAACATGGAAAAAAATAAAACAATCCCCGGTTACCTAATAGACTTTTTAGATTATTGTGAAATTGAAAAAGGTTTATCTTCAAAAACACAAGAAAACTATACTCGTTTTTTGCGTAAGTTTTTTGTTTGGTTAAAAGACAATAACTTATCTTCCCTGCCACCTGATAAATTAACCCCGGATCATATTTGGAAATATAAAGTATATCTTTCTCGACATATTGACCCGAAGAGTAAAAAGGCTTTAAAAAAAATTACTCAAAATTATTATTTAATTGCTCTTAGGTCTTTATTAGAATTTTTCGTAGAAAAGGATATTGCTTCCCTGCCGCCTTCAAAAGTAAAACTAGCTAAAGACAAGGCGGATAAAGAAATAAAGTTTTTAAATTTAGAACAGCTTTCACGACTATTAAGTGCGCCTGATATTAAAACTATTATTGGTTTAAGAGATAGAGCCCTTCTTGAAACCTTGTTTTCTAGTGGTTTGCGTGTGGCTGAGCTAGCTGCTTTAAATCGTGATCAGCTTAGGATTAAGGATGAAACT
>JBBACQ010000022.1:0-1786 GCA_041656935.1 Patescibacteria group bacterium
AAAAATATTATTACCGTCTTTCATCCTCATACTTACACACGCACAAAAGCTTTGTTTAAGGATTTTATTTCTAGTTTCGATGCCATTAATGAGTTAATTGTTTTAGATATTTATGCTTCAGCTCGGGAAAAACAAGGAGGTGTTTCTAGTTTTCAGCTAGTTATGGCTATAAAAAAATATAATAAGAGGCAACAAATTACACAAAATGTGCAGTATATTCCTAAAATTGTTGGGGTTGCTAAATATTTAAAAAAGCATCTAAAAAAAGATGATTTACTTGTTTTAATGGGAGCGGGTGACGTTTTTAGAGTAGGAGAGCTTTTATTAAAAAAGCAGAAATAATGAGGGAAAATAATTATGACAAAAAAATCTAAAAAGAAAGAAATACATAATTTTCAAGAAGTTAACGAAAAGATTATCTCTTGGGGGCGTTTTTGGGTAGAGTTGTGGAATTTATTAAAATCTTTTCGCTCTTTATTTTTGGGAGTTTTTGCGATCGCAATTATTATTGCTGTCTTAGATTTAGTTAAACCTTATATTTTAAAATGGTTAATTGATGGTTTAACTAATTTTAATTTAACCGATTTAAGGATTTTGATAAAGCTGATAGTTTTATACATCGCTACTGACCAAGCGCGTTCAGTTATTCAATATTTTAGTGATCGACGTATTTTACGTTTATTGGTTAAAGTGGAATATTTTTTGAGCATGAAGTCTCAAGAAAAATTATTGGCGCTTAGTTTGCATTATCATGAGAAGGAAAATACAGGCGGAAAGATTATAAAAATTGAACGGGGAATTGATAAAATTTCTAAGTTAATTGAAAGTATTTCTTGGGAAATGATGCCAACTATTATTCAGTTAATTGTTACTGTTCCTGCTTTATTTTGGGCGGAGTGGCGTATTGGTTTATCTTTCTTGGTTTTTTCTCCTGCTTTTTTGCTAGTGACGTATTGGTCTAATAAAAAAATGGTACCAATTCGCAGAGAAATATATCGAGACTATGAAATTGCTAGTGGTAAAATGGGACAAGCAATAATTAATATAAATGCTGTCCAATCTTTTGTGCAGGAAAAAAATGAATTAGCTGGCTTTGAAAAAATTAAAAGTTATATTCGTGATAACGAGAATAAACAGTGGGGTTGGATTATGAAAGTTGGTTTAGGGCGTAATTTAATTGTAGATATTGGTCGAGGCAGTGTCTTATTGCTTGGTGTTTATTTTGTTTTTCAGGGAATAATTAGTGTTGGTTCTTTAATTTTTGCTTTTACTCTTAGTGAAAAAGCCTATGCTTCATTGTATCGCTTAACACGTTTTTATGATCGTATGGAAGAAGGCCGCGAAGGGATTAATCGTTTATTAGCTCTTTTTAATTCAAAAAGTGAAGTGATGGATAATCCCCGCGGTCTTAAACCGCAGAGCATAAATGGTCAAATTGAATTTCAAAATGTATCCTTTTTTTATAACGATAATACACGAGCAGCTATTTTTAATCTTAATTTAAAAATTAATGCGGGGTGCATCACAGCCTTAGTTGGTCCATCAGGAGGAGGAAAAACAACTTTAGCTCGTTTAATTTATCGTCATTATGATCCCCAATCAGGAAAAATTTTATTAGACGGACATGATTTGCGTAATTATAGTTTGCGTGGTTTTCGTCGCTTTTTAGCAATTGTTCCTCAAGAAGTAGAGATTTTTGATTTAAGTGTTAAGGAAAATATTGCGTATGCTCGGCCAGAGGCTAGTCGACGAGAAATTGAAGCAGCTGCCCGCATTGCTAACGCCG
>JBBACQ010000022.1:1796-2620 GCA_041656935.1 Patescibacteria group bacterium
AGAGTTTATTTTACAATTAGAAAATAAATACGATACATTGGTTGGGGAAAGAGGAATAAAATTGTCAGGCGGGCAAAGACAACGGATTGGCATTGCGCGAGCAGTTTTAGCTAATCCTAGTATTTTAATATTTGATGAAGCAACTTCTAATTTAGATAGTCAAAGTGAAAATTTAATTAAAGACTCTTTGGATAAGATTAGTCGTAATAGGACGATAATTATTATTGCTCATCGTTTAAGCACTATTAAAAAGGCCGATAAGATTATTGTTTTAGAAAATGGCCAGGTAGCAGAGATGGGCACACATCGTGAATTATCTCAGTTAAAAGGTGGATTGTATGCTAAGCTCTTAAAGTTACAAGAGTTAGGAGATATTAATTAAATAAGTTTATGATTAATATTCAAAAAAACATTAATTTGGAAAAATATAATACTTTAAAAATTGCAGCCTTAGCTAAGTTTTTTTGTGTGGTTAGAAATAAAGAAGAGATAAAAGAAGCTTTAATTTGGGCACGAATTAAAAAACAAAAAGTTTTTGTTTTAGGTAGCGGGTCTAATGTTTTACTTAGTAAAAACTTTTCTGGTTTAGTAATAAAAAACGAGTTAAAGGGTTATAAATTATTAAGTGAAAAAAATGATAAGGTTTTAGTAGAGGCTCAATCGGGTGAAATTTGGACCAAGTTTGTTAATTTTACTGTTGATAAAGGTTTATATGGTTTAGAAAATTTATTTCTAATTTATGGCACAGTTGGAGCTGCCCCCGTTCAAAATATTGGTGCCTATGGGGTGGAACTAAAAGACTGTTTTTATAGTCTTAGGGCGAT